>JAEEZX010000031.1 GCA_016292045.1 Bacteroidaceae bacterium | reverse complement strand
TCAACCTTTTCAGAAAAATGTCAACCCCATCAGGAACGATGTCAACGAAAACAGTAAAGTGTAAACCTTATCAGGAAAACAACTGACAACCAACTCAGGAAAAGAGCAAAAAACTGTCAACCGAAATCAGGAAAAGACATGTTTTTTGGACATCGCGGACATCGGGGACACGAATATTTTGTGGCCTCAAAGATGAAAACATTATCCCGACGTTTGTCTATCTGATGGACGAACTGTATGATGTCTTTGACATCACCGACGGCAGTCTCTACGTGAGGAGAGAAGACCGCATCCACATCTGGTAATCACTCAACGAAGAACTTACTTCCCCTGTTGATGTAGATGCCCTTCTTCGTGGGCCTGCCGTTCAGACGGCGGCCGTTGAGGTCGTACCATTGCCCCTCACTCTTAACTTTTAACTCTTCACTCTTAACTGCATTTATGCCTGTCGGGTCGAGAGTGTTCTCTATCGACGTCTCCTCGATGACCCAGCGCAGACGGGTGCGGTCGGCATGCGCGGCGAAGAACTCCAGCGGACCCGTCACACCGTCGGCGGAAGCACCCACATTGAAGAGCCTCTTAGCGGAAGCGTCGGCATCCATGAAGAAAGCCGTCTTGCCGTTGTCCTGCTTGGCATAGTAGGGACGTATCCTGACAGGCTCCCCGGACAGCACGTTCTCTATCTGCAGATAGGTGCCCTTGGAGAGATTGCGGGCATAGACATAGCCGTCGCCGGCATCCTCGAAGACCCAGAGAGCCGCCCTGTTCTTCCACAGGACATCACCCTGCCCCTTGTTGAAGTCGTTCTCCGAGCGTCCGATACGGTAGATGAGCGAATCGGCCTTGGCATCCTTCGTCTTGATGGCATAGAGATAGCGGCGCTCCGTATTCATATCGGCATTCGCGGTGCCGGCATTGGGATGCGTGCCGTAGCTGTAGATATTGTACGCCACATCGGTGGAGAAACCCTGGAAGGTGTATATCCTCTGACTGCTGAACTCCGCAACGGCATTCTCCAGCGTCGCCGTCCAGGCATTTATCTCCTCCTGCTGCGTCTGCTCGCTGACGTTCTCGCGAAACACCCGGGCATCGGCAACGACCGACATCAGTTCGTTGAGCGCAGAGGCGGGATAACCCAGCGTCACATCGGTGTAGGCACCGGAGGCCAGCTGCTGAGCCGACTGCAGGGCATTGTCGAACTTGGTGAGAAACACGCTCACCAGCGAAGCGTCTATCCCCACGAAGGTGAACACCATGTCGGCACGTGCGAGGGTGCCGGAGCCCCACAGCCAGTCGTCCGCAAAACCGCGGGCACGTATCTGCTGGTTGCTGCTGGAAGGACTGTTGATGCGAAACATGGACACCTTGCCGTAGAGACCCGACTGCGAGGCTTCCTGATTGCCCGTGAAGGTGACGGTGAGCGTCGTGGGCGTGTCGGACCATCCGATGCGCGAAGTGCCGGCAATGTCGGTGTTGACGGAAGCGATGTACTTCTTGTTGCCGTAGTTGCGGAAAGTGAGACCGCCGCCGCTCTGCTCTATAATCCACAGCAGGTCGGGGTCGTCCCAGAGAAACTGCTCCGTGGAACCCAGCGTGCCGTTGGAGTTGAACGTAAGATATTTGGGCGCACCCTGATATTTGGTGTCGCTGGTGTAGGGAGCTGTGGCGTAGTTGATAATACGGTAGACCTTGCCTTCCTCCGGCGTGAAATACGTCACACCGGCCCGGGTGCCGCCGCCCGGACGCATATACTCGTCGTTGACCGACACCACGGAGGAATAGAGCGACTCGAGTCCGTCCTCGCCCAGAGTCTTCATGCGGAAATAGTATATCTTGTCGGCAACGAGACCCGTGACAGTCGTCGTCACGGCATCGGCCGGCAGACGGGCTATCTCGTGAAAGGAACGCCTGTCCTCCGACTGCTCCACCACGATGGCGGTGGCTGTCTCCGCATCGCCGTTGGTCCACGAGAGCTTCACCGTGGTGGCATCCGTGAGCTCTGCCACAGGATTCATGGGAGGCATGAGATAACTGCTCTTCTGGGCAAGGCTGTTGACGTAGTGCTCTATATTCGTGTAACCTCCACCAATGGTATAACTGTTAGCATCGTTCACGTTGGGATTCAGATTGTTACTAATCTCCCAATCGTCGGGCATGCCGTCGTTGTCCGTGTCGGTGGGACGAGGTCCGTTGGCTATTGTGCCGATACCGCCCACATCACCCTCGCTGGCGATGAAAGCACCTTTTGTGCCGAGCGAAGTGAGCTGCTCGATGATACGCTTGTCGTGGCTGTCGCGCACCCGGGAAGCACCCACGTGGTCGACGATGGTGTAGTAGGCAGCCTGGGCTGTCTCCACGTTCATGGGATGGGTGGTGACGAAGTTGGGGCCGGCCATCGGAGTGGCGCTGTTGTGGTCGGTGATGAGCGTACCGTTGAGCACTCCGTCGCAGTTGCCGTCGTAGTAGTTGCCCGAACTGTAGAGATGATCGGTGGCAGTCCAGTCGTCGAAATACTTATACGAACCGTTGGGACCTGCGATGAAGTAGTTGTTCATCACGTCCTGATAGTTGTCGGCAGCCGAGTGTCCGCCGATGATACCCATGCCGTAGTTGTAGACCACGTTGTTGTAGTACTGCATGTAGCACTTCATCTTGGGGTTGCGGCTCTTGTTGTCGGCCCAGAGACAGTGGTGCACGGTCCAGTTGCGCGTACCGTCGGTGATGGAACCGAAGCGCTGGGGCTCTATACCCTCGCTGTTGATGCAGTACTGCCATGTGATGTTGTTGGCATCCTTGATATGCACGTTGTCCCAGGGGCCCCACGACACGGAGCAGTGGTCCATGATGAAGTTCTGACACTCGTCCAGGGTGAGCGTACACTTGCTGCTGTTGACGCTGCTGCCGCCTCGCATGCGGATGTAGCGCATTATCACGTTGCTAGCCTTGGAGGCAATGACGCGGCCTCCGTAGATGGTGATACCCTCACCGGGAGCCGTCTGTCCGGCAATGGTGATATTGCTGGCGATGGTGATGCTCTTGCCCGTGATATCTATCACACCGCCCACGTCGAACACGACAAAACGGCCCGGCTGACTCACGGCGTCCGCCAGAGAACCCGTTCCGGCAGCATTCAAATTGGTGACATGCACCACCTGACAGCCTCTTCCACCCGTAGCATAGGCACCGTAGCCCTCAGCTCCCGGAAAAGCCAGTTGCTGTCCGTCGGCAGCACACACTCCGAGAAATGCCGCCGCTATCGTCATCAGTTTTTTCATATAAGTACGCTTTTTAGCATTATTCCGACTGCGAAATTACACATTTTTCCTGAAATACAACACGTTTTTTCAATGATAATTTTCCAAAATGGAGGAGAATGGGCTCTATATGGATTTTTTTTCGTACCTTTGCGCCCGTATATGAACGTAGCAGTAGTAAAATACAACGCCGGAAACATCTTTTCTGTGCTCGGAGCGCTGAAACGGCTCGGAGTGAATCCCGTGCTCACCGATGATGCAGAGACACTTCTGGGAGCCGACCGGGTGCTCTTCCCCGGACAGGGCGAGGCATCACATGCGATGCAATATCTCAGAGCCCGCGGACTGGACCGCGTGATATGCGACCTGAAAGCACCCATGCTGGGCATCTGCATCGGTCAGCAGCTGATGTGCCGCCACTCGGAGGAAGGCGATGTGGACTGTCTGGGGCTCTTCGATGTGGACGTGAGACTCTTCCACCCGCAGCGCCACGAAGACAAGGTGCCGCACATGGGCTGGAACAGCCTGCAGTTCAACAGCACGGACGAAAGCCGGCGCGGCGACGAAGGACTCTTCAAGGGACTGAAGGACGGAGACTATGTGTATTTCGTGCACAGCTACTATGTGCCCCTCTGCCCTGAGACAATAGCCGCCACGGACTTCATCCAGCCATTCTCCAGCGCCCTGCACAAGGACAACTTCTGGGCAACACAGTTCCACCCCGAGAAGAGCGGACGAGTGGGCGAACAGATAATAAAGAACTTCCTCGAACTATGATAGAACTCATCCCCGCAATAGACCTCATCGAAGGAAAATGCGTGCGCCTCTCGCAAGGCGACTACGACACCAAGAAGGTGTACGGCGACCCCGTGGAGATGGCCCGCAAGATGGAACAGGTGGGAGTGAAACGCCTGCATCTGGTGGATCTGGACGGAGCAAAGAGCCGCCACGTGGTGAACGAGAAGGTGCTGCGCGAGATATGCAGCGCCACCAGTCTCACGGTGGACTTCGGAGGAGGCATCAAGACACAGGACGACCTGGACAAGGTGTTCGACGCAGGAGCAGCAATGGCAACTGCCGGCAGCATAGCAGTGACCTCCCCTGCTACGGTCTACTCATGGATAGAGACGTACGGAGCAGAGCGCATCGTACTGGGAGCCGACGTGAGAGACGGCAAGATAAGCATCAACGGATGGAAGGAAGACAGCCCCGTGGAACTGATGCCCTTCCTCAATGACTATATACGGCGGGGAATACGCAACATACTCTGCACGGACATCTCCAAGGACGGCATGCTGCAGGGACCGAATATCGGACTCTACAAAGACATCATGCAGCACTTCCCCGAATGTCACCTCATAGCTTCCGGAGGCGTCTCCTGCGAGGAGGATATCCGCGCCCTTGAAGAGGCCGGTATTCCGGCGGTAGTGTTCGGCAAAGCCATCTACGAAGGACGGATCGACTTGGAAAAGTTGATAGTTAAAAGTTAAAAGTTTAGAGTTTAGAGTTTAGAGTTTAGAGTTGATAGTTTAGAGAAAAACAATAAATGTTAGCAAAGCGCATCATACCCTGCCTCGATGTGAAAGACGGTCAGACCGTGAAGGGCACCAATTTCGTGAACCTGCGACAGGCAGGCGATCCGGTGGCTCTGGGACACGCATACTCAGAGGCCGGCGCCGACGAACTGGTGTTCCTCGACATCACAGCATCACACGAAGGACGCAAGACCTTCACCGACATGGTGACACGCGTGGCAGAGACGCTCTCCATCCCTTTCACCGTGGGCGGAGGTATCGGTTCGGTGGCCGATGTGGACCGTATGCTCTCAGCCGGTGCCGACAAGGTGAGCGTGAACAGCGCAGCCCTGAAACGCCCGGAACTCATCGACGAGATAGCCGGCAAATTCGGCAGTCAGGTAATCGTCTGCGCAATAGACGCAAAAGAGACCGACGGCTACTGGGAGACATATATCAACGGCGGGCGCATCCCCTTCGGAAAAGGACTGATGGAATGGGCCCACGAGGCACAGGAACGCGGCGCCGGAGAGATACTCTTCACATCAATGAACCACGACGGAGTGAAAGCCGGTTTTGCCAACGAGGCGCTGGCACAGCTCTCCGAAGAACTCTCCATACCCATCATCGCTTCCGGAGGTGCAGGATGTAAGGAGCATTTCCTCGATGTGTTCCGCGAAGGAAAGGCAGATGCCGCACTCGCAGCGTCGGTGTTCCACTTCGGAGAAATCGGCGTGCAGGAGCTCAAGAGCTACCTGCGCTCGCAGGACATCTGCGTGAGATGATAACGGTCAACGGTCAATATTCAATGGTCAATGGATAAAGAAAGAAAGATAGACTTCGCAAAGTTGGACGGGCTGGTGCCCGCAATCATACAGGACGCAGACACCAATGTGGTGCTGATGCTGGGCTTCATGAACGAAGAGTCGTATGAAAAGACAGTAGCTACAGGGCGTGTGTGCTTCTGGAGCCGTACCCGCAAATGTCTGTGGACAAAGGGCGAGACATCGGGCAACTTCCTCAACGTGGTGGACATACTGCTCGACTGCGACCAGGACACTCTGCTCATCAAGGTGCACCCCGTAGGTCCTGTGTGCCACACCGGAGCCGACACCTGCTGGAACGAGAAAAACGTAAAAAAATAATATATTATGGCAAACGAACAAAATCCCCTGCTCTTCCTCTCGGAACTGCAGGACTTCATCGAAAAGCGCCACGAAGAGATGCCCGAAGGCTCGTACACCACAAGCCTCTTCAAGGACGGTATCAACCGTATGGCACAGAAGGTGGGCGAAGAGGCTCTTGAGCTCGTCATCGAAGCCACCAACGGCACCAACGAGCGCCTCGTATATGAAGGTAGCGATATGCTCTACCACCTTATCGTGCTCCTCACATCGAAGGGACTCCGCATTGAGGAACTCGCCTCCGAACTGATGGAGCGTCACAACCCCGGCTGGAAGAAACACTGATGAAAACAATAGACTACCACGACGTCAGCATCCTGCACGAAGACTACTCCGTGCTGAAGGACGTATGTTTCACCACAGAAGAGGGCGAGATGGTGTATCTGCTGGGCAGCGTAGGAAGCGGTAAGACTTCGCTTATCAAGACCATCTACGGCGAACTGCCCATTGAGGACGGCCACGCCCGCGTGCTGGGAGAAGATATGATGCGCATCAAGACAAGTCAGCTGCCAGCACTGCGTCGCAGAATAGGTATCGTGCACCAGGACCTCAAACTCCTGCCCGACCGCACCATCTATGACAACCTGGATTTCGTGCTGCGCGCCACCGACTGGAAATCAAAGGAGCAACGCAGGGGACGCATCAACGAACTGCTCGAATGGGTGGAGCTCGCAGACAGCGCCCAGAAATATCCCCACGAACTCTCCGGAGGACAGAAGCAGTGCATCTGTATCTGCCGAGCCATCCTCAACAAACCCAGTCTCATCCTCGCCGACGAGCCCACGGGACATCTCGATCAGGAGAGCGGAGAAAAGGTGATGGCCCTGCTTGACGAAATACGTCGCAAGAACAACTGCACCATACTCCTGGCTACGCACAATCTGCAGTGGCCCGTAGATTTCCCCGGCACCGTGTACGAATGCCGCGACGGTCAGCTCATCAAAGAATCACAAACACACAATGAAGAATAAAATGCAAGTTCTGAAATTCGGTGGCACCAGTGTCGGTTCGCCACAACGCATGAAGGATGTCTGCCAGCTTGTAACGGCAGACGGCAAACAGAAACTCGTGGTGCTCTCAGCAATGAGCGGCACGACAAACGCTCTCGTGGAGATAAGCGACTACTACTATAAGAACAATCCCGAGGGTGCGATACACATGATAGCCCAGTTGGAGCAGAAATACATGGCTCACGTCGAGGAACTCTACTCCACCGACCACTACAAGGACATCACACGCACCTTCCTCAAGGGCGTGTTCGAGGGACTGCGCTCGATGGCAAAGACACACTTCACCAGTATCGAGGAGAAAATCGTGCTGGCGCAGGGCGAACTCATGTCCACCAACATGGTGACGAACTATCTCCTGGAGACAGGTGTGAAGACCGTACTGCTCTCTGCCCTCGAGATGGTGAAGACCGACAAAAACTCCGAACCCGATGCATCCTATATCAAGGAAAAGAGCCGTCAGGCCATCGAAGACAATCCCGGATATCAGATATATATCACACAGGGTTTCATCTGCCGCAACGCCTACGACGAGATAGACAACCTGCTGCGTGGCGGCAGCGACTACACAGCCTGCCTGCTGGGTGCCGCTCTTGAGGCTGACGAGATACAGATATGGACCGACATCGACGGCATGCACAACAACGACCCGCGTGTTGTGGAAGGTACTGTACCCGTGCGCCAGCTCAATTTCGACGAGGCTGCAGAGCTCGCTTACTTCGGTGCAAAAATCCTGCATCCGACATGTATCCAGCCGGCCAAGTTCGCAGGAGTGCCCGTGCGTCTGCTCAACACAATGGATCCCTCTGCTCCCGGCACCATCATCAACAACGACTTCATCCCCGGCAAGATAAAGGCTGTGGCTGCACGAGACGGCAACGTATGCATACAGATAACGTCCAGTCGCATGCTCCTGGCTTACGGTTTCCTGCGCAAAGTGTTCGAGATATTCGAACAGAACAAGACATCCATCGATATGATATGCACATCGGAGGTGGGTGTTTCCGTCACCATCGACAACACAACACGTCTGGAGGAAATCATCTCCGAACTGAAGAAGTACGGCACAGTGCAGGTGGACAACGATATGACAATAATCTGCGTCGTGGGCGACCTGCGTCAGAACAATCTCGGTTTCGAGACACTGGCTTGCGAGGCCCTCAAGAATATCCCCGTGCGCATGATTTCATACGGCGGTTCCAGTCACAACATCTCATTCCTCATCCACAAAGAGGACAAGCAGGCTACACTGCAGGCTCTCTCTAAAGTGCTATTCTAAAGCCATATGTTTCCATTAGAGAAGTTTCAGGGCATACAGACTCCCTTCTACTACTACGACACACAGCTTCTGGCAGAGACACTGAGCGTAATACGCCAGCAGCTCGACGACAACATGCACATGCACTATGCCGTCAAAGCCAACGCCAATCCGCGTATTCTGCGACAGATTGCGGAGGCAGGATTCGGTGCAGACTGTGTGAGCGGCGGTGAGATACGTGCTGCACTCGAAGCCGGCTTTCCCGCAGAAAAGATTGTCTATGCCGGTGTGGGTAAGAGCGACTGGGAAATACGTCTCGGTCTGGAGCAGGGTATCTTCTGCTTCAATGTGGAGAGCATACCCGAACTGGAAGTCATCAACGGCCTCGCAGCCGAGATGAACCGCACCGCATCAGTATGCCTGCGCATCAATCCCAACGTAGGAGCTCACACGCATGCCAACATACAGACGGGACTCTCCGAGAATAAGTTCGGCATTGACATGCAGGATATGGAGAGCGTAATACGCCGTTGCTCCGAACTTGCCAACATCAACTTCATCGGGCTGCATTTCCACATCGGTTCGCAGATACTCGAGATGGACGATTTCAAGGCTCTCTCGCTGCGTATCAACGAACTGCAGGACCGTCTTGAGGCTGCCGGAATATCATCCGTGCACAATATAAACGTGGGCGGCGGACTGGGAATAGACTACAGCGATCCCGAGGGGCATCCCATCCCGGACTTCAAGGCATACATCGACACATACCGCCAGCATCTTCGTCTGCGCCCAGGACAGCAGCTCCATTTCGAGTGCGGCCGCTCTATTGTGGGACAGATGGGTTCACTTATCGCGCGCGTGCTATATGTAAAGGAGAATGCCATCAAGCGTTTCTGCATACTCGACGCCGGCATGACCGACCTCATACGTCCTGCTCTCTACGACGCCTACCACAAGGTGGAGAATCTGTCCGCCATGGAACGTGATGAGGCCGAGCCTTTACTCTACGATGTCGTAGGCCCTGTGTGCGAATCCAGTGATGTCTTCGTGAAATACTATGCCCTGCCCTTCACCCAGCGAGGCGACCTCGTGGCACTGCGCTCTGCAGGAGCATACGGAGAGATTATGGCATCGCAGTACAACTGCCGCACACTGCCGAAAGCGTATTTTGGATGAGAGTTTAAGGGATTAAGAAGTTTAAGAGTTTAAGAGTAAAAAGTTAAAAATTGGAATCATTACCCTTTATAGCCTGGTGTCTATCCCATCTCAACTACTGGGTTGTCACCCTTCTCATGGCTATTGAATCAAGTTTCATACCCTTCCCCTCAGAAGTGGTTATTCCACCCGCTGCCTATATGGCGGCTGCCACGGGAGAGATGAATGTCTTCCTCATTGTCGTCTGCGCCACTGCCGGAGCACTTATCGGAGCACTTGTAAACTACTTCCTGGCGCTCTATCTCGGTCGCCCGATAATATACCGCTTTGCAAATTCACGTCTGGGACATCTGTGTCTTATCGACGAGGAAAAAGTGAAACTCGCAGAGCGCTATTTCGATGAACACGGAGCCATCGGAACCATCGTGGGACGTCTTGTACCGGCCGTGCGACAGTTGATCAGTATTCCTGCCGGACTTGCCAAGATGCAACTCTCACGCTTCCTGTTGTATACGGCTATCGGTGCCGGTGCGTGGAACTGCATCCTCGCAGCCATCGGTTATTCTCTGGCATTCGTCGTACCTTACGAGGAACTCAATGCCACCGTTGAGCACTACAGCGTCTATCTGAAAGCACTTATGGTGCTGCTGGGCATCTGTGTGGTTGTCTATCTGTATCGTCAATACCGCAAATAAATGGATTTCTACGACCTCGACCTTAGCGACCCCGTCCTCGATGCACTGGATGATATGAACTTCACCGAGTGCACTCCCATTCAGGAGCACGCCATCCCACCCATTTTGGAGGGGCGTGACATCATCGGTGTGGCACAGACGGGTACCGGCAAGACCGCAGCATATCTCCTACCCGTTCTCTCCGAACTGTCCTACGGCGATTATCCAAAAGATGCCATCAATTGCATCATCATGTCGCCCACTCGTGAACTCGCACAGCAGATAGACCAGGCGATGCAGGGCTTTGCATATCATTTGCCCGAAGTGTCGTCTGTGGCTGTATACGGCGGCAACGACGGCATACGCTATGAACAGGAAAAACGTGGTATGCAACAAGGCGCCGATGTCGTAATTGCCACTCCCGGCCGTCTCATCTCGCATCTCTCACTGGGCAATATCGATCTCTCGCGCGTAACCTTCTTTATATTGGATGAAGCAGACCGCATGCTCGATATGGGCTTCCTGGAAGACATTCTGCAAATCGTGTCGTATCTCCCCAAGGAGCGACAGACAATTATGTTTTCCGCAACAATGCCGGAAAAAATACGTCAACTTGCACGCACTATACTCAACAATCCCGTTGAGGTGAAACTCGCAGTGTCACGCCCGGCAGACAAGATACGGCAGATGGCATGCGTATGCTACGAGGCGCAGAAGATAAAACTTGTCACACACCTCTTCCGACAGAAGCCTCCACAGCGCGTCATCATCTTCGCCGGGAGCAAAATCAAGGTCAAGGACCTCAATATCTCTCTGCACAAAGCCGGTTTCAACTGCCGTGCGATGCATTCCGACCTCTCGCAGCAGGAACGCGACGAGGTGATGTACAGTTTCCGCAGCGCGCAGACAGATATCCTTGTTGCCACCGACATCGTGGCACGTGGTATCGACATTGACGACATCTCTCTGGTGATAAACTTCGACGTGCCACACGATGCAGAAGACTATGTGCACCGTATCGGGCGCACAGCACGTGCAGGCGCTGGTGGTGAGGCAGTTACACTGGTGAGCGAGAAGGACATCCCGCTTTTCAAACAGATAGAAAACTTTCTTGGTCGCGAAGTGGAGAAACTTCCCCTTCCAGAGTCACTTGGGGAGGCTCCGAAGTATGTCTGTCAGACAAAAAAAACACACCGAAAAAGAAATTTTTCACATAACACAAAAAAAAGAACGAAAAAAAACTTTCGTTCTAAAAAAAATAGTTAACTTTGCAGCGTGAAAGATTTAGCTGAACATATTGAATACCTGCTTTTACGGCAAAACGTTGTGAGCATTCCCGGTTTGGGGCGCCTGATTGTCAAGGTGTTACCTGCTCATTACTCTGAGTCGGATTTCACATTTCTTCCCCCTAGTCGCAATCTTCTTTTCGAGGCTGACGAACAAGCGGAAGACAACGGAATTCAGGCTCTTCTTATGCGTCTGCATCACCTGTCTGGCGACATGGCGCGGGCTATTGTCACAAACTATGTGGCAGATCTCCGCGACAACCTACTTTCCCTGGGCGAAGCTGAGCTTGGAAGTATCGGACAATTTCTCCAGAATGACAATGGTGTGGTAACTTTCTCTCCCTGCGAGGCAGGCATCACTTCTCCCGAGTTCTTTGCTCTAGACATTGTGGAGGCTCGCCCTCTTCCCGAGAGCGATATAAAAGCTCGAATCATTGACGATATGGAAAACGAATACATTACCATACGCCTGTCGCGCAAGGTTGTGCGTCGCACTCTGCGTGTAGCAGCTGCTTTGCTCGTGGCTTTCATACTCATCGTTCCCGGAGTACAGCTCTGTCAGCAGTACGATGTGCCCAGCAGACTGGAAGCCGGCTTCCACACATTCTATAAGACGATGCTTATGCCACGTCAGGAAGTTGAGTCCCAGGCTCCTGTTGCTGTAGAAGAAACACCGGTCGCAAAACCTCATAAACGTCCGGCCACACAGAAACCTCTCTCCGAGCAGTCGCTCCCCAAAGCAGAGCAACCTGCCCCACAGCAACCAGAGGCTGTTGCGAAACCGATACAGAAAGCTCCTGCTGCTAATACCGAGGTAAAGGTTGAAGGCACATACTGCATAGTAATGGCTTCGTCAACTACAGAGACTCACGCAGAAGCATACATCAAGACACTTAACAAAATGGGTGTCAATGGCGCAGTCGCCGTACCGGAAAGAAACGGACAGATGAAGCGCGTCATATTGCCAGGTTTCGCTACAGAAGATGATGCTATCATCAAGGCACGCGAATTGCGCAACATGTCTGATGAGTTCTACGACATCTGGACAACCAAACTTTAAATGAAGCATCCGCGTCATACCTACCCTGGTCGCTTCAAAAGCGGAGAGGACGTTGATGACGTCGTGGGTGAGTTCGGTGCAGTGGTTGTGGTGGAGAATGTTTTTCACTATCGCCAGTTCAAACAGCTTGTCGAGGGCGACAACATCTTCGGACGTTGGGTACATGGTACGGAAATAAACCAACCTATTGAAACAACTGATCCCAGTGTAGACACCAAGCACTGCATCATACGTGTGGAGCGAAAGAAAAACGGTATGCTACGCTGGCTTTTGCGAGATGCGCCGTCCAATACCGGTACTTTCTATATGAACGATATCCTGCGAGACCAGGACAGAATGCCTCTCTCCGACGGCGACATAATAACAATCGGAGCTACAACGATGATATTTCGCGAACCGGAATAAATGAGAATCTCTAAACACTAAACTATAAACTCTAAACTAAATATCATGGCATGCATTAACGATCACAGATGTAATTCCTGCCCACATCCTTGCAAAACACGCAATGTGGAACATCAGAAATGGTATTCTTCCCAGACTATTGCCAATAAGGAGCTCCTCACTGGCAAGCCATATCCAGAGTGTACTGTTGTTTGGAACTCATGGACTCAGGACGAGCGCACCGATGCCATTGAGCGGAGCGGTCTGAAACGACAGACTGGCAATAAAGAAACAGCCCTCGGTCACGATTTCTGATAAACAGAAAATAAAAATTGGCGCTCAAACGAGTCGCCAATTTTTGTTTACTTTAATGACTTAGACTGTCGTTCGACAATCTCTATTCTTTCTATGCGACATAAGCCCTCATCCCCAGAGGGATCGAGAATCGCACGCTGTTCACGCTGGAAATAAATTGGGAAACGCTTCTCTACAGGCAATATCTGCAACTCGCCTGTCTTTGACACATCGGAGAAACGAACCCACATCGGCTTGCCGTTCCAGAAATTATCCTGCACCAGACGCTCACCGCTCAAACCGTCGTCACCGATAGAAGAACCCCACATACGGGCGCAGTCACCAATATAATGAACACGTAAATAATAAAAATCCGGACGACGGAGCATTTCCTCATATAACATACGGCTGATAGCACCTTCACCACCCATATTTGACCACAGGCTCCAACGGGCAGCCTTTGCAAAATCACTCTCACGCGGTTGGGCAGATACTTGCTGCGGTCCCATAGGAACATCACGAATTCCCTCATAGGGAGCAAGAGGATCCGGAAGGAAAGAGCCGCGTACGACCCAGCGCTCCACACGCATACCGTTGCCGCTGTCGTAAGCCAGTCCGTCGGCTGTGACCGGATGTCCATCCACAAAATATGTCTGGTAAGCTCGCTCGCGGGACAGTACGGTGACTGTTATATTCTTGAACTTTCTAGCCTGATTAAACTTCATCGACGTAGGCGCTGCTCCATCAATGCTGACAGAGGGATTCTCACCGGGAATCTCCACAAGATAAAGATGGTTGCCAATAGCTGTCAGAGGCTGCGCAGTAGAAGTAGAAACCGTGTGACCCTGGAAAGGCATACGCTGTATAGTTACAGAAGATTTCCCCTTCTCGTTGAGAATGCGCACATAGTCGTTACGGAACACAAAGCATCCGCGACGAGCATAGTGATCGGAAAGCGTATCTACAGGCATATCGCGAAGGAGGCCGCCAAACGACTGCAGGAAAAGATGCAAAAGACGCAGTTCCTGGAAACTCACCTCCTGAGGCTGCCCCATCTCCCCGAGAGGAGCCTGGAAGTCATAGGAGATGTGAGGAAGGTCGTTGTAGTTGGTAACAGGCGAATCCTGTGTCTCTGCCATCGTGTGCTGGGGATTCCAAGGATTACTGCCACCATGATACATATAGTAGCCGAGCATATTACTGCCGCTACCCAGCTTGCAGATAGCAAGAGGAAGAGCCTCACGACCGGAAATATTTATACGACGGTGATATGACGTCATCATGCCGCCACCCAATTCGCACGTAAGATAAGGGTATGTCTTAGCGCCGGCATCCGCATTCTCGCCTTGCATCTCAGAGGCAGAGAATGTCTCTGTGGCAATTGTTGCAGCCACAGGACTGCGACGGAAAAGAAATGCTTTGGGATAGTCGCCCGGCATCTCACGGATGCTACGATCCCAGAAACCGTCCGCATAGTCGCCGTATAGAGGCAACAGTTCACCGAATGTCTCTGGTCCTGAAAGCCGGGGCCAACCGGTACGTGTGTAGAACGGCACATCAAACCCCACTTTGACCGCAATATCCTTGAGAGCCTGCAAATAAGGCCACGGACCACGACTCTCGTTTTCTATCTGCACACCGATGATGGGACCGCCTTCACGCCAGATGAGGTCGTTCACCTGGGAGGCAATTGCTGCATATAGCAAACGTGACTCCTCCATGAAACCTGCAGCTGTCGTACGCAACTTGTAATTTTCGTCAGAAGCAGCCTTATCGGTAAGCCAAGCAGGAAAACCGCCCTGCCACACTTCACCATGACAGAAAGGACCGATGCGCAAGACAACCGGCATCTTCTCTTCTTTACATATCTGTATAAACTTGCGCAGATTACGGTTACCGGACCAATCCCAACGCCCTTCCTCGTATTCATGGTGATTCCAGAACACATACGTAGCAATAATAGTGACACCTCCAGCCTTCATTTTCTGCACCTCGCGTCGCCATTCATACTCGGGAACACGTGAGAAATGAATCTCTCCCATCACAGGGATTACGGGTTGTCCATCTATCAGAAGGCCCTGAGCATCAACTTCTATGGTGTGACCCTCGGGATTACGATACTCACCAAAACTAAATGTGTCCGCACACATAGCACTCTTTGCAATAAAGAGCAGCACAAAGAATATAATAAAAGAGATACGTTGCATGGGTACAAAGGTAGTGAAAAATAGCGAGAAAAGGACTTTGGGGGATATCTATTTTTCGTTAGAGTAGGAATTTCCCCCACAGGAATAGGGAAAAAGCCACCAAACGGCAACAAGAAATGCCGTACCTTTGCATCGTCAAAATAAAAAGACGACACAAAATGAACTTAAAAAACAAAAGAAATACTGCTATGAAAAAGATGTTTATTATCGCCGTTGCCATATTTGCCACAATGGGTATTGATGCAAAGACAACTAAGAGTAAGGCAATGGGAGTGAAGCGCTTTGACAAGGTACAGGTTAACGTGCCGGCTCAGGTGCGCGTTGCACAGGGCGAGGAATACGCTATACGTTTTGCAAGTGCTGACGGTCTGTCTGTTAAGAACGTGAAATATTCAATAGAGGGCGACACTCTGACCATAAGTTCCGAGGATCTCGCCATGCTCGAAGGACGCACCGATATTCTCTATATCACAATCATTACGCCCTCCGATGCCGAAATGGTCAAGAGCCGTACAATGGATATGATGTAAATACTTCTCAAGGGATAAGCATATCCACCACAATGGGCAAGTGGTCGCTATAACCCCTTCGGTAAGCAGGACCTAAATATGTGCGATAAGGAAGTCCCTTTTCCGTAAGCATAAAAGGTCGCTTGAAGGGATAAGCTTCTCCTGAAATCCATTTCCGCATCGGTGCGGTGATGAGAATGTGGTCAAGATATCCCCACTGCCCCCTGAATACATAAGTGCCTTCCGCTTTGCGAAGGCGCTTTTTGTTTTGTGTGACAAGAGATATTAAAGGAGAGCCCGAGTCCAGAAGTACAGAGCGGAAGATAACATCCGACGGTTCGGCATTAAAGTCACCCATCACAACAAACGCCTTATTGCTAAGAGAATCAGCTAAATAACGCAACGTTTCAGCAGCAAGCATACGGTTAGCAGAAGTCGCAGATGAACTTCTTGCACGAGAAGGAAAATGAACCACCGCAACATGTAATGTATCTCCCGTATGCAGAACACCTTTTACATATAGTATGTCGCGCGTGGGACGATAACCGTGTTCTACAGACGGAATACGCACTCCGCGATGTTCCACCACACGAAAGAAGACTGACTGATAAAGCAATGCTGTCTCCACTCCACGGGCGTCGGGACCGTTTGTAATAAGGAAATCATATCCCATTTGACGCAACTCGCTGCGACGTGTAAGGTCACGGAGACATGAGTCGTTCTCCACTTCACAAAGTCCCAGGAAAATCGGAGGTCCGTAGTCTTCAGACATTGCTGCAACGACTTTTGCTATATGATGAAGCTTACGCCAATATCGATATGTATTCCATTGACGTGAAGCATCGGGCAGGAACTCGTAGTCGTTCTTTCCCTCATCGTGGATTGTATCAAAGAGATTCTCCACATTGTAGCATCCGCAGCGCAAACGTCTCTCAGCAACTGCCGATAGAACCAGAAGCAGGCACATCAAAACAAGAATTTCGCGCACGCGCATGGGTACATAAATCAAAATCAGGGCGGAGACACATTGACAGCGCTCCGCCCCACTCTTTTCTATTTCATCTCCAAGGATTTAGTCGTGACCAAGGAGAATCTTCATCATCTCGACAGCTGAATAAGCCACGGGAGTGCCGGGACCGAAGATACATGCCACACCGGCTTTGTAGAGGAAATCATAGTCCTGAGCAGGGATCACACCGCCTGCCGTCACCATAATATCCTCACGACCGAGTTTCTTCAGTTCCTCGATAAGCTGAGGGATAAGTGTCTTATGACCTGCAGCAAGAGAAGAGGCACCCACGATGTGGACATCGTTCTCAACTGCCTCACGTGCAGCTTCTTCCGGTGTCTGGAACAAGGGACCCATATCTACGTCAAAGCCGCAGTCGGCATAACCGGTAGCAACCACCTTGGCACCGCGATCGTGGCCGTCCTGACCCATCTTAGCTACCATGATACGAGGACGACGGCCCTCCTTCTTTGCAAACTCATCAGTCATCTGACAGGCCTTCTTAAAGAGGTTGTCATTCTTTGCTTCACTACTATACACGCCTGAAATAGTTCTAATAATGGCTTTATAACGTCCTACGACAGCTTCGCAGGCATCGGAAATCTCTCCAAGGGTAGCCCTGTGACCGGCAGCCTTCACAGCAAGGTCGAGCAGGTTGTTCTCAGACTTCTTGCCATCCTGGAATTCCTGCACACACTTGGTGATGGCTTCAAGGTCTGCCTTCACCTGAGCCTCATCACGGTTGGCTCTCAATTGAGCGAGAGACTCCTCCTGTTGCTTACGCACAGCGGTATTATCAATTTCAAGGATGTCGATAGGATCCTCGTGATCGAGACGATAGCGGTTGACACCCACGATGGTTTGCGTACCGCTGTCGATACGTGCCTGAGTGCGGGCTGCAGCTTCCTCGATACGCATCTTGGGAAGACCTGTTTCGATGGCCTTTGCCATACCGCCCAGTTTCTCAATCTCCTGAATGTGAGCCCAAGCCTTCTCATAAAGCTCCTGAGTGAGTTTCTCTACATAGTAGGAACCTGCCCACGGGTCGATATGCTTGCAGACCTGTGTCTCGTTCTGGATGTAGATCTGAGTGTTACGTGCGATACGTGCACTGAAGTCTGTCGGCAGAGCGATTGCCTCGTCAAGGGCGTTGGTATGCAGGCTCTGAGTGTGGCCCAGTACGGCAGCCATAGCCTCAATACAGGTACGGCCTACGTTATTGAAGGGATCCTGCTCTGTGAGCGACCAACCGGAAGTCTGAGAGTGGGTACGCAAAGCCATACTCTTGGGATTCTTCGCACCGAAGCTCTTCACAATCTTAGCCCACAGCAGACGTCCTGCACGCATCTTGGCAATCTCCATAAAGTGGTTTACACCGATAGCCCAGAAGAAGGACAGACGGGGAGCAAATGCGTCCACATCGATACCGGCATTGATACCGGCACGCAGATAGTCCATACCGTCAGCCAAAGTGTAAGCCAACTCGATATCAGCCGTAGCACCGGCCGCCTGCATATGATAGCCGGAGATGGAGATGGAGTTGAACTTAGGCATCTTCTGAGATGTAAACTCGAAGATGTCGGCAATAATCTTCATTGAGAATGCTGGCGGATAGATGTATGTGTTACGCACCATGAACTCCTTGAGGATATCGTTCTGGATTGTACCGGCCATCTCCTCAAGCTGTGCGCCCTGCTCCAGTCCTGCGTTGATATAGAAAGCAAGGATGGGAAGCACCGCTCCGTTCATCGTCATGGAGACGGACATCTTGTTCAGGGGGATACCAGCGAAGAGCACCTTCATGTTCTCCAGCGAACAGATGCTCACACCTGCCTTACCTACATCACCCACAACACGCTGGTTGTCGGGATCATAGCCACGATGCGTAGGAAGGTCGAAGGCTACGGAAAGACCCTTCTGACCGCTGGCAAGGTTGCGGCGATAGAAAGCATTGGATTCCTCAGCCGTAGAGAAACCTGCATACTGACGGATTGTCCACGGGCGGAAAGGATACATCATACTGTAAGGGCCGCGGAGGAAGGGAGGAATACCGGCTGCAAAGTCAAGGTGCTCCATACCTTCAAGATCCTCTTTTGTGTAAACGGGCTGGATATCAATCTGCTCGGCAGTCTTCCAGTTTGCTGTGATATTATTCTCCTTCTGCCACTCCAGGCCGTTCTTTGCCTCGATGCCAGAGAAGATATCGATATTGTTGAATGATTTACGTGCCATAGTTAGATACCGAGTTTTTGATTGTACTCCTTGAGGGTCTTCAACTGGTCGACTCTCACATGAATATAATTCTCTATGCCTTCTTTCTGCAAGTCCTCCATGCAAGCAGGAGCACCGGCCACAACAAACATTGCCCGGCCGTTCAGATACTTGAAGGCAGGCACTGCATACTCTGCGTATTCATCATCGCTGGAGCATATCACCACAATGTCGGCACCAGCCTTGAGGGCAGCGTCAACACCTTCCTCTACGGTCTTGAAGCCGAGGTTGTCTATCACCTGATATCCTGCTGCTGCAAGGAAGTTGCATGAGAACTGCGCACGAGCCTGACGCATTGCCAGATTGCCGATGGTGAGCATGAAAGCGACGGGCACTTTCTTTGCCTTCTCCGTAGTGAGACGCAATGTCTCAAAGTCGGATGCCAGACGGCTGGACTGTATGCCCTGTCCCTCTGCCTCGGCATTGCCGCAGCACTTACCGCATTTCTCTATCGGCTGCTTGCCCTCACTCTTCTCTGTGAAGTTGGGGAACTGGTTCGTGCCCAGAAGGAACTCCTTACGCTTACCGGCATTGGCATGGCGCGCTGCGTTTGTGTCATTGATGACCTTCTGCACCGTACCGGCCTTTGCTGCTGCGAGGAAACCGCCCTCCTCTTCCACAGAGAGGAACAGCTTCCATGCCTGCTCTGCGAGAGCCTTCGTCAACTCCTCGATGAAGTAGGAACCGCCTGCCACATCCACCATGCGGTCGAAATGACATTCGTCCTTCAGCAACAGCTGCTGGTTACGGGCGATACGCTCTGCAAAGTCTGTCGGCACTTCATAGGGAGCGTCGAAAGGCACCACAACTATGCTCTCCACACCGCCCAAAGCAGCAGACATCGTCTCTGTCTGCGAGCGCAGCATATTCACGTAAGAGTCAAAAATGGTCTGATTGTATGTCGTGGTGTAAGCACATACGTGCATCTTGCAGGCCTCCTTATTATCTGTGTACTGACTCACAATCTGAGCCCACAGCATACGGGCTGCACGCACCTTGGCAATCTCCATGAAATAGACGCCGTTGATGCCGAGGTTGAACTTGATGTTGTTTGCTGCATCCTCAGCAGATACACCGGCCTCGGTGAGCAGAGACATGTACTCATTACCCCAGGCAAGAGCATAACCCAGATCCTGATAGCTGTAAGCACCTGCATCCGTGAGCTTATAGGCATTCACCGTAACAGCACGGAAGTTGGGATACTCCTTGAGAGCAGCCACCATTTCAGGAGCAGCAGTGAGCACGGGGCTCACATCCTTACCCTTCATCACAATCTTCTCGATGGGGTCGAAACTGATGCTGCCGCAAATGCGGGCGGGCTCGTAACCCTTCTTCTTGAAGAATGCGGCGAGCATCTGTGCCAGTTCCAGGCTGTGACGCTGGCAAGTGCGGAAATTCAGCTCCACACAGTCGCAATAGATACCGTCAAGCAAGGTGTCGATATAGTCGGCACTCAACTTGTCGGCAGGAATTGTGAATCCCAGAGAGTCAACGCCACGCTCCATGATGTCGAGCGCTTTCCTGTTGGCTTCCTTGGGACAGTCGCACACAATGTCCTGACGCACATACCATGCGTTGTCGGCCTTCTTGTTGCCGCGCACATAGGGGAACTCTCCAGGCAAGGCATTCACTGTGGCCAGCTTGTCCACATCCTCCTTGAGATAGAACGGTTCCATGGAGAAGCCTTCGTTGGTCCTCCACACCATTTTTTTCTGATAATCCGCTCCCTTGAGGTCTACCTCAATCTTATCACGCCACTCCTGACGTGACGGCGCAGTGAAATCAGAAAAGAGTTTTTCTTTACTTTCTGCCATAATTAATGATATACTTTACACTTTTATGAGTATTCTTCCCCACAAAGATACGTCTTTTTTACCACTTATCCGCCCTCTCTACATTATTTATTAAGTATTTTTCATATTTTTCCCATTTTTCTTCCTCACAACGTCGTACGTATTATTTCTTTTTCCTAATTTTGCTACGGATTTTTGACAAAACCGGTATATAACAACCTAAAGAATTCTAATTTCTATTCTCAAATATGGAATGGCTATCTAATCTTATTACGGCTACAGACTCTGTGGGGCACATCATTCTTCTCTACGCCCTTGTCATCAGTGTCGGCCTTTATCTGGGACGTCTGAAAGTCGCCGGCATCTCGCTCGGTGTCACCTTTGTGCTCTTTGCCGGCATTCTGGCAGGTCACTTCGGTCTCACCGGTACGGCCTCTACCCTCACCTTCATTCAGGACTTCGGACTTATACTCTTCGTCTATTGTATCGGCCTGCAGGTTGGTCCCGGTTTTGTGGAATCGTTTAAGAAAGGCGGTATCTCGATGAACCTCATCGCTGTCGGCATTGTCCTGCTCAACGTCATCTGCTGTATCGGTCTTTTCTTCCTCGTGTTCTATCGCGGAGGAGCCATCACCGGGGAAACAGCCAAACAGCTTGCCATGATGGTGGGTGTGCTCTGCGGTGCCATCACCAACACGCCCGGCCTCGGTGCTGCCACAGAGGCCTGCGGACAGGTCTTCGGAAGCGATGCACCTGCCATTGCCAACGGCTATGCCTGCGCCTATCCTCTCGGCGTCGTAGGTATCATTCTCTCCACCATCGCGCTGCGCTACATCTGCCGCATCTCTCTCCAGAAAGAGCAGGAGCAGATTGAGAACGAGCGCTCAGCCAATCCTCACGCCATTCCTCACAAGACCACTATTACAGCCACCAACGCCGCCCTCATGGGTAAGAGCATCCTGCAGATACGCGAGTTCCTCGGACGCAACTTCGTCGTGAGCCGTATCTGGCACGACGGCGAGATAAGCATTCCCCGCAAGGACACCATCGTGCATCAGGGCGACAAGCTCTACATGAACAGCGCCCAGGACGACGTGGAAGCCATCATCGCATTCATCGGCGTGGAGGACAAGAACTTCATGTGGGAGGAGCAGAGCGTCAACTTCGTATCCAAGCACATACTGCTCACCCAGCCCAACATCAACGGCAAGACCGTGGGCGAAATGCATTTCTCCTCCATCTACGGCGTTAATGTGACCCGCATCCGTCGCGGCGACCTCAACCTCTTTGCCGACCTCAACCTGCGCCTGCAGATCGGCGACCGTCTCGTTGTTGTAGGTCCTGAGGATGCCGTAGACCGCGTGGCAAACAAGCTCGGCAACACAGCCAAGAAGCTTGACCACCCCAACCTCACGGCAATCTTCATCGGCATCCTCGTGGGTATCGTCTTCGGCAGCATTCCTTTGGCTCTGCCCGGCGTGCCGACACCCGTGAAACTCGGTCTGGCTGGCGGTCCGCTCATCATAGCCATTCTTATCGGTGCCTACGGCTATCGCCTGAAACTGGTGGCCTACACCACCACGTCGGCCAACCTCATGCTGCGTGAGATGGGACTTGCCCTCTTCCTTGCCTCTGTGGGCATCAAGGCGGGTGCATCGTTTGTCAACACCGTAGTGGAAGGCTACGGTCTGACATACGTGTGGTGCGGTTTCATCATCACCACGCTGCCCATCCTCATCATGGGCCTCATCGCCCGTCTGAAGTTCAAGCTCAACTACTTCACCCTCATGGGTCTCATCGCCGGCAGCACCACCGATCCCCCTGCACTTGCTTTCGCCAATCAGACGGCCGGCAACGATGCTCCTGCTGTGGGCTACTCTACGGTATATCCTCTGGCTATGTTCCTGCGCATCCTCACGGCGCAGCTCATAATCCTTCTTTTCTGCACCTTATAAAATAACAATATTATTAACCTTAAACAAAAACGAAACACTATGAAGTACGTATGTGAAGTATGCGGTTGGGAGTATGATGAAGAAGTCGGCTATCCTGAAGGCGGTATCGAACCCGGCACAAAGTTCAGCGACCTCCCCGAAGATTTCGAGTGCCCCCTCTGCGGCGTAGGCAAGGATCAGTTCTCTGAGGCTTAATCCTTCTTCTCGTCTTCCTTCTTCTTCGTTCCGAAGAGACCGTAGGTGGTGCGCAGCACTCTGAATTCCGTGCGTCTGTTCAAGGCGTGACAGGCTTCCTGCTTCTCTTCGCTGTCGAGTGAAAGGATAAAACGTTCTGTGAGCGTATCGCCTTCGTGCAAGAAGGGGGTACGCTCTGCCATTTTGCGGGTGACCACCTTCGGACGGTTCTCGCCGTAGCCCTTCGGTGTGAGGCGGTCTGCTGCGATACCGTGGGCGATGAGATAGTTCACCACACTCTCCGCACGACGCTGTGAGAGGCGCTCATTATAGTCGTCCGCACCTCGGAAGTCGCAATGCGCTGACAGTTCGATGGTGACGTTGGAATTCTCCGTGAGCAGCGTCACGAGCGAGTCGAGAGCCTGCGTGCTGGATTCCGTGAGGGCTGCGCTGTCGAACTCGTAGAACACGTTTCTCACCAGCACGGGGGCGTTGATGTTCGCCAGGGGGAACTGCAGCACATACTGCTTCGAGACGCTTGTGGTGTCGACAGAGAGCTCCTCCTTGTGATTGAGGAATCCCTTGCAGGTGCCCAGGAAGACATAATCCACATGCGGCTTCACCTCGTGCTCGAAACTGCCGTCGCCCCTTACCGATATCTTCAGATTGGTGCCGTCGTTGCCCACCATATACACCACGCCTTCGGGCAGTTCGTATCCGTCTTTCTCATACACCCATCCCTTCACCGTCTGCACCACCTCCGGGCAGTGGAAGCTCCACACCTTGTCCCAGCCTCTTCCGTCGCCTCTGTTGGTTGAGAAGAATCCTGTGTTGCGCAGGCCCTCGAAGGTCATGCCGAAGTCGTCGCCGGCGGAGTTCATGGGATACTTCAGGTTCTTCACCTCCCACGCACCGGTGGTGTCCTGCCTGGCAACGAAGATATCGAGTCCTCCCATACCGGGATGTCCGTCCGAGGAGAAATACAGTTCGCCGTTCGGGCGCACCGTCGGATACATCTCGTCGCCCTCCGTGTTTATCGAGGCTCCCAGATTCTCCACTATTCCCACTCCGTGTTCGTCTATCTCCACGCGCCATATATCGTAGCCTCCCACGCCGCCCGGCATGTCGCTCGTGAAATACAGCCATTTGCCGTCGGGCGAGAGCGAGGGATGGGCACACGAGGACAGCGTGTCGGACGTTATCTTCACCTCCTGCGCATTGCCCCACGAGGCATCGCTTCTCGTCGAACTGAATATCTGTGCATATCTCGGATATTCCGCGTCATATGTGCATCGCGTAAAATACATCGTCTTGCCGTCGGGAGAGAAGCTGCACGCTCCGTCGTCGTATTCGGAATTCACATCGCTCTCCAGCAGTTCCGGCTGCGACCACTTGCCCTTGTCGTCCTTCTTCGACATGAAGATGTCGGTGAATTTCGTACCCGTGATGCCGCTCAAGTCGTTTCCCTTTGTCTGCGGACGCGAGGATGTGATATAGAGCTGGTCCCACTCATCGCCGCCGAGTGCCGGACAGAAGTCCTGACGGCGGGAAGAGAGCACCGGCTGTTTCTGTATGGTGTAGAGCGTCGGTTTCGCTTTCCACTGAGGTGCGAAGCGGCATCCCAGAACGCCGTTTCTTGCAATCTGCGAGAGCGGGTCCAGTTCGGCATACGCCTGATAGTTCTTCTCCGCATTCTTGTAGTCGCCCATCTTGTGCTGCTGCTGCGCCAGATACAGGATTGCCATCGAGTCGGGATATTTGTAGCGTATGGCGTTCTGGTATGCTCCCGCCGCCTTTGCGCTGTAGCCTATACGTCTGTAGCATTCGGCCATTTTCCAGGCTCTCTCTCCCCTCTTGTCGCGTTCCGTGCGTTTGGTGAGGGTGTATGCTTTCTTGTATTCCGCCGCAGCATCGAAGTATTCTCCTATACTGAAGAAAAAGTCTCCCTTCTTCACATGCCGTTCTGCGTTGCAACCCGTCATTGCTATCATCGCGAGCACAAAAAAGGCGAGTGACGCCAGACGGTATACTGATTTTCTCTTACACATATACCATCTAAACGCACTCGCCGTGCATTTTATTGCCCGCGCGGCAGCTTACTTCATCTGTCCGCTCACGCTATACTCCACGCCGTTTCTCACGATGACGATATGTCCGTCCCTGAAATACTTGCCGTCCCTGACTGTTTCTCCCTGCGGCTGCTCTGCCGTGAGAGCGTCTATTGCCGTCGGGTCTTCGCCGGGAAGCATCACGGAGCGGAAGTAGTCCACATCCATCTGACTCACTCCGAGATGGTTGATGAAATAGTATTCCGCACGCTCCTTGATGGTGTTTCCGGGCATACCCTGTATCACGTCGAATCTCTCCTTGAGCGCCGACTTCAGACGGTTGCCCGCAGGTGAGAACGATGTGAGCTCGTAGTCCTTGTAGAAGCCGTCTGCGCTGACTCCCAGCAGCGTCTCCAGGAGGAATGCCAGCATACCCGTGCGGTCGGCGCCCCACGCGCAGTGGAAGTAGACGGCACTGCCCAGGCGGAAGTGCTTCACGATGAATTCGAACTCCTCCCTCAGGCGCTTCTGCGTAGCCTCGTTCATGAGGTCGGATGCCAGATAGTCGTTGGCTGCTGCGAAGTAGTAGTCGTCGCCCTCGGTGAATCCGAATGCCGACACGCCGCATCCCATATCCTTGTCGTACGACTCCTTCCATCTGAGGTCTATCTCGGCACCGACGCCCAGGTCACGCAGCCTCTGCAGGTCCTCCGCAGTGGCGGTGACCCATCCGTTGAGTGTGCTGCCGCGATATAGATGTCCGTATGCCAGACGTTCGCCGTCGTAGGTCTGCCAGCCGCCCAGGTCGCGTATGTTGTTGGCGCTGGGAGCGTATATCATGCGCAGATTGCCTGTGACGCGGAACTTACCGCTGCCCACCTTCACGCCTCCGGCCGTGATGCTGTATTCGTAGCTCTTCTGCGGCAGGAGGTTGTCGATATAGGCCGTCTCATGAGCGTCGGGAACGGCCGTCTCCACGGGTTCTGCTTCGCTGCCCTCCTCTTTGTATGTCAGCACGATGTCGCTGAGACCCTTCTGCGGCATGGGTATCATCACACGGTTGGGCACGTCGCGGCGTGCGGGAGGCGTCACGTTGTAGTTTGCCACCACGCTCTCCGAGACGGAGGTGTATACTGTCGAGGCGAGATATCTGCGCACAGCCAGGTTCTCGGCATTCACGGAGAACTGCATATTCATCGCATCGAGCGGCGTGAACACCAGTTCCGTTGCCGGGCTCGTCTCGTCCTTCACGTTCTTGAAGTTCCATGTGAAGTTGTCGATGTCCGTCAGCAGCGAACCGCCCTCCCACGGCAGCACGTATTCCGAATTGCCAACCGGCTGGGCTATGGCGCTCACCTCCTTGGTGTTGAAGAGAGCCACGCAGGGCGTACCGGCAGCCACTCTGTCCACGGGATAGAGCAATGCCTTGCCGTCCTCCACACCGCCCACAGCGTAGAGCGACGTCAGATAGTCGGCACCGGCCTCCAGGTCGAAGGGCAGACACAGCGGCGTGAGACCCTCTGTGGCCTCGATGATGAACTGCGTCTCCTGCACCTTGCCCGTATAGTAGAGACGGAAGTTGTCGAAGCAGGTCCAGGCCTTTGTATTGGCGCAGCGGTAGCCCAGCTCCACCACGGCATCCTCCAGCAGCACGGCGTTCAGCATGTTGGGATAGAGGCCTGCGTCGATGTATTTTCTCGCAGCTCCGGAACCGTTGGGCACGTAGAACGCAGCTCCCTCGGGCTGTGAACCGCCCAGACTGTTGTCCGTCACGCTCTGCACGTCGAAGAGGTTCGTCACCGTCTTCTCGTTATCGTTCATAAACATAGTGCCCGTCACCTTCGATGTGCCGGCAGCATAGTCGCTGTAGGCTGTATTCATGGGGTCGTTGGTGCGCTCGAATCCGTCCATTGTGAAGCGGTAGGCACCGGCGGGAAGCAGCAGCGAGAGCCTCTGGTAGAGCTTGAAGTTGCAGTTGTAGTAGCGCATCAGTCCGCTGGTGACGCCGGCTGTAGTGCTGCTCGTCAGCTCCTCCGTCCAGGCGTCCTTGTAGTTCGTGTCGGAGAAGTCGCTGTTCGCTATCATCCATGTGAGGTCGATGCCGTAGCCCTTGATTGTCACGTTCTTCAGCCACTTCAGCGCAGCCCTCCAGAGCGAGGCCTCTGTGTCCTCCATCTCCAGGAGCGTCTCAGCCAGCTCCAGCTGGCCGTCCAGTGCCGAAGCCTCATCCCCGTAAGTCGCAGTGGCGCCCACCTCGTCGTCGTAGCTCTCCGTCTGCGCCAGCAAACGCTCTGCGATGTAGGTGCGCAGGGCCTTGTAGTCGGCATAGAGAGCGGCGAAAGGCTGTGCTGCCTCTGTGGCGCCCACCACGGCTGCTATTGCCACCTCGTAGTCGGCGGCTGTGGTCCATTCCTTATCATATGCCTCCACCACGGCCCCGAGTATGACCTTCTGCGCAGCGGGCAGCGAGGATGTCAGCGCGTTGGCCGTAGACACGGCGTTCTCCAGCTGCGTCTTGTAGGGACCGAGGTCCTCCGAGGAGAAGTAGTAAGTGAGGCGCACGTTGTTGAAGCATATCCAGTTAGGATAGTCGCCTGCGCTGTAGCTGGGCACTGCGATGCTCAGGTCGAGCACACCGTCGGCTCCCACCCACGTGTAGAGCGTGTGGGTGTATTTCTCTCCCTCGTCGAACTCATCCTTGATGTTGCTTCTGGATGTGGGCTTGGAGTGCCCGTCGGTGGAGATGGCATACCAGTCCCTGATGAGCACCTTGTTGTCGTTGGCCTGCACATAGGCGTTGGAGAAGCGGAATCCGTTGTTGCCGTATGTCACGCAGCGCGCCAGGACGGATGCCCTGTAGAATGCCTGCACGTCCACCTTGTAGAATCCGGGGGTGAGTCCCGTCACCTTCTGGCTCACGGTGGCCTGCGTGCCGGCCGCGTTCTGTATGCGGTAGTCGCCGTTGCTGATGGCCGTACCCTGTATGTTGTTCACCGTCCACCCGTCAGTGTTGGCAAACATGGTGGGGTTCACGATGCTCGACGTCTTGTCCGCCGACGACATGGAGGCGAGGGCTGCCTTCAGTTCCGCCGCAGATGCCACCGTCAGACCTCCCTTTGCTCCGATGGCTGCGATGCGTGCGTTCTCAGCCTCGTCCACGATGGCTATCTGTTCGCCCGCGCTCTTCCATTGCCACACAGCTGCGTTCTCCTCGCCGTCCGCCAGCACCAGTGTGCCGTCGTCGTCTATAGCCAGAAACCATCCCTGCTTGGCGTAGCCCACCTGCGAGTCGGTGTAGATGCAGCGCAGCAGTATGCCGCCGTCCTTCTCTATGGCGGCCCATTTGTGATATGACGACCCGGCGCAGTCCAGTCCGCCGGCAACGATGCGCAGATAGCGTCCGAAGTAGTCGCTCATCTGGAATCGCAGATGCGTGTATCCGCTGAATTCGGAGGCACTGCCTTCGTTCTTCACCACTACGGGCACGCCGTAGTCGTCCACCTTTGCGCCGCTGTTGGACACAGAGGTGACGCCGTGACTCAGGAACTTGCCCGTCTCTGCGTTGTAGAGATAACCTGTGGCATCTGTCACCGGCAGCGCGGCAAACACCATCGCGGGCAGCAACAGCAGTATTGCCGCCAGGCCGAAAAGGGATGTAATTCTTCTCATGGCATTATTTATAGGTTAAGGTTCGTGTTTATCAGCACAAATACGTCACAAAGATACGTTTTTTTGTGGAAAAGTGGACGAGTGGACGAGTTGACAAGTTGTTAGTTTAGGGAAAATGATAGAAATTTATTTGTTATTGAGACACTTTTGCCTTTAAAATTATCAATTATCAACTGTCAATTATCAACTATCAAAGAAAGAGCGCCACACAGACACGCTGCATGACGCTCTTACCTCTTACATTTTACTTCTTACATCATCACTCTCCCGCTCCGCTACCGCCGCTGTTGAGGGTGAAGCTGGCAGTCAACGTCATTGCTTCGCTCACCGTTACGCTGCGGGAAGCGCTTGTGTTGCCGTCGCTCCACTGCGAGAAGCTGTAGCCGGCGTTGGGCTGAGCTGAGATGCTGACACTCGTGCCGGGTGCTACGTCGGTGTTGGCTCCTGCGTCGTACTCGCCGTCGCCGATCTTCACACGACCGCCGCTGCCTGCACTCACGGTAAGACGTACAGTCTCTGTGCCTGAACCGCTGTTGCTGGAGGCGCCGCCGTTAGCTCCGTTCTCGAAGTCGGGGTCGTCGTTGCCGCCCAGAGCCTCGCGTGCCTTCCACTCTGCCACTGCCGTAGCTACGGGCCTGAGGGTCTGCACCTTGCGTGTCTTGCCGCCGAGGGTGACCTCCTGCGTGTCCACGATGTTGCGCAGTTCCAGCGAGCAGCGCTCCTTGAACTTCGGGCCGCAGATGTTGTCGAGCTTCGTGGAGTCGGGACGGAAGCGGATGCGGATGCCCTGCACGATGGTGGCAGGATTGAGGCCGTCCATCCCGGCATAGCCGTCCACTGCCCCGTTCTTCTCCACCTGTGCCGTCGGGTAGAAGATACCCAGCGAACCGAGCTTGACGGGCACTCCCTGTGCCAGGAGTTCGGGCAGGCACTCGCAGATCTGGTTCAACACTCCCTCCACCACGCCGCGGTTGTAGAGCGAGCCGTGGCTCACCATGTGTTCTGCGAAGCCTCGCAGCGAGAGGGTCTTTTGCTGGTCCACCACCGGATAGTACTTGCCGTAGCCAGCATTACGGCTGTTCTTGTTTTGCCTGAGGTTGATACCCAAGGCGATTCTTTCGTTAGCCATACAAATACAATCTTTTTACTTTAAACAAACTGTGATTTAAGAACTCTTTGTTGATGTCCGGAGGTCTTCTTGCCGAGGTGCTTTTCATGACTTCTCCCGTGCACTGAAGCTGCCATTTTCAGCATCGCTACAGCTCAATTCTCCCCTTAATTTCAACACTACAAAGATACGGAATAATTTCCACATACGCAAATATTTCAACGTTTTTTTTCAAGTATTTCTTTAATTTGTTTCTCCGGGTGCAAAAAGAGAGGAAAACGTACAAAAAAAGCCCCACAGAGACGCTCTCTGCGAGGCTGAAAATTTGTTCCTGTCTATAAGTTACTTACTGACTACGGTTTCTTGGGCTGAGTGGGCTTTATGGGCTGAGTGGGCTGGTTGATATTTTGCCCATTAGTCCTATTAGACCCATTATACCCATGCCCTTCATAAGGAATCGTCCCATAGGCTCCATTCTTTTTCTGCCAGTCCTTGCGGGCACGATACATTTCTTCCTTAATGCCGCCTTTCTCTACAAAGTCCCTCTTCTTCCACTCGATGAGCCCACGGATAAGGACATCGCATTGGTGGATTAGTGTGATGGCTATGTTGGCGATAGTCTCATCGGAGCGCTCCTTTATCTGTTCCCGATAGATGGCTGAATCGAGATGAGTTTTGCAGAACGCACGGGTCTGCACGCATCGCGGGTCATCATACGCCCATTGTTCCAACCCTCTCACACGAAGATAATCCTCGTAATCGAGAAGCAGTTCGTGAAGAGATGCCCTATTCACGTTTGTCAACTTCAGCTCCATTTCGCGCGAGGTTATACCGTCAATGTTTCCTTCTGCCAAATTTTGTTTTCCAGACCGTGCAGCTTGAATCATCTGATCAATCGTTCGGTCACCAGTGGAAAGGAATTTGTGAGCAAAGTAGAATGTCACGTCGTAGATGCATTCCGCTTTCTGGAATGCTTTCAACGTCCTATAGTTGTTGTCTTGCCGTAGAAACTCTTTATTTTCGTCTAAGCTCATAAGCGGAATGTTTCCGATTTCGAGGACAAAAATACGATGTTTTTTTTGAATGACAAATTGCTGATGACAAAAATGTGCAATAACATAAAATTTTGACTTTCTGAGGCCAAATATCCGCATTGTAGATTCCCACCAGCGCTCAAAGCAAATATAACCAATAGCCACCCGTTTGGATGGCTCTTTTGCTTTGCAGGATGAACAATGGTGATAACCCTCTTGTTTCAAGAAAAAGGAACAGAAGATCTTATTTTTTCGTTATAGCACTATGACAACATTTTTCCTCTTTAAAACGTTCTTCCGCTGGTTATAGCGACATTTTTGCGCTATTTTCAGCGGAAACCTGAATAAAATTGCCATTTTCCGCTGGTTATAGACACTTTTTTGCTACATTTGCAGCGGAAAACGACAAAAAACATGTCACCATGATTATAGGACGCGAAAAAGAGCAACGAGAACTGATAAGCCTTCTTAACAAAGAAGAGTCGCAGTTTTGTGCCGTTTATGGTCGACGCCGTGTTGGAAAAACGTATCTCATCCGGGAAACCTTCAACTACCAATTCTGTTTTCAACACACCGGAGTAGCCAAAGGAACGCAACGTCAACAATTGATTGCGTTCCGCAACTCCTTATCAGCAGCGGGTTTGAAATGCGCTATACCGAAAACCTGGATTGATGCCTTCGAGTTACTGAAGGAACTCATTAATCGTGCTCCGGCAGGTAAAAAGGTTTTGTTTATTGATGAGCTCCCATGGATGGACACACCTAAAGGAAACCTCATCGGTGCCTTGGAAAACTTCTGGAACGGATGGGCTACTGCACGTCGGGAGAAAGACATTGTATTGATTGTATGCGGAAGTGCAACATCATGGGTTACGAAGAAACTTCTAAAGGATAAGGGAGGTCTTCGCGGAAGACTGACCAGCCGCATAAAGGTTGTTCCCTTCACTCTTCGGGAGTGTGAACTTTTTGCCAACAGTGCAAATCTTGCCTTTGGCAGAAAAGATGTGTTGGAACTTTACATGATTCTCGGTGGCATACCTTATTATTGGAGTTTCCTGAAGAAAGGCCAAAGTGTGGCTCAGAATATCGACCAATTGTTCTTCTCAGAGACAGCTCAGTTGCGTGATGAGTTTGAGGCATTGTATTCAATTCTTTTCAAACGACCGGAGAATTACATCAAAGTCATCGAATGCCTGAGCGACGGCAAGAAATCAGGCATGACAAGAGAGGACATCCTTCGAGAAAGCAAAATCTCCGATGGAGGCACCTTTTCCACTATTCTGGAAGAACTGGAAGAATGCGGTTTCATTCGTCGCTTTGCTTCAGCCGATACCGCAGAAACAAACGCAATATATCAGTTAATAGACAACTACACGCTCTTCTACTACCTCTGTATCAAGAAGAATGCTTTCAGCGATGAGCGTTATTGGTCAAACACTTTCACGTCCACATCACATAACACATGGAAGGGACATGCTTTTGAACGTGTATGTCTTCAGCACGTCCCACAGATTAAGGCAGCCCTTGGTATCTCAGGTGTTCAGACAAACGTGTGTTCTTGGTTTACCCGTGGAACAGACGAGCGACGCGGGGCGCAGATTGATTTGGTGATGCAGCGTGCCGACGGATTTACCGACCTCTGTGAAATGAAACATTCCTCAAACATCTTCACCATTGACAAGGATTACGCGACGAACCTACAGAACAAATTTGATGCATATCAAGAACTGTCGAAAGATAAGCGTACCCTGCACCTCGTCATGGTAACGACAAATGGAGTTGTCCGCAACAGCTACTTTAACATGGTACAGAACGAAGTGACCATGGACGACCTCTTTGCCATCTAATCCGTGCACCCACAAAATATTCGTGTCAAAGTTGAAACTTTGTACGCACCAAGAGCCACCCGTTTGGATGGCTCTTTTGCTTTGTCGGCAGGAAAATGGTTCCTGTCAGCTCGGTTACTTCGGACCGGCGATGCGGTCGTTGCGGAGTCGCGGTCCGGTCGTTGGGGAGTTATTCTTCATTTTTCGTTTTCGTTTTGGTTTTCGTTTGTAGATAGTATACGCCAAAGTCTTTGCAGCCTGGTGGCAGCTGGTGATGCACCAGATTGGACAATACCTCCTTGAGTTGCATGAAGAGACGTTCGCCGGGCGCATCGTTATCCGGCCACATGTGGAAACTAATTGACAGTTGAGAATTGATAATTGACAATTGCTCGATGTCTTTCGGTTTGAACAAGGTGGCAGAAGGGATGGCGACAGCCTTGTGTCCAGCTGAGAGCATTGCCCAGCAGTCTGAACAGCCTTCCGTGATATAGAGTTCATCGCCCGGCTTCAGCATGTTGAGCACGTTCTGGTTGTAGAGAACGCATTGAGAATCCTGCGGAAACCTAAAGCGAGGTTTTGCACCCTTTATCTGGTTTCTGTTCTGGATGCCAATCAACTTTCCTTCCCTATTGAAGTAAGGTATTTGCAGCCACGGAGTGCCACTACGGTCTTTCCATGAAGTGAGTCGGCACCAGCGAACAACCCGCTCATCCAAATGACGCTCATCAAAGAGGAACTTACGTGCCTCTTCGTTCAGCCAAGGACGCTCAAAGAACCGCTCGTAGCGGCTTGCATCGAAAGGTTTTTGTTGAACCTTGAACCCTGAATCTTGAACCCTTGAACTCTCCTCAGTCATGATGACGTTGTGCTCGTCAGCCAACCAACGGCATGCATCAAGGAAATCCTTGTTAAGCACTTTCATAACCAAACTGATAGAGTCGTCACTTTCGCCACAGCTCCAGCATTTGTATTTATGACCCTTGAAGGTCAGAGATGGGGTGTGGTCATCATGGAATGGGCATAGCGCCTTGTGTCGCTCCACATGGAGTCCGAGTCGCTCTGCGACCCCCTCTATTGGAAGGTCGCGGAGCTCTTGAATTTCGAATTTAGTCATCATTCTACACTTTTCACTCTTCACTCTTAACTCCAAGATAGCTCGCTGTCTTGGTGTAGAGTCCCGTCTGGTTCGAGTACGTGACAAAATTCCTATTCGTCCACACAGAAATCTGGTGCTTGGTTCCTTCCTTGCTCTTGCCCAGACTGATACGCAGGTTTTCCAACTGTGCTTCGTTGAAGGGATTAGGCAGACTCTCCAGCATATTCACCTGTCCACGCTTGCGTGTATCTTCCGATGGAACTTCACAAATCATCTGATTGAAGACCTGCAAGCGAGACCAAAGATCATAGTAAGCAAAGTAGACCATCCATTCTCCAATACTACGAGTGTAGGTCATGTCGTTCAGCAACCACAGGACAGCGGCCTTCTTCCACGCGGTAAATATACTGCGATGTGAAATCTCAAAAAGCTCGTCGCTGTCGGCAAGGTTGGCCAGGTCCGCCATCTCCTCGGCCAATTGATCGGCCACACGGTTGAGTTGCTTCACATGGAAACTACCACGTGCATCCTTCAGGCGTTGCAGATACTGGTCCATTGTGGCGATATACTCTTCATCGTAATCTTTCTGCTTGGGTATCTTGCCTATGCGCTCACCACGCGGCACGTACACAATGTTTACACGTGAGAAGAATCCGTTTCTCATATCGCGTTTGTAGAAGGCCTGCGCCACTTCGGGCGTACTGCTCATGGTCATACAGAGTCTGATAATGGGGTTTGCACTAATGCCGCTCTCAGAGCAACGGAGTTGGCCCCCACCCCTCTCCACATCGAATGCATTACGTATAAGTACGCTCATCTGGCTCTTGGAACCTGCGATACGCGAGGCTGCTTCGCACTCACTCAAATTGAGGTACTGCGTAAGACCGCCGTTCTGCTCCAGAGCCTGTGCGTTCTGGGCAAATGCCGGCTTGGTTATATCTTCAGGGGGATAGAGGAAGTAGATATCAGACGGGCGTTCCGGCTTAGTCTTATTTGCTGCACGCGATTTCATCTGGCTAGCCCATTGTGCCAGTCGTTGGAAGTCTGCCTGGTCGTGCTCATAAGAGTCACGGCATACCACAGAGACCAAATGGCTCAATTCTCGCTTACCAATACCCGATACACCTATTAGATGTCCGAGCTGTCCGGGACCAATCTCGTATGATTTCCCGTCACTATACTTCATCTCCACGTCGTGGATATGGGATGACAAGGCTGGAAAACCCATGGGTTTCAGCGGCTGCTGCATTCTAGCAGAGGCTTTTGAGGTGAAGAACTTCAGGAATTCGGTGCCTCGACCAAAACTTGGCTCCTGAGGAGGAATGGGTGAAAAAATATCGTATGTCATTGTCTTATAAAGATTTAAAATAAAACTTAAAGATTGTGATTGTTTGAACTATCTCAAATCTCAAATCTCAATTACTTTATTTTGCAATCACAATCTCTTCTCTCCATATACTATATATCTAATTATTAAATAGTTATAAATACTATAAGAAGAGGTGTTGTGATTTGCTGAGATAAATATTTGTTATTGAGATATTGAGATTTGAGATTTTGCTCTCCTCTACGAGGCTACCCCTTCCGAACCCTCCTCTCCTAGGCGAGCAATCGTTAACAACTCTTGAGCTGCTGCGAGGCAGAAGTCTTTGAATGAGATTTTTCCACTATAGAGCTGTCCGTAGCGGAACGTCGGGTAAACGACACCGTCTGTGCGTACGTTTACGTTAACACAATCGCCCACGTACATGTGAGCGTTACGTGGCTCGGTTTTTACCTCCTTCTCGGAAGCTTTCTCAATAATGAGAAATTTGTCTTCGTCGCTGCGTGTGAAGTAGCCTTCAGAGAAAGAGCCCACAGGCATGCGTCCCGGTTTTGTTGAAAAAACCTTCACGTCCACACACAAATGCGTGTCCGGGAAGAAGCGGTTGCGGTAAGCAACAGCAAAAGGTGAATCACCACGGAGCATCTCATCGAGGATTGCTCCAACTGCCTTTGGCCCGTGCGAACCAGAAGGTCTTTTCTTAAAAAGTCTTGTTGCCATAGAAAACTATTTTGGCGTTATGAACGTTGGCTCGTACCTTCGTGGCAAAAGCGCGTTCATGAACGCCGAATACGATAGGGATTGAAAATATGAATCCCCATTGCATTCACTGAATCCCTATCGCTGAGACATAAAAAAAAACCGCAAACACCTGTAAAATGGCATTTGCGGCTCATGACTTTTTTTTAGAAAAAAAAACTAAATCCCTATTTGGGACTTATTGTCAATCCCCATTGTTTGCTTTGTGGCTTGTATCTCTATACCCCGACCTAATCTTACTACCCCTGCTATTTGGAGTCGTTAACTCACGGGTACCATACTCATCAAAATCCTCTTTAATCTCCGCACCAAGATCTTGCTTTTGCATGTTTTTTGTTGGTGGAGCTACTACATCAAGAATTTTATCCAACGTTGTTGTGTCTGCAGGTTTGTTACCTTTATCAAAATCGTGTTCGCCAAACTGCACATAAGTATACTTGGGATGTCGTCTTCCTGTTGCATCGCTAGTCTCGTAATCCTTTTTTCTGTACCAAATTCTATTGCGGACTATCTGCCACTTCCTGGGACCTTTCTTCCACGTAATAGCTTTTCTCTCTACAAGCTGATTTATAAAATAACGAAGCTCGACTTTATCTTTTACCCAAACAATATGGTGGTTCGTGTCAGCACCTGAGAAGACTTCATTAAATATGATTTTATTTTTCTCATCAATATCTACAATATGCTCAAGATTTTCTCCAAGATTTACATCTTTAAAATCTTCAATAAAATGCTTATCTATTAACTCATTATGCAGCCATTCCAATAGTAGTTTTTCTTTCCCTTTGTATTTACGAGGACAAATTAAAGTAAACGAATATTGTGAATAGTCGCGTTTTCCAATAATCCCACTCGGTTGCTCTTTCTTAATTGTTCTTTTCCGCAGACAAGTCTCAATCTTTTCCGAAAGCCATTCTTCCTCTTCATAGTGGTTTATCCACTCACAGAGACTTGTGCTGCACTCTCTCAATCGGTCGAGAAACTGCTGCTCTTCCTCTTTGTCTGCGTTCTTCAGTTCCCTTTCAAGCGTATAGGTAAGCATATCAGAGATAGACTCGCAATAACGGATGTTATAGTGTTGACAGAGTACAGCTCTCACAATCATGAAAACAGCCCCCGCAACCAACATTTTGTCTTTGTCATCCGCGTCTGGTTTCCATTTGCGAATGTCGTTCACCAATAGAGTCCAAAGTCCGTCAACTTTGTGTTGGTTCACGTCATCTGCAGTCATCAGGAAGTCTAAGAGGTAGGCTGATTCCCTGAATATATCTTCAGCCTGAACCTGCACCCCCTTCAACCGATTCATCCTTGGGGTAAAAGCCCTACAGGAAGCTAAGCTCAGCGGATGTATCCTGAACGTGTTTCGGAGCTTTTCTCTTGCGGTTGTTGTTAACAGTTGTTCCATCTTTTTGTTGTTTGATGTAGTTTGTAGCTCTGTCGAGCCAGTCATTTATTCCATATTCTCCAAAGAGATTTTTCGAGAAAAGCATTGAGAACGTATCTGCCTTCATTGAATACGTCAACCTTACTTCTTTTCCACATACCAACTCACTTCCATCATCGTAGGTTAATGACAGTCCAAAGGCATCACTCGTTATATTGCTGCCTATCAACCCTATGATTTGTTTTATGTCGCGTTTGCGTTTATCTACTATCCTTGGTCCAAAGGGGGCCTCCAGTTCTAACTTGCCTCGCTTAGCTTCCCACATCTCTTTCATTAAACGCTTCAGTATTGGAGTATTATTGATGTAATCCATCACCCGTGGATCCAGTGTACCCGCGCCAAAATAGATTGTCATCTTTTTTACCCTACACTTTTCTTTTAATATGAGTTGTCGGTTGTAGTCCCAATAGTCTTTCGGAACTGTTACCGGGTCTATTTTTATACAGAATTCATATCCTGTGTTCTGCATCAAGAAGTTTAGGCTCTCCTGAAGCAGCTTAGCAGCCACATCGGTATTGCGCCACGCGTCATTCTCCTTCATAATAGCTATCAGGTTTCTACCCTCGCGGCAGTCCAGAAATATATAGCTGAATGGATTATCCGGAATTGGGTCTTGACTTATCGGGTCGGGATCAGAAGGATTAGTACTCTGGTGCTTAACCCAAATTCGCCTTATCTTCTCATTCTCAAGCCTCAACCATACAACGCGTCCCTTACCGTGAGCCAACACCTTGCATGGAAACTTATCGGCTCCCGCGCCATTTTTTTTCACACGCTGAATTCTCACGTCGGAGTTGCGTTCGCCAAAAAGACGGTCTAACCAAAGGTTCTTATCCTCTGTCGACATACCAACTTTTACATCTTGCGAAATAAAGAAATCACCTTGCACCGCCTCGGCGGCACAGAAACTATAGGTGTAAAGAGCATAACTATCCATAGGTGGCTGTAGGATTTGAATAATACATTTAGACCGCAAAAATACGGAAAATAATTGGAAAACCTGCGAGAACGACAAAAAATAAGCAAAAGTCACCTTTTTTTATACGTCACAAGCGGAATCTGGCGCAAGCAAAAGAAACTTTCAATAAGGATTTTAAAGGAGCGGGAATAATATAAGCGCAAAAAAAATGTCATTACTTTGGTGGAGATTGAAAAAAAATGCGTACCTTTGTAGTTAGAAAGGAACAACCACAATCTATCAGGGGTAGCACGACCTTCTCGCTTTGTTGAGCACCATCAATGCTCACGAAAACTGTACCGCCATGCAAGGGCTCAATCAGTCACAAGCATGGCGGTATTTTTTAGCGAATCAACGGTGTCCCTCTTCCATCTTACTCTCAAACCTATCAAGGATAGTGATTAGTTTACTATGGTGTTTTATCTTTAGTGGATATAGCGAACTCTTTTCGTTTACTCCTATCATTAGGATTTCGTCTGCATGTTCGCAGATATAGGTATTACGGGCGAATGCGGTTACTTTGGATTGACGAGGTGATGAGGAAGTGCAAATGATGAGCAGACGCTTTGTGGCAAGCAATGTCTGCAATTCTTGTGGAATACGCTTATACATTTCTCTTGCCAGAACGAGTATAATAGGCTGTTGTCCTTTTACAAGAAAGTCCCATACATCTTTCTCCAGATGGCTACTGAAACCGCTAATGACACATTGTCCCTCATCACGCATCATCGTGGCCCAATCATAGCATTTCAGCACCATATCTGGTGGAATAGTATTGGAGGCTAAAAACGCCGTCTTGGGTTGATTAAGAAGGTCACGGTTACCGATATATTCCATTATCATTTACATTAGTTGAATGGGCATTGTGCAACACCTTGATTTGTTCGTATTGCTGCTCCTCAACTTTAATTGTGCTAGTACAGCAATTAATTGTAACTATTGAAATTATAATCGGAGCAAGAATTGAGATTATGAGACCTATTATGGAGATACGTAGACTTGTCTGTGTGTGTTTCAGGCTCTGTTGTGTATGCTCCAAATTTTTTATTGCTGTTACTGTTTGGGTCCTTATCTCTTCTAATTCTCTTTGACGATAATAATTATCATATAAGTCGTTTAACTGTTGCAAGCATATTGAAAGAGCATTAGAGTAGAATTTCTCGTTATCTTCTACTTGAATTTCAACGCCAAGAAGAATTTGTGGAACTGACATTGCCCATATCCAATATGGTTCACTCTCTTTATTCTCCTTACAAACATTAATAAGCCACTCTTGCACTTGATATAGATACTGCTTTTTCCCTTCAAGAGCAGACTTTTGACAAGAAATACCCTCATTGATATATTCTTCAAGCTTTTGTACTTGATGTTCCTTTATGGTCATGTTATTTAAATATTTATTCTTTATTCAATTCTTCACCCATTCTATACTTTATATCGTAATTAATAATGAAGTCTAGCTCTTCGTCAGTAAATTCATAATGTTTGGCCAACACTTTGTCTATCTCATCCATTATATCTTTGCAGTAATACTTTTGATATGTTACCGTATTCTGTATTCCGTTTGTTTTACTATTTATTATATAATGTTGGGCATTATTTCGCAGTCCCTTCTCCATTTGAACACTCAATTTCACGAGCATACTTTCTATAGATTTTGTCGGATAATTAAAATTGCAGCCAAACATCCAACCCTCGGTAAAATTAAATAGATCATAATTACAAGAATAGTACCACCAAAATAAACTACTATTTAAAAGAGCAGAAAAAACTTTGGCATCATATATTCCATTAAAAGATGCTATTCTATTGCTTGTTGTATCTGAATCAAATGGATTATTTAGAACAGATATCCAATAACCACCACCAGCACTCCTATAATACAAGGAATTACCTTTTTTAGGTGCCATTTGATATTCCGCAATTTCTTTTTGACAATAGAATTTTTCTTTTATGTTTTTTTCTATTGGTGAGCCAATCTTTATAAAGGAGCCTTCCTTATTTTGTTCGGTATAGACATAACTCAAATTTTGGAATAAGAAATCTCTAGTAGAAGCATACCAACGATATATGCCTGTTGTATATATCGGACTTGCAGAAATTTCATCTTTAGAACACACAAAAATTGAAAGTCGTTGCAGAACTCCATAAAACAATTGAGCCGGTCTTTGATGGAAAGTAGATACATGCAGACCCTTGCCTTTTTCTTTGAGTAATCTCTGTAAAGCAGACATATTAGAATTTGAAAAAGCGGAAATGGGAACAATTATTCCTATTTCTGACATTTTTTTCATTATTTTAAAACTTCGTTCTATAACAAAGGCATAAAGGTTGTTGCATTCTATCGTAATATAGTCTCGTAGTTTATAAATATCACTTACGGCCTTTTTTGTTTGCTTATCCTTCCGTGTATATACCACATACGGAGGATTACCAATAATCACATCGAAACCGCCATTTCCATTAATTATATCATAGTATTCGGCTAACCAATGGAAAGGTTGATGAGAAGCCTCCCATTTATCATAATTCATATAAGAGGCTGTTGATTTATGGAGATTCTTGTTGAGAATGATATTCAACTCCTTCAGACGTTCTTTCAACTCTTTCTTTGCCTCTTTGTATATATCGAGATTTGTTTCCTGTCCGAGTTGCACAAGTTTAAAACGTTCATATGCTTTCGCAACTTTGGTCATCTCGTCGTTTACCTTCTGCTCAAATTCTTGTTGAGCAAAGAAATCTGTAAACGAAATGCCATCCTTCATTTCCTTTTCAGTTGCATACCCCACAAGGGTGTTTCCGCAACGGATATTAAAATCAACGTCGGGCAAAGGCTCCAAACCAAGATTGAGGTCACGAGGATTGACATCCACAACAGCCACCATCTTCAGGAACAGTCGGAGTTTTGCTATTTCTGTGGCTTCCACCATAATATCAACACCATACAGATTGCGCAAGATAATGCTCTTGTAGATAAAGTATCGAACGTTGCTGCGATACTTCACACTCAACTCCTGCAACTCATCCTTAAACAGATTGGGATTCTGTGCCTGCCAATCCTGCATACGAGATATACAGGTCTCATAGAGCGGTTCTAGAATGTTGAGCGCAGCAAAGAGAAACGCGCCAGAGCCGCAAGTCGGGTCGAGAATGGTAACCTTTTGCAACTCATGATAGAAATGCTTCACAAAGAGATGGTCATCAGTTTGTGCAAGCAGGTCTTGCACAAATTGGCGAATGTCGAGATTGTAGGTGATGAAATCGTTAATCTCCGTTATTTCACCATTCTCTATCTTCGTCTTGATGCTCTCGTAGCGTTGCAATCGTTCTATTGTCTCACGCCAAATCTCTGTTGGAAGAGCAAAGTCCTCCGGAGTGCGTTCGTTCCAATGGCTGCGACGCTCCAGCAGGTTTGGTTTTGTTGTATCAATACCAACAGCAATCTCTTCGGGTATTTTCAATCCAGCGCCCTTCTTCACGGCATCATAGATGTATGTGTCGCCGCTATTCTTTAGGAACTGCCAGACTGCGCCATTGGGCTTAAAAGGCTTTTCATCTGCTTTCTTGGTGGCATCCATCAAGAACGGCAGAATGGTGTTGCGGCCAATATACTCCGTGATGTCCTCCTTAGTATAATAGGCGCCCATCTGGGCTCTGTCATTGATATACTGCTCGAAGATGTAGCCCAACACGTCGGGATTGATATCCTTTCCGCTGGCAGTCAAGCGGTCGTCAAGATGCCAACGCCATTGGTCGAAGAATGCAAACAGACTTTCGAAAGCCTCATCCTTGATGTCAATATTACCATAGCGCTTCTCCAGTTCGTGCTCATCAAACATACCGCCGTTCAGATACGGTATACGACCATATGTACGCACGAATTCCTGTTCATGACGAGGAGCGTTAAGTCCGTCGTGAAACAGGTTTATCAAGAAACCGCGATAGAAAGAATAGAACTTGTTGCTACCCTTCTCTGATTTCACCCACTTGAGTTTATCGCTCAGATAGTTGACATTCTGGTCGAGGAAACCTTTCTTCTGAATGAAGTAGCAGAACATCAGACGATTGAGCATCACGCTGGTGTACCATTGTTTGTTGCGGTTCTTCTTGATGTCGGTTATCTCATCATCGATGCCGGAAATGAACTTGGCAAAATTGGTATGCTCCTTGCGGAAACCTGTATAGAAATCCTTTGTTATCTTTTCAGAGTTGACTACAAAGCCAGCTTGAACGCGCTCTTTAACGTCCACGATGGTGGTCAGCTCATCAAGGTCAAAGCCCATATTCTCCGCCTTCTCAAAAAGGAAACTTGCCTGAGCGACTGACCCATATTCAACCAATACCAAATCGCGTTTTTCCACCTTCTTCACAGGCACAACCCAAAGATGATGCTGACTGTTGGGAATGTGGTAAATACAGATATAATCGTTGGCCTGTCTGCGCAAACGGGTGTCTATCTTCTTGCACATAGAGGAAGTGGGAATTTCCTCAACCCGGGAGGTTAACACCTGAAATCCGCTACGCTCTGCAATCTCTTGAAACTCGTAAACCGTATCGTCTATGTTAAGATTAAAGGTAGTCTGGCCCTTTGGATTGTTCCAACCCATTCCGCTGATGAACAGTTCGAGAAAACTACTCTCTGCGATGTACTGATTGAATTCTTGCCGAGTCATGATAGATTATTTTTTCAGTCCCATTGAGCAAATGATGGACGGGTCTTTGTGTTTATTATGGTCTTCGTCAATTCGACACAGAGTGCCGTTCTTATGCATCTCCAAAACAGACTCTACGGTATCATCTGCTGTGCTTGTGCGGAGCATACGACCGAGAATGAACTTGGTGCTTTCAAGCAGCTGATAGTTGTAGATGTCATCGATAGCAAACTTGAGCAGTTGTTTTTTCTCTTCGGAGAAGAAAAGTGTTGCCGGCTGTTCGTAGTAGTGCTGCAGCAATTCTATGATGCGATAGCGAGTGGAAAAACGATTTCCGAGGATACCGCTGACGTTGGTGTTGTCCTGCTTGACATTCTCTACGGCACTCTTCACCAAGTCGAAGTGATTTTCAAGAGGCGTTTCCGTTGGCGTGTCTGCCTTGCAGGCCATAGCCTGAAGAATACGTTTCTGAGACTGCGTGATGATTTCTCCCTTAGAATTGTACCACGAAAGAACATCGTAGTCGTTGTAGGTCTTAACATAAGTGATGACACCATCCTCATCAAAAGAAGATGCCTTTTTCGTAGAATAGATGACATCGCTCAGAGCCGGTATAATTTGCTTAAGCTTGGGATTTGCGTCTGTGGCATTCTTCCATATCTGATAAGCCTGGGAAGCCAAATCCACATCGCCGTCATCCTCATCATCAAGGGTGCCGCTCTTTTCGTTGTAAATGTCGCGCAAATTGGTTTCGTTACCTTCAAAGAACAACTCATCGCTGCCCACAATGTCTGCGTTCTCATTGATACGGGCATTCAGACGTTTGCGCAAATTGATGATGGCTTCCACTCCATCTGCAGGGAAGAACGAATAGCAGAAGATTTTATCAAACTCCTGTCCGATACGGTCCACACGACCGGCCCTCTGAATCAGGCGGATAATGGCCCAAGGAAGGTCATAGTTGATGATAACGTGAGAGTCCTGCAGGTTTTGACCCTCGGACAAAACATCAGTAGCCACCAGAATGCGCGTCTCATACTCTGGAGCGATATTGGCCTCGTTGCTGATGGGCGAAAAACGCTCTACAATGGAGGTAGGGTTTTCGCTCTTACCTGTCGCAATGGCTATCTTCTTAGCACCACGTTTTTTCAGTTGGCGATATACGTATTTGGCGGTATCACCATATTGGGTAAAGATGAGAACCTTATCTTCCTTATGTTGTCCATTAATCAGCTTTTCCAATTCGTTGAGTTTTTCGTCGGTCTGCGGATTCCATTTGCCACAGAGCTTAATCATGTCGATGACGATTTCGCAATCCTTGCGCAAGTGCTGTTTCAACGTGCGTTTGAAGTAAGCGGAATCAATCCATGCAACATTATTCTTCTGGGTCAAGAAGTTATAGTATTGCTTTGCTTTTGCAAGATAGATATTCATATCGGTAGGAATATCCACGAGTTCATCACCACCAGAGTTGTCGCCATTGTTGCCGACACTCTCAAAAACGTCGTTGACATCTTCATCATCCAAAAAGTCCTCTGGCAATTCATTCTCGTCGCCCAGAGGGAGAGGAAGTTTGTTATCAATAGCATAGATGAAGACCGCATTGCGAAGAATGTGGCGATAGAGAGTCAGAAGGAAAGAATATCCGCTGCTGTCCACACGCTTGAAGAAGGTACTCTTGCAGAAGCCCATCATACGCTTTCCTGCGCGGGAAAGGTTTTCGAGTAGGTCTTTTACGCTCTTGGAGGCATCGGCTGTCTTTCCTTTGTCTTCATAGAGAGACAATCCATATCGGGGCAAACGAAGTTCGCCCATCATATTGACCATCTCTTCGCTATAAAGACGGCTATACTGATCACCAGGAGTCACGTTAAAGGTTTTGGACTTGGGGATGCGCTCTGGGAAGTATGACTTGTGACCATCATGAAATTCCAGATATTTACGTCCATCTTTGGGGTCGGTTTTGGCGTAGTTGTCCTTGATGAAGGTGCGGGTGCGGCGCACGAGAAACAGCTTCATCAACTCCTGCCAGTCCTCAATCCTGTCGCTCTTCTCAAAGGCCTTGATGCTGCGGATAAACACCTCGCTGTGCTTCTGCAAAAATGCACGGTCGCCTCCTATCGAATGAACATATTCCTCAGGACGTATACCGAGATCATCATCTTCGCTAATGAAGAGTTTCAGTTGGTTTGAGAGGTCTTTAAAGTCCTTGTTGTAAGGAGTTGCCGTAAGGAGCAGGACGTTGCAGTTCTGGCGCTCAATAAGACCCTTGATGTTGCGATAGCGAACACCCTTGTCGTTGCGCAAGTTGTGACTTTCATCGACAATAATCAGGCGATAGTAGCGAGCGTTGTCAATGTCTATAGGTTTGGCCACAGACATGATGTCGGCCTTCAAGTCATACTTCTTGCGGTATTTATCCCACATATCCTGAAGGTTGGCCGGACAGATTATCAACGTGCCGCTGGCAAAGGTCATCTCATAAATCTTGGCTATGGCACAAGCTGTGATTGTTTTACCCAAACCGACCACATCGCCAATCATCGCGCCACCACGTTTCTCGTTCTTCAGATGACGGGCTGCTATTTTGACGGCAGTCTGCTGGAAGTCAAACAGCTCGTTTTGGAACTCGGGAGGCAACGTAAACTCCTTGATACCGCTTCTGGCATCTGCGCTAAGATGATAGGCGGTTTTCAGATAGATATAGTATGGAGGAATAACTTCTTCACTCGCCCAACTGTTATCAATGGCTTCAATCAGTTCCTTGGTGATGTCGATGCAGAAACGGTCGTTCCAACGGTCGTCAAACCAGTCGGAGAGTTTCTTGGCGCTGTCGCTGTCGCTGAATTCTGCATTCAATTCTCCCTGCTTCGTGAGTCCGGCATAAGTGAGATTACTGCTGCCCATGATAGCCTGAATGGGATTGAATGTGTCATCGGGTCGATGCGCCAAGTATAGTTTGGCATGAAGCGGTTCCTTTACATAGAGTTTGACACAAACCTTATCTTCCTTCAGTTGGGCCGAGAGTCTGCGAAGCGTCCACTCGTCTTGTGCTGTCGGGAGACCAAGTAACAACTGTTTACGAAATTCACGCGCTATTTCCAGCTTGCATTGCTGAGCGTATGCTGCATCGGGAAGTTGCTCCTTAGAATACAACTTGCGCACCAATTCTTGGTCCGGCTGGTGCATACCAATGAGCAATCTGCAGCATCGGAACATCTGCTGATTTCCTTCATAAACGTAATCACCGGGTATATTGTCAATCTGGTTGACTACCAATTGCCATCCACGAAGATTAAAATAACCCACACAGAAGTCTACTCGCTTAACACCCAAATTGGTAATAATGTCCTGCAGGCCCTGCGTGAATTTGGTTTCTATGTTATCATAAATGCGTGCCATAAGTGCGCTTTAAGGTTAGAGCATCGCACTTATTGGAATAATGGGTTTCCGGCAACTATTTAGACACGAAAAAGCGTGGACGCTTATTCGTGTCTGAGGTTGTAGGAAAGACCCATCCAAGATATAAGTTTAATGCCCACGCTATAAGCGCAGACATTAGACAATTATCGTTACTTGGATTGTATTTCTAAAACTTCCTACATTTCAGACACTCCGAATAACTGCTAATGCTGTTATTATTTTACCATTAAGATTTGATTGGGCACCTCCGCTGAGGGTTGTTTTGCTCCTGAAAAGAATGCATTTCACGCCCTTTCGATTGCAAAGATAATATTTTTAGTTGACAAGTAGACAAGTTAACAAGGAAACAAGTCGTTACTTTTGGAAAAATGGCTATTTTTTGTTTTTCTTGAAGGATTTTTATCGTTTATACGATGTCTTTTGGCAACGGCTATCTTAGAAAGTAACTTATAGACAGGAATCATTTCCTGCCAAAAGCAAAGAGCCCCGCCAATCGGCGAGGCTTTTTTGCGTTTCATATTATAAAAATGCCACACATCAGCTATATCCCGCCCAGGTCCTGCAGGTGTTTGGAGGTTAGAGGTTAAAGTTTAAGTTTTTTTTTGTATCTTTGCAGCCGTGATGAGGAAAATACTTGGAACCATATTTCTGTCGCTGCTGTGCTGCGGCACATCCGGAGCAAAGGCGGAGCGCGGCAGCTACGACTTCATCGTGCCGGACAGCGGGAGTTTCACCGCCGCCATACAAGCCGCCAACCAAAGGCCCGACACACAACGGCGCTACCGCATATTCATCCGCGCCGGAAAGCACCGCAGCGAGGGAGACGGCACGCCCATGAAGGTGACCGCAGACGGAAAGGAAATCACCGTGCCGAGCCCCATCACCACACTCACGGCACCCAACACCAGCATCTGCGGGGAGGGAATGGAGCTGTCGCTGATAGAATCCGTGCCTCAGCACGAGGGTATCGGCATCACGTCCACGCTGTTCGTCAAAGAGGCCGACAGCACATACATACAGGGCATCGAACTGTGGTCGAACTACAAGGCAGACCCCAAGGCCTTCGCCAACCGCTCCGTGGCGCTGCGCGAAAGGAGTTGCCGGGGGAATATCCTCACGGACGTCTCGCTTCTCAGCAATCAGGACACATACTACACCAACGCAGGCGGCACCACATATCTGGAAGGCTGCAAAGTGCAGGGCACGGTGGACTTCATCTGCGGCGGAGGCACGGTCTACTTCAACCGCTGCGACATAGTGGTGAGAGCGCGCGAAGGCAAGGGCGACGTCATCTGCGCTCCGTCCACAGAGACAGGCCTGCCCTACGGCTACGTCTTCAACCGCTGCCGCATCCTCGGAGCAGAGGAGCAGAGCGGCAAGTTCCTGCTGGGACGTCCCTGGCACAACGCTCCGCGGGCCGTATTCCTCCACACAGAGATGCTGCTCACACCGCATCCGGGAGGATGGACGGAAATGCACGGCACCCTGCCCCGCCTGTTTGCAGAATACGGGAGCACGGACAGCAACGGGAAAGCCATAGACACAGAAAAACGGCGCACACAATACCGCAACAGGGAAGGCGTTCTCACAGCCGTCTCTCACCCCGCCACACTCACACCCGAAGAGGCGGCACAATACTCGACCGACAACGTCTTCCCCGGCTGGCATCCGGAGAGAAGTGCAGCACAGGTGATGCCGCCCGCCGTGCGCAAAAGCGGAAGGACGCTCTCGTGGGACGACATCCCGGAAGCCTTCCTCTACGCCGTATGCCGCGACGGCATCGTTGTGGATTTCACCACGGAACCGCGCTACAGGATACCGCGAACCGATGCAAAAGACTCCCGCTACACCATACGCTGCGCCAACCAACGCGGAGGACTCGGCCCGCACAGCAATGAGGTGCATTAAAAAACCTTAAACTTTAACCTTTAACCTCTAACCTTTAAACTAAAATTCGTACCTTTGCATGTGAATAATGTAAAAGTACAACGAAATGAGACGTTTCCGGCTAATCATCGGCCTGACGGCAATACAGGCTGCCGCCTTCGCACAAGGCACCATAGAAGACTACCAGAGAGCCTACGGGCTGTATGAGAAATGCAAACCCGCGCTGGTGAGCGGATGGGTGAGCAACGTGAAGTGGACGAGCGACTCCACCTACGAACTGCAGTACTACTCCGACCCCGCACCGCAGCGTGAGAGGAACCGCCAGAGCCCGCGCATGCAGGACTTCGCCACGAAGCAGGGCCCGCAGTTTGTGGAGCGCCATTGGATGAACGAGGACAGCGAGCGCTGGGGCACACCCGCCCTCTCGCCCGACAGCACGATGAAGGCCTACATCAAGAACGACAACATCTACGTGGCGAAAACCGACGGCAGCGAGGAGCGCCCCCTCTCGACGGACGGCACGCTGGGCGCATACTACAGCACACGCATACAATGGAGCCCCGACGGCAAATACGTGGCTGCGTGCCGCATACGGCCCGTGAGCCAGAAACGCTACGTCTACTACGTGGAGTCCTCGCCCAAGACACAGCTCCAGCCCATACTCCATCAGCAGGAATACGCCAAGCCCGGCGACGAGCGCACACAGAAGACGCCCTGCATCTTCGAGGTGAAAACAGGCAGAGCCGTCGTGCCCGACAATGCGCTCTTCTCACAGCAGTACGACCTGTGGGGCCCCGAGTGGCTGGAGGACAGCAGGACGCTCGTATTCGAATACAACGAGAGAGGACACAAGGTGCTGCGCGTGCTGGCTCTCGATGCAGAGACGGGCGAGGTGCGCACCGTCATCGAGGAGACAAGCAAGACGTTCGTGAACTACAGCCGCCACTTCCGCCACAACCTCAAAGGAGGCGAGCGCATGATATGGATGAGCGAGCGCGACAACTGGAATCATCTCTACCTCTACGACGTGAAGAAAGGCAAGGTGGAACGCCAGCTGACGAAGGGAGAATGGGTAGTGAGACAAGTTCTACGAGTGGATGAAGAACGCGGACTTATCTTCTTTAGTGCGAGCGGATTAAACAAGGACGAAGACCCATATCACGTGCACTACTGCGTCGTGGGAATCGACGGCAAGGGAATGCGCGACCTCACTCCCGAGAAGGCCAATCACAAGGCCGTGTTCAACGAGAGCTATACCCGTTTCGTGGACACCTATTCACGCGCCGACCTGGCACCCGTGACCGTGCTGCGCGACGTAAACGCAGCGGCGGAAGCAACAGTGCTCTCACGCGCCGACATCTCCAAGATAGAGGCCAACGGATGGAAGGCTCCCGAGATATTCACAGCTCCGGGACGCGACGGCAAGACACCGATGTGGGGACTCATCTACAGGCCCACGAACTTCGACCCCTCACGCTCCTATCCCGTCATAGAATACATCTACTCGGGCCCCGGCGACGCCTACGTGCCGAAGAGTTTCCAGTCGTACAACGGATATATATCCTCGCTGGCCGAGCTCGGATTCATAGTGGTGCAGCTCGACGCGATGGGCACCTCGTACAGAGGCAAGGCCTTTGAGGAGGTGTGCTACAAGAACCTGAAGGACGCAGGTCTGCCCGACCGCATCGAATGGATAAAGGCCGCAGCAAAGCGCTATCCCTATATGGACATCGAGCGCGTGGGCATCTACGGATGCTCGGCCGGCGGACAGGAGAGCACTACGGCTGTGCTGCTGCACGGCGACTTCTACAAGGCTGCATTCTCCGCCTGCGGATGCCACGACAACAGGATGGACAAGATATGGTGGAACGAGCAGTGGATGGGCTATCCCGTGGATTCCAGCTATGTGGAATGCTCCAACGTGGAGAACGCACACCTGCTGGAGCGCCCGCTGATGCTCCTCGTGGGCGAGATGGACGACAACGTAGATCCCGCCAGCACGATGCAGGTGGTCAACGCACTGGTGAAGGCCGGCAAGGACTTCGAACTGGTGGTGCTGCCGGGCGAACACCACACGATGGGCGGCAGCTACGGAGAACACAAGCGCTACGACTTCTTCGTGAAGAATCTCCTGGGCGTGAATCCCCCCAAGTGGAGCGACCTGAAGAAATAAGCAACGATGAAAAGACTGCTGACCGCACTCCTGCTCACATGCCTCTTTGGGGCAATGAACGCCCGCGAGGAGATACGCCTCACCACAGAGGAAGGCACGGTGGCGATGCTCCCCGCCATGATATGGAACGGCAAGGAATGGAAGCAGGTGAAGTGGAGCAACAGCGCACGACAGACGGAGGAGGAAGAGGCTGCGCTGAAGGCCGGATGCGAGTATGACGCGGAGGGCATCATCCTGGGAAGCGACAAGACCGTGAGGGCACACATCACAGTGACGGAAAAAGCCGCCAAGCCATTCACGCCCGCAATAAAGGCCCGTCCCCTGCCGCTCGGCAGCGTACAGCTCACAGGCGACAACATACTCACACGCAACCGCGACCGCGACATCGCCCTGCTGCTATCGCTGGACGTCTCGCAGCAACTCTACAACTACCACGACACCTACGGGCTGCCCACGGAGGGGATGACCGTGTCGGACGGATGGGACTCACCCACCACGAAACTCAAGGGGCACGGCACGGGCCACTGGCTCTCGGCGCTGGCTCTGGCCTACGCCTCTACGGCAAACGACACCCAACGCAAGGCACTTCTGGAGCGGATGCGCACCGCCGTAAAGACAATGCGCGAGTGTCAGGAGCGCACCTTCGTGTGGAGCGACTCGCTGGGACGTTACTTCGAGGCGCGAGACCTGCTGCCGGGAGAGACGCTACAGGAGGCGCAGGGCACGTGGGAGGCCTTCGACGAATACAAGAAAGACTACCGCCACTACGGCTACGGATACCTCAACGCCATACCCGCGCAGCACTGCGCACTCATCGAGGCCTACCGACCCTACAACAACGAAAAATGGGTGTGGGCGCCCTACTACACCGTGCACAAACAGCTGGCAGGACTCTGCGACATAGCCGAATACGTGGATGACAAGGAGGTGGCTGCAACGGCTCTCAGCGTGGCACGCGACATGGGGCTGTGGGTGTGGAACCGTCTGCACTACCGCACCACAGCGGAGCAGCGCGCCAAGATGTGGAATATGTACATAGCAGGTGAAGTGGGCGGTATGCAGGAAGTGCTCGCAAGGTTGGCATCGCTGGTGCCCGCAGAGAAGCAGCGCTTCACAGAGGCCGCCGCATATTTCGACGCACCCGTCTTCTACGAACCTCTCTCAAAGGGCATCGACGACATACGCACACGCCACGCAAACCAGCACATACCTATGATAACAGGTGCGCTCCGCCTCTACGGAGAGAACGGTCAGGCGTACTACTACAACATAGCATCCAACTTCTGGGACCTCCTGCAGGGACGCTACACCTATGCGCCCGGAGGAGTGGGCAACGGCGAGATGTTCCGCCAGCCCTACGCCCAGATGGTGAGCATGCTGCCCCACCCCAATATCAATGAGACATGCTGCGCGTACAACCTCATGAAACTCTCGCGCGACCTCAACTGCTACCGCCCCGATGACGCACGCTATATGGACTATGCCGAGCGCCTCCTGTCGAACCAGATAGTGGGTTCGCTCTCGCCGGAACGCTGGGCCGTCTGCTACCAGTATGCCGTGGGTGCTGATGCCTCAAAGCCCTTCGGCAACGAGACTCCGCAGGCCACATGCTGCGGCGGCACGGGAGTGGAGAACCACGTGCGCTATCAGGAATGCTGCTACTACACGGGCGGCGACACGCTGTGGGTGAATCTCTATCTGCCCACGAAGGCCGCATGGGAAGAGAAAGGGCTGCTGCTCAGAATGGACGGCACATGGCCGATGGAGAAAGCCTCGCTCACCGCACGCTCCGAGAAACCCGTCACGATAAAACTGCGCGTTCCCTACTGGGCAACGAAGGGTTTCTGCGTGAGCATCAACGGCAAGAAACTGAAAGGGAAAGCACAGCCCTCCTCCTATATTGAACTGCCCTCGCGGAAATGGGTTGAAGGTGATGTCGTAAGCATCGAGATGCCGTTCCCGGAGCATCTGTGCTACGGCCCCGACCCCGTGGACGGAGAATGGCTGGCATGCCATATGAGAGGTCCGCTGGCAATGGTGACACAGGACGGCGGCAAGAGTTTCGTGCCCGACTACCTGTATCAGGGAAAGGCCACACATTATCTGAAGGCCGGAGCCGTGAAGACCAGGCACGGAGGAGATGTAAAGCGGACGGCCTTGGTGGATGCCCTCACACTGGCACGCGAGCGCTGGGAGCACGGAGAAGAGTGGGCTCCGCACGGATTGCGACGCCTCACACGCCAGATGCGAGAGAGCGAGAACGTGCTCTCCAACCCCTCTGCCACACAGGAACAGATAGATGCTCAGGCAGCCACGCTCTCCGTGATACTCAACGGAATGCGCCCCTCCACCCTTGCCGAACCAGAGGATGTGGTTGCGCTGCAGGAGCGTGTAAAGAAACTGCGTGCTGAAGGGACTCCCGGCGAGGCGCTCTCTGAGGCATTGGAATACGCAGAGATGGTGATACGCTACGTCATCGACGGAAGCGGCACTCACGACTTGATACACAAGGCAGAAAAAAAACTCCTGCCGTTTGAACATAAAAGGTAAAAAGAATGATTAGAAAATTTCTTGAACAGACGAACTTCCGCTCCTACAAGGATTTCATGGAGCATTTCCGCGTCAATGTGCCGGAGCACTTCAATTTCGCCTACGACGTGATTGATGCCTATGCCGAGACACAGCCCCAGAAGGAAGCCATCCTCTACGTCAACGACAACGGGGACGAGCGCCATCTCACCTACGGAGAATACAAGATGCTCTCCGACGAAGTGGCCTCGTATCTGCACGCCCTGCATATCGTCAGGGGCGACCGTGTGATGCTCATACTGAAGCGCCGCCTGGAATGGTGGATCACAATGGCGGCCCTGCACAAGATCGGCGCCATTGCCATTCCGGCCACTCATCTGCTCACGAGCAAGGACATCATCTTCCGCTGCCACGAGGCCGAAATCAAAGCCATCATCACGGTGGGCGAAACGACTGTGCTGAAGAACGTCATCTCGGCACGCCCTTTCTGCCCCAGCGTGGAACAGTGTATCAGCATCGGTCCCGAGGTGCCGCAAAACTGGAAAAACCTCTGGCAGGGAGCCGCCATGGCGTCTCCGTTCAAAAGTCAGAAGGGAGAAAACGAGAAGACGGACGACTTCCTCATGTATTTCACCAGCGGCACCAGCGGAGCGCCCAAAATGGTGATGCACGACTTCTCGTATCCTCTGGCCCACATCATCACGGCGGCCTGTTGGCACAACCTGCATGAGGGCTCACTGCATCTCACCGTGGCCGACACGGGATGGGGAAAAGCCGTGTGGGGCAAATTCTACGGCCAGATGATTTGCGGCGCCACCGTCTTCGTCTACGACTTCGACGGCCACTTCGAGGCCTCCAAACTGCTGGACAAGATGGCGCAGTACAAAGTCACCTCCTTCTGCGCACCGCCTACGGTGTACCGCTTCATGGTGCGCGAGAACCTGAGCCGCTGGGATCTCTCTGCGCTCGAATACTGCACGACGGCCGGCGAGGCGCTCCACCCCTCCGTCTTCAAGGAGTGGAAGGAAAAGACCGGCATCACGATATACGAAGCCTACGGCCAGACGGAGACCACCCTCGTGCTGGGCAACTACGCCTTCACCAAACCCAAAGCCGGCAGCATGGGACTGCCCAATCCGCAGTTTATGGTCGACGTGCTCGACGACAGCGGCAATCCCGTCGGACCCGGCGTGAAGGGACGGCTGGTCATCCGCACGGGCCAATCTTTGAACGCCGTCACCGGTCAGGGCAGCGAGCTCTTGCAGAACATCCGCAAGAACCTTCGCTCGCGCGTGCGCAACATTATGTATTACAGGGAGCTCCCGTTGGGGCTCTTCAAAGAGTACTACCGCAATCCGCGCCTCACACGCAAGTCCCGCAACAACCGCATCTACTACACGGGCGACATCGTGTGGTATGACGAAGACGGCTACTTCTGGTTTGTGGCACGCGCCGACGACGTCATCAAGTCGAGCGGCTACCGCATCGATCCCTTCGAGGTGGAGTCGGCCCTGATGAGCCACGAAGCCGTGCTCGAGTGCGCCATCACGGGCGAGAAGGACGAGATACGCGGCATGGTGGTGAAGGCCACCGTCGTGGTCACGCCCGAGTTCCGCCCCATCGTCGCCAGCAACGACGGCCGCGAAGCACTCGCCGCCGAACTGCAGGCCCACGTAAAGCGTGAGACGGCGCCCTATAAATATCCCCGCATCGTGGAGTTTGTGGACGAACTGCCGAAAACCATTTCAGGCAAAATCCGCCGCGTGGCCATCAGAAATCACGAGTCCACTCCACCACAGAACCCTTCTGACGGGAAAGAGTGACATCGATGAGACGCTGATTGCTGCTGCCCCTGAAGAGCAGATCCTCATCACGCAGCGCCATCACAAAGGGGCCGTCCACCAGCACGTCAATGTAATCTAACAACGGTTTTGCCTTGGGAGGAAGATTCTCCCAGGTGAAACCCGTGTAGACCCATATCGTCTTGTCCGTCTCAGCCTTGATGCGCTGCATCAGAGGCAGGAGAGCCTCAGCCTGGTAGAGAGGATCACCGCCGGAGAAGGTGACGTCGGCAAACTTATCCGCCTTTATCTCCTCCAGCATTTCATCCACAGTCATATCACGCCCCCCACTGAAATCCCACGATTGGGGATTGTGGCAACCGGGACATTTATGGGCACAGCCCGAGAGATAGAAACTCGTTCTAAATCCCGGGCCGTCTACTGTAGTGTCGTGCAGAATATCAAGTACCTTAATCATGCACAACGCGATCGTTCAATTCTGCAAGCTTAGCCTTATTCCAGCGGTCGGTGGTACCTACCAGATAACCTGTGATGCGCTGCAGGCGGTCTACATTCGTGCTGCCGCACTTGGGGCAGGTCTCGAAGTTCTTGTCAGCATTCTCGTAGCCGCAGTCGAGGCAGCGATTGCGTGTGTGGTTGACAGAACCGTAACCGATGTTGTACTCGTCCATCAGGTCGACAATCTTCATCACAGCCTCGGGGTTGTGCGTAGCGTCGCCGTCAATCTCAACGTAGAAGATGTGACCACCTGTTGCAAGAGCGTGATAAGGAGCCTCAATCTGTGCCTTCTTCAGAGCTGAGCAATGATAGTAAACAGGCACGTGGTTGGAGTTGGTGTAGTAGTCCTTATCCGTGATGCCGGGCAGGATGCCGAACTTCTTCTTGTCGTACTTGGTGAAGCGGCCCGAAAGGCCCTCTGCGGGTGTGGCGAGTACGGAGTAGTTGTGCTGGTAGCGCTCGCAGAACTCGAGGATGCGCTTGCGCATGTAGCCGATAATCTTCAGACCCAGTTCCTGACTCTTCTCGCACTCTCCGTGATGCTTGCCGGTGAGGGCAATCAGACACTCTGCCAGGCCGATGAAACCGATACCCAGAGTACCCTGATTGATGACGGGAGCGATGGTGTCGTTGGGCTTCAGATTCTCAGAACCAACCCACAGACCCTGCATCAGCAAGGGGAACTGCTTTGCATAAGCTGTCTTCTGGAACTCGAAGCGCTCGTGCAACTGGCGTGCTGTGATTTCCAGCAGGTTGTCCAGTTTTGCGAAGAATGCAGCTTCCTTCTCCTCCTGATTTTTGATACCCATGCACTCGATGGCTATCTTCACGATGTTGATGGTAGAGAATGAGATGTTACCTCTGCCGACAGATGTCTTCTCACCGTAGCGGTTCTCGAAGACGCGGGTGCGGCATCCCATCGTTGCCACCTCGTACATATAACGCTTGGGATCGTTGATGTCCCACTTCTCGTGGAAGTTGTATGTAGCGTCGAGGTTAACGAAGTTGGGGAAGAAACGGCGGGCTGTCACCTTGCACGCATATTTGTAGAGGTCATAGTTGCGGTCGGTGGGCAGATAGCTCACACCCTTTTTCTTCTTCCATATCTGGATGGGGAAGATGGCGGTTTCACCGTTGCCCACACCTTCGTAGGTGGAACGCAGGATCTCACGGATAATGCAACGACCCTCGGCAGAGGTATCCGTACCGTAGTTGATGGAGGAGAATACCACCTGGTTACCGCCGCGTGAGTGGATGGTGTTCATATTGTGGATGAAAGCCTCCATTGCCTGGTGAACGCGGTCCACAGTCTTGTTGATGGCATGCTGCTTGATACGCTCCAAACCGCTGAGACCGGCCAGAGGCAGATTGAGGTAATCCTCAATGGGAGCCTCGTAGAGCTGGCTGTAGTCCTGGCTCATGAGCTGCTCGAGCACCTTCACCTCTTCTATATAACTCTTGCGCACGTAAGGAGCCAGATAGAAGTCGAATGCGGGAATCGACTGGCCTCCGTGCATCTCGTTCTGAACAGTTTCCATCGAGATACAGCCGATGATGGATGCGGTCTCAATGCGCTTTGCGGGGCGGCTCTCTCCGTGACCGGCCTGGAAACCGTGCTCCAGAATCTTGTCCAGAGGGTGCTGCAAGCAGGTCATTGACTTTGTGGGATAGTAGTCTTTATCGTGGATATGGAGGTAGTTGTTCTTAACGGCCTCGCGCACTTCATCGGACAGCAGATAGTCGTCCACGAAAGGTTTTGTGGTCTCACTTGCGAACTTCATCATCATGCCTGCAGGTGTATCTGCATTCATGTTGGCGTTCTCGCGCGTTACATCATTGTTCTTGATATTGATGATTTCGAGGAAAATGTCACGTGTCTTTGCCTTGCGGGCGATAGTACGTGCGGAACGATACTTGATGTACGTCTTTGCCACATCGTGACGTGACGACTTCATCAGTTCGTCTTCTACCATGTCCTGAATGGCCTCCACAGTCATCTGCGACTTGCCCTTCATGGCAACACGGTCGGTGATTTTCTCGATCAAGGCTGTATCCTCACCCTCGTCTGTGGTGAGCATTGCCTTACGAATGGCTGCTGCAATCTTCTGCTCGTTGAAACCAACGATGCGACCATCTCTTTTTACTACTGTCTGAATCATGATGATAATGTGTTTATTTTAATTAGGTTATATTTATGCTCCGTTTAGTGTCCGCAACATTTTGCGCGAAAATCGATGCAAAGGTATGGAAAAGGGATGAACCTTCCAAATTTTTTCGACAAAAAGTTTGCCTTTTTCGAAAACTTTTTTCTCTAAAATTTTCCAAAGTTGTCCAAAACGAAATAATAACTAACTGATTTATTGTGGTTTAATTTTTTGAACTTCAAGAAAAGTTTTCCGAAACGTAATTTTTACAATATTGCATATTAAACATTCCGGAACGACATCGCAGAGCCGTCATCCGCCACTCAGAACACTTGCTTCGCCTGCGGTGCGCCTGCAGTTCGTCTGCGGAATTGCGGATGAAGTGCATCTTTTTTCCCTTTTCATTTGGCCGTGTGAGGAAAAAATAGTATTTTTGCACGCGAAATACGTAAAATCAAGAATATTAATAATGACACAAAAGAAGATTATTATCGGTGCAGCAGTTGTTTTGATAGCTCTTGTAGCTGTCATCGTCGGACTGGTGCTCAACATGAAAGCCCAGCAGGCTGAAAGCGACAAAATGATTGAAGTCCTGGAAATGGACAAGCGTGAGATGGAGAACGAGTATGAGCAGTTTGCCATGCAGTACAACGAGATGATGGCACAGATCAACAACGACTCCCTCATCAACCAGCTCGCCCTGGAGCAGCAGAAGACAGAAGCCCTGCTTGAGGAACTGAAGCAGACGAAGGCCAACGATGCCGCAGAAATCATGCGACTGAAGAAGGAACTCGCCACCCTGCGTGAAGTGCTGCGCAGCTACATCCTGCAGATAGACTCCCTCAACCGCGAGAACGAGGCACTCAAGCAGACAAACAGCAATCTTGAGGTGCAGAACCGTCAGGCACAGGCTCATATCAGCAACCTCTCATCACAGAACGAGGAACTCTCCGACAAGGTGGCCATCGCTTCGCAGCTGGATGCAACCGGCATCTGGGCACAGGCCAACAATAAGCGCGGCAAGGCTGCCAAGAAAGTGAAAGACGCGAGGAAGTTCGTCATCGGATTCAACATCTCGCGCAACGTGACAACACAAACGGGTATCCGCACTCTCTACGTACGCATCGCCACTCCCACAGGATCCGTACTGACAAAGGGAGGCACCTTCCAGTATGAGAACCGTGACCTGGAATACTCCATCCGCAAGGACATCGAATACACGGGTGAAGAGCAGAGCGTGACGGTATACTGGGACATCGAAGAGGCTCTCTCAGCAGGACAGTATCGCGTGGACATCTTTGCCGACGGACACAATATCGGTTCCACCACATTCGAACTGAAGTAAACACACAGCACAAACATTAGCCTTAAACAATATAACAAAAATGGAATCGGTTTTTTCATACATCATCGGCCTCGGTGCAGCCGTGATGATGCCTATCATCTTCACCATTCTGGGTGTTTGTATCGGCATCAAGTTTTCTAAAGCACTCAGCAGCGGTCTGCGCGTAGGCGTGGGTTTTGTGGGACTTTCCGTCATCACTGCCCTTCTGACATCGTCTCTGGGTCCCGCTCTGGCCCGCGTAGTGGAAATCTACGGGCTTGAGTTGCAGGTGTTCGACATGGGATGGCCCGCAGCTGCATCTGTGGCTTACAACACACTCGTGGGTTCGTTCATTATTCCCGTATGTCTGGGTGTGAACCTCGTGCTGCTCCTACTGGGCTGCACACGCACAGTCAACATCGACCTGTGGAACTACTGGCACTTTGCCTTCATCGGTGCTGTGGCATACTTCATGACGGACAGCCTTCTCTGGGGCTTCTTCGCAGCCATCGTCTGCTACATCATCACGCTGGTGCTGGCAGACCTCACAGCAGAGCGCTTCCAGAAATTCTATCCCGGCATGGAGGGCATCAGTATCCCCCAGCCTTTCTGTCAGGGCTTCATGCCGTTTGCCGTAGTCATCAACAAGGCACTCGACTACGTGCCCGGCATCAATAAGGTGAACATCGACTCCGAGGGTATGAAGAAAAAGTTCGGCCTCTTCGGCGAACCGCTTTTCCTTGGTGTACTCATCGGCATCATCATCGGATGCTTGGCTTGTGAAAGCTGGCAGGCTGTTGTTGACAACATACCTGGCACACTGGGCTTGGGCATCAAGATGGGTGCTGTGATGGAACTCATTCCCCGCATCACGTCTCTCTTCATCGAGGGTCTGAAACCCATCTCGGAGGCCACACGCGAACTCATCGCGAAGAAGTTCGGTGCCGACAAGAAGTTCTATATCGGTATGTCGCCCGCTCTGGTTATCGGCCATCCCACTACGTTGGTGGTCAGCCTCCTGCTCATTCCCGTAACACTCGTTATGGCTGTGCTGCTGCCGGGCAACCAGTTCCTGCCTCTAGCCTCTCTGGCAGGCATGTTCTACGTCTTCGTGATGGTACTCCCCTACACGGGCGGCAATGTGCTGCGCTCTCTCATCGTGGGACTTGTGGTATTGGCTATCGGACTTTATTTCGTCACCTGGATGGCTCCCGACTTCACCTCTGCCGCGCACTCTGTGGCTCTGGCTCATCCCGACGATGCTTCCGTAAGAGTGCCCGGAGGCTTTGAGGCCGGCGCTCTGGACTTCGCATCCTCTCCCCTCTCCATGCTCATCTACTCAAGCATGAAGTATCTCAAACTCATCGGAGCAGGTATCCTTTGTGTCATCACCCTTGCTCTTGTATTGTGGAATCGTAAAAACATCAATAAATAAGTTATGAAAAAGTTGTTTCTTGCTATGGCCCTCGTAAGCATGGGTCTCAACATCAATGCAGTGGAAGCTGACCGTTATGTGGGTCGCCAGCATGTTAAGTTCCAGGTGGCATGTCATCCCGAAGACGTGAAAGGCTACGACACCAAGACGCTGCGCGAGCGTTTCGTTATGGAAAAGGTGATGGAGGCCGACTCCATCCTGCTCACATATTCCCACTACGACCGCTTCATCTTCGGCGGAGCAATGCCCGTAAACCAGACACTCAAGCTGGAGAACTTCTGGGAACTGGGTCTTGACGTCGACAAAACCATCAAGGAGAAGTATTTCCTTTACAACCGCGAGCTTGGTATCGTAAACTGCGGTCAGGGCGACGGCACAGTCATCGTGGACGGCAAGGAATATGCGCTCTCTCCCAAAGAGGCTCTCTACATCGGTCGCGGCCACATCGGTAAGGACAAGGATGTGAACAAGAGCGTAGAGTTCAAGAGCAAGGACCCGAAGAATCCTGCCAAGTTCTACCTCAATTCCGCTACGGCACACCAGCACTACAAGACACAGTGGATTACCCTCGACGGACGCAAGGGTTCGCTCAAAGCTGCCATCTGGGGACCTGTAGGCACAGTGGAAGAGGCCAACAGCCGCACTGTATACAAGCTCATCGTGAACGACGTACTGGAGGAAGGTCCCTGCCAGTTGCAGCTGGGCCTCACACAGCTCAATCCCGGTGCTGTGTGGAACACGATGCCTCCTCACACCCACGGACGCCGCATCGAGGCTTACTACTATTTCAACCTGCCCGAAGGCCAGACCATCGACCACGTCATGGGCGAGCCTCAGGAGAGCCGCAACGTGTGGCTGCACAACGAGCAGGCCATCATGTCGCCCGAGTGGAGCATGCATGCTGCTGCCGGCACCTACTACTACACCTTCATCTGGGGTATGGCCGGTGAGAACCTCTACTATAACGACAAGGACAACATTCCTGTAATAGATATCCGATAAGTGGGACACGGCAAACTCAAGAAATTCGCAGAGATGGCAGCCAACCCTTTGGTGGTGGAGTGCCCTCTGGCTGCTGTGATGGAAGGAGAATTCCCTTTGCGTGGCAGGTGGAAAGAAGATTTCTTCTCCTCCGCCCTGCCCTCAGGAGAGATTTCCAACATATCACTTGAACTAGGTTGCGGCAGGGGCGAATACACCGTAGGACTGGCTCGCCTCCACCCCGACAGATGCTATATCGGTGTGGACATAAAGGGAGCCCGCATGTGGACAGGAGCCAAAGAAGCCCTGGAGACAGGAATGAAGAATGTGGGCTTCCTCAGAACGAATATTGAGTTTATCGACCGCTTTTTTGCACCCGGAGAAGTTTCCGAGCTGTGGCTCACCTTCTCCGACCCGCAGATGAAGAAGGCCACAAAAAGACTCACCTCCACCTATTTCCTTGAGCGCTACCGTCACTTTCTCGTGGACGGTGGCCTCATCCATCTTAAAACCGACTCCAACTTCCTTTTCACATACACCGAGGAGATGCTGCGCGCCAACGGACTCACGCCGGAAGTCTGCACACGCGACCTCTACGGCGAGAGCGATACGGCATCGCTGAGTGAAGCCACCGCCCTGCAGACCTACTATGAAGGCATGTGGAAAGAGCGCGGCATACCCATCAAGTATCTCCGCTTCCGTCTTCCGCAGGAAGGCATGCTTGCAGAACCAGAAGTGGATATTCCGCTCGACGAATACAGGAGTTATTCCCGGCAGAAACGCTCTTCTTTGGAAACATCAAGATAACGCACTACAACTATGAAAAAGATTCTTCTCACCGTCTGCGGCATATGTCTCATGACTCTCGCCGTATGTGCCCAACAGCAGGAGGCATCAACAGTGTACTTCACAAAAAACATCTCTCCGGAGAGCCTTGTGGACATATACAAAAAACTGGGTGTGGAACCTCACGGAAAAGTCGCTGTGAAGATAAGCACCGGGGAGTCGGGCGGCAACAATTATCTCAAGCCTACCCTTATCCGTAATCTGGTGGAAGAAACCAAAGGCACCATTGTTGAGTGCTGCACAGCCTACGGAGGTTCGCGTCAGGATAAGGAAAAACACTGGGAGACCATCCACGAACACGGTTTCGACAGCATCTTCAAGGTTGTCATCATGGACGAGAAAGAGGAAATGAAGATTCCCGTGCGTGACACCACGTGGATTAAATACGACATCGTGGGTAAGGAACTCAAGCAGTATGATTTCATGATTAACCTTGCCCACTTCAAAGGTCATATGATGGGCGGCTTCGGCGGTGTACTGAAGAATCAGAGCATCGGTGTGGCATCTACTGCGGGCAAGGCCTACATCCACAGTCATGGTGTTACCGACAAAACACCAGAATGCTGGAGATACACACGTCCTCAGGATGCATTCCTCGAGTCTATGGCTGCCGCTGCTGATGCTGTGGAGCAATACATGGGCAAGGGCAATATCATCTACATCAACGTGATGAACAATATCAGTATCGACTGCGACTGCGACGCACATCCCGCAGCTCCCGAAGTGCAGGATATCGGCATACTGGCATCTACCGATCCAGTGGCCCTGGACAAGGCATGTCTGGATAAGGTATATGGCATCAATCCCGATGCCAACAACAATCCCACACCGCTTATCAAACGCATTGAAAAGCAGCATGGCGGTCACATCATCGACTATGCGGAGAAAATCGGTATGGGACAGAAGGCGTATAAACTTGTAGAGTTCTGACCCACAGACACGACTGTCTACACCCCGTGATGAGAGGGCTTGCTTCACTCCTCTGCTCCTTGAGCGTATTCGCCTCTACCCTCTCCCTTAGGGCAGAGGCCGGAGAGTGTATCATGCGGGCGGCCCAGTGGAACAGGCTCTATCCTCAGGAGAAAGTATATCTGCACCTGGACAATACCGCATATTTTCTGGGTGAGACCATCTGGATGAAAGCCTATGTAACGCGCTCCGACACAGAGAATAGGAGCAACATATCACGTGTGCTTTACGTGGAGCTCATTTCACCCAGAGGTTTTGTGATAGAACGGCGCAAACTGCAGGTTACGGACGGACTGGCGTGGGGCGACATCAAACTGACAAAAAGGATATTCAAAGCCGGATACTATGAAATCCGGGCCTACACACGCTACATGACGAACTGGGGTAAAAGGAATTTCTTCTCACGCGTCGTTCCCGTATTCGACAAGCCGCGCATAGAGGGCGACTACAGCCGTATGTCGCTTGAACAGTACGATGTGACACGCCAACCGAAGGAGCGCCGCGTCTCCAGTCCTGAATCTGAAGACGCTGACAACGATATCAGCATCACCGAACTGCCTGACAGCATATGCTTTGATGCAGACAAGGGCAGCGGCTGGGCACTGCTTCACGGCAGCAACATCATTGCCGGCAATGCGCTCGCAAACGGGCAGCACTTACACCAATCCCTTCCCCGAAAGAAGATGAAGGAGGGAGTGTGGCAGATGGTGCTCTTCGACGATGCTGGAAAGGAAATCGCGCACCGCGATTACATCGTTGCACCTAAAGCAGATAAAGAACTCAAGATAACAGTACGCACCACAGGCATCCGTCCCTGCGGACGCATAAGCGTCGACATCCAGGGACCGCCCCACACGGCTTTCTCGTTCTCTGCCATCGATGCAGCCACCATATGCAACGGATTTCAGGAGGACATCCGCGAGTGGATGCTCCGAAAGAGTGAGAACTGGCACCGCTACGACTGGAACACGATGACGGGCATCACGCCCTGGGACGGCAGTCAGGTGATAGAAGACAAACTTTATCTTTTTGGCAAAGTAGTACCTAAGAAAAAAAACATGCCACTTGAAGGCGTTTCCGTCTCAGCCACATTCAGGGGCAGTGAAGAGCGCATGTTCGGTTCGGCAAAGACGGACAGCACTGGGGCATACGCAATCATCCTGCCCGACATAGAAGGTATCTGGAATATGCAACTCTCTCCACAGGTAAAAGGTAAGGAAGCAGAGTACCGTATCACCGTAGACCGGCATTTCGCCCCGCCCCTGCGACCTCTCGAGGACAGCGAAGTGAGACAGACCCCGGTTGACACCACGCGCATCCACCACTGGCAGATAGCACCGCAATACGAGGAAGAGTGGCAGGATATGTCTGAGAAGAACGCCACCGTCATGAAGGAAGTAAACGTAAAGGGCAAACGTAAGTTGGACCACTACAACTACAATGCCTTCACCAACACAGAGGATGCGGAACATTTTTCCGAGATATATTTCGACTGCGAGGAAGCCGCCGAGGATATCGCCGATCGCGGTGAGGATATCCCGGAACTGACGGAATGGTTGGCGCAGACAGACAGCCGCTACCGGGAAGACAGTCACGGGCAGGGCCCCAACTACAGCAAGGACCCGGGAGAAGAGGCCGCAAAAAACAAGCACTTTCCGAAATGGAACGGACGCAATGTTATTTGGTTTATAGACAACCAACCGACTGCTGGCATCTGGTATCCCTATCATCCTCTCTTCCTTGACGAGTACCAGTCCATTTATATCAGCGATTCGCACGGGCACAACGAAGGGAACATCACCATCTATGCCTACAGTTACGAGCACGACACGTCCAAATGGACAAAAGCGCCCAAGACCAACCGTCAGACGCGCTACACACACTACTACGGCTACAATCCTCCGTCTGAATTCAAGACCGAGAACTACAGCGACATACCTCCCATGCCCGACTTTCGCCGCACACTCTTCTGGGCTCCCGACATGTGGACCGACAGAGAGGGTAAGGCACACATCGAGTTCTGGAACAACTCCTCGTGCACCGGCATGATATTCTCCGCAGAAGGTATCACACGAGACGGACATTTCATCACAGGAAAATAAACACTCAACTCCAATATCTACACATCATGAAACGGACATTGACATTCATCATCGCACTCATCGCCCTTGTAAGTGTTCAGGCGCAGCAGTTGTGCACAGTGGTCGACTCCATCACCGGAGAACCCCTCATAGGAGCTGCAATATATATAAAGGAAGGACACGGTGCCTTTTCCAACAACGACGGTCAGTTTGTCATCAATCCCGAAATCGGAGACTCCGTCCGAATCAGTTATGTGGGATACAGGAAGTTCGTCACCGATGCCGCATCCCTTCCCAAGGTGATAAAGATGCACCCCCTCACCCGCTCTCTGAAGGAACTCACCGTCACGGGTGTCGATGCCCTGCTAATGAAGGTGGCACAGCGCCTTAAAACCGAATACAGCAAGAATCACAGCAAAGTCACTCCGTTCCTGACGCGCATGATGTTCCGTTTCGGTCGACAGACGGAGATGGTGGAGGCTTTTATAGAAGCAGCTCCTTCCGTAAATCTCCGTAATCTTACCGTGACGAGCGGACAATATTGGCGTGTAGCACCCAGCGGCGAGCGTATTGAACCGAATCTGAAGAACACCAATATGCATTTGCTGTTCTCCACAGGAGCCACCATACGTGATATGGACTTCTGGAACTATCTCACCACACCCCTGCCCTACAATGTAAGCACCAAATATCTGCACAACGAATACGACATACGCGTGGAGGACATCGCAGAAGAAGGCCGCACCACCCTCTACTGCATCACCCTCACCCCGAAGGGAGAGAAGCGCAACAAGATGTCGGGCACACTCTTTGTGCGTCCCGGTGATGCCCAACTGGAACGCTTCGAAGGTACCATCCACGATATAAACATGTACGTCAGCTATCCCGGCAGTGTCATCAAAACCGTATCGGATGAAGATGTGCGCGTGGTGATAAACTACGCTCAGAGGGACGGTTTTACACAGGTGAACACACTCACCTTCAATATCTCCAACAAAAATGGAGGCTGCTACGGCACGATGACAAACATCAGCGATTACAACCCCGAGGGCATGACATCCGGCAAACGTGTAGCAAAAAACCTCGTGCAGACCATCGAGTCCGTGGGACACAATCCCGAGCTGGATAAATACGTTGCCCTCATGAATCGCACCATCGAGGAAGACGCTATAATAAACGCCTCCTCACACGAAATGGCAGCATCGCCAGAAGTCACTCCCACACAGCGCCTTCTTGTGAGTAAAGCCGTTGCATGGAATAAACTCATGCCGCAGGAAAAGGTTTATATCCACCTCGACAACACGGGCTATTTCAAGGGCGAGACCATCTGGATGAAAGCCTATATGACACGTTCCGACACAGGTCTCCGCGGCAATATCTCCAGCGTACTCTATGTGGATCTCATATCTCCCGACGGCAATGTAGTGGCTCGACGCAAACTGTTCGCCACTCACGGTATTGCAGCGGGAAGCATCGATCTGGATGCCGATGTCCTCCCCTCCGGCTACTATGAGATAAGAGCCTACACACGCTATATGATGAACTGGGGTGAGAACAACGTCTTCTCACGCGTCATTCCCATCTTCGACAAACCGGTCACGGAGGGCGACTACAGCAATCCGAAGATGACGGGCGATTCCCGCCTGCTCGAGCGTAAGGAAGAGGTGGAGAAGCAGATACGCTTCTTCCCGGAAGGCGGTTATCTCGTGAAGGGACTGCCCGGTCGTGTGGCGTGGGAATATCGCGGCAAGCGAGGCGTCATGGATGTTCCACCCATCGGAGACAAGCGCAGTGTCGATGTGGATATCGACGGCAAGACCCACACCACCCTGCTTCCCGAACCGCAGGAAGAAGGTTGTGTGTTGCGGGTGGATGCGACCCGTGCAGACAGCGTCGTCACAGATGTCTATGCCACAGAATCCTTCCAGGACAAGGAACTCCTGTGGATGCTGATGCACGAAGGCCAGGTGGTGAAGAGCAACAGTTTCAAAGCCTCTTCTCACTGGAGATACAGCGAAGAGCGCAGCACATTGCCGGAAGGTGTCTCCCAAGTGACGCTCCTCTCCGACAACGGTGCCATACTTGCAGAGAGATTCATCTTCATCGCTCCAAAGACGGAGACAACAGCTGCGGTAAAGAACCTCAGCGGGAATCTGACACCCTGCGGACGCGTATCTCTCGATATCGAGGCAGAGCCCCACACCTCTCTCTCCTTCTCCGCCATTGACGCGCAGAGTGCCACCAACGGACGCTCCGGCAACATACGCACATGGATGCTTCTGGGCAGCGACCTCAAGGGCTATATTGCCAACCCGGACTATTATTTCGAGGCTGACGACGAGGAGCATCGCAAGGCAGCCGACCTGCTGATGCTGGTGCAGGGATGGCGACGCTACGACTGGGACTTCGTCACCGGCCGTCGCTGGTTCGAGCATCCGCAGATTATCGAGGAGAATCTCAACCTCTTCGGCACCGTAAAAGCCAAAAAGGACAAGAAGAAGACACCCGTCGAGAACGTATCCGTCACAGCCACCTTCAGCGGCGACGGGCAGAAGTTCTTCCTCACTGCCAAAACCGACAGCACGGGACGCTACGCTATGGTGCTGCCCGACATACAGGACGACTGGTCGATGAACATGATGACCTCCTACGACGGCAAGAAAGCAGATTACACCGTCACCATCGACCGCAACTTCGCTCCCAAGCCCCGCATCATCGGCGAGGACGAGAAGACGCTGCTTCCCGTGGACACTGCGCAGATTCAGCACTGGGATATTCCTGTCGAGGAGGAAGATGTCTGGAAACCTTTCATCACCGACAAGAGTATCACCACCATACGCGAGGTGAAAGTGAACGGAAAGAAACGCGACAACCACTACGACTACAGCGCACGCGGTGACGAGACGGATGCCATACGCAAGGCCGTACTCTACTACAATTGCGAGATTGAGGCTGAGGAGATTGCCGACAGGGGCGATCAGCTCCCCACTCTTGGCGAATGGCTCCACGAGAAGAATCCTCTCTTCGAAGGCGGACAGCCCACCTCACGCTTGGCATGGGACCTCAACGACTACGCCAACACCAACACCGGCACCGCAGACCCCACATGGGACGAACTGCTCTCCGAACTCGTCATCGATGTCAACACGATGAATCTGCCCGACAATGAATTCAAGGGCACCGTAGCCCACATCGTCAGGAGCAAGCGAGGCGACGAGATAACCACCTACAAGGAAAATCCCAGCATACTGGAACTCTATGCCCAGCTTGCCACCGGCACGCGCCACAACTGGGCGATACTCTGGGGCGACGGCACAAGCATACTCAACAAACCCGTAGTGTGGATTGTCAACAATCAGTTCTGCTCCATCACCAATTTCAAGGGCGACTATCTCGACACCAACCGGGCCTATGCCGGTGCTGTGGACAACAACTCCTTCACCACCGAGATACCTGTCTTCCTCGACGAGGTGCGCTCCATCTACGCCACCGACGACCTCAGCAGTCTGCGCCAGCACATACGCTGCAACACTATCGAGGAGAAAAGTCCCTATATCATCTACTGCTACACCTATCTCGACCGTCCCAAGGAACGTATGAAGGGAGTGCGCTACGCTCATTACCATGGCTACGATCCCGTGGAGGTCTTCGAGACGGAGGACTACAGCGACATTGCCCCCGTGTCCGACTACCGTCGCACACTCTTCTGGGAACCCAACCTGTGGACCGACGAAAACGGCAAGGCACATGTGGAGTTCTGGAACAACTCCTCATGCACCAACATGCTGTTCTCCGTTGAAGGTATCACAGGCGACGGCAAACTGGTCACCGAACAACATAAATAATATATAATGGAAATATATCCCAAACTGATTATGGACGCACTCTCCACTGTGCGCTATCCCGGCACGGGTAAAAACATCGTGGAGATGCAGATGGTGGAGGACGACCTGCGCATTGCGGGTATGCATGTGTCTTTCACCCTGATATTCGACAAACCCACCAACCCCTTCCTCAAGAGCCTCGTGAAGGCAGCAGAGGCTGCCATACATGCCTTTGTGTCGAAGGATGTCGAGGTGGAAATCAAGACAAAGACGTTGCAGGCTCCCCGTCCCGACATACCCGACCTTCTTCCCGGTGTGAAGAATATCATTGCCGTATCCAGCGGCAAGGGAGGTGTGGGCAAGAGCACTGTGGCTGCGAATCTCGCAGTGGCACTGGCCCGCATGGGACACCGTGTAGGACTTCTCGACTGCGACATCTTCGGCCCTTCCGTACCCAAGATGCTGCAGATAGAGGACGCACGCCCCTATTCCGAGAATATCGACGGACGCGACCTCATCATTCCCGTGGAAAAATACGGCATCAAGGTGCTCTCCATCGGTTTCTTCGTAGACCCCGACACCCCCACTCTCTGGCGCGGCGGCATGGCATCCAATGCTCTCAAGCAGCTCATCGGTGATGCCCAGTGGGGCGACCTCGACTATTTCATCCTCGACACACCTCCCGGCACCTCCGACATACACCTCACACTCGTGCAGACCGTGCCCATCACGGGAGCCGTCATCGTGTCCACACCTCAGCAGGTGGCACTTGCCGACGCACGCAAGGGTATCAATATGTACCGCAACGAGAAGGTCGACGTACCCATCCTCGGACTTGTGGAGAATATGGCGTGGTTCACTCCTGCGGAGCATCCCGACGAGAAGTATTTCCTCTTCGGACGCGAGGGTGTGAAGCAATTGGCGGAGACGATGCAGGTGCCTCTGCTCGGTCAGATTCCCGTGGTGCAGAGCATCTGCGAGAACGGCGACAACGGCACTCCCGCGGCTCTGGATCCCTCTTCACCTGTCGGTCAGGCTTTCCTCCAACTTGCGGCACGTGTAGTCACAGAGACCGACCGCCGCAATCTCGAGAAGGAAAAGAGTCACGTGGTCAATATTTCTTGAGCATGTAGATCACAGCCACTATTCCCAGGAATAGCGGATATACAAGATATGGGATGATGTTCAGCGGCGACACACCGGCCAGTCCCGCTGCGATGAGCAGTTGTGCTCCGTATGGCAGGAAACCCTGTGCCGTGCACGAGAAGGTATCCAGTATTGATGCGGCACGTCGCTTCTCCACTCCGTAGTATTCCGACATCTCCCGGCAGAGCGGCCCAACGGTGAGTATGGCGATGGTGTTGTTTGCCGTCATCACGTCGGCAGCCACCACGAGAAATGCCATTGAGAACTCTGCCACCCGGCAGCTGTTCACCTTCTTCTTTATCGCCACCATCAGCTTATCCATCCAGCCCAGATACTTCACTGCCTCCACTGCCACGGCTGCAACAAGGGTCACGATGATGAGCTGTTCCATACCCCTCACACCTTCTCCTGCCGCAGACAGCAAGGCTGTCCATTGCCATTCCAGCATCAGTCCCAGTCCCATGCTCAGCACCAATGCCACAGCAAGCAGCACCAGCACGTTAACACCCACAAGGGCACACACGAGGATGAAGAGATAAGGCAACGTCAGCGGCAGCCTGTTCATATCGAACGATGTCACCTCCACTGCCGACTCGGGCACGTGAAACAGGAAGGCATACACCAGCATCGTCACCACTGCTGCTGGCAGGGCGATGGTGATATTTGCCTTGAATTTATCCTTCATCTTGCACCCAAGCGTACGTGTGGCAGCTATCGTGGTGTCGGAGATGAAAGAGAGATTGTCGCCGAACAGCGCACCTCCTGCCACCACACCCGTGAGTAATGCCACGCTGTAGCCGGTCTCCCCGCTCATACCCACCGCAATGGGTGTAAGGGCTGCGATGGTGCCGCAACTGGTGCCTACGGAAAGGCTCACCAGACACGAAGCAATGAATACTCCGACGAGTATGAGTTGCTGGGGCAGCAGCCACAGACTCATATCCACCATTGCCTGCACGCCGCCTATCGTCTTCGCCACCGAAGCGAAAGCGCCTGCAAGCACAAAGATACAAACCATCAGCAGGACATTGCCCCGCGCATCGTTCAGTTTCAGACCGAGCATTACTCCCCGCCTTTACTCTATCACCACACGGGTCCAGCCGTGCTTGTCGGGCTCTGTGCCGTACTGAATGCCACGCAGCAGGTTGTACAGCTTCGTGGAGATGGGACCGGGCTTGCCGTCCTTGGAGATGACGAAGCTCTTCTTCTCCTCCAGGTCGTCAATCTTACGTATGGGAGATATCACGGCAGCTGTACCGCAAGCACCTGCCTCCTCAAACGTAGCCAGCTCCTCCTCGGGAATCTGACGGCGCTCCACCTTCAGTCCGAGGTCCTCAGCGAGCTGCATGAGACTCTTGTTGGTGATTGAGGGCAGTATGGATGTGGACTTCGGTGTCACATACGTATTGTTCTTGATACCGAAGAAGTTGGCAGCACCGCACTCGTCCATGTATTTCTTCTCCTTGGCGTCCAGGTAGAACTCGCACGCGTAGCCCAGATCGTGTGCCATCTTGTTGGCACGCAGGGATGCGGCGTAGTTGCCGCCCACCTTGTAGATACCCGTACCGAGAGGTGCCGAGCGGTCGAATTCGCGTATGATGACGTAGTCGTTGCAGGAGAAACCGCCCTTGAAGTACGGACCTACGGGAGTCACGAATATCATGAAGAGATACTCCGTTGCGGGATGTACGCCCACCTGGGCGCTGATGCCGACGAGCAGCGGACGGATATACAGTGTGGCACCCGTCTCATAGGGAGGGATGAAGCGCTCGTTGAGGCGAACCACCTTGTCCACCATCTCGTTGAACTTCTCCGTGGGCAGTTCGGGCATCAGTATGCCGCGACATGTGGACTGCAGACGTGCAGCATTCTCATCGCTGCGGAACACGCGCACCTTGCCGTCGGGACATCTGTATGCCTTCAGACCCTCGAAAGCCTCCTGTCCGTAGTGCAGACATGTGGCTGCCATGTGCATGGGGATTGTCTCCTCGCTGCATACCTCTATCTCGCCCCACTCACCGTTGCGGTAGTAGCATCGTACGTTGTAGTCTGTCTTTCTGTAGCCGAAACCGAGGCTACTCCAATCCATTTGTTCCATATCTTTGATGTATTTTTTTCGATTTTCGCACGCAAAAATACAAAATATTTATGAATTAGGCGCTCACATTCTACGAATTATTTTCAAGAATGTCTTCTATTTTCTCTTCCACCGACTGCAACTTCTCCTTGCAGAACTTGATAAGCCCCTCTGCAGCCTGCAGTTTTGCCGACATCTCGTCCACCGGCACCGTGCCCCCTTCCAGTTCGCGTGCAATGGCCTCCAGCTTCTCTATCGCTTCTTCGTATTTCATTATCGGTTAAAGGTTAATGGTTAAAGGTTAATGGTTAAAGACCTTCACTTCCCTCCCCTAAAGGGGGAGCCGGAGGGGGCTATCATATTCACGGTCGAATACACCTCTCCTGTCTCCATTCGTGTGGTGAGTATTTCTCCTTCGCGCAGCATACTGATATCCTTCACCAGTTTTCCTGCGCACATCGTCAGGCTGTAACCTCTCTTCAAGAGCAGTTCCGGGTCGAGTCCCTTGAGTCTCTGCTCCATCATCTCCACGCGGTGACGCTGCCTCTCCATATGCCGCACGGCAGCTGCGGGAATGCGCTGCATCAGGGTGTCCACCCTGTGTTGCTCGGCCATCATACGTGTACGCACCGCATGGGGAAGCCTCCTCACGATGTCCTCTATCAGCGCCAGTTCCTGTGCCTGATGGTCTGTCACGAATGCCGCCACAGCGGTAGGTGTCTTCAGCGAGAGATGTGCCACGTGGTCGAGCACCGTCTCATCCCTTTCGTGTCCTATGCCCACCAGCACGGGTATGGGACACTGCGCCACACACGATGCCAGTGCATAGTGGTCGAAGTCGGAGAGGTCGGACGTCGCTCCCCCGCCCCTTATTATCACCACGCAGTCGAATCGCTCCGCATCTATCTCCGTCAGCTGAGCGATGATGCTCTCCGGAGCCTGTGCTCCCTGCATCAGTGCGGGGAAGAGTTCTGTTGTGAATGCCAGTCCGTATTCGTTTTTGTGCAACTGGTCCATGAAGTCGCCCAGTCCCGCTGCCGACGGAGACGATATCACAGCTATACGTTGCAGCAGTCGCGGCAGGGCCAGTGTCTTGTTGTCGTCGATGATGCCGTCCTCCTCCAGCTGGCGCAGTATCTCCCTGCGTCGCTGTGCCTGGTCGCCCAGTGTGAAGCGTGCGTCTATGTCGTGCACGTTGAGCGAGTATCCGTATGCCTCGTGAAATGTCACCTCCACCAGCATCTTCAGCTTGAGTCCGGCTCTCAGTTCCTGCCCCGACTCCTTCCTGAAACGCATTGCCAGCAGCTTGTATGTGCGTGCCCATATCGTGATGCGTGCCCTTGCTGTCACCACTCCGTCGTCGGTCTTCTCTATGAGTTCCCCGTAGTAGTGTCCGCCGCCTCCCACGCGTCCTTCGCTGAGCTCTCCTTCCACCCATACTTCCTCCGGGAAGGCTTCCTCTATCGCCGCCGCTGCTATATTATTCAGTTCATATAGTCTCACGATTTTAAATATAAAGAATTCCCATTTCCTCAATCACCTCCTTCATCCTCTTCCGGAACGCCTCGCTGCCCGTCACCACGATACCGGGTCCGTAAGCCAACAGGCGTGTCTGCAGTTCTATGTTGGGCACCACGGTGATGGTGAATTCTCCCAGTCCCGTTGCCTCGTCAAAGGGCTGCGTCTCCACCTGCGAGGGATGCAGGGGTTTGGTGCGCAGCAGATGGTGCACCTTGAAGTCCACCGTCCTTATCACTATCTGCTCCGCTTCTCTTTCACTTCTCGTCACACCGATGATGTCCTTGAAGTAGTCCTGGTAGAAGTTCTTCGGAGCCTTCTTGAACGCCACGTCCACATGCACCCTTATATCGTTGGGGGAACCGTTGTATATTATCCTGTCCAGCGAGAAGTTCACTATGTCCCATCTGCCGTCCTCCTGACACACGTATCCGAAGAGAAACCAGCGCGAGTTGTATTCCTTCAGCAGATGCGGATGCATCGTGACATCCATCAGGTTCTCGTAGCCCTGCATGTATTTGAAGGATATCACTCTCTTTCCGAGGTATTTCACCAGCACCTTCACCAGCGCCAGGTTCTGCAGTCCCGACACGCACTCCAGCTCCACGAGATGCTCCTGTGCCGATTTCCCGTCGAAGAGCATCTGCAGTCCTCCTGTGAGAAACAGGCGTCTCTCGTCCCCTTCCCTCTTCTGCAGTTCGTTCTTGTCCTCTTCGTTCTTGAAGAAGTATTCGCAGCCCCTCCTGTATCGGAATCCCTTCTTGAAGTCCTGCCCGTTCCTGTATTCCACTGCGTACCCGTGACGGTTCAGCTGCTTCTTCAGCCTGCCGTAATCCTTGTCGCCCTCCAGTTTGCCGACGGGCCTCCCGTAGTATCTCTCCATGATGGCGCGCAGCGTCACAAACTGTTCCGCAGAAGCCATTTCGTCACATATCTCATACAGGCGGTCCATCGTCTTTCAGGGTATTATTTTTATTTTCCGCTGCAAACTTACGCATTTTTTTTGACATAAGCATCCTTTTCCGTGACAAAAGTTGCAGGAATGTCCCAGTAAAACCCTGCTGAAAGTTTTGCACATACCGGAAAAGGCCTTACCTTTGCGGCCGATTTGAGTTTTTTGTATTAAGGTAATTTAGGGTAAATACTATGTCAACACAATTAATTTCTGCATTCCGAAACGCTACCGATAACACCGTACAGATGTTGTTGTGCGGTGCTGTACGTTATCCTGATGTCGATGTCATCTGCGTGTGGAAATACAGCCGCACCACCGTCGACATGCCCGTCTATGCCTTTATCACTCCTGACGAACTTGTCATCGTCCTCATCGACTGGCGCGAGCACTCCGAGCAGGAAGTTCTCCAGGGCGACATCACCCTTGCCATGCCGTTTCTGGCAGAGAACCGCGTCAACCCCGTATCACGTCTCTCCGAATTCATGTCGCAGTACATGAAGGCCATGCAGGCCGCCGACATCCGCCTGAAGAAGGTATGGGGCGTTCTCGTTTCCAATTCCTACTTCAGCAACGACAGAGACCTGGCCAAGCTGTGGGAGAGAAAGCACATCACCGTCATCCACAACGTCCAGACGACGACATCTCCCCTCGTGAACTGGAACGATGAGCGCAACGCGCTGACAGATGCCCACCACAGCGCACTCTTCAACTGGTTCGACGCACGCGAAGACCTGAAATTCCCCACCTACGGAGAATACGGGGAGGAAGAGCATTCCGAGGACATCAAGGATATGGAGAAGCACTTCTACCGGGAGGGCTACACCGCTAAAGAAGCCGCTGCCGACGACATGGCTGCGGAGGAGAAGGAACGGGAGAAAAAGAAAAAGGAACGGGAGGAATACGACCGCCTCATCCAGCAGTTCATCAGCGACCATGCGGGAATCGATGCCGACGACGATGATGATGATATCAGCGATGACGACGACGTTGACGACGACATTCCGGAACTGCCCGAGACCAGCGGACCCAAATACCGACGGCCCGTCTGCGTCGAGATACTGCCTCCCATATCCGATCCCCACGAGCAGCTGGACAGCATGGTGGGCTGCGACAACATAAAGAAGCAGTTCTACGACCTACTCGCCCTCACGCGCTACAACTGCGAGATGAGCCGTCGCTACCCCGCGTGGACACAGCATCAGGTGTCTCTCCATGCCGTCTTCCTCGGGCGTCCCGGCACCGGCAAGACCACGCTCTGCAAGATCTACGGTGCGCTCCTCAAGGAGGCCCGCATGCTCACCAAGGGTCATGTTGTGGTGTGCGGCCGTTCCACCTTCGTAGGCTCCAGCTGGGGCGACGAGGAGGAAGCCGTCAATCAGGTGCTGGAACTCGCTGAGGGCGGTGTCCTGATGATCGACGAGGCCTATCTGCTCAATTCTCCTCATCCCAACGATCCCGGCAAGCATGTCCTGCCCCTGTTCATGGAGCGTCTTGCGGACGAGAGCCGTCGCAATATCGCTGTGATACTGTGCGGCTACAAGGAACCCATGGAGGGTCTCCTCAACCTCAATCCCGGCCTGGATTCGCGCTTCCCCCACCGTTTCGAGTTCGAGGATTTCTCCATCGACCAGCTGATGGAGATCACGCGCCGCCGTCTGTCTGTCTACAACTACCGTTTCACGCGTGCCGGCCAGAAGAAATACCGTGACATACTGGAGAAGGCCTACAGGGACCGCAATCCCGAGAAGTGGGGCAACGCCCGCTTTGTTGCCAACCTGCTGGAAAGCATCTACCTGCGCCATGCCAAGCGCTGCATGAAGCACAAGAACCACTCCTCCAGCGAGTTCTACAAGTTCTTCAGCATCACCTCCTCCGACATCCAGCCCATCGAAGTCCCCAGGGACAAGCCCCGCATCGGCTTCTGATGTTTAATCGATTTACAAACCTTTGGGCACTACTCAATACTTAAGATATCTCTTTACCAATCTTAAACCCTAACTTCAATATCAACTTCAGTGTCTCGACAGATGTATTGCGGTCATAGACTTTCTCCTCTTCGGGAAGGTCTTCATAAGCAATGAGACAGGGATGGTACTTCTTTGCGTCATCGCGCTTCTCTCCGTATGTCCAGCCTTGGTTCATGCGTTCCTGTGCCCATATCTCATGCACATTCTTGGCCATTGCCTCAAGTAACGGATTCAATTCTTCCGGCAACTGGATATCAGAGGTGTCGATTGGTTGAGGGGTATAGTTATTTGTCTTCATATTATTTGCTTGTTTCTTTTAGTTTCTCACATATAGCGGTCTCGACCACTCCATAGTCGAAGACTTTATAGTCATCAATATAGCTTACATTGTCAGATTCTTGATCCAGTTGCTCCCAAGGCTTGAGACAGTTATGACGTTTCCTGATGTCATCGCATTCGTGGCCTGTGTCATTGTTGACATAGCCGAGCATCTCATGTGCTGCATTCCATCTAAGGTGTTCACACATGGCAAGATTAAGCATCAACATATTCTCTTTGTCTGTAAGTCCTGAATACTTTATTGATGCTTGACGCCCTTGCCTTTTGCCTACTGTTTTACTTATAAAGTCGTAGAAATTGTCTTTGCCTACAGTTTTCTCTATAAGACGGAGTTTAGTATGCGAGTGAAGAGCGTTAGAACGGTCTTGATTCTCCTTCCTACGCAGTTTCGTTATGTTAACCCACTTATTTCCCATTTTAGCCAAGGTGTTGTCATGACGTTCCTGCCATGTTCCTTCATCATTTTTTGGATCTATTCTCAGAGAACGATATGTCTCGTAATACTTTTTGCCATTTTCCTGATAAAAATCCTTTACTATCAACTCGTATGTGTAGATTTGCTCATTATGACCAAAGAGTGTAATCTTTGTTTCACCTATTCGGTCATTATAGTGACGAGCAATCTCTTTGAGATGCTTGAAGGTACCTTTTTCGTGTGCGCGAACGTAAATCTGGAATTTGTCAAGATTTGCTCTATGAGAGCGAACATATCGGAGTATGTCAACGGCTACGCTCATATTCAATTCATCGTCACCTAGAGCTATCACCACATAATTCAGCTGAGTAGCAATCTTGCTAAGCAAATCTTTATAGAACTCAGTAGAGCGGAAGTCCATAGAGTAGAAGTTAATCGGCTGCTTTTTCTTTAGAAAATTTAGAATAGGCCACCGTGTCTGCATGCTACTATTGATTGCCACGCCAGGGAGCGAAGCTATGATTGGGCCTTCGCTATGTCCTATTTCATTATCTATCACATGACAGCGGAATGGGCTCCTGAACGATTTCCCTGCGGAAGCACTACTATCCACAAAGGCTGCATATTCATATAGGAAGGAGAGTGTCTCCTGGCCAGTCTCGCCAAATCCTACTACCAAACTGGTGAAGGCGGACTTAACGGTGCCAGGATTCGGTTCATCCAATGTTGCCACATCAACAAAGTTCACAGGATGGTTGTCCGCCTGAGATTTCAGATATTCTACAGCCAGATGTGAGGAATCCACAACTTTCACCTCTATGCGCTTTTCACTGGCGATGCCCATATCCTCAATGCTCTTATTAATGCAGTTTCTTCTGGCATGACAATGTATTATGGTTGAGAACTTCTTACTGCCTATCAATGCGTCTTTTGCCAATATTGATGTTGAACGCACATTCGACTCTCCATCATCAGATAGGAAGAATACGTGAAGTTCACCAGCATTAGTTGCCTCGAGATTTCTAAGTAGCCTCTTTACTGTCTCCAAGCCTATAATGCCCAGCACATCGGTAGTCTCTGAGTCTAGACTGCAAATATCACAATTGGCGATGGCAAGAGCCCTGCGTTCATTCTCATCAACCTCAGCAAAGGTCTTGTGACGATGGGTCATCATGCTGACGATATTCCTCCAACCATCAGTCTTGTCCTCATCTTGCTCTGCCTCTCCTGCCAAACTGTTTTCCACGAACAGGATAACAGACCTCTCATCTTTCTCATACACATCTTTTGCTAAGAGTTTTGAAGCCTCATTCATACCAAAGAAAACATAGATATGATTGTGAGCATCGTTGACCTTTATGTGCTTGATGTGCATGTAGGCCATCAATCGGGACATCACCAAACTCAGAATCAAAGTGGCCGTGCAAAGCACAGCAGCAAAGCTGGCACAGGATATCATGCCCTTTAACACATCGTGACTTTGAATGGCATCAAGCGTATTGCTATCGATATCCATTAGGAAGAGGTCTAAAGAAGCAATCGCTGAACGCAGGAGCACCTCAGCTCCCACATGGGGTTGTTTGCCAATACTGATGGCAACAAAAAATATCACCCAACCACAGCACCATATCCATAGCATTGTCTTTGCCAAGAGAACAAGATTTCTCTGACGTCTGTATGCCTCAGGTATTACAGGCCTGTTCTCTAATGGCTTAAATCTGATTTTATAACGCAGAATAATAGCCCAAGCCAATACGCACGTAGAACCAATAGCCATAGCCACCGGCAGTGCAAACCATCTGCCATAGTGGGATGTTTCCCCTTCGTATGATTTACACCCAATAACAAACAAAGTAGTAAGGGATAACAGAATGAATAATATTTTAGCCGACATCGGACGTCGTCTAAGCCATTCTAAAAACCTATATCCAAATGTCCAAATAAGAATTGCTGCAACAATGTCAATGATGAGCCATATATAGAATGAACTATTCATAAGACTTCCCTCTACGAATCCCCATAAATTACCCTTTTCTGCAGGAGAATCTAAGAATACAGCCTCATTTATCACCACTGTCTGCTTACATGAAGTGAGAGCAAAGGCGATTGCTGCAAGTATTAAACCTTGAAAAAATTTACTCCTCATTTTTGTTCACTCTTCTGGTTGTTCTTCCTATCCTCCTCTGCCCACCTTCTCTGATAATATTCATAATCGTATTCACAGTAATTAAGATTTTATTTTTCGTTTCTGTGGGCAAAGATAGCAAATTTGTTTTAATCCTCAATAATCTAATGGATAATTACTAATATTTAATGCCTTGTTTTATTATTTTTGCCGGATTTCCTGCCACCATTGCACCATCTGGAACATCTTCCAGAACGACAGAACCTGCAGCAACCATTGCCCATTTGCCGATAGTCACACCACACATAATTACTGCACCTGCACCAATAGATGCGCCATGGCAGACCTTGGTTTCTTCCATCTCCCAGTCACCTGAGCCAACCTGCCTGCCATCTCTCAGAATAGATCTTGGATATCGGTCATTAATAAAGCTAACGTTGGTGCCAATGAACACACCGTTATCTAACGTCACTCCTTCGTAAATGCTGTTATTGTTCTGAATCTTTACGTTATTACCAATTTTTACATTCTTCCCAATATAAACATTCCTATGAATTCGACAATTATCTCCAATCTTAACACCATCGTCAACAAAACTACCGTCTTCAAGCAATATATTACTACCAAGTTTCACATTTCTTCCGACATTATCCACCAATCTGTCTTGCATTCTTGTGTAGATAGCATACGACTCAGGGGTCAGCAAATGACCTATCAGTTCATTTCTGTTGCGTAACGAGAAGAACTGTACCTTAGCTATTTCCAGATAGCTGTCATTTGCACTATCATGCATCTCTTTAATTTGTTCCTGTGGCGTAGGATTGTCCTGAAGATGTAGTACTGCTTGAGAGATGAGTTCTATCTCCAAACGTTCACTCTTGATAATACCCACTTCAAATAATCCGTGACAATATTTCTCAACCTTTGCTTGTGTCACACCAACTTCTTCTTTCAATGCACGGAACAAAATGTTATTGATATCGATATGTACATTTCCGTTTTCGTCTACAATTAGACGATTTTCAGAATCTTTTGTGCCATCCATGAGCAAACTGACTGTTTCATCATAAGAAAAATGCCAAATATCGCCTGACGAGATATTTCCAGAACGTTTAGTCCACATGAGTGATGGCTTACCATTTATGTAGGCGGCCAGAAATCCGCCAAGACCTAACGAACAAAGAAATGGTGCCAGCGGCCTGATGTCTTGTGTTTTATTAATGATAAATGGCTTCTCGTCAATTGAGCACAATATATGGTACATCTCCGTCATGCACTTGAAAGTGAAATAGTCGGAATAGTACAATTGCATATCTACACAATGCTCCTCTGAGTTCGGAGTTCGAGTATCCGTAATGCTGTAAACACCAAGCTCTGCGCCATTGAACATGGTCTTACCCGCTTCAAGGTCTGCAATAAAGGTGCATGCAACCATTTCTGAAACAATATAGATAAACGATTCTACGTTGAATTCCTGAAGTTCCGGCAACTTGATAGACTTGTATTTATCAACATCCAAATATTCCTTCAATTGCTCATGAATATTGGATAGTCTGTACTTGTCTTGACAAACCAGGAACTGTTTGAACTGCTGCATAAGTTCATCTTTTTCCGGTTTCATTTTGTCGAGATGCTGTTCTACCTCCTGCACTTTATCCTTTCTAAAGAATTTTAATTTCTCTAGCTTATCCCTATATCTTCCAGGAACATCAACAAACAATCCCTTATTAATAACACATATATTAAACTGCTCATGATTGAAGAATTCATTCGTTCCTGTTCCGCACAGTTTCTTATAATTGCCAAATACTGTTATCCTACCCAATAACCTTTGCAATGCGATGCGTATTAGGAATAGACTCTGGTCTTCAAATGCCGATTTTCCATGCTTCTCGTTGATGAGTGCCGACAACTCTTCCATGCGTTTTTCATCAACTATTGACTCTTGTGTGTCATGTTGATGTATCGCAGTTGCCTCTGTATCCAGCCATTGTATCTTTCCAACGTAGTCCTTCAGTTTCGATTTGTTGATTTCAATATCATCCTTCGGATAAAACAGGATGGTCTTTTTCTTTTCTACAGCATGTCCCAATTCTTCTTTGATTATAAAATCCGATTCTTCTACCTCTTTAGTATATATCAGTAGGAAGTATTCTGAATTGTCTATCCCTTTATGAATACGTTCTGTGTATTCTTTGCCCACATCTTGGTGCAATTCATTCAAATCGAACCATGCATCAATGTCATGTTCTTTCAGTTCTGCAAATAAGCGAGCCACATATTCGGCATTCTCTCGTTTGTAGCTGATAAAAACATCCTTGCTCCCTTTAATGATGGAAAGTTCTACTCCATTGAAAACTTGTGTTGATACTTTTGATTGCTCGTTCTGGTTATTCATGGATATTATCTTTAGTATTAAATCGTTGATTATTATATATTATAAAGTAGGAATATTGATTATTCTTGCACATACAATGTTTCATTCAACTTTAAATCGAATGTAGCTGCGGTCGTCAAAGTGGGTGCACATGTCCATGAGCCCCTTGGTAGACTTGTATATCTTATAGCACAGAGGGTCAAGTCGAATCAGTTCGTCCAGCCGCGCTTCGCTTTCTGCTAGCGTACCAAACAGTTCCGGATAGCCGTCGGAGGCGAGTACAACTTCTGAACCCGGCGGCACATCGGTCACGGAAACATTCTTCACACTACCCTGACTAGAAAATACGCCATACCCATATTCATCGTCGCGGTTTTCCAGATACTGTTGCATCTTCAACTCGTCCAAAATAAGCTTGCGCGCCAAATCCTCCTTCAAAAGCTCCTCCTCAGTATGTCCTGATTGCAACAGCATGTGTATGGCTAGACTGCGTGCATCGGATAGGATTACATCTACCTTTTTATAAAAAGTGTAGTGTTTACCATTAAGCAGGAACTGGCAGTCGCCCACTTCCCATATCTGTCGTTTGGCGATACTATATATGACAGCCGAGGCGCAGAGATGAATACCCTGTTGTTCCAGTTGATGTTCTTGGGCAAAAGCCTGCAATTCTGCCTGTATACGGCATGTGGCAGTTTTGTAGTCCATGTTGGAATCTATTATCCCCGTCTGCAAATACGATGCAATTAACTCCGCAGCAATCTTGCCGCCAGTCTTCCCTTGGAATCGGTTATCCGTCTTACTGGTAGCCCCGTCAATAACGGCAATATAGTTGTCGCTGCAAACAATGACATCTTCGCAAGAATCTGGCACTACAGTCTTGGAGGCGCAGAACTGCTCTATAATGCCGTATGTCGGTGTATAATGAGAAAAAGAATCGTAAGACGTTGGCTCCTGAGTCAATGAAGGATGGCCGGGGTGAAGTTCGATGGACGATGAAACCCGAACTACTGCCAGTGTCTCGCGCAGTTTCTGTCGGAACAGTTCTGCCGACATTTGGTATTTCAAAAGCCAGTGAAATCCCTGCAATTGCAACTCTGCGCCAGGCGACAGTTCTACTTCTTCCAAAAACACAGGTAAGATTCTTTTCTTGTGGTTCAGCGCCATTGTTATTTCATTGCGCACGTTTCTGGACAGTACGGCGCTGTTCGATAGCATCACCATCACCATTTCGCTGTTCAAAATCTTTTCGCCCAGTTCTTCTGTCCAATCACTGCCGGTCTGGAGTTCTTTGTCATACCAGTAATTGAGTCCGGCTTTGGACATCTCTTGTAAGATGCTATGTACTGACTGTACATCGTTGTGGGAATAGCTTATAAACACATAGGGCCGTAGGCTATGGAAGTTGCCAGGAGCATCCTTCTGTGCATCCTTGGTCACTGGTGTGGTTTGTATATTTCCCAACCGTCTATCGACCTGCCATTGCTGTTTGCGCATGGCGATTAGAATGCGATAATATTGGTAGTTACCGATAAGTAGCGCATAGTCCGGTTTCTTTGAATCCTCCATGTCTATGGCCTTCAGCATGAGATCAGAAGCCTCCTCAAAGTGATGTTTGATTGATACAATACGTGCCTTGGTGCAATGGTATTTGGCGTAATCAGGTTCCAAACTGATGGCCTTGTTCACACAGTAGAGAGCCGAATCGTACCAGGTATCTACAATGACCTCTAAGTCCTCAGGCAAACATTTCTCACAGATGGTAGCAAATGCATTGGCAAAGGTATGGTGATATCCCGAATTCTGAAACAGGTCGCAAGCACTCTGGTGCGCAGTATTGAGCAGCAGGTCGTAGTCGTACAGCGACTCACTATGTGTCTCGTACATGATTCGGATGTGGGAGAACGAGACATGGCTGTTGAGATCTGTTCGATGCTCCGCTTCGGAAATCAGATTCCACAGCTTGGTGAAATCACGATTATGGCGATATATCGTGGCTAAACAGAAGAAGGCCTCGTAGGAGAACTCCTGTCCTTCCTGCATCAGTTTTGTGAAAGCAAGAAGCCCATCTTCCGATGAGTGACTGTATGCAAATCTCGTTATTTCCTTCTCGTACGTACGGGCTTTTTCATCCCTATTCAGTTTCTTGCTAAAGAATTCTATTATGTCTTCTATTATTGTTTTCATGTCGTTATATTTACTCAAGGATTATTCCTGCTGTTCTTGCTCCACGATTTCTCGCTTGATTGCTTCTATTTCCCTGTCTATCTTGTCATTGCTTCCGCAGGTCCTAATATAGCATTGATAGTCTAATAATGCGCCATATAAATCTTTCTTCGTCCCATATCCATTCGCCTCACAACGGGCTAAGAATAATGTTCCGCCGGGATAACCAATAGTATCTAAAGCATCTACTTTCCTATAGACAATTCTAAAGAGTCTGTTAGCCTCCTCTTCATCTTTTGGGCAGTCAATACCTTCCAGCATATTCTTAGCCATTGTATAAGTAGTCCAAGGTGCGAATGCTCTATCAACAATTTTCTCCACTGCCAAATCAACGAGTTCTTCCTTGGTCTTGGCAATAGTTAAATCTCGAACTTTAATCGATGTCTGCTCTCTGTCTATCAAATCATCTTCAGGAATATTTTGAGCTAGTGGGAACATATTCTTATAATGTTCTCTTGCATACACATCTAACAAAAGAACAAGCATCTTTGCTCCGTTTGCCATTGCATATTGAAGTTCAGATGTGACATGTTTTGAGGCTTGTGCATTGGGACTATCACATAGAATGAAACGTTTTCGGGCGTCGATTTCTCGTTTTAAAAGATCATTAACCTCATTCTCGTTTTCCAAGCATTTCAGATAAAACAGTATAGGGCGGAATCCGCTATCTTCAAGTGCATTCCTCACCAAGCGAACTCGCTCAAAATCTTTTGTAGAATGGGATACAAACACCCAAAATCCTTCATTTATATCGTCTTCTTTCATACTCGTTTAGTCTAAGTAATATTTCTTTCGTTCCTCTGGAGTTAATGGCCGATTGTTGAATCTCTCGCGAGTTTGATCGATGAGGTTTTGAATAGGAAGAAACTCCCATATATCCGCACGATTATCGGAAATGTTTGATACAATATGACTACCATCTGTGGTGAAATAGGAAGCTGATTGAAACTTGTTGTCTATTACAAACACACAAAGACCTGTTAATACATCCCAAACTCTTATAGTATCATCAAGTGATGTAGATACTATACATTTGCCGTCTGGACTGAATGAGACAGACATAACGACATTCGAATGTCCTTTCAAAACATGTTTGCATTCGAGAGTACTTGCTTCCCAGATTCTAATTGTTTTATCATATGATGCTGAAGCAATATATTTGTCATCAGGACTAAAGCAAATATCGCAAACATCGTCTTTATGACCGATACCTTTATGTAGAATGGAACCGGATTCTTTTTCTTTCACGCATATTTCACTATACCCATCTACTCCAGCAATTAAAGTTCCCTTTGTGCTTATAGAAGAACTTCTAAAATAAGAGACGTCATGTAGTGACACAGATATTGGTTCATCACCCCAAAGTTCCCATATACGAACAGTTGAGTCATCTGAGGCAGAAATAACGAGATGACCTTCTTGGTGGAACAAAACCTTATTAACGCGATTGGTATGGCCATTCAGCACTCCCAGGCATCGTCCTTCTTCCAATTCCCAGATACGGATGGTATTATCTAATGAACCGGAAACAAGAAATAGATTATTTGGACTAAATGCTGCTGATAATACAAACCTTTGGTGTCCTTTAAGACATCTTACACATTGCCAAGTGACGGTGTCCCAAATTCGAATAGTACAGTCTTCTGACGTCGAAGCTAACATACTGCCATCACCGCTGAAAGCAACATTTGTAACGACATCCGTATGACCTTCTAGTTTCTTAATAAGTACGCCTTTTGCGGCATCCCATATACGAATTGTATTATCAGCCGAAGCGGATGCCATATAGCCTTCATTTGGACTTAATACTGCGGAAATCACAAATTTACCATCATCGTGTAAAATCTTCCTACACTTTCCCTTAGACACATCCCATACCCGAACGGTTCCATCATCAGAGGCCGTAATTAAAGAAAGACCGTCATGACTAAACGATATTGACCTGATTACCCCTTGATGTCCCTTCAATACACATTGATGACAATTCTTTATTAGATTCCATATATAGATAGAAAAATCCTCATTGTTTGTATAAGCATATGCAATGTGTTGACTATCACTAGAAAAAGAAATATCGGACAGTGACGATTCTTTTATAGGCAATTCTTGTATAGTATGTCCTGTTCGGATATCCCAAAGACGTATAGAGCCGTCAAAAGAAGCTGAGGCAACGGTATGACCATCCGTACTTAATGCTATAGAGATAACCTTATCTTTGTGCCCGTTAAAAATTGCAGAATTACTTTGCAATGCCTTCCTTAATGCAACTTCACTCTCAATAACGTATGGTCTGTCGGGATTCTCTAAATCTTTTGGCAAAGCTTCCAATGCCAAAAGTCTAGCTGTATACGAATCTCCTTCTTCAACCAGTGCATTTGCTTTCTCTGCCAAGAATAGACTTTGCACTCGCAAAAGGTTATCTCGCTGTTCTTGTAATTGTCGTTTCTTTGCTTCTTCTGCCCTAACATGTCTTTGCCACAAATCGTCTACGTCTATCTCTAAGGCTCCTGCGATAACTTCAATAACTGCACGTTCAAAACTAAAAGTAGATATATTAGCCCCCCTTGCCTCTAAAGACTTTAGCGCATCCGGAAAGCATTCTTGTTCATCGGCACTCTTGGCATTAGCAACACCGTCAATAATAAAAGGGATAATGTGTGTCGGCTCTCTGTGTGTTTTAAAATAATCGATTTCCTTATTGACCCATTCTGACTTGGCAGCATTGGGTGAACAAATGACAATGAGGTAATTTGACTGTTCCAGTTGCTTTTGTATCTCTTTCGTGAGATTGCTACCCGCAGGCAATCCCGTATCATCACGAAATATCTCTCGAAGCACCTCCGGACGGTCAGGATACTTCTCTTTTAAAGCGTCAGAAAGATGAAAGTCATCCAACACCTTCTGCAACTCTTCTGCAGCCTTTTTGTCTGCATGACTATAACTAATAAAAGCAAAATTTTTGAACGTCTTACCTTCTTCCATAATTATATCATTTTATTTATCAACACCTCTGCCACTTCTTTTCTTAATGTCTCTGCATCCGTAAAAACACGGCAGGGGACATCATGAATTAATCAATTCAATTATATCCGTATAAATCTTCCTTAGCAAGTTTTCGTCAAAATCACTTATATCACAACTTTTAATGGAACAATTGTATCTCAGCCCAAACGTATAAGCCATCTGTAATATCGTAGATGATTTTATTTCTCTTGAGTTTAATAAAACTATTATCCCAGAATGAGAGGTTGTTTCCTGTATTAATCCTTTGATATATTCTTTTGCGGCCATCCCCATCTTATGATGTAAATCCGTATGGAAGTCTCCTTCTTCAACTATGGATTCAACTTGCAATTTGCGTTGTATTAAAAAACGCTCAACCAATCTACTTTTATCACGAAGTTCATACGGTGCAACTAATAATATCTTTCTCTGTTTTCTAACAATGTTTCTAACATTGAGCAAATAATTATCATTGTCTTCTATATCTACTTCATGTACCTGGATTTCATTATTATTCTTCTGTAGTTCCTTCACCTCAGCCTTCTCCCATTCTATCCATTCGGAGGAATGAGGTGGCTCAGTGTACTTGCTTTTGCACAAGATGAACTTCTTTCGTGCCAATATTTCTCTGGAGATAAGCCCCTTCAGTTGCTCTTTGTCTTTCCCAGACGGGTTGTCTCCATCTAAGCACTTCAGATAGAACAATATCGGATTCCCATTCTCGTTTTCTATTAAATTTCGAATCTTCCTGACTTTCTCTAAATCCTTCGAAGAGTGCGAGAGGAAGAAATACCCGTTACTATTATTTGCCATAATCTTACATATTACTCTAAATAGTACTTTTTTAGTTCTTCTGGAGTTAATTGACGATTTTCAAGGAGTTTACGAGTCTTATCAATAAGTTCTTGAAGTGGCGGGAAATCCCATCTGTAAAGACCCCCATTGGCAGAAATACTCAATATCTGGCGACCATTTGGAGCAAAACGTGATAAAATGAGATTCTCGTCGTGACTTTGGAAGTGGCTATAACTAACATCACCATCTATCTTCCAAACATCAACATTTCCCTTATTATCCGTGGAAACGAAGAACTCATTATCATTGTCAAAAGACAAATCCTTTATCATATTACCAGAGCCATCGAAATGTCTTAAATGTATGCCATCAGCACATCTCCATACATTTATTGATCCTTTTCCAGAAGCAGAAATCAAATACTCGTCATTTGGGCTAAAACATAGTTTCGTGACGATGTCTCCATAGTGTTTTCCAGATACGGAATACAGTCTATGCCCTGTTCCTAAATCAAAGACCTGTAGACTATCATTACTGATAATTGCAAATTTACTTAAGTCGTGACTAATTTCAAATTTATTATATAAACGTACATTTTTATTAAAAATGATATCGCTTACGACCTCTGCTGTATTTGCAAGCCTAATGTTTATGATGCTGTCTGTAACAGAAATTATCTTTTTCCCATCCTCTGACCATCGACAACATATAAATGGTTTTGGACTAGAAAACTCTGATACAATCATCTTTTTATTTAAATCCCAAACTCTTGCCTGACTATGCGTAAAGCCATTTCTAATGACCATAATATAACCGCCATCAGGACTAAACATCACAGAACTGATGTAACGCGCTTCTGGCAAATAATATCTCTCTTGAGGAGTATCAATATTGAAAATGGATAAGCCCGTTTGACTATTTAATGCTACTTGATTCTGATTGGGAAGGACATCTATGTTATTCTCATATATATATATATCTTTGTCATCAACCAATCTATCACATCTATTCCTATTCCATTCCCAAATCCATGTTGTTCTGTCGTTAACCGATATAACAATCTTATCGTCCATCGCATTGAAAGACGCGGCATAAACAACGCTTTGCATTTTCTTCTTACGTTCACACGTCCCGTCTTTCACATTCCATATCTGTATTAAACTATCTGAAGATGCTGATACAATATATTTGTCATCATGACTAAAAGATATATCCGATACACTATTCGTATGGAACGAAATATCCATTATACATTCTTTTGTTTGAACATTCCAAAGTTTCGCCGTTCCATCAAGACTTGATGAAACAATATATCTGCCATCGTTGCTATAATTAATTTTAGTAATGGTATTCATATGACCCTTTAGAGTATCCTCACAAATGCCATTCTCTACATCCCAGATTTCTATCTCATTATGATTATAAGTTGAGAGTAGTTTTTTCCCGTCCGGACTAACACCTACACATAGGCTTACCCCGAAATGTCGTTCTGTTAAAGGATTATATTCATCTCCTATAACCCTAACACATTTTCCCGTACTCACATCCCATATACGTATTGTACCATCCCATGATGTGGAAATAATCTGTTGACCACTAGGACTAAATAGAGCATCGTAGACCGCCTGTTTATGTCCCTTCAGCGTCTTCACCAATTCTCCACTATGGGCATCCCATATTTGAATGTCGCGAAATTCCTCCGGGTCATCACAACTCCATCCTGCCCATCCACAGATTGTTAAGATATAATTATGATCTGGACTATATCTGGCATTAAATACATCTTTTCCATATATTGTTTTAAGACATTTTGCAGTCTGCACATCCCAAATCTTAACTGTACCATCATATGATCCGGTAATAACACATTTTCCATCAGGACAAAAATACGCATAACGGTTTCCGCTATTTGCATTTATTCGATAACAATCTTGATTGTTTGCTATTCGCAACTGTAGTTCTGCTTCCCCAACAAGCGGTCGATTAGGATGTGAGATATCTATGGGGAGAGCCTCTAACAGCAACAATTGAGCCAAACGGACATCTCCTTGATTTATCAGCAATTGTGCTTGAGCGGAATAGTATCTGGACTCTGTCCGTCTTAAATTATTTACCATGACATGTCTTCTCCAGAGCCATATCGCACAGCCTACCACTGCCGCTATAAAAAGCAAGGCACACACAACTTGTACAAAACGCTTTCTATATTCCCTCCGTTCTCTCTCAAACTTCTGTTGGGCCTCATATTCGTTTACGTCATTGGAAATCATCTCGCATAAGCTATCATGAGCGAGTTCAATGTAGCCATTGTTTTCTCGGAGCAATCGTGTCTGTGTAAGTTTTTTAAGATAAAGTTCTGAGAAACGGATTTTGTGTAGCGATTCATCTTCTACCCTTACAGGTTGTCTATGACCTTGTTCATTTATCAATGCACGTTCGATAATATATCGATGTCCTGCCGAGATATTGCATTCTTTCCATACTTTTTCGCAAAACATTTCCAATATCTTACGAATAGTTCGTTCACCATCGGAATATTCCGTGACAACGTTATTCCCAGATTTTAGAAATTTTTCTTTAGAGAGGCTATCATCCTCTGAAAGTCCCGTAAGAATGAGCGAGAGTGCTAATGCAGAAACACAAGGGAGCCCATCTTTTATACTATCCCAATCTCCTATTTGGCTAGATTTTGCAGATTTTATAATTTTTTCATAAGATTCATCAGAAAGCCCTGACAATTGTTGAGCAATTTCCCGTGCTGCTTTTTTTGTGAGAGCCTTGAGGCAATATCTGTTGTTCTTGAGCGAAGGGATAAAATGTTTCGTCATACCCCAATAATCAAGCTCACTGACATAATCGCTTCTAAGTGATAATAAAACCTTAAATCTCTTGGGTGCAGAAACTCCTTCCATACCCGGAGTATGAGATACATTATTGTACAATTCCTCTAACCACCCAAAGAAATCGTCAATCCAATTAATACTCCGTGCCCTAGTAAAGAATTCTTCAAATTGATCAATGATAATAACGGGGGTGAGACATTCATAATGATTCCTCCTTATCTCCATGAAACGCAGACGCCACCATGCTTTTTTATCCAAATCCTCTTGATTTGCAGATAGCATTATCTTAAAAAACTCAATATGGTTATTCTTATCTTTCTTATTCTGCTCTGCAATCTCGTTATCTATCTTGTCTAAGACTATTTTATCAAAGTTACAAGCGGCATTGTCCCCACTCTCACCATTCATCTCGTAATCGTTGAAAGAAATACGAATAGGAAGTAACCCATTTTTACGCATTACAGGTAATAATCCCGCATTAATCAATGATGATTTACCTTCTCCTGATTCTGCGTAACAAACACTAAAGTCACTATGCATGACGAGGCGAAACAAATCCTGAGTCTCGTCATCTCTTCCATAAAATATATCGGCATCCGTCTCTTCGTAGTAAGCGGGACCCTTAAATCTAATTTGATTATTCATAACTACTCATTTTTATCCAATTCAAAGAAACTTGGTTCTTTATCGTCATGCACAAGAAGGGTTCGCTCTACAAATATACTTGCAGGTAGGTTTAGATTGTCCTTACGTTCCTTTGCAATACCTTCCACCTCGCCAGCAGAAAGATTTCCGTCATCAATAATTATAGGCACACACTTCTTTTTATACGCCAAAGCATAATAAGCTTCTCTCACAACAGGAGATAATGAAGTTACATTATTATCATCATTAGCATCATTGTTTGAGGCATCGCTAATCGGATTCGCTGCATATGATTCGATATCATCGGCATCCTCATATGCATCCATATATCGTTTCGTTACTAATGGCACAAAATAGTCACATTCCTGAATTGCACGTTTAATGTTTGCCCAATAAGGGTTACCACCATCAGAAACCTGTTCTAAGTCATACCATATGTAACCTTGCTTTCGCAGCATATTTATAACCCGCATAAGGATTTTGGATGTTTTCCTTGATTCGATAGTATCCTCTGGCTCCCGTTTGTACGAAACAAATATTTTATAGGATTTATGTTGATGCAAATCTGTAGAACTAATATCTGGCGTGGCTTCTTTAATAATCTTTTCAATAAGACTGTCATTCCTGAGATTTGTTTGTCCGGAATACCTGTTCCGTTGTAAAAACAGTCCCAATCCCTTTTCCACATCATTAAGAGATAACCAATAACCTACCGTGTTCTGCAACTGTTCTTCATACATTGGATATACAAAGAAACGGAATATCCAATCAGGAAGAGTAGATCCCAATACCAATAAACGTTTCAAAGACGCATCTCCAGGACAAAGATAGCGAGACAGATTTTTTGCCCTATAATCGCTATCATGCAAAGAATGAACAAATCTTAGTAAAGTTGGCTCATTATATACCCATGAACTTTCGGAATTTCCACCAAAGATATGGTAAATTGTGTGGGTGCCACCCTGAGCCTTTAGGGGAAGATCGTTTCTCTCATGCGGGCAATACCATTCTGAATATCTATTATTCTCCGGGAAAATTTTTTCTATAACATCAAAGCCGAATGTAGTAATAATCAATGAAAAATTACCCTTAATAAGGAAGTCTTCCACCTGTTTCTTCAGCTTGATTTCCCCTTTCTCTACAGCCTGTTTTATGTTTGAATGAAGACGATGGCTTACATCATCGTCTTGCTCTCGCTCATACAATGTTATTCCATAATAACTGTTTGAAAGAATTTCCTTTCGAGATTCGTCATCATTTTTACACAAAACATCACAGATGTATTCATTGATTGACTTCACAACGCCATCTGGAGCCACATACTCATACATATCATCACACACCACTGGTACAATAAGTGATAGGTTATCCCGTATTTGTTCACCTACCATACCTCCCTTCTTTCCTATGGTGTTATCACGTTTTCCCAGTTCTTGAATATAATCTAAGGCCTTTTGCAAATAGGACTCATTCTCTGCTATTCTTTCTACTTCCTGAATCAGTTGAGATTTAAGTTCTAATGTTTCCATGTGTATTGTGTTAAATAATTTAAGCAATTACTATAACTGATAAAAGCAAAATTTTTGAACGTCTTACCTTCTGCCATAATCCTATATATTAGTCTAAGTAATACTTCTTTCGTTCTTCGGGAGTTAAGAGGAAGTCTTTGTATCTTGCATAAGCTTGTTCTATTAACTTGCTATATGGTATGAATGGGTATATAAGAATTGTATTATCAGTTGTAATAGTAATAGACTGGCCGTCAGGGGAAAAAACAGCATTGTCTACAGGAGTATCGATGTCTTGGATTTTCATACCCGTTTCAACATCCCAAATACTAGCTCTTACTCCTTCCGTAACAGATAGGATTTTGGAATTATCATGATTAAACTCTGCATATTTTGCACTACAACTTATAATATGTTTACAAAATCCAGTTTCTGCGTTCCATATTCTTATAGAACCATCATATGATGTCGTAACTATTTGTTTACCATCACCACTATAAGTAATTGAGATAATATTTGAAGTATGACCTTTCATTTCCTGCACTATTGTTTCTTTATTTATATCCCAAATACATATATAATTGTTTGTGCAAACAGCAACAGCTAACATGTTACCATCAGAACTGAAACATGCACAATCTGCACCACCATATCCACACACAAGTGTTTTAGCACATTTTATCTTGTTTATTGAATACACATTCCAAATGGAAATACTATTCCCATATCCAGTTGCAATTCTTTTTCCTTTCTTACTCAAAGCAATAGGATTACCTAAAAGAAAGTCATGTTCATTAAAAGAACGAAGGCATTGCCCAGATTGAATATCCCATATTTGAATCCTTTTTCCTCCCATAAAAAATGCTTTTGTTTCAGAAGAATCTATTTCTACAGAAAAAGCCATCGACCCGTCGAAACTTCGAATACACTCTCCTGAAGTGCTGTCTAAAACACAAGACTTGTTAGAGGAACATACAATCATTCTTTCACCATCATTATTGTATTTTATGGTATTAACGCTATCACAATGTTCATGCAATAACTTAGATGGCTTCGATAAAGCAAGCTCTTTTACAAATAGTTTTTCTATTACCGATCCCGCAACATATAATGTATCTTTTGATATATATACAGATTGAACTGGGAATGAAAGGTTTCCATATTCCGTCTTTTGCCCGCTTTCAATATCCAAACTATATAAGTCATATGCAGAGTCACTCTCAGAACAAATATAAAGAGAAGAGTCGTTATGAGCAAAAAGAACCGTTTTAAGACTTCGTACGTTATCCTTGTATGCATGAATGCATTTCGTTGATTGTGTATCCCATATATATATGGTGTCATTATCGGAAACTGCCATAATATATGATCCATTAGGACTAAACGATACGTTTTTTATCTTACCGCCAACATCATTTATAACCCGTGGAATATTGTTATCTATATCCCATATATTTAATGATTTATCACCGGGAATTAATATATATTTCCCATCAGGGCTAAATATATTTGGGCTTAAACGATTGGAATTATATTTGGGGCTGAAGAAAGCATAGGCGTTTTTTGAGGTAAATATACTTTCGCCCTTTTCAATGTCCCATACTTGGAGGATATCATCCCTTGATACGGATGCCAATCTCCGTCCATTAGGACTAAACACAATTGATTCTAAAATAAATGATTGTCCATCCAGATGCTTCACTTCATTTCCTGTAAGTGAGTCAACAATGTGAATGAAGTTATCTCGTGATGCCAATGCAATATATTTTCCATCTGGGCTATAGCTTGCAGAAGTATGAAAATCACTTTTCCCAGTTATTGTGAGCTTACATTTTCCAGTATTAACATCCCATATCTTTACGGTGTTGTCTTTTGATGCTGATACAACGGATTTACCATCTGGACTAAACTGTACTGTGAAGATTTCTTTATATTTGAGATGGCCTAAGAAGGTAAAGACGTTATCCTTCATGACAGTCCTTAAAGCAGACTCTGCATCCGGAGTGTATGGATAGTCTGGGTGTTGAGAAGATGGTACGATTTCCAAGCACAGTCTTCTGGCAAGATGATTATCACCTGATTGAGATAATTGTAACACAGTCTTGGATATAAATCTACTTTGCGCTCTAAGCAATTTGTCTCTTTCCTCCCTAATCTTTCTCTCTTCCTCAGCCTTTTCTATCTCGTAGCGATTCCAAAGCTCTGAGAAACTCACATTCAGCATTCCCGCGACAATCTTTACAAATGCAATATTTGGGCTTCCGTCTTTTTTGATGTCACCAGCTAACTTTGAACGTCTAAGGGCTTTCGGAAAACAATCTTCTGGCCTATCACCCTCAACAATGAATGGGAAGATGTGGTCTTCTTTACCTAAGGCAATGAAGGTTTCGATTTCTTTATTTACTGCATCTGATTTCGCAGAATTAGGGGAACATATAACAATGAGGTTGTTGGTATCTTCCAATGCCTTTTGTACCTGCTCGTCCCATTCTGGCCCGGCACTAAGCTCATCCCTGTCACGGAAGACCTTCCGCAGGTTGTCTCTTACGTCAGTGCGTCCATTGAACGAAGCTGGCAGATGGTAATGCTCCAGTTCATGCCTGAGCCATATCGCCCATTCATTATCCAAACTGGAATAACTGATAAATACAAAATATTCTTTATCTTGCTTCATTTTATTGAACTCTATAATGATTGTTTTGGTTTTTCTCAACTAATGCCATAACTTTATTTTTTCGCTACTTTATGCATCTTAATACAGGAGTAGAATTTCAACTTATATGATTTATAGGTCTAACCAATTACTGATATCTAACAGCAATTTCCTCATCGCTTGTTCAGAATTAGCTTCTACCTGTTGCTTTGTTCCAAACATCATTTCAAACCAATCAGTAAGTTCTGCACCATCAATATTCACAAAAACTATTCGCTTTTTCTTTTTCTGAGCAAAATTAATCTCTCTGATAGTCCAATCGTTATCTAAATCATTTATCTCTGAATGAGCATGTGAATACATGAATAAGAACACCTCACATTCGTTGATGGCATTAATTATTACATTCGCAAATTGGGCATCACTCTCTATGCCATCAACATCAAACCAACAAGTCAAATCAAGTTTTTCTTCTATTTGCCTCTTAATTCGAATAACCTTTTCTTTATCCACTCTCTTATATGAAATAAAGATCTTTGGACGAATATCATCTAATTGTTTTTCTGGAGATCTTGAAGAACTAAAATTCCCAACTGTAGTATAAAGCCAGTTAAAAAATTTGCTATATCTTCCATATTGTAATTTAACTGGCATTATAGATCCCTTTAATTCTTCGAGAAGCGCCATAGACACATTGCCAACACCTACAGGTATGAACTCATAAATTTCATTTCTTACGTCTTGTCGTATTTGTTTTGATAATGCCTGAATATTAACATTCTGTTGATTATCTTCATCTGTAATCAGCACAAGCCAGGGCTTATAATATTCATACCCCATTGACTTGTAATAATCAACACGGTTTTTTACAGAATTGATACCACCTATAATCCCTAGTATTATATCAGAACATCCTTCTGTAGTTATTGGTTGCCACTCAACATTTAATATGTTAGATACATCTACTATTGTATCAACCTTTTGATTAAAGGCTATAACTGAAAATTCTACCGATGAAAATTTGCGATTATCAAACTTCGCATCTTCCACGAAGTCTTGTAGGCAATTGTTAATTTCCTGCATTCCAGAAAAATCCATTGATGCAGATTTATCTAATACAAGAACTAAAAGCCGTTTGGGCTTATAATAATCAGCTTCATTAAAAGACGAATTATTCATTATGATTTATAATTAGGTTAAAAGAATCCTTATCACGATTTCATATTTTGTATCATTTTTAATGCACTCTTTGCGTCATAATGTCCTTGGGCTGCCGCCTTCTTAAGCCAATAAACTGCTTCATCAACATCTCTTTTCGTGCCGCAACCATTGTAATACATATAACCGAGATTGTGCTGGGCATCTGCCAAACCTTGCTCGGCGGCTTTTTTGAACCACTTAACGGCTTCACTTTCATCTTTCTCCTTAAGGCCGCTACCAGTCCTGTACATATTTCCAAGACTGTATTGTGCCTGCGACAATCCTTGTTCTGCAGCTTCTCTATACCATTTAACAGCTTCTGCTTCATCTTGTGGAACACCACTTCCAGCCAGATACATGATGGCAAGATTGTATTGCGCAAGCTTACTACCTTGGCTTGCCGCGATTCTGAACCATCTTGCTGCTTCCTCAACATTCTTCTGCACCCCTCGGCCTTCACGGCACATGCTACCAAGATTATTCTGAGCTAAAGAATCTCCTTGTTCAGCAGCTTTTTTGTACCAACTAACAGCATCCTCATCAGACATTTTCACTCCAAGTCCGTGCGCATATAAATAGCCAAGATAACATTGAGAACTTGCATGTCCTTTATTGGCAGCCTTCAGGAACCAATCTGCTGCCTCGGTGTAATTCTCACTTTCATAACAACTAACGCCATTATTATAGCAATCTTCTATCGATAAAGATTCCTTTACATTATCTGTCTGTTTTATCGTTAGCAAGTTTTTAAGTTCTTCCAACATTGACTCCATTTCGTCATCACTCCCACTAATCAGTCTGTTAATGACGCCATCAGCTATCCCTAACTGACTGCACGCAGAAATAATACCCTTATCATAGGAATGCCCAAACTCTTCACTTATATTGCTTCTTTTCGCAATTACAGACAAAACGAACAATGCCCCTAAACAAACACTATTCTCAATTTGCTTACCATATAGTCTTCCTAATTTTATGGCACATTCACTCAATTGCGGAATCATTGTTTCCGCATTGAGGTTTGCCAGAAGAAGATCGGGATTAATGCCCAACAGAGATAGTTCCTTCTCAATCATAGCATCGTCTTTGGGCAAAGTTTGTCCTCTGAGTTTATGGATGACATACACTGTCAAATCATATCCCACTTCAAATCCTTCAACATTAGACAACGTCTTTTTAGTAGTATCCTTGCTTTCTATATTACTCACTTCTATAGGAGTTGTCTTGCTGAATAACGTATTTATTAACTTATTCAGTGCAGCACCAGCTTTCTCTTCATTCGTTAAATCAACATAGTCCAACCCGACAAGATCAAATAATACTGAGTCATTATAATCGGAATCATCCATCCTGATTGGGATAATTGTTTTTTTGAGATGTACAGCCGTGTTAACCTCCTTTACTGTCCATGGTGAGTCATTTGCTTCTTTGGAGGAGAAGAACAGAAACACATCAGACATCTTAATGGCACGAACTATAACAGTTTTAAAGGCATCACCGCTCTCTATGCCATCCTTATCTATCCATACTGTGAATCCTTTCTCTTGGAGTTGCTTCACAATGGCCAATACCAGTTCGCTATTCTTTCGAGAATAACTGACGAATATATTGTATCTGCTATCCATAATATCTCAGTCTAAATAATACTTCTTTCGTTCTTCGGGTGTTAATTGTCGATTTTTTAATATCGAATATACTTTTTCTGTTAAGTCTTCTAATGTCGGGAATGGTAAAGTTGCAATATTCCCAGACGCATCTTCAATATACAACCGCTGACCATCTGGAGAAAATGTTGCAAATGCAACGTTAAATGCGCATTTGTGTTCAAAAACACATCTATCTTCCAGTAAATTCCACACACACAAAACATTTGAATGATCCGCAGAAATTATTTTCTGGCCATCAGGACTAAATAAAGCAACTGTCACTCCATCCGTATGAATATTTAGAGACTTCTCACATTCTACAGCCTTGGAACCATCAGCCTCCTTGATAGTATCAACATCCCATATACGAATGATTCTGTCATCAGAAGCTACGATAAGTTTGTCGTTGTTTGGGCTAAAGGCGACTGAATTAATTTCATAATTCAAACGTATTAAATATAAGCTCTCCTGTTTTTCTTCCTTTATAATCTCAACAATAGAATCTACGCCGTCAAAAGTTTCATTGCCCCAAACGCTAACACGCCAATGGAGTTCCGGATTTTCAATATCGCATATATTTTCCTTCTTCGTGGCAACATATTCAACGATAGAGTTGTCATCAGAAACACAGAAAAAACGAGGATTATTTTTTGAACTCCGGTAAAAATCCCAACGATGGAAGGTCTCATTATCACCAGCATAAAAAAGTGTTTTTTCGTCTTTTGAGAAAGACATTGAAAGTACTCTATAATGACTCTCAAAAACTCGAATATGCTCAAAAGAACTTCCGTCGTATAAATATATCAAGCCATCAGAATTAGAGCATGCTATAAAACGTCCATTTGGGCTAAATATAGCAGACTCAATGTTGCTTTCCAAGATTTCTGACTCCCATATTTCCACACCAGTTTCCACATCCCACACACGAATTCTGCAATCGTTCCCTCCGGACAATAACCACTTCCCATTTGGACTAAAAGATATGGCATCAACACGTAGGACTGATTTTTCTCCATTTTCATGAAACAATTCGTGTTTTAATTCATTAGTTTCAACATCCCAAATGCGAATCGAAGGTCCCGCACCCGAGCATGCGACATACTTATTGTTAGGACTAAGAGCTATCGAGTCTATATCAAATTCCGATGTAATCGCACGCTCTGCCTCCCATGTATCGCAATTCCACAAGACAACCCCCTGGTCCTTAAAGGATACATAATCAGACGACGCGATACCACCGCCTGCAACAAGAATTTTTTTCCCACCATTACAGAATAACACCTTCCTTTTATCATAATAAACGTCATCGCCATGCAAAGTAGTAATGTGTTTGCCAGTCTTCACCTCCCAAACATTCAACACATTACCTTCTCCTGCAGCAACTAATATTCGACCGTCCGGACTGTAAGTAACAGAACTAATGCCTTGAGCACCACATGGATCCAACAAGTCCTCAATAAGCTCATAATGATACTTTTCATTAAATCGCAACTCGGGTTTTTCAAACACATTTAAACACGCTCCCGTTTCGGCATCCCACACTCGCACAGTATTATCCATGGAAGCAGATGCTATATGCTTTCCATAAGGGCTTAAAACGATGGATTTCACAATATCTTTATGCCCGATATATGACGCTGTTCGGACACCCATCGCACTTCGCAATGCTTTCTCTACTTCGGCAACATATGGATAATCCGGATGCTGAGGGGTGGCTAACACTTCTAAAAGTAATAATCGTGCCATGAAAGTGTCCCCAGATTCCACCAATTGTAGTGCCTTCCCCGCTAGAAATCTACCTTGGACTCTTAGAAGATGGTCTCTTTGCTCTCTTTCTCTTCGTTCTTCTGCTATACGATCCCTCTCAAATTGATTCCACAGCATGCCAAAACTAATGCGTGAATGGTGGAGCGTGCCTGAGAGAATCTTCACAAAGGCGTGCTCACGACCATGTCTTGTTACATCACCAGCAATAAGTTCTGATGGCAGTTCTCGCAGCGCTTTTGGAAAACATTCTTTATCTGGATCATTCTTGGAGTGAGGAACACCTTCAATGATAAATGGAAAAATATTGCAGATATTATTGACACCATCTTTTTTACCAATCTCTATAAACTCTCTAATTTCTCCATCTACGTAATCTGATTTTGCAGAATTGGGAGAACATATTACCACAAGGTAAGCCGATGTCTCTAAAGCATGGGTTATCTGCGGCTTCAGTTCTCCTCCGCTTAGTTCATCTACATCTCTAAATATTGGACGGAATTTATCAGGAACGTCCGTAAAATCATTGGGCATTGTTGGCAGATGGTAGTGTTCAAATTCGTGCTGCAACCATTTAGCCCACTCTTCATCCTTGTGAGAGTAACTAATAAATGCGTAGTACTCCTTGTTCTGCTCCATTGTTTTTTATTCTTTCTTACAAATGCTCCATTTTCTTCTGGAGTTCCACCAGCATGGGATTGAGTAGTTCCATGTCATTAGATTTTGGTTAACCTGCCCACAAAAGTAACAATAATTTTGGATTATATATTTATTTTGTACGCGAAAAAGAAATAAGTTTGTCGGAAATGATGGTATTATTCCTTATTTTTATTATTTTTGTCACAACTTTAAATTTAACACCCTATCTGAAAACACTTATAACATCTTATCATGTTCAAGATTTTCATTTCTAATGCCACTCGTGAAAGAATACTTCAAGAAGAAGCTGAAAGGAAAAAGAAAACGCTTATTTATCGGATGTTGTGCTGGAACAACGGAAGTCTGGTGGAAATATTAAGCGATGCTGCGATGGAAGAATATAAGAGTCATCCAAAGAAAGTGCTCGACAATCCTTCATCGCTATATATCTTGGATATACCTGAAAAAGAAACTGCGGATATCCAGAGGAAGTATGGCGTGATGTGTGTCAGCAATGAAACACCAAATGTAGCCTCCCTGATAGACATTGATGATTTCTTTTCACCAAATCCGGGAGAAATAAAATATAACGGATGGGATCAGGTTTTGGATAATGTAGAGAGATTGCCGTCCAATGCGCTCCTAATCACAGACCGTTATCTCTTTTGTCCAAGGAAGAAAAACGACGGCAACGGTATGGAAAATGTGTATATGATATTAAACGAACTCCTCCCCACTGAATTTGAGGGGGATAAATACCATGTAACGATTGTCTTTTCTGCAGAACATATAGATTGGGACCTTTATCGGGACTTTGATAACATCGTGGACGGTTTGAACGACATCATAGATGGATTTCGCAGCCCACAAGAAAGGAAACCGGCCCGTAATTACGACATCATGCTGGAAGTTCTGGGCATTAAAAAGAAATGCGGAATATTCAGAAAACTGCATAGCCGTCGCATTGTCTCTAATTACTATTTTGTGGAGGCCTCTCAACAGCTTGCTGCCTTCAAGGGTAATCTAACAGGCGCAACTCAGCAAATTATCATCCCGTTGGCACTGTTTACCAAAAGCGGTCTGGCTGGTCCTTCATCCTTACCGATGGAATCTATTGACCAAACAATAGAATCATTCCAAAAATTCAACAAAAAGAACAAGGTGATGGATGACAGTCTGTTTTACTATGCCATAAACGACAATTCCATAGATTCACCATATATAATGAAGAATCGCCTGTTCAAATAACGGACTCCCCTCCCCTACGGAGGTCGATTCTTTTTATCGATAATCTTCATTCATTCCAAAACAATAATCGCCCGATTCTCACAAAAAGAACCGGGCACATGGTTACGGCAGTTCGCTGACCAGTTTGCGGTAGAGGCTGTATTTTACCACTTCCACCACGCCGTCCTTTTGGAAGCGGGCAATGGCGCGGGAGGCAGCCGGTTGTGAACAGCCGAACGTCTCCATGAACTGCTGCGTCTTAAACTCCTCCGGCAATTTGCGGAAACATGCATCGTAGCGCGAGGAGCGGCGGTGCTGCACAAACTCCTTGTTCTGATTCTCGAAGTAGTTGTGCGCCATCTCGCCGAAGAAGAAATGCTGGCAGCGATACTGTATGTCCATCGCCAGGCGGCACAGACGCTTGTCCCTGTCATCCATCGTCAGCGTCCTCCCCTCCTGCCACTCGTCCCAGTGGCGCATCAGGATGAAGGGCAGCGAGATGCCGATGCCGTAGTACGGGATGCGCTTGAGCAGCGTGCGGTCGGCCTTGTCGCCGTTGAACTCCGCAATCTCCAGCAGCGAGGACTGCCATTCGTAGGTCTCGTCGTTGAGCGCTTCGATGGGGATTTCACCCTCAACCCTGTCCAGACGGTAGGCCCAGGAGCGCAGCGTATCACTGGCGGAGGCATCCACCTGCTGATGGCGCTCTGCGCGTCCCTTGTCGGGCAGCGGGATCACAGCAAGACGAGTACTCATGCCTGTGCCGAAATTGCGCTGGTTCACCTTGCGGTGCAAGGCGTAGGGCGTACCGGTATAGATGAAGTTCCAATAGATGTTGAACATACCCGTGATGCTCTCCTGATTGGCATACATCTGTCCGTCCTCCTCATTGTGGAAGGCTTTCAGTTCCAGCACCTCGCGGTCTTTCCAGTCGCCGCCCTTGTTCTGCTTGGTGACATTGTCCAGTTCGGCATCGAAGGAGAACATGTGCAGGTTGAGCGGATGTCCGTCCACCGTTTCCACCGCAGCATTCATGTGGCGGATGAACTCACCCGTAGCTGTTCTCGCAGGGTGCACGCGGATGCCCACCACGGGACGCTTCAGTGCCTCGTCCTTCTGCGCCTTGGTGGAGGTGGTGCGCTCTGTGCGCCCTTCCTTGTAGCGGTTCACAGCTTCGATGAGACTGCTGTCGGACTGTATCATCGGGTCGGCAATCTTCTTGTAGAACTTCTCAATGATATTCTTACCGGCACCGGGGTCGCCGATGATAAAGATGCAGTAGTTGAGGCGACGGAGAATCTCCGGTTCATACCAGAAGTGATACCAGGCGCGGGTCATCAGTGTGCCGAAGAGCGCCGCTCCGGAGAAGAGCACGGCGGGCAGTTTGTGGGGATGCACATTGAGAAACAGCTCCTTCATGCATGGATAGTGCTCCGCCATCTCCTGCAGTTCCTCAGCCCAGCGGTCAAGAGGGAGTACGCCGTAGACATCGTCTTGCGAATTGAGAATTGAGAATTGAGAGTTGAGAGTTGATAATTGAGAATTGACAATTCCTTGTGCTTCGACTTTTGCGAGGGCTTCGCGCAGTTTCTTGGGCATGTGCTCGTGATACTTGAACTCCATCACGGAGCGTACGGTGGAGGCGACATTCTCACCCTCTGCTGCCAGTTGCTGCACCCACGGAAGCTGCATCACCGCCGCTTCTATCTTGACGGGATTCTTACCGATGACGTAACGCAGGTGGTTGGAGAGTTCCACAAGGGTGTTGTGGCGGTTCCCCTCAAGGTTAACTCCTTCAAGCCAAGCCTCGATGAGCTGATTATATTGACCATTGGCCTCACCTTTTACTTCTTCACTCTTACTTCTTACTTCTTCCCTCTTACATCTTCCCTCTTCACTCTTTATCGTCGCTTGACTATTCCCCTGATGATACTCTTCGTCGTATTTCTCTCCGTAGGCATCGTTATGGAACGTTAGCAGACGCTCTTCGTCAATCATAATGATGTCGTCGCTTGTTGTCAGAAACGCCCCTCTGCTGGCATCCTTGCAGTTTTCATCCAGAGTCAGACCCAGTTTCAGGGAGAAATCTATCTGGTTGTCTATCAGGTTGCCCACATCGGCATCTGCCTCGAAGACCACCTTCAATCCATGTCCCGACGGCGTGACAAACACAAAGAGAATCCTTGCCTTGTCTTCATCGCTGAGCTTGGCAAAAGCCTCTTCCCATACCTTGCGCACATCGCCCTCTATATGATCGAAGTCGATGACACACAATCCGTTCAGTCGGCAGTACTTCTGATTTCTCCAATGACCCCGCTTGACGGTTTTCTCACCGGTCTTCTTGTTCTCTAACTCTTTGTCGGACTCATCGTAGGTGGCGATGAAGACGACAAACGGCAGTTCCTTTTTCTTGATGGCGTAGGCGTTCTTGTCGCCAAGGGCCAGTGCTTCGCGTGCCTCTCTAACCAGAGAGAATGTTTGGGGCGCTGTGATTAGCGCCCTAAACAGTTCCTTTGTAACTACTTCTGTGGCTGAACTGAAGCTTCGTTGATAACAAAACATTTGTCTATCTTGCTTGTCAGATTGTACAACTCTCTCCTTACTTCAAGCAATCCTTTCGTCTCAAAGGTGAGCCATGCCACCACCTTCTGCTCCTTGCGGGAGTAATGCACCTTCACATGGGTTTCGTTGAGCAGGTACTCGCCCTCGGGCAGGTCCGGCTGCTCTATCTCCATGTCGCGGGTCAGTTTGGCCAGTTCGCGGCGGAAGTAAGCCGCCTTGTCCGGCACATCCTCGGGGCATTTCAGTTCCACGCAGGTGAGCGGATTCCTGCCGTTGGTGACGTAGCGCTTCGACTTACCCACCTTCTTCACGTCCTTCTGGCTGGGTTCGCCCTGAGCCTGCGGATCCACCTCTATCGAACCGTCGTCATAGATGCGCGTGTTCGACTTATACGATTTCTGTAGCTTTCTCATATTAGAGTAGATTTATTTTGTCCACATAGATGGTTGTGGCCTGCATGGCTTCGCCGGTCTGGCTTGAATTCCACTCGCGCACTGTCATCGTGCACTGCACCTGGTAGAGATGCTGAGGGTCGAACCTCGGGCAACTCACCGCCCGCTCTCCGGTGATCTCACCGAGGAAGGTGTTGATACCGTCTGTCAACTTCAGAGTCACGGAGTTCACGGTGCGCTCCTGACCTGTTTTCTTGTCGGTGTACTGACGCGTCATCAGTGCCGACTGCTGCAAAATTCTAACTGTTGCTTCCATTTTAAATTTAGTTTAATAGTTTAATAGTTTAATGGTTTAAGTAGTTTACTCAATTCTCAATTTTCAATTTTCAATTCTCAATTCTCAATGACGCTGCAAAGGTAAGACGAAAAGAAAGGCATTGTATGTATTTACCTAAAAATAGTAAATTTCGCAATGCAATAGTAAATTTAGATACTTATTGAAAGTAATTTCAGCAGTTCCTCTGCGATAAACATCTGTCTTGAAAAGACTCTGTCATCAGTGGGCACAATGTACTTTTTCCATTCCGAAAAATCCTTTCTCAGAATGCTGTTCGCTGCAAGTGGTTTCTGTATAGCCTGATATTTGCATGGGAAGCGTAGTTTCACATTTTTCAATAATGTGTTCATCCTCCTTCTGAAAGCGGCTATATCACTTTCCCATCCACAAAAATCCACCAGTACCCTGTACACGGCAGTCCACAGTGAGCCCACGCCAAAGAGGCCCGCCACTTCAATCACGGCCTTGGCCACCTCGTCATCACTCTTGTTCACTTTCCGGCAACAGAAAGATATGCTTTCTATGGCACTTACGAGTTTGTTTTTCAGTAGTGCCTTCGCCATAAGGAGCTGCTCCTCGGTGTCACCCTTCTCCAATATAATCTTCATTCTTCTAAATTATGCGAGAAAGGAGACTATAGGTCAGGTATCTGTTTCGCTAGCAATACTTTCTGCGCGAGTTTATAATATTCGGGCTGCAAAGGTACGAAAAAAAATCCACTTACTCACTTACTCACTTACTCACTTCGGACATTTACATTTTTTCGTACCAAATAGGTAGAAAGAGAGATGTATATATTAAATATTAAATTTTATAATATAAAATATTATAAAATTCTATAATTAGGTATTTTTCCTGTATTGAAAAACACAGATGTCCGAAGTGAGTAAGTTGTAAGTGAGTAACCTCTTTTGCCTCATAAATGCATTTTTATTGAAAATAAAGAGTAAAAAATTTGGAAATTGCAGAAAAATGTCGTACCTTTGTACCGTGATGCAAAAGAGACAGAAAGGCATCGCATTTTTGCGGATAAGGCATCGGGAAAATTTTTCTTAGTGCACGGGAAAAATCTCCATCACCTGGCCGCAGAAACGAGGATTAAGGAATAGGTTTTAAGGAGTAGAAAAATTCTTTACACCCTTAAAATTTATCAATTTTATGGCACTTAAAGTAAAGGCAGTTGAGAGACTGCTCAAGTTTGACAAGAATGATGCGGGTACGTACCGCTATGTGATGACCCCCGAGCTCTACGCCAGCCTCGAACAGAGAAAGGTGATTCGCGAGGCTGCCCTGCGCAGCGGTGTGAATCAGGGCGTGATGCAGGCTTGCTGGGATGCAGCCGGCGAGGTAATCAAGGCCTGGGCCACGGAAGGTCACTCAGTGGCTCTGCCCGGACTGGGCACCATGCGCTTCGGACTGCGCTCCAAGTCGGTGACAGACGTGAACGACGTGAAGAGAGGACTCATCAAGAGCCGTCGCATCATCTTCACTCCCTCTGTGGATCTGAAGGACGAACTGGCCAACACCTCTATCATCATCACCTGCATCGACCGCAACGGCAACGAGGTGAAGCGCGTCACTTCCGATGACGAAGGCATCGTGGAGGAAAATCAGGCTGGCAACACCGTGGACGAAAACGAATCTACGGATTCAGGGAATGGCGGATCCACGGGTGGTTCAAGTGCTGAGACCGTACGTCTCACAGTGAGTGCAGGCAATGGCGGCAAGGTGAAGATTGGCGACGGCGAGTACGGCGCAGGTGCCAACACCGACGTAGCACCCAGCACGGTTGTGACAATCACTGCACAGCCCAACGCCGGCTACAGCTTCTCGCAGTGGAGCGACGGCAACACAAGCGCTTCCCGTAGCGTAACCGTGAGCGCAGCTATGACGCTGACTGCCAGCTTCACCCTCAATGGTGGTGGTAGCAGCGAAGGAGCCGGCGAATAATTGACAATTGAAAATTGACAAATGACAATTATGAAGCGTAAAATCGCTCTCCTCGCATTTTGCTCTGCGGTGGCATTCGCTGCCGCAGGGCTATTCCTTCCTCCGCAGGGAGAGATAGACTCCACCGTCCTCATGCTCGTCGCACAGCTTCTCGTCCTCTGCGCAACACTATTGGGCGTAGATGGATATTTTGACAAGATGAAAGAAATACTCAACAAATAACCGACCCCCCTCAGTCCCCCAAGGGGGAAGAAATGATTGAGGGGGGTCTCTTAAACCCAATGCCCCATTATGGTGCTCCCCTTGGGGAGTTAGAGGGGGTCGATTATGCAACTAACAGAACATTTTACACTAGAAGAGATGCTCCGCAGCGAGACAGCGACAAAGAAGGGCATCGAAAACCGTATCAATGCGGAAGAAGTGAACAACCTCCAGAAGCTCTGCCAGAAGGTGCTTGAACCTCTGCGCCAGCACTTCGGCAAACCCATCAGGATAAACAGCGGTTTCCGCTGCAAGGCACTCAACGAGGCCGTAGGAGGCGCAAAGAACTCATACCACACCAAAGGCCGTGCTGTCGATATCCCCTTCGTTCCAGGGCACTATGCCTTCCTGCGCGACAACGTAAAAACAACGGAACTCATCAACGAGGGCAACTGGATACATGTTGCCCTCTGATGTAAGAGGGAAGATGTAAGATGTAAGACTAACGACTTGTTAACTTGTTAACTTGTTAACTCGTCAACTATAAAAGGCGCTCATTGCGAGTGCCTTTTTTGTATGTCATTTGGTGAACATCGTTCCGATTTTGTGCAATTCACAGGCTGTACTGCACAATTTTTTCCCTATTTCTTTTGCAATTCACAAATATTTACTAACTTTGTGACGTAAAGTTAACATTTTACAAGAGCTAACCTTGGAAAACATTTAAACGACAGCCGTAAATCTACCCATGAAGAAGATACTATCATGCATCATCTGTCTTGCATTGGCAGTAGCATCATTTTGCGCACAACAGCCCAAACGAGTGTACATCACTCTGGACGTATCCGGCAGCATGTACGGCGATAAATACGCACTTGCGAACTACACCACCCAGATGATAGTTACGCTGTGCAACGACGACGATGAAGTAAGCTTGATTATTGTAGGCCGGGAAAATAATCTGTCTGCAAAACCCCTACCCTTGCAAGATCTGCAAAACCCAGTAAGCAGACTCCCCTTTGTTCGCAGAAAAGACGAACCGGACTTCGAAATAAATGACATCATTGAATTTAACAGAGTCTACAAGCCGTCGAAAGGCATGCAGGACTGGCTCTTTATCATCGGAGACGGCGAATGGGACTATGGTGATGCCAAAAATTTCCAAAAAGCCACCAAAGACTTGGCAGACATCGTTAAAAAAGGGACAGTGAATGTATGCTACCTCCAAACCGGCACCGATTTATCCGAAGAGAGCGGCTTCACAAAATCTGTCAAGGAACTGAAGCAGGTGGACATACACAAATCCGACACCAAGCGGGAAACAATAAAACAAGAATGCAACTATTTCGCAAGGAAAATACTAGGCTTCAGCGAATCGCTTGAAATCAACCAAAAGGACAAGCAACGGATAACATTCGAGTCCGAACTGCCACTGGTGGGATTTTATCTCGTGTGTCAGGATGAAACAAATCCCAAAAATCTGCCGAAAATCAGCAGCGCAACCGCTGACGGCAATCTGCTTAAGGTAAAACTGAAAGGCACTCCAACTACAATGCCTATAAACGGGGCATCCTCCCAAAATCTGAGCGGCCACGTATTCCTCGTGAAGGGAAGTGGAGACATTCCTGCAAACACAAAGATTGAAGTGGAATTCGACAAGGCCGTAAAGAAGAAAATCATCTGTATCTACCCTATCGTGCAGGACGTGAACTTCGGTTCGATGAACTTTACACGAGTGGGAGGAAATCTCATGCCCGTAGGCGACAATGTATACACTATCTGCCAGGATGAAAAGACGGCAATGGTGCGCATCGAACTGGACAACACATCAAAGGGAAGCCTGCCGGAAGCGCTGCTCAAGAAAACCAATGTCATCGTAAAGGCAAACGGCAGAGAATATAAAGCGACATACAATAACGGCGGTTTCGAATGCAACATCAACCTCCGCGAAGACACAACCCAATACTATGCCGAGTGTGAGTGTCCGGGCTACTTCAAACGCACCACACAAATCACCACTATCGTAAAAGGAGACTGCGAACCCACGGCACCGGAAGAAGAGATTCTACCCGAGAAAGACATGGGCAGTATCACTTTCAAACAATTAAGGGATGAGGATCTGTGCTTTGCCATCGAGGACTCTCTTACAAGCGAACTGCTTGACCCGGAGAAGTTTGACACTACATTTGAAGTGGAAAACGGCTTCCTCTACGAAAAGCCGGAGATGAGGGTTGAAGACGGGAAGGTATATCTCAAGATACGCCCCAAGGGAGATTGGTGTGAATGTCTGTTCCCGACAACTCTCAAAATAAAAATGGTGACAACACCCAAGGATCAGGCATATGAGACATACGGCAAGAATTACAAGAAAACCGTCTCGCCCTTCCGCCTTGAAGTGGTGAAGGACAGTCCTTGGCTGTCACGATGCCTTTGGGTGATGCTGACCATCATCGGCCTCATCCTGCTGTTCTACTACCTGAGAGCCCTGCAGCGCAAACGCCGCTTCAAGAAGAACGCATCGCTTACCTCGACCTATTACGACTATTACGACAGGCGTCAGGACGGCGGCACACAATATCTGCGCAAGGAAGGCTTCGGCGCGTGGGTGGCCCGTTGGCTGCTGCCCGGCGATGAGTACAACACACTCAGCTTTGACAGTCCCAACACCACGCTGCGCTTCGATGCCGCAGAATCCTACGATGTGGTCAATATCCCGAAGGACGGCAATATCGACCCGGAGACAATGCACATCAGCGGCTACAGGCCGGACAGGGACAATGCACCCAAAGAGCCGGTAAAACTGGGTAACAACGGTAAAATCAGTATAACAACGGCTGACGGCAAAGACGATGGCTACCTCCTCTTCACCAGTGGCAGCGAGAGCGACGGCAATCTCTATCGTATCATTATCGCACTGATGATGGTTGCCATAACGATAACCGTCCTCGTCCTGTTATACCTACTGGTAAGATCATATTTCTGATAATAAAACAACAAATCAAATAATATCTTAAATCCTTAAAACATGGAAAAATTCAGCCCCACACTAATCATTGGCTTAGGCGGTATCGGCTCTTCAGTAGTAGAAGGCATCTACCGCAAATTCGTGGCATCCAACCCTTCCGACCTGGAACGTGCCAATGCCACCTTCCTATGCCTTGACACCGACGAAAATGATATTAAGACGCGCAAGAAGGTCATGCCAAAAGAGTGTGTCATCAAGACCTCCTCAGACCTCAACACCTCTATAGCACATTATATTGAGCGTATCAAAAATAAGACCACAGTCGAGAAATGGTTCGATACGACAAAACAAGAATTAATGGCAATGCCTCTGAACAGCGGTGCTGCCCAGGTGAGAATGGCATCGCGTCTGGCCATGATTTCAGCCATAGACGAGGGCAAGCTCTCGCCAATCGAAAATGCTATCGGGAACCTGACACAGACCAACCCCGCTGCACACAAGGGCAATGATGTCAAAATACATATCATCAGCAGTCTTGCCGGCGGAACAGGTGCCGGAACATTCCTCCAGACTGCTTACTACGTAAAAAATGCAATGCTGGAAAACGGTGCAGAAGCTCCCAGAATATACGGCTACTTCGTGCTGGCCGATGTCATCTGCGAAGATCCCAACAGCGGCTTCGGCAAAGATCAGAAGGAGAACACCCGTTCCAACACTTACGCCTGCATGAAAGAACTCGTCACTTTCGGCAGCAGTCCGGACGTTGACAAGAAAAGCTTTGAGTTTGAGTATAAACTCGGACAGCGCGATAAAAGACTGCCTGCCGCCCCACCATACAATGCGTGCTTCATCATAGACTATAACGGTGCCGACGGCGGTAACCTCAGGAAGAGCAGTCGCTACTACGAACAGCTGACATCTTACGTATTCCTCAATGCGTTCAGCAATATCGGTGACAACCACCGTCAGAAAGCAATCAACGATGTGCGTCAACTGATTGAAAGCGACGGCACAAAAAAATATGTATCGTTCGGCGTGTCGCATCTCGTATATCCTATGGAAGACCTCTTTGCCTACTTCGCCCATCAGAGTGTTGCCGACAACATGTCGACAACATGGTGTATAATTGACAAAGAAATACAGATACGATTAGACGAATACCGCGAACATGTGCGTCAAGGCATCCCCGACACGAAACCCGACAAGGGAGAGGAGTTCATTCGTGGCGTAGAAAACCACAAGGACGGTGCCGGCAGCATGGCCGCCCAGTTCAAACAGATATACAACAGCACACAGGTGCTCAACGAAGATTTCACTCCACGTTATCCGAAGTCAAAAGAGTATGTGGATTTTGTGAAAGGATACGTTGAAAAGACCATTAATAACAGCCAGGAACTAAAGGGATTATACGACCAATGCACCATACCGAGTTCCGACTTCGCCAAGCGTGACAACGGTGACAAGGACATCGCTTTTGTCACAAGAAGAGAGCGTGAACTGAAAGACTACCGAAATAAAGTCATGGCCTACATTGACGGTTCCAAACAATGGCTCATCCAAGAATGTTTCCTCATTGACCACAAAGCAGAGGGCTATGTCTCTGCCACACCCGAATCCCACAGACATCATCTGAACAGTTTCATCCTGGAGAAAGGCAACGAGATGCACCCGCTTGCCGTACGTTATTTCCTCTATGATGTCAAAAGGCATCTAGAGAGTCTCCTCAACGGCAAGGAAGGCCTGAAGGAGAGCAACAAAAAACTGAAATCAGATATCGTGGAAGGCTACGATGAAGCCTACGACATAGTGGAAACCAAGAACAAGAGGGAAACTGCACTGGACAACCTGAAGGTCGCCCACCAAAAGACTTCCGGTATAGTCGCCGTCATCACAAGCAAACTTTTCGGACAGGACGCTTACAAAGCTGCCAAGGAAAACTATGAAAGCAAGTCGCGCCAGCAGGCTGAGGACATATACACTTATTCCATCGACAAGATGCAGGAGGAAGTCTTCTCCGGTCTGCTTGACCAGATTAAACTCCTCATTGAGGAAAGCGAAAACTTCTTTGAAAACCTGCCAGCTGCCATCATGTCGCTCGACAATGAACGCCTCTCACTGTTCAAGAAGCACAACATGGACAATACCGACCCGTCGGTAGAATACGTACTGGCTTCCGAGATGCATAAGACAGATATCTACGTGAACGTCATCAGCCGCGGCAGTTCGCCATTCTTCCCGCCAGTGATGGCAGCCTCGGTCTATCGCACAATGTTCAATAATGTCCACAAATTGCTCGACACTGAGGGCTTCGTCACCTCCAAGAAGAAAGACAAGAAGGCCCGCAAAGCCGAGACAATAGAAGCCAACACGAAAATCATCAAGGTATGTATCGCCAACCAAGTCGACATCCTCAAAGAGGACAATCAACGATATGTCGAGCTGAACGTCATAGAAGCACTGAAGGAAGAAGGAATGCGCGAGTGTGACAACGACAAGGAGAAGGCATGGGAGTACGTGAAGGAGAAGTTCCGCAACTTCCGCGACCGTGCAGAGATATTCGGTCCCAACAACTTGGACTCCGACGTGCGCTACATCAATGCCTGGGGTATGAATAACGATTGTGTTAAAATTTCCACCCTTAGCGAAGCAGAGGCCGATGAACTGTTTGGCGGAACGGCTGTCGATACCAATCCGAAAACAGCTGCCACACGTTTGGAGTCGGAACACTTCAGCAAGTACGAAATTGTGCGTGCCAACACGGTTACACTGCTCGACATCAATAAGCATTTCAAAAAGTTCCTTGCAAAAACACGCGGTGATTACTCAGAGGAAAGCTATGGCTGCTACTATACCGCTTACGATGATGTCGTAAAGAAGATGCACCAACCCAAAAGCAAGACCGTGTCGCCTCATCTTGACAAGTACTGGCATCTGCCTGCATGTATGCCCTTAATCGGTTCATCAATGGCAGAAGAGACGAAGAAACTATTCCGTGCCCTTTATGGCGGTCTGCTCTTCGGTAAGTTCAAGGCGGCCTACAACGGAGGCGAGTACTACTGGAAATATCTGGGCAAGACCACCCAGTATCTCAAAAACACCGATGGCAGCATGATTACCATCGGCCAGTCGCAGGAGGGTGCACTCAACAACCTCTATGAGAAAGCCCTTATCAATAATCCTGAGATAGTGGAAGAGGTGAACAGCTATGTAGAGGACAAATGGGCCGAGATACGCAACAATTGGCTGAGCTCCAACCATGACGAAAACAACGAACTGCTCATGATGAAGGAAAGCGAGATCGCCAAAACAATCGTTGGCTTCCGTTTCAGCATCCACAGCTCGTTCAAGCGCAACCAGAACTGGTTCACACTGCTAAACTCCAGAAAGGGCCTTACGCTGTACAACGTTATCAACGAGCACAGGAACTTCTTCTTCGAGGATCTTATTTCCAATTTGATTTATGTATTCGGGGCCAGCGCTAACACGCATGGACTCTGCGAATATGTGTTGAACGCAGCCGGAACGAAGATGGAAGATGACGTTAAAGCAGTGATAGAGCAATTTAAAAACGAAAAACGTTTCGAGCCTAACGATTAAGAATGAATAATTCTGCCATCTTACTAAACCTCACGAGCAAACTCACGATAGAGGATGCAGACCCGCTAATGAGTCTCATCAGCGGCAGCCCCCTACTCTTCTTCGATCGTCTGTCGGTGGCAAAGTTCCCCTCCGATGCATCACAATGCCAACAGCATATCGAGCATCTGGTGTCCAACATGCACAACCTGCTGGAAGCACGCGCCCTTTCTAACGATGACCACAACGAGCGGATACGCCTGATTGTCACGCTCGATATGATCGGCGGTGCCTTTCAGCCAGACAACACTCAACAGAAATGTTTCCCTGCCCAAAAAGCACGACAGTTCAAAGAGTTGGTTGCACGCACCATGGGGACTAACAATCCGCTGTCAGACCGCTTCGACTACTGCTTCCTCTTCCTGATTAACCGTTCTGATGACAAGAAAGCCGCAGAATTCTACAGCACACTTGCTTACGACGGGCATTCCGGCTATAAATCCGACGAGTGGATTGGATGCAGTGAGCAGAATATCAACGCTCTGCGGGATGAAGCAATAAATAAGATGGACAAACCTGATGACCAGATGTCTCTCACCCAGGCAGAAACCGGGTCTGCTTACACAGCCTTCATCACCAAGCTGAATAGCATAAGGAAGAAGGTGTCAGATCGCATGGAAGAAGCCGGGCTGCGTCATGAGTTCGAAGAGTTGTACAGTCAGCATACTGCCGGAATCACAAGGGTGGAGAAATTCCGTACATTCGACTACGACTCCACCCTGTCGTCGTGTGTCAGCGAACTTATCGGTCTTTGTTCCGGTTGTTTCAAAAAGGACTCCACATTTTTCATCATACGCACTGACAACAGCAATGCTATGAACAGATGCAAGAGCGAGACCTATGTCCTTTCACTGATACAGCTGCTGACAACCATGCCTCAGCAGGATTATAAAAACATTCTCCTATCATCCAATCTCAACGCCACTGCCCGCATATTCACTACAAATGCAATGGGCAGTGACGACTTCGACACTGCAGCCTTCGCCCGTTTAGAACGTCTGGTGAGCAAAAGCCTGCCGAAACTGGAGACTGCCCGTTGGAGGGAAGACAGACGGGTGAGCTACCTGCACTACGCCGCAAATACCCCAGACCCCTCGCTCACTGATGCTCATCGTCCTATCAACGACAAGTTGTCAAAAGAACGGCTGAGTCTGTTCCAAGATTTCGAAAATGCCCGACAAGTGCCGTTTTTCTTCGGCAACAAAGTCGGTGACTGGACGTGGTATAAAGATGTGGTACGCAAAGCCGATGCCCTATATCGCTTTGAATATGTCAACGACCAACCTCTCTATGACCTGCCAAAACGCATCACAGACAATGAATTGAAAAGCAGCACCAAGGAATGTGACTATGCAGAACTGGAGAACAACATCAGAATCCTGAAAAAAGACATACAAGGACAACAGAAGACAAAAGACCTGGAGACCTACCAGAAGACTCGTCAGGAGCTTATGAAACAATTCAAAAAAGGCATTGACAAGTTGAAGACGGAAATGGTGAAGTTGGGATACCTCGCCTGCCTGTTCTGGTTGGGGGTATTCTCCGCATTAGCCTTCACCTTAAGTTATGCCTACCACTTCCTCTGTTCCGACAACAAGGACAGTTATTGGCTCATTGCCGTATGTCTTTGCGTATCGGCACTGTTGTTTACGGGAGCAGCCATCGTAAGCCAAATGACAGTGAAATCGCGCATTAAGGCAGCCTGCTCCGAGATAGACACTATCTATCGCCGAATGCAAGCCGACCTGGAAGCATATCTCAATAATGTGAACGAATGCGCTAAGCAGCAGGACGAGGCTGACGTGAGGCGGAGGAATATTGACGAGATGGAGTCGAAGTTGGAAGCATTCAAAGCCCACAACAAGCAGGTAGACCTCTGGGTGGCCCATTATGACGGTATCATCAGGAAATTAGCTGCCATGCGTCATTTCTTCAATACCGACGAAACAGAAGTCACACCGGATAATATCGACATCGATTCTAGCTATTTCGACTTCGACAACACTATGCCATCCCTGCCCGATGTCTTTCGCAAACTTTTTGCCGACAGTTCGGTGACATTCTCGACCAAGAATATTAAGGTCAATAACGTTACTTGTTTTGTCCAACGCTTCCTGCTGGCAAAACATGATGACTAATATCATCACATAAGAGCTCTAATGATGAACACTATCATTGCATTCTTTCTCGTCGGAGTTGTACTGTGCCGACTGTTTCTTGATAAAACCCGTGCGAAAAAGCAGGCCTATCAGTGGTGGTATATGCCGTGGTTTGCAATTATATGGTCTGCTATAGTCTGGTTGGTATACTACACTGTGGATATCCCATACCTGCCCTTTGTCTTCAAATATTTCCAGGATGACTATATCATCGAAGCTGTTTATGTGCTTCTGTGCATCGTGGGATGGCTCCTGATTTCACTCTCCCTCCGGAAACCGTCAGTCCACGAACGCTTAATTGATATTTTCCGCAAACTCTTTGCAGGAAAACGTGATGACAAAGACAGTGTGCTGCCCTTCCCTTATTTTATTGACGAGAGAAATGTCGTGAGGTCTAAAGTGGGATTAACATTCTATCGCTGTACTTTCAGATATCTCACAATAGCCATCACGCTAGTCTATTTCATCTTTTTTGTCCTTATCGACCTCAACCTGCTGGATAATTTCTATCTTGTGTCTGCTTTCGGCATGCTCGGCCTGCTGCCGTTGCTTGACTACCACACCTATCTCTGTGCTGAGGTACCTGCAGAGGAGGAGAACCCTGAGGGGCGTGTAATATCTTATGATGAGAGTAATTTCGACAAACTCTGGCAACTCTACATAGACACATTCGACAACTATTCCATTGCGTGGAAGAAAATCAGTTCCGCAGAGGACTTGGCACTCGCTGAAAAGTGGGAGAAGGATAATGCCGACGACTTTAACAACATGATTGAAAACGTTACGGATCCACAGGAATATGCCAACGCCATAATTGAAAATATTGAGCTCGTGTCGGCCCTTCTTAAATTGGAGCCTATATTCAATTATGTGGAAAACAACGGACGTCGCATCCTTATTGCACTCGATATACCAAACCACTTTACCCAACATCAGACAAAGACTTTTACCGAGGAGATTACCGACAAACTGGCGGGACTTATCGGGAAGGAACTGTATGCCTACAACAAGAAGTCTTCGCAAACGATATTTACAGGTAGTATTATTGTCGCCCCGCTGTCACTGTTGTTGAGACAAGGATTTCATGAAGAGTGGACGAAGAGCGTCGGGCTTATTACTGTAGTAAACCTATTTGACAGAGGTGTTTCCAACCTCTGCGAATGCCGTAATTTCAGCTATATTTTACATTCGGTCAACAAGAGCTATCAGGTCATTTACATCACGCCTTACCGTCGAGACATGGAGCCGTCGATGCTCAACACCTGGGTGACAGGCGCCAAATTTGATGAGAGATGCATGCGACAGTTCTCCAAGGGCCTCAGACAATATTTCATCAGCTACGATTTCGAGGACTTCAAGGAACGATTCAACAAGATACTCTCTGCGACACCCAGCGAACCGCTCTACTCAGGCAGTGAACTTGCCACACTTGCACTGATGAAAAAAATAGAGGAAAAACCTAAAGAGATTACCCCGGTACACTTCCTCGAACTCGCCTATTCCAATGCTGTGGAGGGTAAAGAAGAGCTTGTCAAGTTCATTAACCTCATCAGCAAACGCTACTCCATATCGAAGAAGGACGTCAATGACCACCTCAGCAACCATCTGTTGCCTATAGACCAGATAACCGACGACCAGGTGTTATCTGTCATATATGACGTTGACAACAACGTTCCTGCCATATATTCCAAATGGGCACACCTGGGGAAACGCGACACCTTCTCCATTGTTATCTCCAAGCCATACCTGTTCCGCGACTACTTCAACGCCAACCACGACTACTTTGTGACATCACCTTTTGCAGCCTTGCAGCCATGTCTGTGCAAGAGCCGGCTGACTCTCGCCATCATTCTGCTTAACATGCTACAGAAGACGGAAATGGAGGAGAAGAAACTGCGTGAAATATTACTGTTCTATTACAAAGAGCGCGAAATAGTGTCTGTTCCTGATGTAATCAAGCAACTCTTCCAGACGTATTTCTCCAGCGATCTCGCCGCAAAGCTAACGACCAAAGATGAAATCGTGTTCGAAGATGGAGAGTATAGACACCTATTGAAATATAACATGTCACAACTGACCGATGCCTATACACCTTCATATTTAAATGTCGTCAGCGTGAAGGACGAGTCCGGCAACGTGCTCCTCGACTTGCTATATGATTTAATGTATCAGAACTACGAAGAAGGACAACTCCACTCTTTCTCCGGCAGACCATACAGAATCTGCGATTTCAACAACACCACACGGACGCTCAACGTATCGGCTGTCAACAACAGCAGTAATGACATACTCTTCTATCGTCCCGTGCAGCAGATACAGATCTCATCCGACAGGACGCCCATCGAAGAACTGAGTTCTGGTTTCAGAAAGTGGCACCACCCCGTCACGAACGAGTGGATTTCTGTTGCATATGAAGGCTTTGAGACAGATGTGCGCATAAATACCACGTCCTGGTACGAATTCCACCGTTATACCACAAAAGACTGTAGCACAAAGGACTGCGGACACAATCGTAAATATCCCAACGGAAAGGTCTTGAAGATAACCTTCGGCTACATGAATAAGACCGTCTATCATCATCGTATTAATGACATACGGAAAAGTCTGCAAATCCTACTCTACGAGGCTATGCAGTCTGTATTCCCCCATCAAGCACAATACCTTATTGTATCCACGCTTGGCGACGGCGACAACGACCTGCCCTGGATATTCAACCGTCTCACCATCAGCGATAAGGAAAAAGACGGTGAGCTGTCATTCTATTTCACCGAGGATGCACACATCGACTTAGGACTACTCGGTGCACTGGCTGTAAACAAGCAGAATATCTGGTATATCCTGAAATACATCTACGACTACCTTATATGGCTCACAGAGGAAAGCATCTCTGCCGATGTCGCCACTGATGCCGCACAGGCAGATGTTTCAGCTCGCATCCCCAACGCATACGACCGCTATCTGGAGCGTGAAAACTTCGACAAAAAAACTTTCCTGAAATACGGTCGCGATAAGCTACCCACCTATTTCGATATTGACCTGCTCATCAACTTCATCCGCGACTTATTTGAAAACGGTGCCGATTTACAGAAGACCAACGACGACCGCCAGTCGAAGAGCGAAATCATCGGCTCCTGCGACTTCTGTGCAAAAAAGATGAAGAACAGTGAGATGCAACGCCTCAGCGACGGACGAATGCGATGTCCGGATTGTTCCGTCGATGCCGTAGATAGCGAAAAGGTGTTTCAGCAAATATATGCCCAAGTGAAAGAGGCTTTCAAGACTCACCTCAACATTGACTTCAACAGCATCCCGCATGAGGTAAGGTTCGTCTCCGCCATGGAACTCCACAAGGCTGCGAACTACAAGTTCTCCATCACCAACGGCTATGACGTGCGTGAGGCCATCGGTGTGGCCTTTGATGCCTCTAACAAAGAAGATTACTTCTACATAGAGAATGGCTATAAACCAGATGAAATCTTCGCTACTACCGCCCATGAGTTAACACACATATGGCAATATAGTGACGCAGACTTCATCAAGGTGAGAAACTACAACAGAGACTGGGTTGAAGGACTTGCGGTGTGGACAGACCTCTTCCTTTCCGAGAAAAACGGACGCAAAAACATCAATAGAATCAGAGAAAGCTGGCTGGCCCGAGATGACAAATATGGAAAAGGCCTGAGATTGATAATGAATCTATGTCCGGATGACCCGTACGCATACATCCGGGAACTGGCAAAAAAACTTTAAGCCTGTTCGGACTCTTTGATTAACAACTCGTCCACTACTAGAGAAAAAGCCACCTCACGGTGACTTTTTCTTTGTTATATCAATAAAAATCGTATCTTTGCGGTGGATTTTCAGAGACATCAATATTTACTCCCTTTTTCTAAAAACAATTTCCTGAGTTTCCCAATTCATTTCGTCGATAATGGCGATGGATTCCAGGCGGTAGCCTTCCTCGCGAAGTGTGGCACCACCTTTCTGCTGACCTTTTTCCACAGCAATACCTATGCCTGCCACCTCGCCGCCAGCCTGGTGGACAAGGTCTATCAGAGCATGCATAGCCTGACCGTCGGCAAGGAAGTCGTCGACAGAAAATTCATCGTGTATAATGTTTGTTTATTTTGTCTGTTCGTACTGGGCTATCGTCTGCGCCGCAGTTTTCCGACCCAGGGAGATAATCCTCTCCGACTCGTCGAAGTCGAACATCCCGTAGCGGTTCATCAGGACATCCATGAGCATGTCGGGCTGCATCAGCCGGGCCATCAGGAGGGAGTTCTGGCGTATCATCAGCGAACCGGAGCGGGACAGCAGAGTGAAGTAGTTGAGCTCTATGTCGTCGGGGATGAAGTAGTCGAACAGCTTTGCCTTCAGCGACTCGCCGCTTTTCTGCCACTCCGTGAGGCGGTGCATCTCATCCCACTGGGCCCTGTAGTCCTGACCGCTCACGTCCACGCCCACCAGTATGTCGCCGGCACGGCGCTTCACCCTGTTGAGGGGGAAGGGATTGAGGATGCCTCCGTCTATCAGCACCATGTCGTCGCGCTGCACGGGTTCGTAGAACGACGGTATGGATATGCTGGCACGTATGGCCTCGAACAGGCTGCCCCTGTCGAAGACGACCTCCTTGCCGGCCTTCAGGTCGGTGGCCACAGCGCAATACGGTATGGGCAGGTCCTCGATGGCCACATCCGGCACGAACTCCATGATGGCCTCGATGATACGGTTGCCCTTGACAATGTGATTGAACGATATGGAGATGTCCGAGAGGCTCAGCATTTTCTTCTTGTCGATGGTCTTCATCCACTCGCGAAACTCCTTCAGTTTTCCCACTGCATACACCCCTCCCACGAGGGCTCCCATGGAGCATCCCGCTATTGAAGTGATACTATAACCGTTCTTTATAAGTTCCTCGATAGCACCGATATGCGCAAGGCCGCGAGCTCCCCCACCCGACAGCACCAGCGCCACATCTTTCTTCGTCGTCACCTCTGTCATCGTCGTCTGTCTTTAACGTCTGGGCAAGAGGAATACAGCACAGTCCCTATCGTTTATCCTGCTCTGAATCCTGGCCGCAATTTCTTCGCGGAACTTACCACTGATTTCAACCGTATCGAGAATCTTCTGCGCCGTTTCGAACTCACCTATCTCGCGGTAGAATTCCGCCTTCATCAGGTCCTCTTTTAACACGTGCTCAATAAGCCAGAGCGCATTGTCGTGGAAGAACTGTCTCTCCCCTTCGCTGGCAGGTCTTTTCCCTTCTCTGTAATAATAGTCATTGTATGCGTGATGAAGCATGAAACGGACACTGGTTTCTTCTTCTTCCTTACCAAACCCCTCCGCCGAGAACTGCGCAAAGGCTTCCTTCAGCTGCTGATAAGTGAGAGGCTTTTCCGATGACGACGGGAAACGTTCCTCATATATTTTCGGTTGTCTGGACTTGAGATAGTATTTCCCGCATTTAGAGCATTTCTGCACATTGGACGATGAGGGCATCATAGGACCGTCGCATTTGTTGTCCGACCAGTATTGGGCACCTATATCGTTCCACGAGAGATAATCCGTAAGGAATTTCTTCTCGGAGCAGAACGGACAGGTGATAACCCGCGAGGAATTAAAATTTATTCTCATGTTTTTTTACTATCGTATAAAGCCCACTTTGCCCTGTACTTTGCCGCTCCACTTGAAGTGGTCGACATCGTCGAGGCAGACGCAGCTGTCGCCGGCGGAGCGGGCTATGCGCAACTGGGCGATGTGGGCAATGGTCTGCGCCAGATGCGACACCGTGCGTGCGTTGACAGGCGACTCCTTGCTCTCGCTCGCCTTGATGCTCCCGATATAGTTCTTCATCCAGTCCTTCGCATCGGGACTGATATCGAGCGTATACTCCCTGTGCAAGAGTGTGGCGAGGATGTCGGAGAGTTCGTCGGGAGTGAAATCGTTGAAGACGATGGAATTGCTGTACGAGGCTATGCCGTTGTCGGCAAGGTTCTGCACAATCATGTCCTCCGACGCCTTTATCTGTCCGATGACAACGGCTGTGGTCTGCTCCGTCTCACGTAGCCTGTTGAGAACCCACATCCTGAGGTGTCGTATGGCTATGTTCTTGTCGTTGGGCGAATCCATGTCCAAGAAGAGGAGTCCGTTCTCTGCATCCTTGACGGCACGGCTCAACACGCCGTAGCAGTCCTCACCGGTCAGTTCGTCGGCATTGACGCTGACGATGTGCCCACGCGAGAGGATGCCGAGTCCCTGCAGTATCTTACCGAGAATCTCTGCCACGGTACTCTTGCCCGTACCCGTCTTGCCCACGAAATCCCAGCAGAGGCTCTGCGGAGTGACCTTCAGGGTGCCCTGTTGATGACGGAGGCGCGATATTGCCGCGAAGTCGTGCATGGCATGCTTGGCATTCTGGAGGCCGATGAGTTTGTCAAGGCTGTCGAGAGCTTCGGAAAGCACCGTTTCATCCACATCCTTCAGCTGATACCCGTGCGGAGCCACTTCCGGAATGTCGCAGGCCTCAATGGTGCTCATCTCCTCAACAGTGATATCCCCCGAGGGTTTGGTGAGCAGACGACGGCTCAGAGACGGTATGATGCGCGAGGTGATAAGGCGGGTGATGAAACGGCCGTTGCCGAAGTGCTTATCCTTGTGGTCGCATTCGTAAATGACGTATTTCGCCAGTTTCTTCTCTGCCTCGGGAGTGAGGGTGTAGTGCTCCTGCTCAAGAACCTTTTTCCCTATCTGTATCAGCTGGTCGGGGGTGTAGTCGGAGAAATGGAAGATGTAGGGGAATCGGCTCTTCATGCCGGGATTGGCCTCCAGCATGCTCTTCATCTCGCTGGTGTAGCCCGCCAGGATGACTATCATGTCGGTGTCGTCGGAACTGAGTTGAGTGAGCAGCGTCTCGATGACCCTCATACCGTAGTCCCTCTCATTGTCCCTCACGAACAGGCTGTAGGCCTCATCGATGAAGAGCACACCTCCGCTGGCGCTACGTATGGCATCCATGGCGTTCTTCTCCGCTGAACCGATGAACTCGCCTATGAGTTTGGAGCGCTCCGTCTCAACAACATGGCCGGAGGACAGCACACCGATGCTGTGGTATATCTCTCCGATGTGCTTGGCTATCGTCGTCTTGCCCGTACCGGGATTACCGGTGAACACCATGTGCATTGGCGGCATCCTGTTGTAGAGCCCCTTGCTTGCCCTCAGACTGTTGAGCTTGACGAGAGCGGTGTGGTCGAGAATCTGCTTCTTGACATCATCCAGACCCACGAGAGCCTCCAACTTGCGGATGGCTTCCTCCGTGTCCGGCACCTTCACCTCGGGAAGGTCTTCCGGCATGATGACGCAGAGGTCGGCATCCTCAACAGGCTTATCCTGCCCGACGATTCTCGCCGACATCCTCGGAACAATCTCATTGTCGAACACCTCCTGAAGGAAATACTTGTTCCTGAAGCTCATGCCCCGCTGTTTGTAAGCAGCTCCGATATAACTCTTAAGGGCATCCTCGGCAGAGGGGTCGAAAAGATAGTTCTTCTCGTTGGCATACTCCTGCATGTACTGACACAGCACATCGGGAACGAGGTCGTCGAAATGGAATACAAAAGAGAACAGCGCCTTTGCCTTTTCATTGCCGCGAACGAGTCCCAGAAGCGCAGAGCGCCTTCCAGAGAGCACGACGATACAGTTTTTCATGCGTGACATCGCGTCGCACAAATCCTCGATACCGTTTTTCGTGGCGTTGTTGCCCCGCATGCTGAGCTGCTCCGCATTCTTTATGTGAATCAGGGTATTTTTTTGACTCAAATTGGACATATTGAATCCCGTCACGGGTTCGAACAGGGAAGCGGCATCACTTTCCTCATAGTCATCTATGCCCGAAATCTCGGAGAGACGTTGGTATATCTCCCTAGCAGCATCGCTCTTCCCCACCCCTTCGTTGCCCGTCAATACATAGTGCTGCCGGCAGGAACCGGAGTCCAGACCGTTGTCGCGCCGGGCCTTGCTGAATTTGACCTTGTCGTCCAAGACCTTAAGGTGCTCTTTGAAATCATCAGGTGCATAAATGCTCAGATCCATGGTATTGAGGTTTTGTGTCGTTCCGATATGCAGTTATCTCGCCACAAAATTAATAATAATTTCGGTAATGCCGTTGTTTTTTACCCTTAAATAGCATAATATCGGAGAAAATATGTATTTTTGCAGCATGAATAATACCGAACAGATGAAAAACATGGACGCAGCAATGCAGTATCTCCCGTCTGCAGAGAACGGGGACTGGCAGGCACAAGATAAGCTGTGCCGGATGTTCTACGCAGACTGCTCTCTGGCAGAGAAGATGCCCGGGGATTTCTGGAAGAGGATTGAAGCCGCTGCACAGAGCGGCGAGGACTACGCCAACTTCATCATGCACTGCAGATACTTTGGCGACCCGCAGCAAGGCAAACTTGCCTACGACTATATCCGCAGGGCAATCAGACATGCCAAAGCACCTCTTGCCTTCATGCGTCTGGCCGAGATGTTTGACGAAGGAACTTACGTGAAGAGCAACCGTGCGCTCGCCTCCTACTACCGCATGAAAGCCTTCGAAGGAGGCTGTGAGGAAGTGGCAGAGATGCTGAAACGCGAGTACGAATTCGGAACGAGGGATTTTGCCAACGACATCTCCGTGACATTGCAGCAAAACGGACCGGCTGCCCAGAGGAAAATGGACATGTTCAGAGTACTGATAGACAAAGAAAGGGCTGCGAGAAACTACGGAGTGCTGGGAAAGCTTCGTAGCTTTGTCACGGAAATATATCCGGAATACAACACAGAGGAGGCTACGGACGATATCCTCAACGAACGTGACACACTCTATGCAGACCTCTATTATTCATTCTGCACAGCGGACAACGACCAGGAAAAAAACGTGGATTTGCAGGAGAGCCTTCTGGAGCAACTGTATGCACCCGTGACGCAGAACACCGAACTGGTAAAGCAACTTTACAAGGCAGACCCGGGAAATTTGCCGGATATTACCAGAGAGTTGATACAATGCATCGTGAATTTCAAATCATCATACGATAAGGTTTGCAAGAAATATAAGATAAAGAAGAAGGAAATGCCAAGTCTGGATACAATGAAAATATTCCCGTATTTTACAATATCCACACTGATACAACTGAGAAAAGACGAATTCAGGCGTATACTGTCGGTGAAAGATGTCGACGAACGCATCAACGACGAATTTCTAGCTAATCTAGATGATGACCAGAAACTTGTGAATATCTGCGAAAAACTCAATGATGAGAATCTGCAATTGATGCTCATATCGTTTGTGGAATTAAATGTCGACATACAAGCCGTAGAGATTCCCTACATGAAGATACTGCGTTCATATCTGGACGGAGATATGGACTGCTTAGTGCGTCATTACAACGAGCTGGCATTCGTCACGAGGCTTGCCGGCTGTGACCCTCCGCTGCAGGATATCACCGAAGACACCCTCCCGCCTATCAATCTGGATATATAAGCCGAAAAAATATCTGCTCTGCCGGTCACGAAATATTCGACCAGTCGAGGCGGTTGCCGCGGGTTTCATGCATGCGCTGCACCAGGACCTGATTCTCCGGCTTAGAGAGCAGCGGGTCGTCGTCGAGAATCATCGTAGCCATATCCCTGGCCTGCTGGACGATGATGCCGTCGCGGGCAAGATTGGCCACATGGAGGTCGAAAGCCATACCGCTCTGCTGCGTGCCCTCAAGGTCGCCGGGACCGCGCAGCTTGAGGTCGGCCTCCGCAATCTCAAAACCGTTTGTGGTGTCGCACATTATCTGGATGCGCTTGCGGGTGTCGCCGGAGAGTTCGTAGCTCGTCACCAGAAGGCAGTAGCTCTGCTCCGCACCACGTCCCACACGACCTCGCAACTGGTGCAACTGTGAGAGGCCGAAACGCTGGGCATCCTGAATCACCATGACGGAGGCGTTGGGCACATTGACACCCACCTCAATAACCGTAGTGGCAACGAGTATCTGCGTCTCTCCGCGCACGAACTTCTGCATCTCGGCATCCTTCTCAGCCGGTTTCATCTGACCGTGCACCATCGAGAGGCGGTAGTGGGGAAAAACCTCCTGAAGATGGCGGTAGCCCTCCTGCACGTTCTTCAGGTCTATCTTCTCGCTCTCCTTCACCAGAGGATACACCACATAGCACTGGTGGCCCTTCTTTATCTCTGCATCCATACCCTCGTAGAGGAGTTCGGGGCGCTGGTCGTAGAAATGCTTCGTGGTGATGGGTTTACGCCCTGGAGGCAGTTCGTCGATGACAGAGACATCGAGGTCGCCGTAGAGCGTCATAGCAAGGGTGCGCGGTATGGGAGTGGCCGTCATCACCATGACATGCGGCGCTGCCACGTTCTTATCCCACAGGCGGGCACGCTGCGCCACTCCGAAGCGGTGCTGCTCGTCGATGACAGCAAGCCCGAGATTGCGAAACTGCACCTTGTCCTCGATGACGGCATGCGTGCCGATGAGGATATTCACGGAACCGTCTGCAAGGCCCTCCAGAATCTCCTTGCGCCGCTTGCCCTTGACGGTGCCTGTAAGCAGTTCGACACGCAGGGGGAGGTCGCCCAACTGCTGGGTGAGCGTGGCAAGATGCTGCTCGGCAAGTATCTCGGTGGGAGCCATGAGACAGGCCTGATAACCGTTGTCCACAGCGAGGAGCATCACCATGAGTGCCACCATCGTCTTGCCGCTGCCCACATCGCCCTGCACCAGACGGTTCATCTGACGTCCGGAGGCCATATCCTCGTGCATCTCACGGATGACACGCTTCTGCGCACCGGTGAGCTCGAAGGGCAGACGCTCGCGGTAGAAACGGTGGAACATCTCCCCTACCCGCGGACAAGGCAGCCCGTGGACGCGCTTCTGACGGTCGCGGCTGTAGCGCAGGATGGAAAGCTGTATGAAGAAGAGTTCCTCGAACTTCTGACGGTAGGTGGCATCGGAGAGCTGGCGGGCTGTCTGCGGATAGTGCATCCAGCGCATCGCACTGTCGCGGTCGATGAGTCCCAGTCGCTGGCGCAGATAGTCGGGCAGCGTCTCGGGAATAGGGATGGTGAGGCGTTGCAGGAGCGTGCTGGTGAAGTTCTCAAGGGTGCGCGAAGTCATACCAGACTTCTTCATGCGCTCCGTGGTGTTGTAGTAGGGCTGCATCGCCATGCGGCTCAGCATCAGATTGTCGGCCTCGTCGACATCGGGGTGCATCAGGTTGACGCGGTTGTTGAACGTGCCGGGCTTGCCGAAGAGGATGTAGTCGTGGTGGAGCTTGATGGAGCGCACGAGATACTGCACGCCGTTGAACCACACGCAGTCGAGCCATCCGTAACCGTCGGTGAAGTGACCAACAAGGCGTTTCTTGCGACCCGTGCCGACGGTCTCCATACTGACGAACTGACCCTTCAACTGCACATAGGGCATATCGGGCAGCACCTCCGAAATGCGGTAGAGATGTGTGCGGTCGATATGGCGGAACGGGAAATGATACAGGAGATCCTCCCAGGTCCGCAGACCCAGTTCCTTCTCCAGCAAAGCACTGCGTTTAGGACCGATGCCGGGAAGGTAAGTCAGTTCTGTTGAGAGTTGAGAGGTTATAGGTTAGAGGTTAGAGGTTATAGGTTATAGGTTAGAGGTTAGAGGTTAAAGGTTAGAGGTTAGAGGTTAAAGGTTAGAGGTTAGAGACTAATTGTCAATTGTCAATTATCAATTATCAATTATCAATTAACCAGCTGATTATACCTCATTCCTTCACGCAGAGCTTCAACTGTGGCCTCATCTACAAAACGGGCTGCAAGACGATAGCCGAACTCCATAGCTGCGGCAGGACCGCAACCCGTGATGAACTGTCCGTCCTCCTCCACGAGGGCACCTGTGTAGTTGGCACCGGTGAGCTGCGTCTCCACACCGGGATAGCATGTCACACGCTTACCGGAGAGGATACCCATATGGCCGTAGACCTGGGGAGCCGCACAGATGGCAGCAAGGGGTTTGCCTGCCTCGTAGTGGATACGAATCATATCCTTGAGACGCTGGCAGGCATCGAGATTGGTGGAACCGGGCAGACCGCCTGGCAGCACAATCATGTCGCACTCACCGAGACGCTGCTCGTCGTTCCATCCGCCCGGCACACTGTCGGTGGTCTGGAAAATCGTGGTGTCGGCCATCACGGGAATACCGTGAGCACCCGTAACAATGTAATCGTCCGTAATGGAAACGGTCTTAACCTCAACACCTGCACGGCGCAGGATGTCCAACGGAGCAAGGGCTTCTATCTCTTCGAAACCTTCGGCTAGAAAAATGTAAATCATGTATAGTTTAGAGTTTAGGGTTTAGAGTTTAGAGTTTAGAGTTGACATTCCACTGGAGTTTCTCACGCAGGGTGCGATAGAACGAACCGTCGGGGCGCTTCACCACCTTGACACGATAGGCAGCACGGCGCACCTCTATCTTGACACTGTCTTCGCAGGTCTCGCTCCTGCCGTCGACAGAAAGCAGGAAATGATGGTCGCGGCTCTCGACGGAAAGCGTCACCGCGGCTGTGCCGTGAAGCATGAGAGGACGGGCTGTGAGACTGTGGGGAGCGACAGGTACGAGACCGATGATATCGCTGCCGGGAGTGATGACGGGACCACCCACGGAGAGAGCGTAGCCCGTGGATCCGGTGGGAGTGTTGATAATGAGACCGTCGGCCTGGTATGTGGTGAGATACTCACCGTTGATTTCCACGCGAACACTGATCATCGAGGCACTGTCTACCTTGAGAACAGCCAGTTCGTTGAGGGCAAAGGGATAACCCTTCACACCGCCCGACACCTCGAGAACGGAACGCTCCTCGGTGTTCATCGCATCGCTGAATATCTGATCAACGGCAAGGGGTATCTCCTCCGCACTGTAGTCGGCAAGGAAACCCAGATGACCCAGGTTGATACCGAGGATGGGTATGTTGCGGCTGCCCACGCGGCGCGCCGTCTCAAGAAACGTGCCGTCGCCACCCATAGAGATGGCCACATCGGCATCGAAGGCATCGTCCTCGATGAGACCCTCGCAGGGGACGTCGATGCGGATTTTCTTCGTGAGGAAACTGTAAAAAGCACTGTCGATGAAGACATGCGCCTTGCGCTCTTCGAGCAGAGCAAGGAGTTTCTTCACAGAAGTGGACTTCTTTGACTGATATACATTGCCAAATAAGGCGATTCGGGGTCTTTTCATATATAAAATACGCTCTTTTCACCAACAAAGTTATAAAAACTTATCATTTCGTCCGCACATTTCTCTATTTTTTTTTAATTTTGTGTGAGAAAATGAGTCCTGCAACAACCATACAGACACTACGTTGGTTTGTGAAAACCAGTCGCGGCATACGCATGCGCTCCATCGTCAACACGCTGACGGGAGTATGCGGCGTGGGTCTCGACCTCGCATTCATCTGGGCCACAAAATTGTGCATCGACGCCGCAACGCACCAGACGGACAGAAGCCTCACGACGGGTGCGCTGATACTCGTTTCCGTGATGCTGGCATCGATAGCGCTGTCGTTTGCACGCAGCTGGATTGCAGCCATACTGGGAGTGAAGAGTACGAACAGGATACAGCTGCGCATGTTCCAGACCATACTGGGAAGTGTGTGGCTGGGACGCGAGCATCAGCATTCGGGAGACACGATGAACAGGCTGGACCGAGATGTGCGCGATGTGACATCAACGATATCAAACACGCTGCCGCAGTTCATCATAGTGTGCTGCAGACTGGTGGGTGCTTTCTGTTTCCTCTGTATCTACGACATGAGGCTGGCTGTGGCGCTGGTGTGCATCAGTCCCCTCTTCGGTCTGCTCTCACGCCTCTATGTCCATCGCATGCGCTCCATCACACGCGACATACGCAAGACGGACAGCGAGATACAGAGTATCATGCAGGAGAGCATACAGAACCGTGTGATGCTCAAGACAATGGAGCAGGAAGACGACATGGTGGAGAAGCTGGACATGACACAGCAGTCGCTGCGCGAGCAGATACGCTATAAGACACGTTTCTCGTCCGTATCGAACGCCCTGATAAGTCTGGGATTCGGCACCGGCTATCTGGTGGCATTCCTGTGGGGTGCATGGCAACTGGACAAGGGCCTCATCACTTACGGTATGATGCTGGCATTCATACAGCTCGTGGGACAGATACAAGGACCTTTCCGGGAGATGACACGCTTCATTCCCGCCCTCATATCCTCACTCACGGCAGGAGAACGGCTCATGGAAATAGAGAAACTTCCGCAGGAGGAACAGGGAGAGGCCATACGGTTCAGTAACGGCTGCGGAATACGCTTCAACGATGTGTCGTATGCCTACGACGAGGACTACCGCATGATACTGCGTCATCTCACCTACGACTTCCCGCCTGGAAGCATCACTGCCGTGCTGGGCGAGACGGGAGCGGGCAAGACAACGCTCATACGCCTCATTCTGGCATTGCTGCCGCCCACAGAGGGACGCGTGGAGTTCTACGAGGGAGATGTGAGTGTGAAAGCCTCCCCGCGCACACGCTGCAATCTCGTCTACGTGCCGCAAGGCAATTCGCTCCTCTCGGGCAGTGTGCGCACCAATCTCATGCTGGGCGACCCCGATGCCACAGAAGAGGAGATGTGGGAGGCACTGCAACTGGCAGAAGCTGATTTCGTGAGTGAGAGTCCGGAGGGCCTGGACACACTGTGCGGAGAAGGCGGACAGGGACTCAGCGAGGGACAGGCTCAGCGCATCGCCGTAGCACGCGCACTGCTGCGCAAGGGATGCATACTGCTGCTGGACGAAGCCACCTCAGCGCTTGACGAAGATACCGAAGCCCGGCTGATATCCAACCTGATGAAGTACAACCAGAAGGGTGACACACCAGAGAGGTCACGCTACACAGTGATATGCGTGACACACCGTCTGTCTCTCACCTCACACTGCACACAGATGCTGCGTCTGCAGCGTCAGTAAGGATTTGCTTTAAAGGAATCTGTCCCCCTACTCTATTTCCCACTCGAAAAGACCTGAGGACTTGTCCTCGGGAAGCACCACCTCCAGACGCACGGCATCAGCCTCAACAGGCTCGAAACGTACAGTGTTGAGAGCACCGCGACGCGTAGCATAATCGGCAGCAGAAGCACTGACAGCCTGCCACTCGCCATCGCCCTGACGATAGAGAATACGCCACGAACGGGGCACAAGACAACCGCCCCAAGGAGAATCGTCGTACCAGTATACAGAAGCACTGCTTATCTTCGTGCGGGCTGGCAGGTCGTATTGCAACCATTCCGTGGAACCCTGCTTGGGCCACCAATGGTAGTAAGGCACCGACTTATCCTCCGCACTCTTGGGAAGCAGGCGATCGTTGAGGGCACTGAGAGCCGCAGTCTTCACACTGGCCGAGAGGCGGCTCTGAGAAGCCAGCGAAGGAGGCATAGCGGGCGTAGTGGCGCGCAACTGCTGGGGCAGCCACACCATCATACGGCCAGAGCCGCGATGACACCATGCATAGTATGGAATCAGACGCAGGCGCACATCCCTGGCAGTGAGACTACCGGTTTCGTCAAAATTCAGCAGCTGTGCGCGGGTCCGAAGCCCGGTGAAGGTGTAAGTCTGCTCCTGCTTCGTGGTAAGGACGGACAAAGGCATCACGGAGAACTGCGGTTTCTGGTTGAGCAATATACCTCCGAGGTCGAAATCGTTGTCGGGCCACTCTGCACAGTAAACCAGAGGGCCGCGCTCCACACTGACTCTGCCGCGATCGGCCTCCACGTGTTCGTCAGCCTTCACCAGACGGGGCTCCATATCGAAATGTACCTGCACCTTGTCGCCCTTCTTCCACTTGCGGTCGATGACGGCGTATCCGTCCTTGTTGATTTCCACCTTAAGGGGCTTGCCGTTGACAGACAGGCTCCATGAGAGACTCTTTCCGTCGGCATATTCATAGAGGTCGGAAGGCACTACACTGCCACGCACCCATCCGGGAATACGGATATTCATTGCAAACTGACCGCTACCCTTCTCCACTGAGAGCGTGATGTCGCCGTCCCAAGGATACTGGGTTTCCTGTTTGAGAACGTATTTACGGCCATTCACTTTCAGCTCTGCCGTGTTGCCCATAAAGAGATTCACGTAGAGAGAACGTCCCTTGTTCTGATACACATATCCGGGAATGGAAGGAATGAAGCGGCATATATTGCTCGGACAGCACGCACAACCGAACCAGGGCTGACGCTGATGCTGACCCATGGACTCAAGGGGATTGGGATAGAAGAACGCACCTCCGTCGAGCGACATACCGGAAATGACACCGTTATAGAGAGCACGCTCCAGAACGTCGTAATACTTCGACTCACCGTGAAGCAGGAAGAGACGATGGTTGACATACACGTTACCTATAGCTGCACACGTCTCACAATAGGCCGACATATTGGGGAGTTCCCAGTTGCGACCGAAAGCCTCGCCGTTTGACGTACTGCCGATGCCGCCGGTGATATACATCTTGCGAGATACGATATTCTCCCAGATACGGTCGATGGCATTGACGTAGGACGTATCACCCGTGAGGGCTGCCACATCTGCCATACCGCTGTACATATAAGCCGCTCTCACAGCATGTCCTACAGCCTCTGACTGCTGTACGACAGGGAGGTGAGCCTGCGAATAGGCATCGGTGCGGGAAGTATAGCCTCGCTTGTCGAGGAAGAACTTCGCCATGTCGAGATATTTCTTCTCACCCGTCACAATGGACAGTTTGGCGAGGGCCATCTCGGCAATCTGATGTCCCGGCACGCGTACCACCTGCCCTTCACCCTCTCCTATCTCGCGCATCACACAGTCAGCATAGTCGCGGGCGATATTCAGGAAGGTGGTCTCTCCTGTGGCCTGATAGTGGGCAATGGCACCCTCCACCATGTGACCCAGATTGTAGAACTCGTGCGACAGGTCTTCCACCTTCTCCCAGCGCTCCTTACCTGCCCATGCGTGAGGATGAGCGGGATTCATTGTGCGGGCTGTATAGAGATAGCCGTCCTTTTCCTGTGCCGTCTTCACGATAGCGAGCACGGAATCCATATAGGCCTTTGCCGGAACGGTGCGCTGCCAACCCTTGCCGTTCTTGCTGTCGGGCACGGAGATATTCAGCTTGAGATCCGGGAATGTCTGCAGGAGATAGGAGCAGCCTTCGATGGTCTTGTAGACATCGGTGTCGTCGAAAGAGAAACCTTCCACCTTGACATCGTGTGTGTCTTTGCCTGCGAGCTGGTCTGCAGCAATCTCGAAATTACGGTAGCGGCCGGTCTCCTCACACTTGGAGAAAGCAAGAGGCACCGTCACCTCACGGGCGGCATCCAGGCGCTGTCCCCAAAACGTTGCAGGCGCAATCTTCACCTGCGTGAAGGGAACGGGACTGATGGGATAGTTCTCTGCCTTGACGCAAAGCACACATACTAAGGAAACGAACAGGAAGAGGATGTGTTTCATGGTTTCTTCTTTTTATCGGGTGTTGATTCTACATGACGGTTTGAATTATCGCGAAGCACCTCACCGACAAGGTCGGAGACCATCTGTTTGAGTTCGTCGAGGAATTGCTTCGCATCGTATTCCCTGCGCTCTATCTGGCGCAGTTTCTTTTCCCAGATACCAGTCAGTTCGGCACTTTTGAGGAGTTCTTCGTGAATGATGTCAATGAGACCTACACCTGTGGGAGTGGCCCAGAGGGATGTGCGCTCCTTGCGTATATAGCGACGTCGGAACAGGGTCTCTATGATAGCGGCACGCGTGGAAGGACGTCCTATACCGTTCTCCTTAAGGGCATCCCGTAATGTCTCGTCCTCCACCATCTTACCGGCCGTCTCCATAGCTCTCAGAAGTGTGGCTTCGGTATAGGGTTTCGGAGGTGTAGTCTGCTTCTCCGTAAGCGTAGGAGTGTGAGGTCCCGTCTCATCCTTTACGAAAGCAGGAAGTGTCTTCTCCTCGGAGGCATTATTTTCGGCAGCGTTGTTAGCATACAACTCCTTCCAGCCCATCTGCGTGATATGTTTTCCCGTAACCTTGAACTTCACCTTCGCAGCCTCACCAAGCACGGTAGTGGTCTCGAAAAGGCAGTCGGGATAGAAGGCACCGATGAAGTGACGGGCCACGAGGTCGAACACCTTCTGCTCCATCTCTGTGAGCATCTGAGGAGGCACACCGGTAGGAATGATGGCATGGTGGTCGGTGACTTTGCTGTTGTCGAAAACTTTTTTGGATTTTATCAATTTCTTACCACCGAGAGGACGCACGAAATCGGCATAAGGAGCCTTGCCGGCCCATACTGTCTGAAAAAGTCCGTTCATGATTTGCGGACACTTGGGGTAAACGTCGTCGGGAAGGAACGTGGTGTCTACACGCGGATAGGTGGTCACTTTCTTTTCGTAGAGAGCCTGAATGATGCCGAGAGTCTGCTCTGCTGAGAATCCGAACTTCTTGTTGCAATCCACCTGCAGGGATGTCAGGTCGTAGAGACGCGGAGGTGCCTCACTGCCCTTCTTCTTCTCCACGGAAGTGACGGTGAAGGGTGTGCCGCTGATAGCTTCCATCGCCTTGGTGCCCTCTTCCCTGGTCTTGAAACCGCGGTCGCCTTCCTTCATCACTGCCGTGAACGTAGTGTCGCGATAGACGGTGGAAAGCACCCAATACGGTTCCGGCACAAAAGTCTCTATCTCCCTCTGCCGCTTCACGATGAGCGCCAGCGTCGGAGTCTGCACACGACCGATGGAAAGCACCTGATTCTGTCCCTGCGAGGAACTGCGCTGCGCATACTTTATGGTGTAGAGACGAGTGGCATTGATACCGAGTGTCCAGTCTCCGATGGCACGCATAAGACCTGCCTCATAGAGAGACTGATAATTCGACTGGTCCTTCAGATTCTGGAAACCCTCACGGATGGCTTCCTCCGTCAACGACGATATCCAGAGACGCTGCACCGGACAACGGGCTCCCGTCATCTGCATCACCCAGCGCTGAATGAGCTCACCCTCCTGACCGGCATCACCGCAATTGATGATACCGTCAGCTGCCAGCATCAGACGCTTTATCACCTCGAACTGATGCTCCACACCCTTGTCCGACTTGAGACGTATGCCGTAGCGGGGCGGTATCATGGGCAGAGAGGAAAGAGTCCACTGACGCCACTGGGCACAGTACTCGTGCGGTTCCTTGAGTTCACACAGATGTCCGAACGTCCATGTCACCTGATAACCGTTGCCCTCCATGTATCCGTCCTTGGCGCTGTTAGCTCCAAGCACTTTGGCAATGTCCTTCGCCACCGATGGTTTCTCTGCTATACAGACCAGCATACGTCGTCTACCTTCACATCATACTTATCATACGGCACCTTTGCCACTATCTGGAACGGGAAACAGATACCAATAAAACGCGCCCTATTCAGACTGGGCAGCAGACGGTCGTAAAATCCCTTCCCGCGTCCCAGGCGATGACCTCTGCGATCGAATGCCATACCGGGCACAAGCACCATTTCTATTTCCCCGTAACGGCTTTCCGGAATTTCGGGAGTCTGAGGTTCCATAATACCGTATTCCCCGCTCTGCATCTGAGAAGGGTCGTAGGGATGCAGCGTCAGACGCTCGCCGTCCACACGGGGAAGCAATATCGTCTTTCCCGATTCAACGGCCGCAGAAAGCAATAACGATGTATCCACCTCGTCGGGCAGAGCGTGATAGAGAAGCACCGTCTGCGATTCCCACCACTCACGTCTTTCCATTATCGTGCGCTCCAATGCCAGCGACATATCATGCAGGCGCTCCCGGCTGTAACTGCGTTTGCGGTTTCGTATCTCCTCCCGCAATTGTGTTTTCGAAATACGAAAGAAACTGCGGAGACACACGACACCTATAACCAGATATACCACACATCCGATAATCAGATATTTCTCATCTATCACACCGGACATCTTGAAATCCTCCGCAGCATCACCCATGACGAACAACTGCACCACGGCTGTGGAATTGTTGAACACATGGATGAATATCGGTAGCAGGAGACTCTCAGTACGCACATATATGAGGCCCAACACGAGACCCATCACAAAGGCAAAGGGTATCTGTGCGGGATTGAAATGGATAAGACTGAAAAACATTGAAGACACCAGTATTGCCGTCCAGGGATGCCTTCCCTCACGCAGCATACCGCCGATGATGGCGCCCCTGAAGCAAACTTCCTCTGCAACAGGACCGAGCAACGCGATGCTCAACACACCAAATGGGGATTTCAGCACTTCCATCACTGTCTTCATGGTGTAGTCCGGCAGTCCCATCCACTCCGACACCACATTCATGGCAAACATTATGGAAAATGCCCCCAATATAGCAATGAAGCATCGCCGGCTCTTCCAGGAACTGTCTACACGGAAATCTTCACGCTTTACCTTTTTCCTCACCATCAACCATGCGATGACGAGGATTTCCACAAGGAAAAGCGATAAGCTCAAACTGCCATTAGCATACACCACCCCAACTCCAGCCAACTGACAAAGCAGAAAGATGAATACCGGAAGCAGCGGTGTCCAAAGAGCAGAGAGCAGGCGTTTCATCTCATCTTCCATTCACCACCCGTATACACGAGCGGAAGCATTATGTGTTCCATTGTGCTGTCTCCATAGACAACGTCCATAAACACCTGTGCCAGAGAGTCTGCATAGATAGTGTCCCGCACCGCTGTTGCAGAAGCAATACTGTTGTGTGCATCCAATTCACGCTTGACAAACTGCGATACGACGTCTATCATCTCTGCACGGGTCAAACTGTCGCAACTCACCATACCTGCCAAGCCGTCTACATACGCCTCGCTGTCGTTATTGATAAGCAAGCTGTAAAAGTGCTCTGCCGCAGTGCGGGCTCCTTCGTGTGTGAGTTCCTGACGTTTGTTCCCACACCCCACTATAGCGATAGCGGCAAATATCAATATTATCTTTTTCATTATTTCTGACGTATAAAGACGTTTATCGGAGTGCCGTGGAAATTCCAACGCTCACGTATCTTGTTCTCAAGGAAACGGCGATACGGCTCCTTGACATACTGGGGCAGATTTGCGTAAAAGACAAATGTCGGTACATGAGTGTCCGGCACCTGCGAGCAGTATTTTATCTTGATGTATTTACCTTTCATCGATGGTGGCGGATATGCCTCGATGAGCGGCAGCATCTCCTCGTTGAGACGGTGCGTGCTCACTTTGCGACGACGGTTCTCGTATGTTGCAACAGCTGTTTCCAGCACCTTGAAGATACGCTGCTTCGTGAGAGCCGAACCGAAGATAATCGGGAAGTCGACGAAAGGTGCCATGCGTTCGCGGATAGCATCTATGAACGTATCCATCACACGCTGGGTCTTATCCTCCACGAGGTCCCACTTATTCACCACGACGACCAGATTCTTCTGGTTGCGCTGTATGAGCTGGAAGATATTCAGATCCTGCGACTCAATGCCTCGCGTGGCATCAAGCATGAGGATGCATACGTCGCTGTTTTCGATGGCTCGGATGGAACGCATCACACTGTAGAATTCCAAATCTTCCGACACCTTGCCTTTCTTGCGTATACCCGCAGTGTCCACAAGGTAGAAGTCGAAACCGAACTTCTCATAGCGCGTATATATGCTGTCCCGCGTAGTTCCTGCTATGTCCGTCACAATATGACGGTCCTCACCGATAAAGGCATTGATGATACTGGATTTACCCACATTGGGGCGTCCCACCACAGCAAAACGGGGAATATTCTCATCCGGAAGCTCTTCTGGCTTCTTCGGGAACTTGCTCATCACGATATCCAGCAAATCACCGGTGCCGCTGCCCGTTGCCGCAGAGATGCCGATAGGGTCTCCCAGTCCCAGTCCGTAGAACTCTGCTGCGAGCCACGTCTCGTTGTTGTCCATCTTGTTCGTCACAAGGAGCACAGGCTTCTTCGTGCGACGCAGGATTGCAGCCACTTCCTCGTCGAGGTCGGTGACACCGTTCTGCACGTCCACCATGAAGAGTATCACGTCGGCCTCCTCTGTGGCGAGCGACACCTGTTTGCGTATCTCCTCCTCGAAGATATCGTCCGAGTTCACCACCCAGCCGCCTGTGTCGATTACAGAGAACTCCTTCCCCTCCCATTCGCACTTGCCGTACTGACGGTCTCGTGTCGTACCGGCCTCGTCACTCACGATAGCATGCCTCGTCTGAGTGAGACGATTAAACAGCGTCGACTTACCGACATTCGGCCTTCCTACTATAGCTACTATATTTGACATCGTAGTTATATTTTACTATTCGGGCGCAAAGATACGAAAAAAAGTTGAATGTTGAGGATTATTAAACAAAAAATAACAATCCAAACGCCCAATCGTAAAAATCAGTCGCTGATGTCGTAGCCGTATTGCTTCATCGCTTTGGTGGACGAGCGCCAGTCTTTATCCACCTTGACAAAGACATCGAGATAGATGCTCTTGCCGAAGAACTTCTCCAGACTCTTGCGGGCCTCGGAGGAAACGCGCTTCAATGCCACGCCGCGATGACCTATGATGATACCCTTCTGGGAATCACGCTCCACATAGATTACTGTGCTGATATGTATGCTGTGCTCCTGCTCCTTGAACTGCTCCACAACGACCTCCACACTGTAGGGAATTTCCTTGTCGTAGTAGAGAAGTATCTTCTCGCGTATTATCTCCGTGACGAAGAAGCGGGCCGGCTTGTCCGTCCACTGGTCCTTGTCGAAATACGCCGGCGATTCGGGCAGAAGTTCCTCTATGCGCTTGAGCACCTGCTCCACGCCGAAACGGTGCAATGCCGATATGGGGAATATCTCTGCTTCGGGTAGCACACGATGCCATGTGTCGAACTTCTCATTCAGGTCTTTCTCCGAACTGAGATCTATCTTGTTTATCAGCACCAACACAGGCACTTTCATCCTCTGCACCTTCTCCAGGAACTCCATATTCTTGTCGGGCTGCTCCACCATATCGGTGACATACAGCAGCACGTCTGCATCCTGAAGGGCAGATTCCGAGAACTGCAGCATCTGCTCCTGAAGGCGGTAGTTGGGTTTCAGCACTCCCGGAGTGTCGGAAAAACATATCTGCATCTCAGGAGTGTTGAGTATGCCCATGATACGATGGCGCGTCGTCTGGGCCTTGAATGTGGCAATAGATATACGCTCACCAACCAGAAGGTTCATGAGCGTACTCTTTCCCACGTTGGGATTTCCTACGATGTTGACGAATCCCGCCTTATGACTCACCCTGCTTCCTCCTCTTTGCGTACCACTCCTCGCGGGAAATGGTTCCCTCCTTATAGAATTCTGCAGGCTCCTTGGCAGCTTCGAGAGCTCCGTCGTAACCCCATATCATATAGCTTGCACCCCATGTGAATCCGGCACCGAAAGCCGTGAAGATGAGCTTGTCGCCCTTCTTGAGCTGCGGCTCGTATTCCCACAGACACAGGGGCAGGGTGCCACCCGAGGTGTTTGCCATATGGTCGATATTAATCATGATGTGATCCTCTTCAATACCGATACGACCGGCCACAGAGCGTTCTATATTGATATTGGCCTGATGAGGAATCACCCACGCTACGTTGTCCTTTGTGAGATTGTTGCGCTCTGCAATGATTTTCACCGCAGACGACATGTCGAGCACAGCGTGCTTGTATACAGCCCTGCCCTCCTGGTATACAGTATGCTCGAGAGCATCCACAGTCTCGTGTGTCGGCATCTTGTGCGAACCGCCGGCCTTCATCTGCAGGTTGGCAAGTCCCTTTCCGTCCACACGGTAGTATCCGTCCATGAGACCCACTTCCTCAGTGGTTGCCTCCATCAGCACACAAGCCGCTCCATCGCCGAAGATGGGGCACGAATTGCGGTCCGTATAGTTTGTCATGGACGACATGTGGTCGCCTCCGCAAAGGATGATACGCTTGTAACGTCCGGAACGTATGTAGGAAGCACCTACCTCCATAGCATAAAGAAAGCCACTGCAAGCGGCTTCCATATCATATCCGAAGGCATTTTTCAGCCCCACATTGCCGATGACCAGCGATGCGGTAGAAGGGAAATGATAGTCAGGTGTAGTGGTGGCACAGATTACCAGTTCGATGGAATCCGGCTCCACACCTGTCTTGCGAAGAAGCTGCTGGACAGCACGAGTCATCATGTAGCTCGTGCCAGTGCCCTGTTCCGGCTTCAGTATGTGACGAGTCTTGACGCCTATACGCTCCATTATCCACTCGTCGGAAGTGTCCACAATACGGGACATCTCCTCGTTGTCAAGGATATAGTCAGGAACGTAGCCGCCTACACCCGTGATGACGGCATTAATTCTTTCCAATGCTCTTTATGCTTCTTTCTCAATAGCAACCTTACCGCGATAGTAGCCGCAAGAGGGGCATACGGTGTGGTAGATGTGGAAAGCACCACAGTTGGGGCATACAGCCAATGCCGGTGCTACAGCCTTATCGTGAGTTCTGCGTTTGAGGGTGCGAGTCTTTGACTGCCTTCTTTTAGGATGTGCCATAATAAAATTCTCTTTATGTTGTTGTTATATTAATTTTCTTCAATCTCTTCTTCACTGTCACATTCTTCGTGAACATGGCGAATGGGGATGCTCAGAGCTATCTGCTCGTAGACGGGCCATGAGAGGTCCAGAACACCTTTGTTCCATTGCACCGTGATGATGTCGCCATCATCCAAATCGCTTTCGCCAAAGCGTATTTTGAGGGTCTCCTCTATTTCTACGGGCAGCGACATCGGCTCCATGCATACGGTGCAGAGCACCTCTATTTCTCCAGACAGGCAGCAGTCTGCCTCGAAGGTTTCCTGTGATGTGCGGCGCAGCGTTACATCTGCGTTTACACGGCCTCGCCGGATTTCCTCCTGCTGGAGCGATGCGAAGAAAGAGTCATCAAGCTCTGCAGAAAACTGCGTCGAACCGAGGGGCAAAGCCCGTAAATCTATCTTCAAACCGTTTATCGCGTCCATAATCGGGGTGCAAAGGTACGAAAAAAAAGTAAAATGAGAAATGTAAACTGTAAAAAATAAAGCTTTTTTCTGCTTTTTTAGTCTTTTTGCACTTATTACTGTGTTTTCGAGGGTTCAAAAAGCGGCAGCTCTATACGGAATGTGGTGCCCCGTCCCAGCTCACTTTGCTTCACGAAAATGCTTCCGTGATGATACTCCTCAACGATGCGGCGAGCGAGCGAAAGACCAAGCCCCCACCCTCTGCTCTTTGTCGTGAAGCCGGGAGTGAACACCGTCCTGAAATGCTTCGAGGGGATTCCCTTGCCCGTATCAGACACCTCGATGGCCAGACAATATGCCTCGCGATGCGCCATGATATGTATCTTGCCCTCTCCGTTCATTGCGTCGATGGCGTTCTTGCAGAGATTCTCTATCACCCACTCGAAGAGCGATGCCGAGAGAAGTGCCGGCAACGGTTCGTCGGGCACAGAGACGCTGATACTCACCCTGTTGGATGCGCGGCGGCCGATGTATTCCACCACATGAGCCACAACCTCGCAGAGGTCCTCTTCGCGCGGTTCGGGAAGCGAACCTATCTTCGAGAAACGCTCTGCTATCAACTGGAGTCGCTTCACATCCTTATCTATTTCAGGAATGAGGGCATCGTCGGGATACGTTTCGCGCAGCACTTCCACCCACGCCATAAGACTGGAGATAGGTGTTCCAAGCTGATGGGCTGTCTCCTTCGAGAGTCCCACCCACACCTTGTTCTGCTCCGCCTTCTGACTGCTCATCAGGGCGAAGATAGCCACCACGACAAAGATGAGCACAATACCCAGCTGCACATACGGCCACCATTCCAGGCGGCGCAGCAGAAGCGAGTCGTCGTAGTAGACGCAGACATATTCGTCATCACCTAATGAAAGAGGTATCACGTGATGCTGGCGACTCATCTGATTCACAGCGGCGTAGAGTTTGCTGATGCTGTCCTCCGGAGTGGAATAGCGCAGCAGCAGATTGCGGTAGATCTGCACCGTGCTGTCCTGATTCATCACGATGACAGGAATCGTGTTGTTGCTCTCTATCACGCTGAGCACCAGCGCCATATCGGTGGTTTCGTCGGCCTCAGAGAGCGAGCGCATCGCTTCGGCCCACACTTCCATCTTGCGCTTCTCCTCAATCTCAAGGTCTCGCACAAGATAGTGTGAAATTATCAGCGATGCCGCACCGATTATCACGGCCGACAACACCAAAAGTATCTTTACCTGACGAATACGATCAGTCCACTGCATAATTTTACAACCGAAATAAGAACGTTTTGAGCCTCCGTTTTATTGCCTTCCCTCCGTTTTTGTCCGACGACGCACTCTGGACGTATGATTTTATGGTGAGATTACATTCTTTTAGGATATTTTCACACCCTTCATTTTGCCATAACAGAATTATTTGCTATCTTTGTGCTCGTATGAACTATATTATACGGTATATTATACTGCTGTTTTTCGCTTTTGCGGCGTTTACGAGCTGTACGGACGAACTGGATCCTCCCGTAGATCCGGACGCCAATGTAGCGAGGCGTACCGTGCTTATCTATATGGTGGCGGAGAACACACTTTCCGCCAGTACGGAAAACGACATACAGGAACTCTCATACGTTGCCACCCGCAACGGCATCCCCAGCGATTGCAACATACTGGTGTACAACGACAACACCCAGCTGCCGCGCATCACACTGTTCAACAAACTGGGTGTGACCACATGGAAGACGTGGAGCAAGGAACAGGACAGCGCCGACTCCACAGTGATGCTTGCCACCCTGAAGGATATGATTGCGAACTATCCATCAAAGAGCTATGCCCTTGTATTGTGGTCGCACGGAAGCGGCTGGAGCCCCAGAAAAACGACCATCGACGAGATTACCGAAGAAAATGTCAATTCTGCACGTCAGGCGAGAGCCTTCGGAGTGGACAACGGTATCAACTCGGCAAAAATCAACGGAGACTACGGCATGAATGTGTCGTCCGTGAAGTGGGTGCTTGAGAAGCTGGGCGTGAAGATGGATTACATCCTGTGGGACGCATGTCTCATGCAGGGCATCGAGACAGCCTACGAACTGCGCGGGCTCACCGACTGGATTATCGGTTCCCCTACGGAAACGCCAGGTACAGGAGCTCCCTATCATCTTGCCGCAGAGGGTTTGTGCAATGCCGATATGCCCGCCATACTAAAGGCTTACAACGAATACTACGACAACGAAAGTCTGTACAGGCGCTGTTTCCCGATGACATTCATCAAGACGAGCGAACTGGATGCTCTGGCCGAAGCCACCGCACCTTATATCGAGAAGTATTTCTACGACAAGGACCACAGACCTGCCATAGTGAATACCGCACAGGTGTACAGCCCGAGGAGATTCCTGGTTGTAAACGGCAACGAGGTTGCTCTCGGAACCCCTATTGCATACGACATGGGAAGCATAATGGCCGGAGTGCTCACCGACGAGGAATACACCGAATGGAGAAAACAGCTCGACAAAGCCGTTCCCTACAAGACCGTCCCCACGGAAATGTGGATGTCAAGCTTCCCTTCGTCTGTCTACGGCACCGACTTCCGCCACCTGACGGATCCCGAGCACTATTGCGGCATCAGCATGAATGTGCCGGAGAGCGACTACGACATATACAAAATAGACAATATCTACACCATATATCTTTGGTGGAACGTATATGCACGCACCATGAGCTGGTGGAAGGCCGGAGGTTGGAACAAGACCGAATGGGATCCGGACAATGATTAACAAGTGAAACAACAAAAAGACATATAACAAATGAAACATCTCATCATTGCAGCACTCACGGTAGCGATGGCGCTCCCCGCAGCAGCAAAACCTGCCAAGAAGGAGAAGGAAAATCCCGACACGCTGATATTCACCACCGTGCTGGAGAATCCCGTCACCTCCATCAAGAACCAGAAGAACAGCGGCACCTGCTGGAGCTACTCTTCGCTGGCATTCCTTGAGAGCGAGGTGCTGAAAAAGCATCCTGAGATGACCGACATCGATTTGTGTGAATCATTCGTGGTGAGCAAGACATATACCGACCGCGCAGACCGCAACGTGCGCACCCACGGAGATGCCAGTTTCACGGAAGGCGGTTCATTCTACGATGCCATCTACTGCATGGAGAACTACGGACTTGTGCCGGAAGGCATCATGCCCTACCCCAATACGCTCTACGGCGACTCGCTGTTCAACTTCAGCACATTCTTCAATCCCATGCAGGCATACGTGCAAGCCATCTCGAAGAGCGAGGCAAAGAAAATCAACCCGCATTGGAAGGATGCCGTGCAATGCATGCTCGACTGCTATTTCGGCAAGTGCCCGCAGGAGTTCGAATACAAGGGTGTGAAGTACACTCCGAAGACCTTCGTTTCCGACTGTCTCGGACTGAATCCCGACGACTACGTGTCGCTCACCAGCTACACACATCATCCATTCTACACGTCGTTCATCCTTGAGATACAGGACAACTGGCGCTGGGGCTCGAGCTACAATCTGCCGCTGGACGAGTTCATGCGTGTGATGGAGGAAAGTGTGCGCAACGGATGGACATTCGCCTGGGGAGCAGACGTTTCCGAGGACGGTTTCGCGCGCAAGGAGGGTAAGAACAGATGCGTGGCCAGAGTACCCCTCAAGGAGAAGAAAGACGAAGACGGCGGCAGCGACCAGCGTCGCTGGACCGGCGAGAAGGTGAAGCTCAGCGAGAGCGACAGCAAGGGCGAGATGACCATCACACAGGACATGCGTCAGGAAGCCTACGACAACTGGGAAACCACCGACGACCACGGAATGCAGATTTACGGCATCGCAAAAGACCAGCACGGCAAGGAATACTTCATGATGAAGAACTCATGGGGCGACTACGGACCATACAAGGGATTCTGGTATGTCTCCAAACCCTACGTGGCATACAAGACGATGAATATCGTCATCAACAAGAACGCCATACCTGCCGACATACGTGCCAAGTTGAACATAAAATAAGGAAGAGAGGAAGAGAATGAATTTTCAGTGGAACTTTTTCGAACCCACTGACCAGCAGGCCGAATGCGCCAAGAGTTTGTCCGACGCCCTGAATGTACATCCAGTGGTGGGCAAACTGCTTGTGGAGCGCGGCATCAGCACTCCGGAAGAGGCACGGCACTTCTTCCGCCCTCAGTTGACGGAACTGCTGGATCCGTTCCTCTTCAAGGATATGAGGGCTGCCGTCGACCGTCTCAACGAGGCTCTCGGCAGGAAGGAACGCATACTCATCTACGGCGACTATGATGTAGACGGCGTTACGGCTGTGGCACTCGTATATAAGTTCCTGCATCAGTACTGCACCAATATCGACTACTACATCCCCGACCGCTACGAGGACGGATACGGTGTGTCGCACAAGGGTGTGGACTACGCATACGAGACGGGGGTCAAACTCATCATCGTGCTCGACTGCGGCGTGAAGGCCATCGAAGAGGTGGAATACGCCAAGAAACTGGGTATCGACTTCATCATCTGCGACCACCACGTGCCCGACAAGGTGCTGCCGCCCGCAGTGGCAATTCTCAACGCAAAGCGCAGCGACCACACCTACCCCTACGAGCATCTCTGCGGATGCGGTGTCGGCTTCAAACTGATGCAGGCGTTCGCCATCAGCAACGGCATCCCCTTCTCCGACCTCATTCCCCTCCTGGATCTCTGTGCAATAAGTATTGCGTCCGACATCGTACCTATCATTGGGGAAAACAGAATACTCGCATATCACGGTCTGCGACAGCTCAACCAGTCGCCCTGCGTCGGTGTGAAAGCCATCATCGATGTGTGCGGTCTGGCCGAGAAGGAGATAATGCTCAGCGATATCATCTTCAAGATAGGACCGCGCATCAATGCTTCCGGTCGCATACAGAACGGCAAGGAGTCCGTATCGCTCCTCATTGAGAAGGATGCCGACAAGGCACATGAGGCTGCCGAACTCATCAACCACTACAATGAGCAGCGCAAGGACCTCGACAAGGTGATGACCGAACAGGCCAACCAGATTGTGGCATCCATCGACCACCAGCACGAGCACAAGGCCATCGTCATCTACAACGAGGAATGGCACAAGGGCATCATCGGCATTGTGGCCAGCCGACTCACGGAAATATACAACCGCCCGGCCATCGTGCTGACGCGCGACAACGAACTCGCCACCGGTTCAGCACGTTCCGTTGCAGGTTTCGATGTGCACAAAGCCATCGAGAGTTGTGAGGACCTGCTGGAGAATTTCGGAGGACATACCTACGCTGCCGGACTTACGCTCAGAGCAGACAACGTGGCTGAATTCAAGCGCCGCTTTGAGAAGTATGTCGACGAACACATCCTTCCGGAACAGACACTGGCACAACTGGATGTGGATGCCTGTCTCGACTTCAAGGATATCAGCCGCAGACTCTTCAACGAGATAAGACGATTCGAACCCTTCGGGCCCAACAATCCCAAACCCGTCTTCTGCACACGCCGCGTCTACGACTACGGCACCAGCAAGGTGGTGGGACGCAATCAGGAGCACATCAAACTCGAACTCGTCGACAACAAGAGTCACAACGTGATGAGCGGTATTGCGTTCGGTCAGAGCGCTCTTGCCCGCTACATCAAAACGAAGCGCGCCTTCGACATCGTGTATACCATAGAAGAGAACACCCACAAGCACGGAGAGATACAGCTTCTCATCGAGGATATGTCTCTTATGGATGAGTAATACCCCCAGCGATGTCCACCGCAAAGTCCACAGACATTTATCTTGACACTCTGAAAAAACACTTTGGATACACCGAGTTTCGCGGCATCCAGAGGGAGATTATCGAGAGCATAGGACAAGGCCGGGACACACTCGGACTGATGCCGACGGGCGGCGGCAAGAGCATTGCCTTTCAGGTGCCGGCACTCGCACGCAAGGGACTCTGCATCGTTGTCACACCGCTCATCGCCCTGATGAAAGACCAGATAAAACATCTCAGGGAGCGCAACATCAAGACAGCGTGCATCTACGCAGAGATGAAGCACGAGGACATCATCGTCACACTTGAGAACTGCATCTTCGGCAACTACAAATTCCTCTACGTCTCACCCGAACGCCTTGCCTCCGAACTCTTCATCTCGAAACTGCGCCACATGGACATCTCGTTCATCACCATCGACGAGGCGCATTGCATCTCACAATGGGGACACGATTTCCGTCCCTCCTACCTGCAGATAAAGGAGTTGCGCAAGGAGCTTCCCGGAGTGCCCGTTCTCGCACTCACGGCATCTGCCACACAGGATGTCATCCATGACATACAGGCCCAGCTCGATTTCCGCGAGGAGAACGTCATACGCATGAGCTACCACCGTGCCAACCTCGTTTACACCGTGGAATACCATCCCGTCAGCACACTCGGCATGCTGAGAGCTCTGGAGCGCTATCCCGGTTCGTGCATCATCTACACGCGCAATCGCAAGAACTGCATGGAGACCGCACGCACGCTGAGCCAGCTCGGCTACACGGCAACCTATTTCCACGCAGGACTGCCCGACAGCGAGAAGGATGCCCGACAGAAAGCCTGGAGCGACAACAGCATACGTATCATGGTGGCAACCAACGCCTTCGGAATGGGTATCGACAAACCCGACGTGCGACTGGTTCTCCATCTCGATCCGCCCGACAGCATAGAGGCCTATTTCCAGGAAGCGGGACGTGCCGGAAGAGACGGCAAGCGGGCTTATGCTGTCATGGTATCCGAGGGCGACGAGGCAAAACTCATGAAGCGACGCATCGAAGCGCGCTTTCCTGAAAAAGACTATATAAGAGAGGTTTACGAGAAATTCTGCTTCTTCCTGCAACTTGCCGAGGGCGACGGTCAGGGTATGAAAAGGAGTTTCGACATCATGGAATTCTGCACAGCATTCCATCTGCATTCCCTGATGGCAATACGGGCTCTGGAACTGCTCTCCGATGCCGGATACATCGAATTCCGGGCGGAGGAGACATCCGTCAGCAGGATATACATCCCTGCCACGCGCTCCACACTCTACAATGCCGTCACGGGTAAGCAGAACGAGGAAATCATCACCAGTGTTCTGCGCAACAATATAGGTGTTTTCTCACAGTATTGCTGGCTTGACGAATCGCTCATTTCCCGGGAGACCGGGTATTCCCAGCACCAGGTATATGAATGCCTCACCAAATTGTCCTCTCTCCACATCGTGCACTACGTTCCCAAGAAACACGCCTCGCAGGTGACATTCCTCCAGAACAGAGTGCCGACCCGCAAGATTGTGTTCTCAAAAGAAATTTACGAGGAGCGCAAGGAGCGCTATGAGCGCCAGATACGCAGCATGCTCTCATACATCGAGAACAACACAGTGTGCAAGAGTCGTCTGCTGTTGCAGTATTTCGGGGAGGAGTTTGACGAGGACTGTATGCTTTGCAACAGTTGTATGCAGAAGTATTACCCCACCCCGTCGGAAGAGGAATATAAGGCTATTCACGACTGTGTGCTCCAGCAAGTCAGCAAAGACAACCCGCTCAAACTCAGCGATATCAAATTATCACACTTTCTCAACGATTTCCACATCAACTATGTGCTTCAGCGCATGATTGACTCTAAGGAAATTATTCGCATCCGTGATTTTGAGTATGTGAGGGGTTGAAAAAGGCTACCTACTTCCCTTAAATTATTCGGAATAATCAGAATATTCGGAGTATTCGGAATAATCTGATAAAAACAAGAAAGCCCCTCGGTCATTGCTGACTGAAGGGCTTTTTGTAAAACGGCGGCTACCTACTCTCCCACGGGTGTGCAGTACCATCGGCGCGGGCGGGCTTAACTTCTCTGTTCGGAATGGGAAGAGGTGGAACCCCGCCACTATAACCACCTTAAGGCTTCGCAGTGTTTACACTGTAAAAG
>JAEEZX010000030.1 GCA_016292045.1 Bacteroidaceae bacterium | reverse complement strand
TACAGTTTTCTCCGGGAATCCTCACCCTCCAAACTTGCGGCACTCACCGAGTGCGGCAACGTGCCGCTCATCAGCCGCCAATGGAACGCCGGCGCCAAGTGGCTCTGGTTCATGCCCTGGTATGACCACGGGCGAACCAATAACCCCGACAACCCGGAGTTTGCGAGCACAAAACACAGCAGCTGTGACGCCGAGTGGTGGCGCGAAGCTTTTTCCAACGATTTCGTCCTCACACGCGATGACATGAAAGCGCTACGACGGAAAGCGGCCAAAGAGAGCAAAAATACGAAGGAATAATTCTTAAATCAACACAATACCGATTATGTTTGGACTGAGATTACAGGAAATCATCATTATCGCCCTGGTGGTGCTGCTGCTTTTCGGCGGCAAGAAGATTCCCGAACTGATGAAGGGACTCGGACGCGGCGTGAAGAGCTTTAAGGACGGACTCAACGAGACCTCCGCCCCCGAAAGCCCCAAAGCAGAAGACAGCGAAAAGGCCGAAGAAAAAACCGAAGCGTGACCTTCTGGGACCATCTGGACGAACTGCGCAGTGTCATCATCCGCGCCCTCATCGCCGTGGTACTGCTGGCGGCGGCGGCCTTCTCGCTGAAGGAGCCGCTTTTTGCCCTGCTGCTGGCGCCAACCCACAGCGACTTCTGCACCTACCGCATGATTGGGGCCGACACGGACTTCAGCCTGCACCTCATCAACACGGGGCTGACGGAGCAGTTTATGGTGCACATGCGCACCGCCCTCTACGTCGGTATGCTCTGCGCCTCGCCGTATGTCATCTATGCCGTATTCCGCTTCGTTTCGCCCGGACTCTACGAGCGCGAGAGACGTATCGGCGTGAGACTTGTGGGCAGCGCTTACCTGATGTTCATCGTCGGTACTGTGGTCAACTACTTCATCGTCTTTCCCCTCGCCGTGCGCTTTCTTGGCACCTATCAGGTGAGTCCCGAAGTGGGAAACATGCTCACGCTGCACTCCTATATCGACACGCTGCTGGGGCTCGGACTGGTGATGGGACTCGTGTTCGAACTGCCCGTCGTCTGCTGGCTCCTGGCCCGCGCCGGAATCCTCACGGGCGACATGATGGCAAGCTATCGCCGACACGCCTTTGTGGGCATACTCATCGCGGCTGCCGTCATCACTCCCACGGGTGATCCCTTCTCGCTCTTCGCCGTCACACTGCCCGTCTATCTTCTCTACGAAATAAGTATATTCATCACTAAACACACCCAATCTCATGCTTAAAAGAATCAGACAACTCTTTGCGGCTCTCTTCTTTACGGGTATCACGCTGCTGCTACTTGATGTCTCGGGCCGCCTGCACCACTACCTGAGTTGGATGCCGAAAGTGCAGCTTCTGCCGGCGCTTCTCGCCGTAAACATCGCCGTAGTGGCCGCAATCATCGTACTTACCCTCCTGCTGGGCCGTATCTACTGCTCCGTCATCTGCCCGCTGGGTGTGATGCAGGACCTATTCGCCCGACTGGGTCGTCGTGCAAAGCGCAACCGCTACAGTTATTCGAAGGCCATGTGGGGACTGCGAATCGTCGTACTCGTCGTCTTCACCGTGCTGACAGTGGCGGGAATCACCGGAATTGCCGCACTCATTGCCCCCTACAGCACCTACGGACGCATCGCCACGCATCTCTTCCAACCCATCTGGACGGGAGCTAACAATCTGCTGGCTATGGGAGCGGAGGCTGTGGACAGCTATGCTGTGTCGGAGGCCGAATGGGTGTTCTACGGATGGATACCCATCTGCGTCACCTCGCTGACACTCATCATCATAGGTATTCTCGCCTGGCGAGGTGGACGAACATGGTGCAACACCATCTGTCCTGTCGGTACCGTCCTCGGAGCTACAGCGCGTTTTTCCCTGCTGAAGGTGCACTTCGATGAGGAGAAATGTATCACCTGCGGCAAATGTTCACGCAACTGCAAGAGCTCATGCATCGACTTCAAGAACCACACCGTAGACGGCTCGCGCTGCGTCACTTGCGGCAACTGCATCAGCATCTGTCCCAAGGACGCTCTCAGTTACGGTATAGCAAAGAAAACCTCCAATTCATCGGAGAACAACAGCGGCAAACCCACAGATCAGAGCAAGCGTCAGTTCCTCGTGGGCACCGCACTTCTGGCTGGAGCCGCAATGGCACAGGAGGAAAAGAAGGTGGACGGAGGACTCGCCTTCATCGAGGACAAGGTGGCTCCCAACCGGCAGACACCTATCACACCACCCGGAAGCCTCTCAGCCCGCAATATGGCGCAGCATTGCACTTCGTGCCAGCTCTGCGTGTCGGAGTGCCCGAACAAGGTGTTGCGACCATCCACATCGCTGGATAAATTCATGCAACCCACGATGAGCTACGAAAACGGATATTGCCGCCCGGAGTGTACGCGCTGCTCGCAGGTGTGCCCCGCAGGGGCGATCCGTCCCATCACACCGCAGGAGAAATCGTCCCTGCAGATAGGACATGCCGTGTGGGTGAAGAAGAACTGTATACCGCTCACCGACGGTGTGTCGTGCGGCAACTGTGCCCGCCATTGTCCCACGGGAGCCATCACAATGATACTTTCAAATCCTTCCGACGAGAATTCATTGCGCATCCCCATGGTGAACACCGCAATCTGCATCGGCTGCGGAGCCTGTGAGAATCTGTGTCCCGCCCGTCCTCTCTCCGCCATCTATGTGGAGGGTCACGAGGTGCATCGGGAAATATAAACCACACAACATCGAACGACTATGAGCAAACATATTGAAAGACGAGATTTCCTGAAACTCTTCGGCACAGGTGCTGCCGCAGTGACAGCCGCACTCGCAGGATGCAAGGGAAAAGACGGTACACAGCAGCCCGTCAAGGACGACTACAACAGTCTGCAGGAGCCTCCAAAGGACCAAATGACCTATCGCACCAATCCCACTACCGGCGACAAGGTGTCACTCCTGGGCTATGGTATGATGCGACTGCCCAATCGCGAGGGCGTCGATGAAATCGATCAGGAGATGGTGAACACCCTTGTGGACTACGCCCTCAAACACGGCGTCAACTACTTCGACACATCGCCGGCCTATTGTCGCGGATTCAGCGAACGCTCCACCGGTATCGCCCTGTCGAGACATCCGCGCAACAGCTATTTCATCGCCACGAAGCTCTCCAACTTCGGTCCCCCGACATGGAAGCGCGAAGAGAGTATCAAGATGTTTGAGAATTCTCTCAAGGAACTGCAGACCGACTACATCGACTACTACCTGCTGCACGGTTGCGGAATGGGCGGAATGGACGCTCTGAGAGGCCGCTATCTGGACAACGGCATACTCGACTTCTGCATCGAACAGCGCGAAAAGGGACGCATCCGCAACCTAGGTTTCTCGTATCACGGCGATGTGAAGGTGTTCGACTATCTGCTCTCGCGCCACGACGAGATACATTGGGACTTCGTGCAGATAGAACTCAACTATCTCGATTGGGACTATGCCAACGAAATCAACGGCCGCAACACGGATGCCCGCTATCTGTACGCAGAACTGCAGAAACGCGGTATCCCGGCTGTCATCATGGAACCGCTCCTCGGCGGTCGTCTGGCCAACATCCCGCAGTATCTCATGGAACGCCTGAAAGAGCGCGACCCCGAAGCCACCATCGCTTCGTGGGCATTCCGCTACGCCGGCACTCCGGAGGGTGTGCTCACCGTACTGAGCGGTATGACGTATATGGAGCACCTGCGCGACAATCTGCTCACCTACAGTCCTCTGCACCCCGTGAGCGAGGAAGAGGAGGAGTTCCTCTACGATATCGCCTACCATATCGTCAACGTGAAACTCATCCCCTGCAACGACTGCAAATACTGTATGCCCTGCCCCTACGGAGTGGACATTCCCAGTATCTTCGTGCACTACAACAAGGTGAAGAGTCACGACCGACTGCCAGAAGACGTAAAAAACAAGTACTACGCCCGTCTGCGCCGTGAATTTCTTGTGGGACAGGACCGCAGTGTGCCCCGTCTGCGACAGGCTGCGCATTGTATCGGATGCGGCCAGTGTATGTCACATTGCCCTCAAAACATCCGTATCCCTGACGAATTGCACAAGATAGACGAGTTTGTGGAGATTCTGCGCCGCGAAGAAGCGTAACATTTCAAAAAATGTCGTACCTTTGCACGCGCAAACCATAAACGCTGATGAGCATTTACACTAAAACGGGCGACAAAGGCGAGACATCCCTCGTGGACGGACAGCGCGTGAGCAAATGCTGCGCGCGTCTTGAGAGCTACGGCACCATCGACGAACTCAGTGCCCACATCGGTCTGCTTGCCACGCTGGGAAGTGAGTATGTGTCTCTCACAGCTTTCACATCCCGCGTCCAGAACGACCTCTTTGTGTGCGGAGCCTATCTGGCTTCCTCACAGGGCGAATGCCCCTGCATCGGAGAGGATGCCGTGAAGGCTCTGGAGAGTGAGATTGACCGACTCGAGAGCACACTGCCCAAGCTCCACAGTTTCGTCCTTCCTGGAGGCTGCGCCGCAGCAGCCGAGGCCCACGTGTGCCGCACCGTGTGTCGCAGAGCAGAGCGGGAAGTGTTGCGACTGCTGCGCGAATGCACCGTGGATGACACACTCCTCAGATATCTCAACCGTCTCAGCGACTATTTCTTCGTACTGGCCCGCGCCCTCAATCAGGCTTCCGGCACAGAGGAAATCACATGGACTGCAAAGAAAGAATAAACAGATAAAACAAAAATACGATGAAAAAGAATCTCGAGACCATCTGCATACACGGTGGATGGAAACCCTCTAAGGGAGAGCCTCAGCAGCTTCCCATCTACCAGTCCACCACCTTCCGTTACGAGACCTCCGACCAGATGGCACGTCTCTTCGACCTCAAAGACTCAGGATATTTCTACACACGTCTGGCCAATCCCACCAACGACGCTGTGGCAAAGAAGATCGCTGCCCTTGAGGGCGGTGTCGGTGCTATGTTGACATCCTCCGGACAGGCTGCCAACTTCTACGCCATCTTCAATATCTGTCAGGCCGGCGACCATTTCATCACATCCAACTGCATATACGGCGGCACCTACAATCTCTTCGGCGTCACCATGAAGAAACTCGGCATCGAGTGCACCTTCATAGATCCCGACTGGGACGACGAGAAGATAGAGGCTTGTTTCAAGGCCAACACGAAGTGTTTCTTCGGTGAGACAATATCCAATCCCGGCGGCAACGTGTTCGACATCGAGCGCTTCGCCAAGATGGCTCACAAGCACGGTGTGCCCCTCATCGTGGACAACACCTTCGCCACACCCATCAACTGCCGCCCCTTCGAATGGGGTTGCGACATCGTCACCCACTCCACCACCAAATATATGGACGGACACGCCACGCAGGTGGGCGGTTGCATCGTAGATTCAGGCAACTTCGACTGGGATGCACACGCCGACAAGTTCCCCGGTTTGACTACGCCTGATGAAAGCTATCACGGCCTGACCTACACGAAAGCTTTCGGCAAGATGGCATACACCACGAAACTCGTAGCCCAACTCATGCGCGACCTCGGCAGCATTCCTGCTCCCCAGAACTCCTTCCTCCTGAATCTCGGTCTCGAGACACTGGCGCTCCGTATGAAGCAGCATTGCCAGAACGCCCAAAAGGTAGCCGAGTGGCTTGAGAAAAACCCCAAAGTAGGATGGGTCAACTACTGCGGCCTGCCTTCCAACAAATACTATTCCCTGGCACAGAAGTATATGCCCGAGGGTTCCTGCGGCGTCATTGCCTTCGGTCTGAAAGGCAGCCGTGAAGAGGCGATCCGTTTCATGGACAACCTCGACTTCATCTCCATCGTCACCCACGTGGCAGATGCCCGCACCTGTGTGCTGCATCCCGCCTCACATACCCACCGTCAACTCTCTGAGGAGCAACTGCGCGAAGCCGGTGTGGCTCCCGACCTGGTACGCCTCTCCGTCGGTATTGAGAACGTGGAGGACATCATCGCCGACCTCGAGCAGGCGATGGCAAAGATGTAAGGAAAAGGGGCTACCCGCTTATTTCTCCGCACGCTGATAAATGCGCACGTAGTCTATCTCGTAGCGCATGGGCATCTGTGTGTCGTCTATCTCGCCGCCGTTGTCTCCTCCGAGAGCCAGATTCAGCAGCAGATAGTGCGGACGGTGGAACGGATTCGTACCGTTACCTATACGGCCGTTCACAGTCTTCGTCAGATCCACCTCGTTGAGCAGTTCGTCGTCCAGATAGATGCGTATGAACTGCTCGTCCCAGTCCATGCGCCAGATATGGAACGAATCCGCCCAGTGTTCGTCGCGCTCCGTGAAATGCGTGAAGGGTATCCGTTTGCTGTTCCATATGGCGTGAAAGCGGCGGTCGCTTCCCCAGGCTGCATTCGCCAGAATATGAGGCACACCTCCGATGCGGTAGTATTCCATGATGTCTATCTCTCCGCACGAGGGCCACGGCATCCCCTGCCCTAATGTCCAGATGGCAGGCCACGCTCCTCCCGCAGTCGGTATCTTGGCACGCACTTCTAAGCGTCCGTAGAGCCACTCGTGTTTCCCGCGCGTGTGTATGGAAGAAGAGGTGTAGGGATGCTCCCCCGCTTCCTTCCTCGCCTCGATGACAAGACAGCCGTCCTTGCACACAGCGTTCTCCCACTGATACCACTGCGCCTCGTGATTGCGCACATAGCCCTTTTCCGGCGACCAGTCGCTCTCGCTGGGAGCGCCCTCTCCGTTGAATTCATCACTCCACACCAGCGTGTAGTCCTCCTGCGCCTGCGTCACGGCAGCCGCCGTCAGCATTATAGCCGCAAAAATCTTCTTCATGTGTATCATCGTGTCTTTCACCATATTCCGACCGCAAAGATACGTTTTATTTCCTTTGCGTACAAGAAAAACGTGCAAAATTTTTCTCTTTGCAACCGAGTTGCACTCCTTTTACCGTACCTTTGCAGCGAAAAAAATAATACAACGTACATCTGTAACACGTTAACATCATGATTCTCATCGACTGGCTCACGCTCTACTGGGATGCCCTCGTCACCATGACGGCAGAGATGGCTCCCTACCTGCTCCTCGGTTTCTTCATTGCGGGACTCCTGCGCGTCTTCGTGCCGAAAGACATCTATTCCAAACACCTCGCACCGCGCAATATGAAGAGCGTCTTCAAGGCCGCTCTCTTCGGCATTCCCCTGCCGCTCTGCTCGTGCGGCGTGATACCCACCGCCGTGGGGCTGCGCAAACAGGGAGCCAGTCACGGAGCCTGCACCGGTTTCCTCATCGCCACGCCCCAGACGGGTGTCGACAGCATCGTGGCCACCTATTCGCTGATGGGTCTGCCCTTCGCTATCGTCCGCCCCGTTGCCGCCCTCTTCACCTCTGTCTTCGGCGGCTGGCTCACCAACAGATACGCCAAAGATGACGAGACGCACTCCCAGACGACTGCTGCCGACACTGATGCCGGGGAATGCTCCTGCGGCTGCGATGACTGCTGCCGCGAGAGCGAGCATGAGCACGACGACACGTTTGCCGGTAAGATGCGCGAAGCCCTCTCCTACGCCTTCATCGAGATGATGCAGGACGTGGGCAAATGGCTCATCGTCGGTCTCCTGATTGCCGCCCTCATCACGGTGGCTGTGCCCAACGAATGGCTCGCCGCCCTGCACGACTACAAGCTCCTCAATATGCTCATCGTGCTCGCCGTGGCCATTCCCATGTATGTCTGTGCCACGGGTTCCATACCTATCGCTGTGTCACTCATGGCAAAGGGTCTCACACCCGGTGCCGCCCTCGTACTCCTGATGGCCGGTCCCGCCGTCAATTCCGCTTCCATGCTTGTCATCGGCAAGGTGTTCGGCCGTCGCACGCTGTGGCTCTACATCCTCTCCATCGTCATCGGAGCGATGCTCTTCGGTCTGGGTATCGACTATCTGCTGCCGCAGGAGTGGTTTGCCGTGCAGAGCCGCATCACAGGTATCTGCGCCCACCATACCGTGGGTCTCACCACGATGGACTGGATATGGATTGTCCTTCTCACCGCCCTGCTGCTGAATGCCCTCCTTCACCACTATTTCGGCCACTCACACCATCATCACCATCACGAGCACCACCACGAAACATGCACCGTCAAGAGTGGCAGCGCCGTTGTCACCTATCACGTAGCCGGTATGAACTGCAACCACTGCAAGGCGAATGTGGAGCGCGCCATACGTCAGGTGCCGGGTGTCACGGATGTCACGGTGGATCTGGCTTCCGGCACAGCCATGGTGAGCGGCACACACGATGCGTCCGTCCTCATCGACAGCGTAAAGAGTTTCGGCTATGATGCTGCGCTCTGACGTCTGAGACAGTTCTCGCACACTCCCCTCACCAGCACACCCGTGGAGCGCACCTCCATCCCTTCCGGCACCTGTATCTGGGGCACCGGCACGTCGTGCAGACAGATGGTGCGATGGCAGCGCTCACAATAGAAATGCACGTGTTCGTCCTCGTCCTCATCCTCGTGGCGGCTCTGGCACAGTTCGTATCTCACGGCTCCGTCGCCTCCCTCCACCACGTGCACCAGACGGTGTTCCCTGAACAGTGACAGCACACGGAAAATGCTCGACTTGTCCAGCGTCAGTAGTTCGTCCTCCAGTTCCTTCATCGTCACGGGATGATGCTCCCTGGCCAGCGTCCGCACAATGAGCAGTCGGTTTGCCGTCGGTTTCACGCCGTGATGTTCCAGCATCTGGATATATCTGTTCTCTTCCATCCTGTCCCTGTTATAAAAGTCTCACTCCGAAGAATAGCCTTGCCAGCCATCTGTGTCTGCTGACATGTATGTCGGCTGCATTGAAGAGCGTATGCGTCACCAGTCCCGTGCCTCCCACGAAATAGCGCGGCGTGCAGTTGTATACAATGGCAGCGTGCTCGTTGAGCAGCGCGCTGGGAAATTTCATCCTCACGTCCTTGTCCTCTCCGTTGACGGTGATGTCGTTGAAGTTGGCCACCACCAGCGTCGGCATCGCCGATACATGGAAGAGCCACTTGCGCCCCACCGCGAAATTGTAGGCGTAGCCTCCTCCCAGCGCCACGTGTCCCACGAGTATCTTCAGCTTAGGCATCGATATGGGTACGTAGTCGCCTCTTTTCACCACACCCATTTCGAAGGAGAGTCCCGCCAGCCACGAACCGGCCGACTTCTTCTGTGTGTACGACTGTGTGAATGCCGCCGGGAACGAGAAGCGCCGGTGGTTGAATATATAGTAAGCCGTGAGCGAAACCACCTTCAGGTTCACCAGTCCCTTTTCGAAATGCCACAGATTGTCCGCCCTTGTGATGCCGCCCGACAGTGTCTTCGTCACCTGATAACTGGCATCAATGCAGAAGCGCGGCGAGTAGTAGTTGACGTTCATCTCCACGTCCTTGTTCTTTCCGCTCAGACTGCCGGGATTTATCGACACCGCCGCCGATATACCGATGTAGCTGACGCAGAGACTTACCGTACCGCGATACGCTGTGCCCAGTTCTGTTTTTGTATATACTCCCGCCACGTCGCCCCTCATCGTTATATTGCTGCCCGAGAGGTTGGGACGGATTTTCAGCGTCAGCTTCTGCGGAGGGCGTCCCACGTAGTTGGTGTCGTATTTCACTTTGTTGTATCGCGTCGTGAGCACGCTGTCCACCTTGACGTGCACTCTCTTCAGCTTCTCCTTCGTGCTCTGTCCGCAGAGCGTTGATGCCCAACACAGCAGACAAACCATCATTGCAATGATTTTCCATCCTCTTTTTGCTGTGTACCGGCATTTCATGACGCAAAGATACATAAAGTTTGTAATTTTTGCGTACCTTTGCCCCGAAAAAGAGATAAAACACTCATTCTATGTCACAGAAAACCTTCCATCGCCACTTTCCCACTCCCGGCACGTCCTTCTACTGGATACTTTTCATCTACCTCGTTCTCGCGTGGTTCTATCCCGTTGTGGGTCTCGTTGCCATCATCTGCATGGTGGGTCCCGTGGTGACGGCCCTGCGTCGCGGCAGATACTGGTGCGGCCACATCTGTCCTCGCGGCAATATGTACGACCGTCTGCTCTCGCGCTATTCCCCCCACCGTCCCATACCGCGTTTCGTGCGCTCGAAGGGTTTCCGCATCTTCATGGTGGTTTTCATCTTCTCCATGTTCGGTCTGCAGCTCAGTCAGGCCCGCTGGAGCGAGGGAGGCCTTGCCATGTGGGGCGACATAGGCCGTGTGTTCTGGACCATCATCCTCGTCACCACCGTTGTCGGTGTGGTGCTCAACTTCATCTATGCTCCCCGCACGTGGTGTTCCTTCTGTCCCATGGGCACCATCTCCTCGTGGGTGGCTCCCCGCCGCGCGCCTCTGCCGAAGCGTTTCACCTCGGTGCATGTGGACAACGCCTGCGGTATGAAGTGTAAGATGTGCGCCCGCGTCTGTCCCATGCAGCTCACGCCCTACGATGCCCGCGGCAATGCCGATGGCTATCTGCACCCCGACTGTCTGAAGTGCGGCAAGTGTGTCAAGGCCTGCCCCACCAATGTCGCTGAGCTCCGCTCGTAAACCTTATATATTTTCAAGGAACTCGATTTCGACGATACGCAGTTCATTTTTGGTCTCACTGCCGTTTTTCGCTTTGAAAAGGTCGAGTTCCCCTGCGGCTGGTTCTGTCACCTCCACGATGCCGCCAAAGGCATCTTCCTCCTTACCGGCGCCTTTCAGACGGATGGTGATTTCATCAGTCATGACCCGTTTGTCGGGAGTCAGATGGATGTAACCCAGACTTCGTTCCGTCTCACCGCTCCAAACGAGCTCATCGCCAGCATATATTTCAAGAGGATAACTGCGCATACGCCAACCGGTAAGTTTGAGACAGATATCGTCAACGACAGTTTTCCGGGCAAGTTTATACGTAATCCAGGCCGTAGAGAGACGTCCGTCATTCTTCCATTCCGAGAGTTCGTTGTCATCGAAACTGCGAGAAACATGCTCGCTATCGTAGCCAGCGGCAGCAGAGATGATTTCTATGCCGCGGGCGAACTGTGGCAGTTCGCTATTGACCATTGACCGTTGACCATTGACCATTGGACGTTTATATGAAACCTGAGACCTGGAACTTTTCACCGTAATCTTCGCAGGCTTAACACCATCGGCAACGGCTTTGAGACATATCTTACCGGATTTGGTGGTTGTACGTACAAGCACACGGTTTACACCACACTCCACAGGGAGCGATATACTGTCGGTAGCGATACCGCCTATCCACGTAGCTTCGCCGGAGAGCTCGAAATGAATCATGCGGTCGTCCAACGGACAGCGGCGACCCTGCTTATCCACAACCTCCACCTGGAAGAGAACCATATCTGCACCGTCGGCCTTCGTACCTTCAGGATTCTTAATGGCTGTGAGTTTCAGTTGACAAGGTTCGCCTACGGTCTCCAACTTGTAGCGACTACCGTCGGAAGCGACAGCTTCCAAAGTGCCCGTTTCAAAGGGAACATCGTCAAAAGTGAAGAGATAACGGTAACTCTGATTACCTTTGCCAAATGACTTGCCATTAAGGAATAATTCGACAGAGTCGCCAGTAGAAACCACATAGACAGGCTTTACTGTTTTTTCACTTTCACCATAGTTCCAATGCCCGACGATATAGGTCCGAGGGGATTCCGGTTCCACCCATCCGTTCCACATCACCTGGTGCACATAGAAGGCATCCTTTGGAATGCGCATGGCATCCACAACACCGCTGGTACGATAGTTCTTCTCACCTCGATGGTGGGTATTTGTATCGCTGAAGACTATCTTCACACCGCCCGATGAAACGCGGGTACCGGTACCGGGACGCTCGCGCCAGTAGTCATACCAGCGACGCACCATCTCGACGGCAAACTGGTCCATATTGTGGTTGTAGGCTGCTGCGGGCTGACCGCGATACAACGGGCCTTCACCTTCCTTATGGTAAGGATAGCTCCACTCGTCCCAGTACTTGCGCAGTCCTTCGTCGCGACAGTATTCCATTGCCCACATCGGGTGCTTTTTCGACTTGTTGATATACAGCATTTCACCGCCGTATTCCGCCTCGTCAATATCCAGCATCTCACGACTGCCGATGGCGCGACCTCCGTGGGGGTCGTACTCGTCACGTATGGCCTTCATCTCGAGCATGTGTTCACGCGAGATACTCTCATTGCCGCATTCATAGAATAGGATTGAAGGATTGTTCCTGTTATAGATGATGGCATCGCGCATCAGTTCCGTGCGCTGATTCCAGCGGGCGCCCTCCACATCCTTCTCTGCATCACCTGCAGGCATAGCTTGCGGAAGTCCCACGCGATCGCAGGACTCTATGTCCTGTTTCCCCGGAGTGACGTGCATCCATCGCACCATATTCGCACCCGACTCCACCATCAGTCCGTTGGAGTAATCGCTGAGCCAGGATGGCACGCTAAGTCCCACACCCGGCCATTCGTTTGATGTGCGCTGGGCATAGCCGTGCACCATCATCACGCGGTCGTTGAGCCATATCTTTCCTTCTCCGAAACGGGTCTTACGGAAACCTGTGCGGGTGACAATCTTGTCTATTTCCACCTCGTTCTCCACAAGCGAGGTCTCGACGGTATAGAGATAGCCATAGCCCCACGACCAGAAGTGAAGGCCGGAAATCTCTTGCTGAATTTTGACCACACGTGTTTCCCCGGGTTGCATCATTATGGGTTCGCTGTGAAACCGTGCCGCCTCTTTGCCATCCATATCAACCACTTTTGCCAGGCAGGTGAACGAACGTGCTTTCATGTCTTCGTTACGCACTTGACTATCGACATGTATTACAGCCTTGCGGCCGGGGATATCGAAATCGGTGGCATAGACGTAGGTTCCCGTAGTGCCGAGGTCGGAATAGAGCGGCAGCGTCTGGTAGAGTTTGCCGGTGATGTGCAGCCACACGTTCTTCGGGATACCGCCGTAGTTGGCGTTGAAGTTCTTGTCGTTCCACTGGTAGCGGCTGTTGTGACGTCGCGAGCGATAAGTCCAACTGTTGTCACAGCGCACGCCAATCACATTCTCACCTTCTTTTATATATGGGGTCAGGTCGAATCCACATGCCATCACACCGTTTTCGCTGAAACCCAGATGATGCCCGTTCAGGTAGAAGTCTGCCCCCTGACGCACACCCTCGAATTCGATGAAGAATTTCTCGTCTTTAAACTCTGAACTCTCCACTGTAAACTTTTTCCGGTACCACACAACGGTATCCGTCAAATCCACGATATCCTTGCGGAAGGCCTCATCGCCGTTGAAGGCATAGGGCAATGTCACCTGCTGCCAACGGGTGTCATCGAAATCCGGGTTTGCGGCCTCAGCGAAGTCACCTACCGCCAATCGCCAGTCAGCGTTAAAACTTAGTTTCTGCCGCTCCACAGCCCCGGCACAACAGCCAACAGCCAACAGCCAGAAAACTACAGCTAAAAACCAACATCTACTATTCATTTGCTCCAGTATTTCTTGCCGTTCTTAATATAGACTCCCTTCGTCGGCTTCTGCACGCGACGACCGCTAAGGTCATACCATTGACCCTCACTTTTCACTTTTAACTCTTCACTCTTAACTGCATTTATGCCTGTCGGGTCAGCCACCAGACGTAGGATACCGTCGCTGACGAGTGCACTGTAGTCCCACACATAACCTTCGAGAGGATTGGCCGGTTCGAATGTCGGTGTGCCGTTCAGTGTTATCATACCCGTACCGGTGAAGACCTGGTAGTCTGTGTCGGTCTGCCAACTGCCGGAACGACGCTCCATAAGGAAAACGGGGTTGTTGAGGGTGACGTTGCCACTCACATTCAGGGCATCCACCGTCTTACCTCGTCCGATGCCGCGCACACGGATGCTGCCGCCGTCCTGCACAGTGAGATTGCCCGTGAGCGTGAGTGTGCCGGCAGCGGATCCCGTGGCTTTACCTGCTCCCACCGTTCCACCGTCTTTCACCGTGATATCGCTCGTCACACCCGTTCCAATCACCATACCGCCGTTTGCCGCTGTGATAAGAGCCGTGGTGGTGGCTGTGGTGTTCTCCAGGCTGACTGTTCCTTCGTATACGTTTATCTTGCCCGTGCTCGAACCAGTGAGCGTGAGAGCACCTTCGCCATACTTATTGAGCGTAGCATTCGCACCGATGATACCTGCAAAGGTGGTGCTGGTGCCAAGATAGCCCACATTCCACACGCTGGTGCCGAGCTGGGCATCCGTTGCCGTACCCGACAGCGCACCTATCTTATGCGTATAATTCGATTCCGTACCGCTGCCCGCCTTGACACCCACGGCATAGACTCCGCTGCCTGGTGTGAAGGTTCCCTTTTGCATATTCATGCCGCTCACCAGTCGGAACTGCCCGCTAGTGGGATTCAGCACGCCCTCGAAATCGGAAAGGTTGGTGGAGACATCGCCGCGCACGTAGGGGAAACTGATTTTTACGGTACCCTCTCCTATCCACTTGCCCTGCACGCTGCAACGCTGTCCGCCGTTGATGGTGAGCGTCTTACCCTTAACGACGTTGATGGTGTTGCTCAGCGTTGGTACGGCGCTTGTAGAATTGTTATTGAATATGGTAATGACAGCATTGCCCGTCACGTCGATGGTGGAAGACGCCGTACCGAAGGTAGTGTTCCACGCACCCATCGCCAGTGTGCCGGCATTGAGTTCCGTCGATTTCCATGTGTTACTACCGGCATACGTGATATTTAGCTGTCCGCTGCCTTTCTTGACCAGACGTCCCTTGCCCTGTATGATACCCTTGAGAGCTGTGACACCGCTCGTGATTTGTATGGTGGCGGTGTCGTTGAGTGTGAGACCGCGGTTGGTGGCTGTGTTCGAGTTGCTGACAATGAGCGTAGCCTTACCCATCTGCCAGTTGGAGGCTGCTGTACCGGCTGCACCGATGCTGCTGGGCATACCGCCGTCGGCCAGTTCGGCCACGGTGACGGTGCCGCTGCTGATAATCGTCTTGCCCGTGTAGTCGCTGTTTGTGGCATTGAATACGACGCGACCCTTGCCGCTCATCACCACATCACCGCTGCCGGTAATGCCGCCCGTTCCATTGACAGTAAAGGTCTTCGTATCGTTTTCGAAAGTGAGACCGCTCACAGGCATCAGTTCATCCACCTGCAGGGTATTCCTCACGGCATCGTCGCCGATTATTATGCCATCTCCTGCAACAAACTCCGTGCTCTCGCCGCTGAGCGAGAAATTGGCTGTCTGATAGTCCCACTGGTTGCTCACCTCGCCCGACCAGCGCACTCCCTCAGACGCTTCGCGTTGTGCATTGATCACCAGCCAGAGAGCTTTCTCCTCGTTGACGATATTATAGGAAAGCCCCTGCAGACCGCGTACTTCTATTTGTGAGAGACTGCCTGCGAACTCTCCCGTATATTCCATCAGTTTATAGCGTGCGGGCTGCGGTTTGTCCGTATCGGGCACAATGGTGAAGACAAGTTTCCCGCCGTCGGTGATGGAGACATTGCCCTCCACCTTCACCAAATCGGCACTTGCATCGGCATCGCGGATATCGGCCTCCACATAGAGGCGCTTGTCAACGCCGAGTCCCTGTTTCAGGGTGATGGTTCCGAGCTTTCCGCTCCCCTCGCCCGGCATCAACCGACATCCCTCGTAGTTGAGTGCGCCCTCCAGATGCAGAGCGCCTGCCACCACGGCATTACCGGCCAGAGTGCCGCGTGCCCTCAGATAGACATCGCCCTTGACGGTATTGTTCACCTCCAGTGTGCCTTCCGAGATGAAGGTGCCGCCCGTGTGGTTCAGCGGTATGTTGACCACAAAGCGCCCCTGCTGACTCTTCCACAGCTGCATCTCGCCCTCCAGACTGCCCGTTCCGCTGAGTGCGATGCTCTGCCCCTTAACAGGCATTGCGTAGATGACGGACGGCGAGAAGGCATTGTTCACATTATATGTTTCACCCTGATATGTGAGGTCGAAAAGCACGCTCTTACTGTCGGCATAGGGAGCAGCAGCCGTGCGACTATAGTTCACGAAACTGCCCGAAGACTGTGCCACGAGGTCGGTCACCATGCATGGCGGCAGCTGCGGAAGCGGCATATCGTATCCCAGATAGAAACCCGTATTCGGACTCTGGTAGTAGCCCTTCGTGGAGCAGTCGCCGCGATAGTGCGGGTCTTGCTGCAGACAGTAGATGAAGTCGATATCCGGTTCGTAGTCGGTCGACACACCCACAATACCCACCGTCACACCGCTCTCCTTGTGCAGCAGTATCATCTCCTCGCGCCAGTCGCCGATGATGTCGCCCCAGAAGGCTGCACGCTTGGCATAGACGGTGACATAGCGGTAGCCGCTTATCTTGGCAAACTCCACCTCGCGTCCCTTGAAGAAATCCTGCACGTACACGTTATAGTGGCTGTCGCTGCTCTGCACCACTTCGCGGTCGGGTTCGTTGTCCCACCAGATACCCTCACATGGATACTGGTTGTCGTAGCCCGTGATGAGATTACCCTTGGCATCGTACACATTGCTGTTCATCGTGGACCACATCTCCCATCCCAGACGGTTCTTGTCAATATCCATGCACTCGCCGCGACCCACGTCACCCACAGCCGAGAGATACCATTTCTTGATGAATTCACCGTTGCCGGCATCGTAGAGTACCTGTCCCAGCATATCGGGAGCGTACTGCTGTATGGCAAAGGTCTCCAGACCGGGACGCTCCGGGTCGATATCCGAGGTACGGAAACGGTCGCCGTGAGCAATGCCCGTATTGAACAGCGTCTTGCCGTTGTTGTTCATCGTGTAGCCGCCCACTATCATCTCGTCACAACCGTCGCCGTCCACGTCGCCCACACGTATCTGGTGGAAGGCGGGACCGCCGGTGGGTTCGTTGAAGAGCTCCTTCAGCTTCCCCGCACTGCCGCCGCTGAAATCATAGGCCACGCCGAGGTTATAGTAGTGATGGTCGCCGCCTGTGCCGCGTATGTGCCATTCCATCACCACGCCCGGATGCACGCCGTCATAGTAGAAGACACCCATGTGTCCCACGTGTTTGTTGTATTCATCTCCCATCAGCGAGGCGCGGTTGGTACGGTTGTAGTGCTGATTGTAGCTCTGCTCCACGCTGGCCTTCTCCGCACCGGTCATACCGTCTATGACGGAGATATATCTCGGAGCATTGCGCGTCGACTGCGTCTCATAGTCTATTATGCCGTCGCCGTCGGTATCACCAGTGGAGTTGCCCTTCACGTAGAGGCCGAATGTTTTCGCCGAGGCATTCCAGAACTGCGTGCCGTCCGACGACTGGATGACGACATCGCCCTTGCCGTCGCAATCCATGTCGGCCACCGTTATCATGTCGTCCTGTCCGGCGCAGGAGAGTTCGTTGGGTCCCAGCTTCACCGTCCACAGGTGCTCGCCCGTGCGCATGTAACCTTCTACATAACAGTCCAGGCCGTTCGTGTTCGACTTGCGGTTTACGACATAGTCCATCTCCCCGTCGCCGTCCAGGTCTATGGGCCATACGTAGGCTGTATTGAAATCGGCCGACACCAGCGGCGAACCGCCCTTTTCAAAGTTGATATCCACAAAGATATTGCGCATGTCGTAGTTCTTCACGTCGTATGCCACGCTCTGCGCCGACTCCTCTCCCTTTGCGTTTGTCATCGTGACGGTCACCTTCGCTCCGGCAGGCACCACCGACGATGTCGTCTTCCAATATGTGTGCTGGGTGCTTGTCTTCTTTGCGCCGTTCACATACACATTGTAGGTGGCATCCTCCGGTTCCTGAGCCAGACGTCGCCATGTCACGGTGATGTCACCATTGTTGTTCACTACCACCACACCGCGTCCCAAGGGTTGTTGCAAGCGTTGTCCGGCCATGGTCAGAGGCAGGAGCATCATCACTGCCGCGAGGAGAAATCCTTTTGTTTTCATGATTTTGTCTTGGGTTAAATTTCCGGCGGCAAAGGTCGCAAGAAATCACGACACACCCTTAAAACGTCGTCGCAGATAATAACAAAATCGTTGAAAAGTGCTTTCTACTGGAAATCTTTGGGCAGGACGCCGTACTTATCCTTGAAGCATTTTGTGAAATAGCTGGCATAGGAAAATCCGACCAAATCGGCTATTTCGTTCACGCTATAGGATGTCGTGCGGAGCAACTGGGCCGCGCGCTCCAGACGCTGATTGCGGATGAAGTCGGTCGGTGTCTGATTTATCACGCTGCGCATCCTGCGATGCAGATTGGCACGACTCATACACAGGTCGCCGGCCAGTGCATCCACGCTGTAGTCCGAATCTGTCATGTGGTCGGCCACTGCTGCCACCGCCTTGTCGAGAAATTCCTGATCAGCCACAGGAAGTGCCGGTTTATCCGGATTTTCGGACAATTCGGAGCGCCTTCCCGTCCTTGTTCTTCTCACAAGATAGCATCCCGCACCCAGACACAGCGCAGCGCATAGCACCCAAAGCCACACGTACTCATACCACCGTGCCGGGCGCACTATCGTCAGCACTTCCGCGGGAGCGCTCCATCGCCCCAGGTCATCGGTGGCACGCACCTGAATCCGGCTGGCACCTGCGGCCAGATGCGTCATCTTCACCACATGTTCCCCTTCGGGCAGTTCCGTCCACACGCCGTCCCCATCCATCCGGTAAGCGAACTGCACCTGCGAGGCATGCTCGTAGTCGAGCGTGGAGAGAGATATCTCCACGAAGTCCGTCCCCTTGGGCAGCGCCAGCTCATGTCGGCCGAAAGGTATCAACTGCCTCTCTCCGTCTGTCACACAGGCTGTCACCACAGGACGCACATCTGCCGTTGTCGTGTCTGCCGCAAGTGTCCGTGTGCGCAGGTTCAGCATGCTGACGCCTGCCACACCTTCCGACAGCAGCAGGGCCGTGTCGCCCTGCAATCGCAGTTTGCGGAATTTCGTGCTGTCCAGCAGCACCGTCAGCCCTTCCCCTTTCCACCGGCACACTCCGCGGGATTTGCTCAGCAGATAGAGGCTCTGCGAGGGTTCTGAATATGCCATGCTGCGCACTTTGTCCAAACCTCCCTGCAACAGCTCCACCTGCTCTCCGTCGTAGAAATACAGCGAGTGGTAGGTGCCTACGTAGAAGACGCCGGGAGACACTCTCGCCCACGACAGCACGGTGGTGTCTTTTCCGAGTGTTTGCCTGCCCATCACTGAATCCAGCATATGCCCGGTCTCTTCCTCCGTCATTGAGCTGTGCCGCTGTCCCTGATATTCGCTCCGCTCTATTTTTTCCGTCTGCCATCCGCCCGCGCCCTTCTTCCATCGTATAAGTCCGCCGTTCCACAGTTCCGCCCACAGCGCGCTGTCCGCATCGAAGCGTATTGACGTGATGCTGCGGTTCTTTCCCTTCCACGTCGTCTCGAAGCGTTCCAGCAGTTCCGCACCGGCGGAGAAGTGCAGCAGCTGGTTGCGGAACGACAGCCACATCGTACCGTCGGCAGCCGCCAGCATGCACGACACCCGTTTGTCTGCCAGTTCGCTGCTGTCCTGAGGGGTCTTCACCACGACGGGGCGCACCTGATAGTCCTTCTTGCTGAGGATATATGCTCCTTCCTTCGTGCCGAACCATATTTCCGCATTGCTCCCCTGCTCCGCCATGCACAGCACGTCATTGCTGCGCAAGAGGTCCGGATGCTGTCTGTCGCTGCGGAATGTTTCTGTCTCATAACCGTCGTAACGACACAGCCCCGTACCTCTGCCTCCGTACCACAGATAACCCTCCCCGTCGCGGAGACTGCATGTCATCTCCTTGTCGGCCACAGTGATACGCCCCGTCTGAGCCTCCGTCGCCGGAATGCTTACGAGAAAGGCGAACAGGAGGGCAGCGAGTTTCATCGTTTGAATGGCAACGGAGAGGATACGTTCTTACTTGGCGTTCTGCCTGATGACGCTGTCCACCAGTTTCATACCAGCCACCTCATACTCCTTGGCCTTGTCGTAGGAGGTGCTCCTGTCCACGCAGGCGAAGTCCATGTAGATGATGCCTACGGAGCCCTTGTGCTCGCTCAGCCATTTGATGGCCAGGGCATTGGCCGACTCGGCGTTTTTGCGGTAGTTGTCCGAGAGGGCACCGTCGATATAGGCTGAGGGGAAGTTGATGACCCAGGCGGGCTTCTCAGCCTTCATATCGCGCGCGACGGCAGCTTCCAACATACGCACGAGGGCGGCATCCTTGTTCTCGCGGGTGATATTCTCCCAATAGTCCTGCACCCAAAGGGGTCCTTCGCTATCGGGCCCGATGAGCTTGCCCTGCTTCTGTGTCTCCAGTTCCAGCGCCGATGTCCATCCTTCGCAGAAGGCACCGAGAGGCTTCTCTGCATACTTCTCCTGCGAGAGCAGCAACACGCGTCCTCGCACCTCGCTCACGGTGAGGCGGGGCTTGTAGTTGACGAAGAGGCCCTTGAATTCGTTGCTGTTGATCAGCGCGCTGAACTCCTGCGCCCAAGCCGTTTTGTCTGAGGTGGCGCTGAGCTGCATCGTCACGATGAAGAATTCCGTCGGCTTCTGTGTGAGGTAGGTCTTCAGTTTGCGGAAGAGGTCGGCAACGGGCAGCGTGGTGTACATCGGGCCGTGTGCGCAGCGCAGCTCGTAGCCTTCACCGATTTGTACGCGCTCCGGTCGCAGGTCAAACACGCGCACGCCTTTTTCCATCTGCTGCTGTATTGTCAGATCCTGACACACGGCCATCATGTCGGCAAAGGGTTTCATCAAGTCTGGCACCCCCCATCCTTCGGCCGTCACTGCGTCGTGTGCTCCGGGCAGCGAAAGGTCGGCCACCAACCGGCTGTCGTTCAGATATCTCATCCACTGGCTGTAGTCCAGTTTTACGGGCCATTCCGATGTGTCGTCGCCGCCTCCCAGTCCGGTCGGTGTGTCGTCGTCAGAACATGATGTTATAGTGAATAAAGCGATGCCGCAAGCCATCACGGCGGCGAACATCCATAACGTTGTCTTTTTCATTGTCTGTAAATATTTTCCGTACGTCTTTTTTGTGTTTTTTTCAAGTCGTATGCAAAGGTACGAAAATTAGGTGACAAAACTTCCTAAAACCAACTTTTTTTCCGGATAACTATAAAAAAAGTTTTTTATCACTATGCAGAGTTTTTGTTGCTTTTCGGGTGCAAAGATGTGGGAAAAAGCAAGATAAAGCATATTTTTCTGTTTTTCGTGTTATTGTTTCGCTAAAATGCCGTACTTTTGCGGCGGTTTTCATACAAGTTGATTGTTTCACAGTATAAAAAAGTAGAAAAATGAAAAAGATTGCATTGATTTTCGCCGCTGTTGTGGCTGTTTCTTTTGCTTCCTGCTGCGGCAACAAGTGCGGCAAGAACGAGTCTTGCGGTGATTCCTGCCAGGCAGACAGCGCCTGTGCTGCTGCTTGTGCCTGCCCCGACAGTGCTGTATGCGACAGCGCCTGCAGCGACAGCGCAGCTTGCGTTTGCCCCGCTGAGTAAGACCAGTATCTCACACAGTAACATTAAAGACCCGCCTCAAACAGCGGGTCTTTTTTGTGCGGAATACACTCCGCGCCCGCAGGAAAATCTGCAGGCGCGAGGGAATATTTGTTCGCGAAAATATTTATTGTACCCTCACTTCACGAAGAACTTCTTGCCGCCCTGGATGTAAATACCCTTAGCAGGCTTCTCTGTCAATTTGCGGCCGGAGAGGTCGTAGATAGTATTGTCCTGCTCTGCTTCCGCTTCATACTCCAACACCATTCTTGCTCCACTCGTACCTTCACCTAAGAGATACAGCGCATAAATATATTTAGCTTTAGCATTCCCTGTAGCATTATATATTTCCTTTTCTACTTCCAAATGTGCTTCCCTAGAAAAAGTTGAATGGGTTTTACCTTAACCCTGCCATAGGTTGAATGCTTGTTGGGTACCTTAATCCCAAACTTTAATTTTTTCTCACCAAAGACCTCATTCCCCAATTTTAACATTTGCCAATTCTTGATTTTAACGTTTCTATAGTGTTGATATTTAGTCATTTTCGCCCCAAAGATACAAAAATCTTCCGACTTAATGCCCCTAATTCCCGAAAAAGTTCATGCGGTCATTTGGTCAAGGTCATTTGGTCATTTTCGATTCGGGAATGTGGTTATTTGCTCACTATATATAAATATTTATTTATATTATAGTGGCGGTTTTGACAGCATCTGTTTTTGATTTTGACAAATGACCAAATGACCACCCTCTCAAAAAATTTTTTGAATGTCTTTTCCTAAAAAAGGTTGACTCGCTTTTAGGCTATGATAATTAACGTTTTTACATCCATACGGAAAAAGTTGACTCTCCTCTCTGGGATAAGTTGACTGTTATTCCTGAAGTCGTTGACTCTTTTCCTAAGAACGTTGACTTCGCCCGGATATTGTTTACTCTTCATACTTCTTTTGCTGACTTCGTACTGAATCGGTTGACTACCACATGCGAAGCTGCGGTCCGTTTTCTCTGTGCGCCTGTGAAGGTGCCTTCATTCCGATGCTGGCATGCGGACGGCGTTCGTTGTAGAAACTGATGAAGGAGGGGATTCGCTCACGTGCGTTGGCAATGGTTTTGAAGCGATGTTCGCGATAGATGACCTCTGTCTTGAGGATACCGTTGACACGTTCGGCGATAGCATTGTCCGTAGGTTTGTAGTCCTCTGTCATGGAAATCCGGACACCATACTTCTTCAACTCGTCCGTATAGGCATTACAGCAATACTGCACCCCCCGATCGGAATGGTGAATAAGTCCCTGCAGTTCGTCGGCCGTAGCCTGCGAAAGCGCCATTCTGAGGGCTGCCAGCGTGTGTTCCGCTTCCAGCGTTTCGGACAGACACCATCCTACAATCTTGTGCGAGTAGGCATCCGTCACCAGATGAAGATAGCAGCATCCGTCTACCAAATCGATATACGTGATGTCGCTCACCCACAGGCTGTTCGGCCTCGTCGGCACAAAGCCGCGAATGAGGTTCTTGTACTTGTGGAAACGATGGTTTGAGTTCGTCGTGTGGCGCGCTTTCGGACGCCTCTGCATCATCTGGAAGTCGCGCAGCAGACCCAGGAACGCATCACGTCCGGGTACCCAGTCCGAGAGAAACATGCGTTTCATCATCAGCCACAGCTTCAGATAGCCGATACCAGAATCCATTTCGCGAATCTGTCTCACGGCGTCTATGATACGACCGATGCGTTGCACATAATGCTCTTCGTGGTGACATCCCTTGTAATACACCTGCTTGGTGTGGCCAAACAGCTCGCAGCAATACTGGATGGTGTAGCCTGTATTGCCGCTCAGGCGTTCTACTGCTTGGCCCCAGATTTTTTTCTTATCCGAATGCCCTGCTCTTCGGCGATGTCTATGAGCGTATTGAGCGCCAGGACTTTGTCCTGACTGCGCTTCAGCTGCTTTTCCAGTTGCTCTATCTGCTTGGATTGAGCTGCTATGAGAGCCTCCTGGTCTACCGCAGACCGATGTCCTGTCTCTTTTGCCATATTTTCCTCCGTTTGAGGGGTTTCACGAGGCAAAGATGCACATTTTTCGTGAATTTCCAATGGACTCAAGCAAGAATTTATCCACGAGGATAGCGTATTGACACTTGGAAGGTCGTATTTCAAGGCTATTTCGTGCCTTGACTTCCCACTTTGCATGTACTCAATGCAGATACTGCGTTTCAAACCGCGACTGAATCTTTGTCTTCCCATAATACTTAAAATAAATTTAATAATTTAACATTTAAGCCTTATTGGGAGTCAACCTATTTCAGTACAAGACAGCGGGAAAATACACAGTGAAGAATCAGGAAGGCAAATATGTATCCACCACAGGAGCACTGATAAACCGCTCCGCCAGCCACAACATCACATTCCTGGCCTCCACACCATACGCAGGTATCTGCTCTGCAACCGGCACGAAATACTGGCAACTGTCGGAGACACAGGTACTGCAGGTGGGACCGGAAACCGAACTCACGGACTTTGCCTTTGAACTCGTACCTGCGGAAGAATACACTGGCATACGCAGCATAAAAAAAGATGTCACGCAGAAAGAGCGTAACATCTATGATATCAACGGCCGTAAGACGAGGGACGTGCGCAAGGGCGGCATCTACATCGTCAACGGTGAGAAACGCGTTTACTAGAAACTAGCATCGCCCGAAATACCGGGATTACGAAAGCCCTTCGATATTGCCGTCGACAATGGTGATGCGCTCGGCCTGAGGACTGCGGGGCAAACCCGGCATACGCAGCATGTCACCGGCAATTGCCACAATCATACCGCTGCCACTGTTTACGATAAGGTCGCGGATGCGTATTGTGAAACCCTCGGGACAACCGTAGCGCGTGGAATCGGCAGTGAAGGAGAACTGCGTCTTGGCAATACATACCGGATAGCCGGCCACCGCCTTGTCACCGGCAAACATAGCCTTGATAGCCTCCAGACGCTTGGTTCCCGTCTTTGTGTATTCCACTGCGGCGGCACCGTAGATGCGTTTGCACACCTTCTCTATCTTACCCTCAATGCTGTCGTTCTCCGGATAGGCGAAGTGGATGGGAAGAGGCTTGATACGCTCTATCGTGTCCACCACCACCTGTGCCAGTTCGGTGGCTCCTTCCCCGCCCTTGAGGAAGGCCTCGTTGACAGCAAAGCCCACACCCTGATCCTCGCAGTTGCGGCGCACGAGGTCTATCTCCTCGTCGAGGTCGGTGTCGTGGCGGTTAAGCGTCACCACAACGGGCTGGCCGAAGCCCTGCATATTGTTGATATGGCGGTTGAGATTCTTGAGACCCTCGCGGAGTCCCTTCACATTGGGTTCGTTGATGTCGGCAAGGTCCACGCCGCCGTGCATCTTGAGGCCCTGCGTAGTGGCCACAATGACCACCAGACGGGGCTGCAGACCTGTCTTGCGGCACTTGATGTCGAAGAACTTCTCTGCGCCCAGGTCGGCACCGAAGCCCGCCTCCGTCACCACATAGTCGGCAAAAGACATAGCCATCTTGGTGGCCAGCACGCTGGAGCATCCGTGGGCGATGTTGGCAAAGGGACCGCCGTGGATGAAAGCCGGTGTCTGCTCCGTGGTCTGCACGAGATTGGGATTGAGGGCATCGCGCAGCAGTACGGTGATGGCACCTGCCACACCCAGGTCGCGCACATAGAAGGGTTTGCCTTCGGAGGTGATGCCCAGCAGTATGTTCTCGATGCGCTGCTGCAGGTCCTCCTCACTGGAGGCCAGACAGAGGATAGCCATCAGTTCGGATGCCGACGTGATGTCGAAACCCGTCTCCGCCACCACTCCGTCGCCGCGCAGGCCCGTCACCACATTGCGCAGGGCGCGGTCGTTGACATCGAGCACACGCTTCCAGTACACCTCGCGCAAGGAGAAGCCCTCCTTGCGGTGCTGGTAGAGATAGTTGTCGAGCATCGCGCTGATGGTGTTGTGGGCAGAGGTGACGGCATGGAAGTCGCCAGTGAAGTGGAGGTTGATCTTCTCCATCGGCAGCACCTGCGAATAGCCTCCTCCGGCAGCACCGCCCTTCATGCCGAAGCAGGGGCCCAGAGAGGGTTCGCGCAGCGCCACAGCGGCACGCTTGCCTATCTTGTTAAGGCCCAGCGTGAGACCGATGCTCACCGTCGTCTTGCCGATGCCGGCCTTGGTGGGGCTGATGGCCGTCACCAGGATGAGGCGGCTCTTCTTCACCTTGCTCTCATCGATGAGCGATATGGGCACCTTGGCCATGTATCGTCCGTAGGGCTCTATCTCCTCCGTGGGAATACCCAGACGGGAGGCAATCTCGCTGATGTGCTCGAGCCTGCACTCGCGCGCGATCTGTATGTCTGTCTTCATGGTGTGAATATAATTATTAGCAGATGCTTTTCATCCCGCTTTCTCAATGAGGCATACACAGGAAGCGCTGATGCCCTCTTCCCTGCCCTCGAAACCGAGACGCTCCGTGGTGGTGGCCTTGATGCTCACGGCATCCTCATCGACACCCATGACACGCGCAAGGGTGCGCTGCATCTCAGGGATGTGGGGATTGAGCTTGGGACGCTGGGCCGCCACCGTGACATCGATATTGCCCACGCGATAACCCTTCGTGGCGATAAGTTCCACGGTCCGGGCCAAAAGTATCTTGCTGTCGATACCCTCATACTCCCCCGCCGTGTCGGGAAAATGATAACCGATGTCGCGCATGTTGGCAGCGCCGAGAAGGGCGTCGCAGACAGCATGTATCAACACATCGGCATCGGAATGACCGAGAAGACCCTTCTCGTGGGGAACGAGCACGCCACCGAGCCAGAGGGAACGGCCCTCCACGAGCCGGTGGACATCATATCCGAAACCGACTCTCATCATCTCTTCTTTTTCAGCTTGCCGAAGAGGTCCTTCATACCGTCGAGGTCGAAACCGAGGGTGAAGCGCATCGTCTGGTCGAGAGGATTCGTCTGCGACGTGGCAAAGACGTAGGCGGCATCCACAGTGAACACACTCATGTGGAAACCCGCACCCACGGTGACATACTGGCGGTTGCCCTTGTTCTTATTCTCGTGGTGGTAGCCGAAACGCAGCATGAAACGGTCGTTGTAGGTGTATTCCATACCCATACACCAGCGGAACTCCTGCATCTCCTCCTTGAAACCGCCGGGAGCGTCGGCAAAGCTCTTGAAGATGCCGGCAATGGGAGACACGTCGTAGAACTCCTCCTGCTGGTACTCCGGAAGCGAACGCGGGTCGCCCTCAGGCACCTCGTAGGGGAAGGTGGGAATACATATCTTATAGGTCTCGACGCCAAGCGAGAGCTTGTTGTACTCGTTGAAGGGCACGAGGAAGTTGATACCCAGACGCAGCGTGGTGGGCAGGAACTCGGAATTGGTCGTGCCGCCGTAGTTGATCTTCGTACCGATATTGGTCAGCGCGATACCCCAGGCCAGACGGCATTCCCTGCTGCCCATCATGAAATAGCCCTCGCGGTAGAAACTGATGTCAGCACCGAAGGCATTGCCCGCAGAACTGCCGTCCTTGTAGTTGTTGGACATGTCGGAACGGATATACCTCAGCGTGACACCCATCGAGAGGCAGCGCGTCAGCATGCGGCTGTAGGCCACGTCGAAGGACATCTCGTAGGGCTTGATGGTGTAGTCGCCCTCCGTCACCGTCACCTCACCGAGGGAGAAGTAGCGGAACGAGGCCGATACGGCGCTGTAGTCGCCGATGCGGTAGAAACCGGCCACGGAAGCCAGATTGATATCGGACACAATCTTGCGCAGCCAGGGAGTGTAGCTGGCGGCAACACCGGCTCTGGCTATGTTGAACGGATATTTCGCCGCATTCCAGTGCTGGGAATTGATGTCCGCCTCAGTGGCAACACCCATGTCGCCCATTGAGCCCGCGCGTGCGTCAGGAGCTATGGAAAGGCTCGTCACACCGTAGGTCTCGGGATTGAATCTCTGTGCAGGATCGTCGTCAGCGCGCGAGATGCCGCAGACGAGCAATGTCATTATCGAGAGCAGGAATAATCTTTTCATACCAGTATCATAACGCGAAGAAGCGGCAAATTATTATTTCAGTACAATAATTTTTTCTCCTTCATACACTTCTTCGCCGCCGCCCGAGCGCACCGTCACACGAAGGGGATAGATGCCGCTGGTCACATCGGAGGCATCCCAGCGCACGGTATAGGAACCGTTGGCGTCGGCCGTGGTCGACTCGGCCTGCATCCACACAAGGTGGCCGTTGACGTCGTAGATGCTCACCTCATAGTATGTCTCGCTGCCGGGGAACTGATGCGTGATGATGATATTTGCCACGGAGGATACGGGGTTGGGACTTATCACCACACTGACGGGGTCGGGCTCCAGCTCGGAATTCACCACGAAACGCAGGCTCTTGCGGGAATACAGATTCTGATTGTTCCAGGCCTCGAAGACGAGATAGTGCTCGCCCTCCGCCATCGCAGGAAGACTGCGGCACACGATGCCGTGGGTGTAGTCGTCGCCGTCGGGGGTGAAGTAGTCGTCCAGGACGTAGGTCTGCAAGGGGTCGCTGTCTATGGTGAGGAGCAGGTTGTGACCCACGCTGTTGCTCAGATAACCGATATCCACGACATCCGACAGACGGGCGAAGAAGCAGGGAGTGGCATTCACCACGTCGCCGTCCCTGAAGTCCTCCCTGTTGAGATAGATGAAGATGTCGGGGCCGTCGGTGAGGTCGTCGAAATCACTGCCCACACCGCCCACGCAGAAGTCGGTGCTGGCACCCGTAGCCTCCACGGTCTTCTCTTCGTTGAGGGCATAGAACACCAGACGGCCGGACGAGTCGGCAAAGAGAATATCCTTGGGAGTGACCATATTGATGGTCCATTCGCCGTTCTCCACCCTGGCTGTGCGATGCGAGAGCACGGTAGTGTAGTCGCGATAGCGGTAGGTGTAGTCGGAAGTGGTCACATTGCGCAGGCCGCTCACCGTCTGCTTGACATCGTAGAGCGTGGCCGTGAGACGTCCGTTGAAGTCGTCCAGCTTGTTACCGGCAGCGTCCTCCACACGACCCGTCAGCACCACCTTGCTGCTGGACTTCACCAGCACGTCCTTAGCGGGAGCCTGGCCGTTGATGCTCTCCAGCACCACCCTCTGCCTCGGAGCGCCGAACACCAGAGCCGGGTCGCCCAGATAGGAGTAGTTGAGGGAATTGACACTCATATTGTCGTTCTTGGCCTCCGCAAGAGCCCATCCCGCACTGAGACGCCGTCCCTCGCTGTCGGTGGCGAAGAGGTATTTCGTGAAGGAGGCGTTGAGATTGTGGTTGGGGCTGGAATACACCGTACGGGCCGTGCCTACGAAAACCACGGAGCCACCATTTTCATTGAGCATCGCTGCCTCTCCGATATTGTCCTCATGACCGTCCCACGGAGCCACGTCGCAGGCTGCCGTCATCCACAGGGGAAGATTGCTGCCCGTCCACTCCTTCACGTCCTTCAGGCGCACCACGTTCTCGTGGGAGAGCACATGTGCAGCACCGTGACCCGTGTAGTTTATCATGAGAGCGCCGTCAGTCTGGTATTTGTTTATCAGTTTGGTGATGTCGGGATATGTGTTGCCGCTGATGCCCGTCACACGTATGAACGTGTCGAACATAATCTTCTTTACGTCAAGTCCCACGCCGTCCGTACCGTCCGGATTGAGAGCGGTCTCCGCAGCTCTGTCGGCACCCTTCATCTCTGCGGCATAGTCGCGGGCCTTGGCGTCGTCGTCGCCGATAAACACCACGGTGTTCTTCCACGCCTCGGCATTGGCATTCGTAATGTGGCGCAGAGTCTTGTCGACAAGGAGCCGGGCCTGGGCGGCTGTGGTCACGGGGAAGCGTCCCACGGCAAGCTCTATAGGCAGGGATGTTATGGTGGAAGCCGTCGATTCGCCCACCATTCCGTAGTAGTCGTCGGTCACGTAACTGTTCACTGCATGTCCCGACTCATCGCTCTCGAGGCAAGGCAGGTAGAGCGTCCTGTCGAAGTTGCTCCACGCCGTGGAGAGCATACGGTTGTCCCATGCGCCGTCAGCCATCAGGAGAACGTACTTCAGACGATGGTCACTGCCCTCTCCCCTGTCGTAGAGCATCTTGAAGAAACGGCGCAAAGCCGTGGCGTCTTCCGTTCCGCTGGAGAACTCGTTGTAGATCTGATCCACGCGGACGATTCCCACGGTCATCCCGTCGTACGTCCTGTGCGCCTCGGCGAGCCTCTCAGCCTCCTCATAATACGTACAGCCCACGGGGACCACGATAATCATATCCATCGTCGTCAGAGCGTGCAGATTCTGGCACGCCACCTGTCCTGCGATATCGGGAACCGGGAAGGAATAGTTGGCATCGAAAGCCACATATTCGTCGCCCGCCGTGGGAACGATGACGCTCTCTCCCTGCACGGGAATGAGGCAGGCTTTCCGGTCTCTCTTACCGATGCGCATCACCTTCAGGTTGGAAGCTCCGGAGAAACCGTCGTATTTCACGTTGACACCAGACGAGGTGAACTGCGTGAAACCATTCTCCAGCGTCAGAGGAGCTTCGTAGTGCAGGGCGAGATAGTCGAGATGAGCCTCTACGCCGGCACTGCTGGCCATATTCACCGTCCAGGTGTTTGTGCCGCTACCCGTCACCACATTGGTGAATTCCTTCCACACGGCATGCTGATACTCCGTATTGGAAGCCCTTATGATGACAGAGTGGTTATCGCCGCCGTTCACGTTCCAGTTCAGCGTGTTGACATTGGTAAGTCCTGCAGAGGCGAAAGAAACCGACAGCTGCACCTTTCCCGAAGCGTTCACTCCGGAGAATGTGTAGGAGCGGGCCTTGCCGTCCGAGTAGTTGTCGGCATAGAGAAGCTTGTTGCCGACTTTATAGATGGCATACTCATCCTCCTCTATCAGTTTGTGACGCATCACAGAGGTCAACGTCGCCCCCCCGTCCTCTCCTGCAGATGCCGTACCGATTCTCTCGGCAGGACCTGTGCCGCCGTCGGGAGCCACATCACTCACGAAATAGCAGGCCTCACGGGCATAAGTATTGAGCAGACGTTTCGTGCTGCTCCAGCTTACGAGTCCGTTGCCCCAGAAGAGCAGACTGCCGTCCGAAGCCACATAGAGAGGCACCTCCGGCAGGTCGTCGAAGTCGGTGTCCGGCTTGAGCGACATGCTCTGCACATGGCCTCCGTAGCCGTAGAGCCTCACACGCGAGAGGTCCGAGAATCCCATCTGCACCAGCATCAGCGGAGTGAGCCGGTAGATACCATCCTCCGTGATAGATATCTTCACCCAGCGCCCGCTCGCCATCGCACTGCGGCCGGCATAGCGCTCAGCCGGCACGGCAGCAACTGCGGCAGCCCTCGCCTGCGACACTCTCTTCACCGCAAAATGCGCACTGAGAAGTTTCTTGTATTCCCCCCCCTGCTTTACCAACGGCACAAAGTGATACGTGAGTCTCCATTGCCCTCTCACATCCCTCACCTCGCTTTCCACCTTTATCTCCTCGCCCACCAAGTCTCCATAGCCGCGCGCAACCTCCGTCTCCGCCTCGCTGAGAGGCTCATATTCAGGATATTCCACGCTCACTGACCACGAACCTCCCTCGTCGAGCACAATAGTGTGGCGGTATTCCGGCGCAATACTGTCGAAACGCAGCACATTCCAGTCGAGCACAGAAAACTCCTTCCCTTCTGCCCAAGCCAGAACACTCAGGCAACAAAGCAAGTATATCATCTGCAAACGTTTCATCGTGTGCGTGCGTACTATCTCATTTTATTTAACGTTGAACGAGAGTATTTTATTGCCCTCCAGGTAGCCGTCCAAGTGATCATCTATCTTCACAGGCCCCACTCCAACCGGAGTTCCGGTGAAGACAAGGTCTCCCGTTTTCAGCGTGAAATACCTGGAAATGAAACTGATAAGCTTGTCCACGCCGTATATCATATCACCCGTCCAACCCTTCTGCACCTCCACTCCGTTTTTTTCAAGAGAGAAGTGCAAATTCTGCACGTCGCCGTCCAGCTTGACAAATTCACCCACGACGGCACTTCCGTCGAATCCCTTGCACAAATCCCAGGGAAGACCTTTAGCACGGAGACGTTTCTGCAGGTCGCGCGCCGTGAAGTCAATTCCGACGGTGACCTCTTCGTAGTATCTGTGAGCGAAACGCTCGGGAATGCTTCTTCCCATGTGTGAAATGCGGATGACGAGTTCTGCCTCATAATCACAGCGTTCCGTATAGTCGGGCAAGAAGAACGGTTTGCCGCCTGTGACCAGCGCGCTGTCCGTCTTGGTGAATATCACAGGGTCTTCCGGGATGTAATCGCGCCCGTCGAGTTCCTTCGTGTGGGCGAGATAGTTCATTCCTACTCCAAATATCTTCATCTCTTCATTCCTTTCATCAGGAAAAAGAAACCCCTCCCGCTTTCGGGAGGGGTCATCCTCATATTTACTCTTTATCTTCTGTTTTACTCAGCCTTCAGAGTGAATCGGCTCATAGCTGTGATCTTCAGCTCCTTGTCAACGCTCTGCAGATACTGGGCAACAGTCATGTTCTTGTCCCAGATGTACTCCTGAGAGAGCAGGCAGTTTTCCTTCAGGAACTTGTTCACACGACCCTTGGCGATATTCTCTACCATAGCGGCGGGCAGATTGGCTGCCTTCTCGGCACTTACCGTAGCAATGATTTCCTTTGCCTTGGCAACGTCCTCAGCAGTGATCCAACCCTTTGCCATGTTGGACTCCATGTGATCCTCGGAATCAACGTGTGCGGGGTTGATACCGGCCTTCTTCAAAGCCACCTCAACAGCCTTCTTCACCTGCTCTTCCTTGGTCTTCTCAACAGCTACGTTGTACTCGTTCTGCTTCACCTCCTCACTCACGCCGCTCTCGTCGATGGCAACGGGAGAAGAAGATGCAATCTGCATAGCCACGTTCTTGCCGCAGTCAGCGTCGGCAACCTGCTTGTTGAAAGCAACCATGGCGCAGAGGCCGTTGCGATTCATGTGGTTGTAGGTAGCCACGTAGTCGCTCTCGATGCAGCTGTATCCGTCCAGCTCCATCTTCTCGCCAGTGATACCACTGCGTGCGGTGACAGCGTCCTGAACGGTGCCCTCGCCCATGGGCAGAGCCTTCACCTCGTCCAGAGTCTTGCACTTTGCAGCAACAGCAGCATTCAGGATATCCTGAGTCAGAGCTACGAAATCGGCATTGTTGGCAACGAAGTCGGTCTCGCACTTGAGAGCAATGATGGCAGCAAAACCATTCTCGCTCTTCACGAGTACACAACCTTCAGCAGCCTCACGATCGCTACGCTTTGCAGCCACGGCAGCACCCTTCTTGCGGAGGTATGCTACAGCATCGTCCATAGTATCGCTCTCAGTAAGAGCCTTCTTACAGTCAGCCAAGCCAGCTCCGGTCATCTCGCGGAGCTTCTTGATTTCAGTCATCGTGAAATTCATGCTTCTTCCTCCTTCTTTTCGGGTTCAGCAGCGGGAGCCTCTTCTACAGCCTCCTCAGCAGCCTTCTTCTTGTCTTCCTTTGCGGGCTTCTCGTCAACCTTCTCAGCCTTACGCTCTTCCAGACCTTCCTGGATAGCCTGACAGCATGCGTCGAGAATCACCTCGATGCTCTTGCTGGCATCGTCGTTTGCAGGAATTACGAAATCAACGTTATCGGGATTTGAGTTGGTGTCAACAATACCGAATACGGGAATACCCAGACGGTTTGCCTCCTTCACTGCAATCTGCTCCTTGAGAACGTCAACAACGAAGAGAGCGCTCGGCAGACGGTTCAGGTCTGCAATAGAACCGAGGTTCTTCTCCAACTTAGCTCTCTGGCGGCTCACCTGCAGAATCTCACGCTTGGAGAGATTGCTGTAAGTACCGTCAGCCATCAGTCTGTCGATATTTGCCATCTTCTTCACAGCCTTGCGGATTGTGGGGAAGTTGGTCAGCATGCCACCGGGCCAACGCTCGATAACGTAAGGCATGCCCACGCTGGTAGCCTTCTCGGCTACAACGCTCTTAGCCTGCTTCTTAGTAGCAACAAACAGAACCTTCTTACCGCTCTTGGCAATCTGCTTCAGTGCCTCGGCAGCGGTATCGGCCATAACAGCCGTCTTGTGAAGGTCGATAATGTGGATGCCATTCAGCTCCTTGAAGATATAGGGAGCCATAGCGGGATTCCACTTTCTCTTGAGGTGGCCGAAGTGACAGCCTGCCTCCAAAAGGGTTTCAAAATTTACTCTTGACATAATTGTGTCTTTATTTTTTGTTTACTTTCCTTTTAATTCCTGTCCTTCTTCCGGAAGAACATTTTCTTTAGAATCAACCCCCGAGTAGTCCCCCGATTTTTAGGAGTCTCGCGAGTTTAGATACTAAACATTCCGTCCTTTGGGCATTAACGCTTACTGAACTGGAATCTGCGGCGTGCCTTTGGACGACCCGGCTTCTTACGCTCTACCTCACGGCTGTCACGTGTCATGAAGCCCTCAGCGCGCAAAGCTGCCTTGTCCTCAGCGTTGATCTTCACCAGCGCACGGGCAATGGCCAAACGCAAAGCCTGACTCTGTCCTGTGTATCCACCACCACACAATGTTACCTTGATATCATACTTCTCCACTGCGTCAACAGCAACCAGAGGCTGCTTAACAACGAACTGCAGAATAGGGCTGGGGAAGTATTCTGTAAGATCTCTCTTATTGATGGTAATCTTACCGCTACCCTCGTTCACGTATACACGTGCAACGGCACTCTTGCGGCGTCCCAATGCATTTACTGTTTCCATCTCTCTTCTTATTATTTGTAGAGGTTAATATCAATTGCCTTAGGCTGCTGTGCCTGCTGCTGATGCTCACCACCCTCATAGATATAAAGGTTGTTGATGAGACGGTCTGCCAGCTTGTTCTTTGGCAACATACCCTTCACCACGCGACGGATGAGCTTGTCGGCACCACCCTTCTTAGCCAGGATGCTAGCGGGAGTCTCAGGACGCTGACCACCGGGATAACCCGTGTAGCGCAGATACACGCGGTCAGTCATCTTCTTACCACTGATCTGAATCTTGTCGGCGTTGATGATAATCACATTGTCGCCACAGTCCACATGAGGTGTGAACTCAGGCTTGTACTTACCTCTAAGGAGTTTTGCCACCTTACTTGCCATACGACCCAGTACCTGGTCTGTGGCATCTACCACAACCCACTCCTTCTTGGCCGTTTGCTTGTTGACAGAGATGGTCTTGTAACTTAAAGTGTCCATTCTTTGTTTTTTGTTTGTTTACTACTAAGATTTTTCACCCTTTTGATAATAATCGGCGTGCAAAGGTACGACTATTTTCACTTTCAACGACCGCTTATACTAAACTTTTTTCGTTTTTTCTCGTTTTTTTTGCTTATTTCATGTTTTTTTGATATTTTTGTGGCAGAAAATCAATATCAACTATGCTTGCACCATCTCTACTTGCTGCTGATTTCCGTAACCTTGAAAAGGAAATGTCATGGTTCAATCAAAGTGCAGCCTCCTGGCTCCACCTTGACGTTATGGACGGAGTTTTTGTTCCCAATATCTCTTTTGGCTTTCCTGTGCTGCGCGCCGTTGCCAAATTATGCGAAAAGCCCCTCGATGTTCACCTCATGATTGTCCAGCCGGAAAAATTCATACCGGAAGTCAAAGCTCTGGGAGCGTATATGATGAATGTGCACTACGAAGCATGCCCCCATCTCCACCGCGTAATTGGTCAGATTCACGAAGCAGGTATGCACGCAGGTGTTACTCTCAACCCCTCGACGCCGGTATCCGTTCTTGAAGATATCATCAGAGATGTCGATATGGTGCTTCTCATGAGCGTCAATCCCGGTTTCGGAGGTCAGCGATTCATCGAACATACAATAGACAAGGTGAAGGCGTTGCGTGCCATGATAGAGCGTACCGGTTCGAAGGCTCTTATTGAAATTGACGGTGGAGTCAACCTGGACACCGGCCGTCGTCTCCGTGAAGCCGGCGCAGATGTCCTTGTTGCCGGCAGTGCCGTATTCGGTCAGGCAGACCCCCTCAAAGCCGCAGCCGACCTCGCTGCATTATAAACAAGGTAACGCAGGCGTACCACAACGCGACTGCAAACCAAGACCATTTTACCCCCTCCAGTCCTGCTCCCGCAAACGCTGTGAATGCGCGGAGTGCTTCTGTCTGTATCCACAGCAAACCGTTGATGCTTTGTGCCAGAAAATCGGATATGAATTCCGGGAGAAGAAAGAGTGAAGCGATAAGAATAAAGCACAAGTACACGACAGCACTCGTATATGCCGTCACTACTACGGATGTCACTAAGGCATGCGGCACGAAAGTGCCGAAATAGTGCGCCACAAGAGGAGCTGTGAACATCTGACACCAGAAACTAATCTTTACCCACTCCACCACGATATCTTTTAGCCGTTTCCATACGCTTTTCTCTTCATTCCGCGAAGGTCGGTTTCTCTGTAAAGACGTGGGATCTTGCAGAAGCGATTCTGAGTCTTTCTCTTCTTCCCTATCACAGCACAGCGCAATTGCCAGCATCGCCACCGCAGAAAGCTGAAAACCTATATCTGTTGCATTTCGCGGTGTGATGATAAGAATCAGCATTACTGAGAGAAACCATACATACAAAAGCCTCAAACGGTATGGTGTCAGCGCAAAGAGCAAAGAGATGGATAGCATCGTAGCTGCACGTACCATAGACATCGGCCAGCGTGCGACACATACGTAAAACCACACAGCCAACAGAACTAAAAACACCACAGCAATTCTTACCGTCACCGGTCCCATTTTCCTCCGCACCAATGCGATGAAAGGAGAAAAAGTAGCACAGAAAATCCCGAGATGCAAACCAGAGAGCGCCATCACATGGCTGACACCGCCGGCGCGAAAAAGCTGCATCAATGGCGAAGACGTGTCGCGATGCCCGAGCGTGAGTGCGAAGACCTGTTCCAGCGCTTCCTCAGATAACCCGCATGACGAGAGCCGTTGCTCCACCATCTGCGCGAACACTTGCGACGTGACACCCAGATGCCCAATAAAATCATAGCAGGAGCCATCAGCGAAGATCACGGAGCAAACTGTAAACGTAATTGGCATCAGCACCCAACTCTACGGCACGACGGAAATCTTCACGCGCCAGAGACGACTTGCGGCGATGCTTATAGTATATGCCTCGCGAAAGATAGGCATCCGGATTTGTCGGATCCAAGCGAATACTCTCATCAAAATCCATCAGTGCCTGCGGATATATTCCGCGGCGCATAAACATTTCGCCACGCACAAGATACGGCAAGGCTTCCTCGGGCCACGCCTCCACTATTACATTCATCTGATCCATTGCCTCACGGGGACGTCCGCTCTCATCGTTGGTAATAGCCAGTCCCAGACAGGCCTTCAAATTATTTGGACGAATCTGTATAAGACGTTCGTAATCAGCACGCGCCAGACGGAAAGAGCGTTGGCGACGAAAAATATCAGCACGGAAAAGGAGGGCATCCTCACAAGAGGGCTGGTCCTCAAGGATGAGATTGTAGTCGGAAAGCGCCTTCTCGTCCGCACCCATCCACTGGTAAAGAGCTGCACGCCGCAAGCGTACGGGAACATTGTGAGGGGACTCACGCAGCATCTTTGTGCACATAGCAATCAGCACCTGCGCAGAATCCGCCGCATTTACCCTTACGGCAGCAATATCGGATGTGTCGCTGACGGCAATAGAATCCACCGGCGACATGGCAAATGTGGGCGACACGACGGCCGCCCACATAAGTATTGTTATCAGGATTTGGAGAATCACTTCTTGTTAATGTAATCAACAATCCACGCGCCCACTTCCTTCGTACCATACTTGGGAGCACCCTCAACCTGAATTTCCGGAGTGCGAACATTTGCATCGAGAGAAGCATTCACTGCTTCGCGCACGAGACGGCCCTCTTCCTTGAGGTCAAAGTACTCGAAAAGCATAGCCACAGAAAGAATCTGTGCCAAGGGGTTGGCGATATTGAGACCCTTACCCTGAGGCCAAGAACCATGAATGGGTTCGAAGACAGGAGTGGAACTACCCGTAGAAGCACTTGGCAGAAGACCCATAGAACCGGTAATCACAGAACCCTCGTCGGTAAGTATATCACCGAATGTATTCTCTGTCACCATTACATCAAAGAAAGTTGGTTCCTGAATCATGCGCATTGCCGCATTATCGACATACATAAAGTCGGTCTTCACATCAGGATACTGAGGAGCCATCTCCTGAGCTATCTTACGCCACAGACGGCTGGAAGCAAGAACGTTTGCCTTGTCCACCACCGTAAGATGCTTACGGCGCTGACGAGCATACTGATAGCCAACCTTAAGAATACGCTCCACCTCAGGACGCGAATAGTAATTGGTGTCATAAGCATCTTCCACACCATCGGCATTGACAGAGGGTTCTTTCTTCTGACCGAAATACATACCGCCAGTCAACTCACGGATGCATATAAAATCTGCACCACGCACCAGAGAATCCTTGAGAGGCGATTTATGAATCAGGCATTCGAAAGTCTCCACCGGGCGTATGTTGGCATACAGACCCAACTTCTTGCGCATAGCAAGGAGTCCTTGTTCCGGGCGCACCTTTGCCGTGGGGTTGTTATCAAACTTAGGATCACCCACAGAAGCGAAGAGAACAGCATCTGCTTCCTCACACGTGCGGAAGGTCTCCTCGGGGAAAGGATCACCCACCTCATCAATGGCGTGAGCACCGCAGAGTGCCTCTTTGTATGTTACCTCATGGCCGAACTTCTCTGCTACAGCACTGAGCACAGCCACACCTTGTTCCATAATCTCCGGTCCGATACCGTCACCGGCCAAAACAGCGATTTTGAGTTTCATATTTTTCTTATTTATATTATTCTTCTAAGAGATTAAGCATCTTAATTGTTGCCTTTATTGCAGCCTCGGTCTGGTCTGCATCCAAGCCCCTTGTGCGATACGTCTTACCCTCATACTGCCATGATATTGCTGTCTGCACGAGAGCATCTGTGCGACCGCCTGGCGGTATGGTAACCTGATAATTGGAGAGCCATGGGAAGGTCCGCCCGAGAGCATTACGATAAATATGACGTACAGCACGCACGAAAGCATCATACTGACCGTCCCCCGTTGCCGACTCCTCATATTGTTTACCATCAACTTCCAGTTTCACAACAGCCTGCGGATGAAGGCCGTATGCCGTAGAGACCATGTATGAAACAAGTTTGATGCGCTCGTTCGCGGATGTATGATGGAGGACATCCGAAATGATGAACGGAAGGTCGTCGATAGTGACTTTCTCCTTCTTGTCACCCAGTTCGTTAATCCTGTGTGTCACCTTGCGCATATCCTCCTCAGAGAGATTTATGCCCAAGAGGCGCAGATTTTGCTCAATATTTGCCTTACCCGACATCTTGCCCAAAGCATATTCTCTGGAGCGCCCGAAACGTTCCGGCAGAAGGCGGTTCACATAGAGACCGGCTTTTTTGTCACCGTCGGCATGAACACCTGCCGTCTGCGTAAATACATTTTCGCCGACAATCGGTTGGTTGGCTGCAAGAGCCATACCGCTGTAGCTTTCCACCATACGTGAAGCTGACACAATACTTTTTTCCTCAACATGAACCTCCACAGAGGCCATATCATTGAGCACTGCGACCACAGAAGCCAGAGAGGCGTTTCCTGCACGTTCACCTAATCCGTTGACTGTGCAATGTATACCAGAACAGCCTTCTTCCACCGCATTAAGCACGTTTGCCACAGCCAGATCGTAATCATTGTGAGCATGGAAGTCGAAATGCACATCGGGATAACGCTCCACCATCTGGCGCACAAATTGCCTTGTTTCTCTCGGAGACAACACGCCGAGCGTATCGGGGAGCATAAAACGACGTATCGGAGTATGCTGAAGCACATCAACCATCTTAAGCACGTAGTCTGGCGAATCTTTCATTCCGTTAGACCAGTCCTCAAGATATACATTTACCTCAAGTCCGGCCTCAACAGCCATAGCCACATTGCGTTTTATGTCGGCAAAGTGCTCTTCCGGTGTTTTGGAGAGCTGCCCACGACAGTGTTTTTCACTCCCTTTGCACAATAAGTTAAGCACACGGGCACCAGCGTCCTTTATCCACTGGATGGATTTACCGTCATCGCAGAAACCAAGCACTTCAACACGCTGCAGCATATCTGCCTCAGCAGCCCACTGGCACACAGCCTTCACGCACTCGAGCTCACCGTCGGACACACGTGCCGACGCCACTTCGATACGATCCACCTTGACCTCTTCGAGCAACTTGCGCGCTATGGACAACTTCTCCGGGGCAGAGAATGCCACACCGGAAGTCTGTTCACCGTCGCGCAGTGTCGTATCTAATATTTCAATGCTTCTCAAAAGCTTCTATTTTATCTGTATTACTAAGCAAGAAGTCAATATCGTCGAAAGCATTTTCCAGACAATACTTCTTGTATGAATTTATGGGGAATGTCTCTGAATGTCCCGTAGAAAGATTTGTCACCGTCTGATTGGGCACATCCACGCGCACCTTAGCACTTGGGTCGGCCTTCACCGTAGCAAAAAGCTCCTGCTGGAACTCGCGGCTTACCACTACGGGAAGCACGAAGCAGTTCAAAAGGTTATTGCGATGGATATCGGCAAAAGAACTTGAGATTACCACTCTCACTCCATATCCGCTGATAGCCCATGCTGCGTGCTCACGGCTGGAACCGCTGCCCCAGTTCTGACCACCGATGATAATCTCGTGTACACCTTCACGGGGAGCCTCTGAGTATTGGGGCAGATTCATCACGAAATTCTTCACGGGATTTCCCTCGCTGTCGTAACGCAGATCATGCATGAAAGCATCGCCGAAGAACTTCGGGTCACGCGTTGTGGAAGCAAGGTAACGGGCCGGGATGATGAGGTCGGTGTTACAGTTGTCTATCTCCACGGGAATGCACGTGGACTCTATGATATTGAATTTCTGTTTGGCCATAGTGCTTAGAGTTTACGGGGATCAGTAATCTTACCTGTGATAGCGCTGGCGGCTACGGTGAGTGGCGATGCCAGAACCGTACGGGCACCGGGACCCTGACGACCCACGAAGTTACGGTTTGAAGTGGATATGGAAAGCTTGCCGGCAGGCACCTTGTCGGGATTCATTGCCAGACATGAGGAACATGACGGGAGACGCAGTTCAAAACCGGCCTCTTCCAATATCTTGTCTATACCTTCGTCAATAATCTGCTGGCGCACAAGCCACGAACCGGGCACAAGCCACGCAACAACGCTATCGGCTTTCTTCTTACCCTTGACCACCGAAGCAAAGGCGCGGAAGTCCTCTATACGACCGTTGGTGCAAGCACCGAGGAACACGTAATCCACAGGATGACCTTCGAGTTTCTCGCCGGGCTTAAACTGCATATAATCCAGCATTGAGAGGAACTGAGCCTGTTCAGCCTCCGGAATATCCTTCAACTCGGGAATGCACTCATCCACTGCTATACCCGCACCGGGATTCGTTCCGTATGTGATACGGGGAGCGATATCCTCCGCACGATACGTCACTTCCTTATCGAACACAGCACCCTCGTCGGAATAAAGCTTCTTCCATTCCTCCACAGCCTTGTCCCAGGCTTCACCCTTGGGAGCGTACTCACGACCCTTCAGATAAGCGAATGTCGTCTCGTCGGGAGCAATGATACCGGCACGTGAACCCATCTCAATAGAGAGGTTCGACAATGTCAGACGTCCCTCCATCGACATCGAACGGATGGTGCTGCCTGCGTATTCCACAGCATAACCCGTTGCTCCGGATGTTGTCATGCGGGCCATGATATACAGAGCCACATCCTTAGCAGTGGTACCCTTCGGTAGAGTGCCTTCAATATTGATACGCATCGTCTTGGGCTTCTGCTGCAGGATGCATTGGGAGGCGAGCACCTGAGCCACCTCACTTGTGCCGATGCCCATAGCGATAGCGCCCACAGCACCGTGAGTGGAGGTGTGGGAGTCGCCGCACACAATGGTCATACCGGGCAGCGAGAGGCCCTTCTCGGGACCTACCACATGGATGATACCGTTGTCCTTGGTACCCATCGCAAAATGACGGATACCAAATTCCTCACAGTTTTTCTGAAGTGTCTCTACCTGCTTGCGACCTACGGGATCGTCAATGCGCTCCTGCTGGTCGGAAGGTGTGTTGTGGTCGGGCATTGCTACGATACGCTCAGGACGGAAAGGCTTGATGCCCTTATCGCGCAATGTGTCGAATGCCTGAGGAGATGTCACCTCGTGAGCATACAGACGATCAATGTACAGTTGGGTGGGACCGTCCTCCACGTTCTGAACGACGTGGGCATCCCAAATCTTATCGAAAAGTGTCTTCATTTCTTGAATTTATTGATACAATCGATGTAAGCCTCTACGGAGGCGGTTACGATATCTGTATTAGCGCCGAAGCCGTAATACAAGTGGCCGTCGTACTCCACCTGCATATGCACCTTACCCACGTCGTCACTACCCTTGGAGATTGCCTGAATGGTGAACTCCTTCAGTGTCATAGTGCGCTTGATGATGCACTTGAGAGCCTTGATGGCAGCATCCACAGGACCGTTGCCTGAAGCTGCGGCTTCAAATTTCTCACCGGCGATATCCAGACCAATAGATGCCACACTACGCACTCCCTTGCCGGTTGTCACCTGCAGATAGTCGAGCTTCACATTGTGTGTCGCACTACGCTCTGCGCCCGCCAGCATCAGGATATCGTCGTCCGTGATATCCTTCTTCTTGTCTGCAAGAGCAAGGAAGTCCTGATAAACTTTATCCAACTTCTCGCCGTCGATATCGATACCGTTAACCGAAAGACGGTGCTTGAGAGCTGCACGACCGGAACGCGCTGTAAGCACGATGGCATTATCATCGATACCTACGCTCTTGGGGTCCATGATTTCGTAAGTGGATGCATTCTTCAACACACCGTCCTGATGGATTCCGCTGGAATGCGCGAAAGCATTACGTCCCACGATAGCCTTGTTGGGCTGCACGGGCATATTCATGAGGCTGGACACCATACGGCTGGTGGGGTATATCTTCTCCGTTGTGATATTTGTGGAAATACCCAAATCGGAATGCAACTTGAATATCATTGCCACCTCTTCAAGAGAAGTGTTACCGGCACGCTCGCCGATACCGTTGATGGTCACCTCTGCCTGACGGGCTCCGTTGAGCACACCGCTCACCGTGTTGGCCGTTGCCATACCCAGGTCGTTGTGGCAGTGGGTGGAGAGGATACTCTTCCCTGCTGCGAAAGCGTCGACATGCTCGTAGAGGTACTTTATCTTTTCTCCGTATTCGTAGGGAGTGCGAAAACCCGTTGTATCGGGGATGTTGCACACCGTAGCACCAGCCTTCGTCACAGCCTCGATGACACGAGCCAGATACTCATTGTCCGTACGGCCTGCATCCTCGGCATAGAACTCAACGTCCTCCACATACTTCTTGGCATACCTTACCGCAGCCGCAGCTCTCTCGATGATTTCCTCAGGTGTCGAGTTGAACTTGTATCGGATGTGGCTTTCAGACGTACCGATACCCGTATGGATACGGCCTCGTTTTGCATGTTTCAGCGCCTCGGCCGCCACATCGATATCTTTCTCCACAGCACGTGTAAGGGCGCAAATAGTGGGCCATGTCACAGCCTTGGAGATTTCCACCACGCTGTTGAAGTCGCCGGGACTCGACACAGGAAAACCTGCTTCAATAACATCCACACCAAGGGCTTCCAGCTGACGGGCCACCTGAATCTTTTCTACGGTGTTCAGCTGGCAACCGGGGACCTGTTCGCCATCACGGAGTGTGGTGTCAAAAATGAACAATCTGTCACTCATATTGGATGTATTTTAATTACTTGTTACACAAATTTCGTGCAAAGGTACAACCTTTTTCCACGTTTTGCATTCTTTCGCGCGCACAAAATTCCTCTTTTTAATCATTTTTATATATATTTGCGCTGAAAAATCGGGATTATGACATCTCAGGAAGCCACATTTTCAGAACAAAAGGCCACCGTACAGCAGTTAGTGGAGAGCGGACACGAGTTTGCCCTCTTCTTTTATCCCGACGACCCTTCCCCGCGACTCGTAAGCGGTGACGCCAAACCTCTTTCTTCACCGATACATTTCTCTCATCACGACGCACTGCCTAGCGGCTTCCTCTTTCATCCCTTCTCCCCGACACAGTCCTGCCCTACGCTTATCATCTCACCAGAGATTGCCTGCAGGGGATGGGAACTGATACAGAAGGAAGCTGAACAACTCTCCCACCGTCGTCTGTCACTCTGCCATTTGGAACACAAACTGCAGCGCTCTGTGCCCCGTGGCGATGATTTTCGGCGTATCTATCGCAAATTCCGCAATCAGATAGACCGAGGACGTGCACGTTCGCTCTTTCTCTCCCAGGCTCTTGAAGGTCAATGGGCCGAAGACGGAAACGAGGGGGCGCTTCTCCTTAAAATGAGGGAACTTTATCCCGATGAAATGGTCTATATCATCTACACACGCACTTCGGGTCGATGGATGGGACACTCCTCGAGAATGCTGCTAAGAGGTGGTGTAAAACGTGCCGAAACCATTTCCCCTTCCGGCACCCACCACATTATCTACACACCCGATATGGGACAGCTCGTCACAGATCTCCTGCAAATTCCTCAGGAAGAGGTCTCCGGGGTACCGTCCTCCTTGGCCCGTGAGTTTATCCGTCTGCACGAAGGCTACCCCCGACTCTACTTCACCGGCACACTCGGAGCACTCAACATCTACGATGAAACCGCCCTGTTTCTTAATATTTCCTGTTTAAAACAACGCCCCGGAGGCAGAGCTGTCTTCTATGGCGGTACAACATTACAATAGATATTATGCGACTTCAAGACAATCAAGGTATACCTGGCGGCATTCTCCTAATAATGGCAGTCATGTCTGGCCTCGCTGTTGCCAATCTGTACTACAATCAGCCGCTGCTTGATATTATGCGGCATGATTTGAACTGCAGCGTTCTCGAAGCCAACACTATCACCGTAGCGACACAGATGGGCTACATACTCGGTCTGCTGTTCATCGCCCCCATGGGCGACCTGTACAACCACAGATATCTTGTGACCGCCTGTCTGAGCACCTCTGCCGTGGCCGCACTTTTTATTGCCTCCGCAGACAGTATCCACGCAGTATGGGCCGCCTCGCTGCTCCTGGGTGCGTGTTCTGTTGTGGCACAACTGTTCATCCCTATCGCCGGGCAGTATTCCCGACCGGAACACAAGGCCCGCAATATCGGATTTGTGCTGTCCGGTCTGTTGACGGGCATTCTGATGTCGCGTGTGGTGAGCGGCATAGCCGCCGAGATGTGGGGATGGCGCTATGTCTATACTGCCATAGCCGCCGTGATGATTGTCAGCATCGTGACGATTCTCATCTTTCTCCCGGAGATGCGACGCAACTTCGAAGGCAGCTACCTGGCACTGATGCGTTCCCTCCTGCAGATTTTCAACAATCATCCACGCATACGCCTAAATTCCCTTCGAGCCGCTTTATCGATGGGTTCGATGCTTGCGGTGTGGTCGTGCCTGGCGTTTCACATGGCAAAAGCTCCTTTCTATGCCGGTACCGACATTGCCGGTACAATGGGACTTTGCGGAGCGGCCGGCGCTCTCGTGGCAAGCGGTGTCGGACATTTCCTGCCGCGACTCGGACTGCGCCGCTTCTGCTTCATCGGCACCAGCCTGCAAATGTGTTCCTGGGGTATCGGCTGGCTATGCGGCTACAGCTATATCGGACTGGCCGTCACCATCATCGTGCTCGACATCGGCTTGCAATTCATGCAGGTGGGCAACCAAAGTGCAAGCATTGCCGAGATGCCGGAAGCCAGCAACCGCATCAACACCATCTTCATGACCTTCTTCTTTATCGGCGGCTGTCTCGGCACCTTCCTCTCCGGATGGGGTTGGCACACCTACGGATGGCCTGGTGTGTGCTTAGTCGGCGGTGTCATGGCAGCTTCTTCGTTTGCGCTCACATTTATCAAACGATAGCCTCTTACCTTCGGTGAAATCATAAAAACTGCGGCTGCCATTGTGGGCAGCCGCAGTCGTATTGTCCGATGACAGGAGCTTGGTTTACTTGCTCCAGTCCTCCTGAGTCTTGCGGATGTAGCTCTGGTAACGGCGCTGGGCGGCAGCCTTACAGCCGTCGTAGAGTTCCTGAGCCTCCTGGGGAGCAGCCTTCTTCAGAGAGAGGAAGCGAACCTCGCCCTCGAGGAAGTCCTGGAACTTATCCCACTGGGGCTCCTTGGAGTCGAGCGTGAAGGGGTTCTTGCCCTCTTCTGCCAGAGCGGGATTGTAGCGCCACAGATGCCAGTAGCCGCACTCTACAGCTTTGGCCTCCTCAGCCTGGCTCTTACCCATACCGCCCTTGGCCTTCAGACCGTGGTTGATACAGGGAGCGTAAGCGATGATGAGAGAGGGACCGTGCCAAGCCTCAGCCTCCTTGAAAGCCTTCAGACACTGGCTCTGGTCAGCACCCATTGCCACCTGAGCAACATATACGTTGCCGTATGTAGCCTGCATCAGACCGAGGTCCTTCTTGCCCACGCGCTTGCCGTTGGCTGCAAACTGTGCGATAGCACCGATAGGAGTAGCCTTTGATGCTTGGCCGCCGGTGTTGGAGTACACCTCAGTATCGATGACGAACACGTTGAGGTCCTCACCGCTGCCGATTACGTGGTCGAGACCGCCGTAACCAATATCATAAGAGGCACCGTCACCGCCGATAAGCCACTGAGAGCGCTTCACCAGATAGTGGTCGAGCTCCTTGAGCTGAGCGCACACGGGGCAACCGGCCTTGGCACCCTCTGCGATGAGGGGCTTCAGAGCGGCTGCGGCAGCCTTGCTGCCCTGAGCATCGTTCTGCTGCTCAATCCACTGCTGTGCGGCAGCCTTGAACTCAGCAGGCACCTTCTCGTCAGCAATCTCCTGCTCAAGCAGCATCTGGATGCGCTGCTTCATCTTCTTATTGGCGAGCACCATACCCATGCCGTATTCGCAGAAGTCCTCGAAGAGGCTGTTGGACCATGCGGGACCCTGACCCTTTGCGTTCTTGGTGTAAGGTGTCGAAGGAATAGAACCGGAGTAGATAGAAGAGCAACCCGTAGCGTTGGCCACCATCTCGCGGTCGCCGAAGAGCTGGCTGATGAGCTTCACGTAAGGAGTCTCACCGCAACCCGAGCAGGCACCGCTGAACTCGAAGAGAGGCTGTGCGAACTGGCTGTTCTTGGGGCTCTGCGTGATGTCCACGAGGTCCTGCTTGGAGCTTACCTTCTCCATGCAGTACTTCCACAGGGCAGCCATCTTGTCGGCCTTCTCGCTGGAGTCGTCGTAAGCCTTCATCGTGAGGGCCTTGCCCAGCTTCGGATTGCCGGGGCAGACGTCGGCGCAGTTGCCGCAACCCAGACAGTCCTTCTGGCTGATGGCCATATGGAAGAACATACCCTTCATGGCTGCGGGAGCCTTCATCTCGATGGTAGCGCCCTCGAAGCCTGCCTTCTCCTCCTCGTTGAGCACGATGGGACGGATACAAGCGTGAGGACATACGAATGCGCACTTGTTACACTGGATACAGTTGTCGGGTGTCCACTCGGGCACGAAGGCAGCCACGCCGCGCTTCTCGTAAGCGGCTGTGCCCTGCTGCCAAGCACCGTCCTCGAGACCCTTGTAGGCGCTCACGGGGAGGTCGGCACCGTTCTGTGCGTTGATGACGCGCACGAGGTTGGTGATGTAAGCGGGTTCGTCGCGCACCACAGCCTCGTCCTCGGGGAGGTTCTTCCAAGCGGGATCCACAGCGAGCTGCTTGTACTCACCGCCGCGGTCCACAGCTGCGAAGTTCATGTTCACAACGTCCTCGCCCTTCTTGCCGTACGACTTCACGATGGCCTTCTTCATCTGCTCCACAGCGAGCTCCACGGGAATCACCTCGGTGATGCGGAAGAATGCCGACTGCAGGATGGTGTTGGTGCGGTTGCCCAGACCGATTTCCTGTGCAATCTTCGTAGCGTTGATGTAGTACACCGTGATGTTCTTCTCTGCGAAGTACTTCTTGATGCTGTTGGGGATGAAGTTCACGAGCTCCTCGCCCTCGAAGATGGTGTTCAGCAGGAACTGACCGCCCTCGCGCAAACCTCTTATAACGTCGTACATGCGCAGGTACGCCTGCACGTGACAAGCCACGAAGTTGGGAGTCTTGATCTGATATGTCGAACGGATAGGTGTGTCACCGAAACGCAGGTGCGAGCAGGTGAAACCGCCCGACTTCTTGGAGTCGTAGCTGAAGTATGCCTGACAGTATTTGTCGGTGTTGTCACCGATAATCTTCACGCTGTTCTTGTTGGCACCCACGGTACCGTCGGCACCCAGACCGAAGAACTTGGCCTCGAAGATGCCCTCGCCGCCCAGAGCCATCTCCTCCTTGGCAGGGAGAGAGGTCATGGTGAGGTCGTCCACGACACCAACGGTGAAGCGGTCCTTAGGCTGCGGCAACTCGAGGTTCTCGTACACGCCGAGAATCATGGTGGGAGTCACGTCGGCAGAACCCAGACCGTAGCGGCCGCCTACGATGAGAGGCGCATTGGCCTTGCCGTAGAATGCGTCCTTAACGTCGAGCAACAGAGGTTCGCCGTTGCTGCCGGGCTCCTTGGTGCGGTCGAGCACAGCGATGCGCTTGCAGCTCTTGGGCATCACCTCCATGAGGTGCTTCACACTGAAGGGGCGATACAGGTGTACGGAAACCAGACCGTACTTCTTGCCCTGCTTTGCAGCGTAGTCGATAGCCTCGCGGGCAGCCTCTGAAGCAGAACCCATCAGGATGATAACCTCCTCGGCATCCTCTGCGCCGTAGTATGAGAAGAGCTTGTACTCACGGCCTGTGCGCTCGGAGATAGCCTTCATGTATTTTTCCACGATGGCGGGCACTGCGTCGTAGTAGCGGTTGCAGCTCTCGCGGTGGGGGAAGAATGTCTCGGGATTCTCTGCCATACCCTTTGCCTGGGGATTCTCGGGAGAGAGTGCGCGGGCGCGGAACTCGCTCAGAGCCTTCTGGTTCACCAGGTCGCGCACGTCGTCGTCCTCCAGCAGCTCCACCTTCTGATACTCATGAGAGGTGCGGAAACCGTCGAAGAAGTTGATGAAGGGCACGCGAGCCTCCAGTGCTGCCAGATGAGCCACAGCGGAGAGGTCCATCACCTCCTGCACGCTGCCCTCTGCCAGCATTGCGAAACCTGTCTGACGGCAGGCCATCACGTCGCTGTGGTCGCCGAAGATACAGAGGCTGTGGGTAGCCACCGTACGGGCACTTACATGGAATACGCTGGGAAGCAGTTCACCTGCGATCTTATACATATTTGGAATCATCAGCAGCAAGCCCTGAGAGGCTGTGAATGTGCTGGTGAGAGCACCTGCCTGCAACGAACCGTGCACGGCACCTGCGGCACCTGCTTCGCTCTGCATCTCCTGCACCATCACGGTGTCGCCGAAGAGATTCTTACGTCCCTGCGCTGCCCACTCGTCCACATGTTCTGCCATTGGCGATGAGGGAGTGATGGGATAGATGGCAGCCACCTCGGAGAACATGTAAGCCACATGTCCGGCACAGGTGTTACCGTCCCAAGTCACAAATTTCTTTTCTTTTGCCATTTTTGAGTGAAATAAAAATTATTTTTGTTTACGTCGATTGTCCGTTTCGCTTTAGTAGAGGAAGCCGTAGAGCCAGAGAGGTATCTCCTGGTCGTGTCCGGTCTCTATGTCGCCTCTCACGTATATCACCTCGGATGCTCTGCGTCGCGGCTCCTCATTGAGGACGCGGAAGCGCTGGTCGTCGTCCACGAGGAATGTGCACGAGCGGTCGCCGGCCTTCACTTCATACTGGCCCCAGAGCGCATTCTGGAAGAATGTCTCGCTGAGCAGCTGTGCGTCGGGTTTGCCGGAATACAGGGCATACATCAGGTTCGTGTTGTTGAGCATCGTGCGTGCCGGCTTCTTGGGAAACTCCTCGTCCTTGCGATACACCAGGTTGAAGAGGTGGGCATCGGTCAGATATTTGATGTAGTTCATCACCGTGGCCCTCGACGTGGTCACGTCCACAGCCAGCTGCGACACGTTGGGAGCTCCTGTGTCTCCCGTACCCAGGATGTAGAAGAGCTTCTTCACCCTGTCGAGATACTTCAGCTCTATCTGGTTCTGGTGCAGCACGTCCACCTCGATCATCAGGTTCATCATCTTATGCAGACGCTCCGCGAAGTTGGCATGCTCCAGGAAGAAGGGATAGTATCCGTGATGGAGGTATCCGCGCATGTGCTCCAAGGGCCTCACCTGCTCCAGTATCTCCGCTGCGATGCGCTCGTGGCGGTTCTGCACCTCGCGTATGCTGTAGGGCTTCAGGTCGAGTCCCACCTTCAGGTTGAGATACTCTCTCAGGGAGAATCCTCTCATCACATACAGCTTCATGAGTCCGTCCAAATCGGGGTTTTCCCGTCCCTGCGGTATCACGCTGGATGCAGCAAACACGACATGAATCTTCGGGAAGCGCTCGTAGATTTCGCGCAGCATGCGGCTCCATCCCGTCTGCTTGTGCACGTTGTCGATGAGCAGCGTGTGACCGCCGTTCTTGTTAAACTCTGCGACAAAATCCACCAGGTCGGTGCCCTGGAAGAAGAAATTGTCCATGTTGATGTAGAGACATCTTCGCTCGCGCACTGAGAAATTCTCTCTAGCATACTGGAGCATCATTGTCGTCTTGCCCACACCCCTGAAACCGATGATGCCGATGAGCCTGTCGGTCCAGTTGATTTCATCCATGAGCTGACGACGCACAGGGGCGTTCATACGCTCCACAAGGTACTCGTGAGTACGAAAAAAAGGTTCTAACATGCCTTAAAATGCCAATTTACGCGGCAAAGATATAAAAAAATTTTCATTTAAATGCCTTATTTGGCAAAAAATGATTATTTTTTAGGAAAAATACCTATGTAGCGCATCTGTCCCATTATCCAGCTCTGCCTCCTCAGGACGTATGCAGAGGGGTCCTTCGAGCTCAGCTTCAGGGGGCTGGGCAGCGTTGCGGCTATGAGGGCGCAATTCGCTCTGGACAAGTCGGTTGCGGGTCGCGAGAAGTGCTGCTGCGCCACCGCTTCCGCGCCGTATATCCCGTCGCCCATCTCTATGCTGTTGAGATACACCTCCATGATACGGTGTTTGTCCCACAGGATTTCTATCAGACATGTGAAATACACCTCCAACCCCTTCCTCACCCACGAGCGCGCCGGCCAGAGGAACACATTCTTGGCTGTCTGCTGCGTTATCGTGCTTGCTCCGCGCTGCCGCTTTCCTTTGCCTAACTCCTCCACAGCCATTCCTATCTGCTTGAAGTCGAACCCGCGATGTGTGAGGAAGAGCTGGTCTTCGGCTGCCATCACGGCGATGGGCATATAGAGCGACATCCCCTCGTCGAGGCTCACCCAGTGGTGTTTCAGACGTATCTTCTCCCCCCGCCCCATCTGCTGGTACGCGCGTATTATCATCAGCGGTGTCACGTATACGGGCACCCACCTGTACATCACCACCGCTCCCACGCTGCTCACGATGAACAGCAGCAGCACCCGCCTTAAAAATCTCTGCACCGCTTTCAGCATTTCACCTGCAAAGGTTTTCTCAAGTGGTCACATCGGCCATGAGGTCGCGGCGGCCTATGAGGCTGAAGATGGTGATACGGTTGTCCTCGTTCAGGATACGTAGCGTGCGCAGCACCTCACCTAACGTAGAACCGCTGGTGGTCACGTCGTCAATGACCAGCACATTCTGCTCGCGTATCGTCTGGCAAAGCTCCTCATCGGTCTTTGTAGCAAAACGGAGGAACTGCGTCATATAGGGGCGGAAACGGCTCTTCTTCACGTCCTTGGCGATGGTGAAGTAGTCCTTCTGGTGAATCAGGTCGAGCATGCCTGCAATCTGTTGGCGCACCTCCTCCTTCTGGGCCTCCGTGTATCGAGGACGACCGTTCTCAAGCACATCGTCGAGATATGCCTCCGTGAAGGCATCCATGTCGAAAGAGATATTGGCAGGCAGGTTCTTCACCAGCTCCATCTTGCGCAGCGTGGGCTGAGCAAAACGGTAGATGTAGCGCAGCATGTAGTTGTTGACTCGGCTCGACGACTGCGGCATCACCACGAGGTCGTAGTCGTAGAGGTTGATGCGGCTGTTCAGGTTGTTCACGGCCTTCTGGATGAACTGCGTCAGATTGGGGTCGTCCTGCAGGCGTTCGGTGAATTTGACATACTTGATGAATGCCGAGCGGACGCTGCCGTCCACCTCGTCGCCAAACTCATAGCCGTAGTAGAAGCACTTGCCGAAGGCCTCCACCTGGTAGCCGTCACCAGTCAGACTGACGATATCGCCTGTCCCGTCGTGTTCAAAGTCGAACACGAACCGCTGCTGCTCGCTGTCGAATCTTACGCCCATTATCGAATCGATTGTTACCTTTTCGGGTGCAAAGATACGAAAAAGTTAAAAGTGAAGAGTGAAAAGTGAAGAGTTTTTTTTCGTTTGGGTTTTCGTTTTGGTTTTCGTCAAGGTCTAGGTTAAGGTTATTTTTTCACTTTTAATTTTTAACTTCCCACTTGCGTTCGCTTTGCTCCGCCCCTAATATTGCGTTCACGTTGTTCCGCCTCATTGGCAAGCCAAAGAAGCTTTGCAAAGGACCCTCTTACCTCTTACTTCTTACATCGCTCCCCAATGTTTTACACGAGAGCCGTCTTCTCTATAGAGATCCATACAGATCAAAACGGGAACTTTCTCAGATTCTATGTCAGCTTTGTCAATTGCATCCTCATCGTCCTGTGCCTGTACATTTACCACCACCGGTGCCCCGATTAACAACTCAGAACACATTACAACTTTGTAGTTTTTTAGTTCGTTTTCCATAATTGTATTAGTTTATCCGGGGACAAAGATAAGGAAATAATTCGACTTAAAGTGTTCTTTATTGAAAAAAAGCATTACCGCCATGCAAGGGCTCAATCAGTCACAAGCATGGCGGTATTTTTAGCGTATCAGTAATTTTATACTTCAGACATCTTACATCTTTATAATCACCGATTTTTGCATTTGTTGCTGCAAATTAGCTCGCACATTCGGCCGTTTTTGCAGTGCAAAGGTGCACATTTTAATTGAAACAGCCAAACTTTTCGCCATTTCCATTGTCTCTATTGCCACAGCGGTTCATTCTCCCATCCGCGAGGGAAACCCATAGCGGCAATGTCAATCATTGGATAGTTGGCAAGAAGCGCACTTATCTTTGCCTTCATATCGTTGTTAGGCGAAATAATGTTGAGGAAATACTTAATAATGCATAGATCAAAGTAGATACGAAGCATGTCCGTCGGCAAAGTAATCCAATTTCCCGTCATGCGGTTGGGAAGCATCGGACGGATGGTATTCTGCTTGTTCCACACACGGGCATGATGGCAGCAGGAATTACGTGTCAGAGCAATAATAGTAAGCCACGACTCGAAAGGAGCTATCTGCAAACCGAACTTGCGGGCAATGCTCTTCTTGATGCGAGCGGCCTTGATGTTGCTGAATATATTGGTGATAACGCCAAATGGAAGCACCTCTGCCAAAATCCATGCAGGAGGGTATGCATCGGAATAAGTCTGTTTGAAATGGACGATGAAATCCTCACGTGAACGACGCAACTCAGCATCTATCAAGCCCATTGTGTGATGAAACTTCCCTGCATCAATAAAATTACCGGCATCCGTCATCCAGAATGGATTGCCAATCATATCACTACCGGTATTGACAATGATGCTGCGTACGGCCACCTCTATCTTCTCAATCTCATTGAAGATAAGTAGGCGCAACTTCTTATCAAAACGATAGAGCATCATCACTTGATCAAAAGTTGTATTTGGCTTATAACGGTGTTGTTCCTTGGGCATCTGTAAGAGTGGATGCATATAGGCCGACAATCTGTAATAGCCAATAAATTCGAGATATCTCTCAGCTTTACTACTATCGGCTATCAAAAGACCGCGCGACTGTAGCAACATGACCAAGTCATGCACGTTGGCATATGGTTTCTGGAATGGGACTTTGTTGTTCATCATAAAAAAAACGACCCGCACATTTGAGCATCGTTGAGAGGCTTGGCGGGTTCTGGTGCTGCAAAGGTACGGCTTTTATTCGGATTGACCAAATATTTTGATGTAATTTTCAGAATTAAGACCCATTTTCATGTTTCTTGCGGTATTTTTTTTAAAAGGTCTGCTCTTTCATAGGTGCACTGCAGATGCTGCGCAGGGGAATCGGCCTACTTTATTTTTTTGACACTGTCCTCGTTTCGACACTTTGGTCTGATTTTATTTTCAAGGGACCTTTTTTGTATCTATACCAATAGACGTAAGTCTGCATGCTATTTACTTTTTTTATGTCGCCTGTTGTTATCGGATACTCCATTGCCACTCCTTTTTGCACCACAAGCCATTTATTTCTAAATTTCCCAAAATAATCCTCCCAAGGATTACTATGCCGGTAAGTCGCATCCACGGGAATCCATCCAAAATCCGGAATATAGAACTCCGCCCAAACATGATGGTTTTTACGTCCGTCAATATCACCACCAATAGCAAAAACATGCCTTGCGGGAATTCCCTGGGCTCTCAGCAATGAGATGTAGACTGTGGAAAAACTTCCGCAGTCACCTCCCCCGATTCTCAGTATTTCCGACACAGGATGAAGACCGGTATACGGGTTCATATATTCATAGTTTGCTGCCACATATTCATAACATGCCTCTGCGTAAGCCAGTTTGTTGTTGCTGCATTCTTTAAACAGTTTGTTCGAAATTTCCTGTATGGTGTCGTTGTCTGGCACGATGATATCACCGCTCCGTCCTGTGTTCTCCTTGTATTCCAATAAAGAGGTATCATATTCCGGCATGTGCTTCCAATTACCGTCCGATTTCTTCAAAGAGTTAAAATTTACATCAACGGACTTTGGTGACATAATACATCGATAGCCTGTATGAAACGTCAAGTTGTCATTGTTCAAGTCGACAGAGTCTATATAGAAGTCTAAATATTGATTGTGATTAGTCTCTATTTCACGTTGTTTCCAGTTCTTTTCATTTGGAAGCAGTTCAAGCACATACACATCCTGATATTCGTTCGATTGCGGGCACGGCACCAGCAATTCAAACCATCTATATCCGTTCTGCTGGCTTTTTGTGAATGTAAATGTGTTGTCATACTGATAGTATTTCTTAGATTGTACAGACAGTCCACAGCATATGATTAAAATTAAAGTTATAATCTTTTTCATAAGTGGTACTGATATTCTGCGACAAAAACACTCTTTTCCAATTTCGTCATTCCATTTAAAATCACTTCTTCAACGAGAACTGAATCGGTATCGTGTAACGCATACTGACGGGCTGACCTTTATCTTTGGCGGGAATCCATTTCGGCATGATTTCGACAACACGGAAAGCCTCATCCATGAGACGATAGTCAACATTAGATATCACTGTCGCATCTGTGATGATACCGTTATAGCGCACCACGAATGTCACCAACACACGTCCTTCCACCTTCTGCCGCTGACAGTCAGCCGGATAACGGACGTTGTCGCGCAACCACTCCTGACAAGCGGCATCTCCGCCGGGGAACATCGCCCGTTCCTCCGGCATAAGATACACGGAATCCCTTTCGTAAAAACTGGGGTCGTTTAGCTTGAACATGACAGGAAGAACATATTCCATTTCTACCGGTTTCCCGTCTTCCAGCGCCGGCTTCCATTTCGGCATACTTCTGACAACACGCAGCGCCTCATCGTTCAAGCGCGCATCCGCAGACTTCTTGATGCGAAGATTGCTCAAACTGCCGTCTTTCTCCACTTTGAAACCAACAACAACACGCCCTTTAATACCATTCTTTATCATCTCATCGGAATAACGTATGTTTTGACGGATGAATTCCAGACATGCCTTGTCCCCACCCGGGAATTGGGGTGTTGGCTCATAACACATCAACTCATCATTGCTTTTCGTCAGCGCATAGCTCGCTGTGGCAAGGAAAATGGCAATCAGAGCAAAACTAATCTTTTTCATAGCGTTATTTTTAGCGTGTTCGATTTTCCTCGATATAATCCTGTATATTCTTCTTGTCGGAGATGGAAAACCCCTTTGTCTGCTCGTCATACTGGCGGAAATCGTCAATGAACCAGTTCTTGTCGTCACAAGCCATCACGAGCACGAAATTCTGCTGATACCCGCAATTCGTGATACACATGTATGCTTCGGCAGTATCAGGCGAAAGCACATGGACGGAGTCGGTCTTTATGCTGAGGTTTTCCCAATCCTGCCCCATCACCCAGTGGTCGTAATCATAGCCGGGAGGAATGTCGTCCTCGCCCTTTTCATGAAGCTCACGGAGAATTGCATCCACCTGCGCTCCCATCATCCGCAAATCCTTGCTGAGAAACCTTTCGTCGAAATCGTTCACGCTTCGGATGTCGCCTTCGTGACTGTTGTACCAAGGTATCACAATGTCGTATATCTCCTTCACGCGCCCCGCCACATCCTCCTTAACGTCGGCCTCGCTGCGTGCCTGCCTCTTTCCCGACTCCGTGCAAGCTACGACGACCAGAACAGCCATCAGGGCGAAAAAGGTCTTTTTCACAAACATACAATTTTCACTTATCAGCTTCCTTGATTATCCATTTCTGGTTAGCATTGCTCTTCGGGTCGTAGTTTATTTCATAGCTGAATACGGCGGCACCTTCTTTTGTTTCTCCGCCCGCCAAGTCAACACAACGACCTGTAGCGTAGTTAATGATTGTGACCGTTCCGTCCTTTTCCATAAGCCTCCATTGTTGATTGGGATTGCGCTTGTCAAGATAGCGGAAGATGAGCCACAGCCCGTGTCCGAATTCGGAACCGTCTTGCAATGCGAAATGGTTTTCGTTGAGGATATAACACATCTTGGAGGGAGCGTCGTCCGCCGGCATGAACTTGAAGCGGGACACATTCTTGTCGGTGATTTCTATGTCGTTGGGAGCATCTCCATCCGGCAGAGAATCCTTGTAGGCGCTGGCGTGATTGTTGTAGTCGAACGATATGCCCAACTTTGCTCCCGTACTTTTATTTACGATGGTGTAGTACGTGTTCGGAGCGTATTTGAAATAGGTGTACTCCTCGTCGCTTTCCGCATTCTTGGCCTCATCATTTTTCGTCAACGCATAGCTCGCTGTGGCAAGGACTGTTGTAAACAGAGCAAAAATAATCTTTTTCATATCACTTTCTTTTAATTTCCACCATAGGACAATACTTAAAAGCACCCTCTTCCACTTCTGTGGATAACGGAATAGATACATATTTTAATTTTGGGCAGTTAAAAAAAGCACCTTTGCAAATTTTTTTCGTACCCTCGGCAATATCAACTGAATGCAGTTGGGGGCAGTTGGAGAATGTGCTACACATAATCTTTTCCAACGGCGCAAGGCTTTTTACATAGAGCAGACGATTGCAATAATTGAATACATAATAGCCAATACTGTCAACCGAGCGAGGAATAATGACTTCTTCCAAAAGGTCATTGTTGCAGAAAGCATAAGGCCAAATCTCTTTTATACCCTCGGGGATTAGCAGTATCGGACGCCCGACACTTCCATTAAACGCATCTGGTCCGATGATTTCCACTCCTTCTGGAATTTCCGTATTGCGACAACCCATCACCAGCGTTTTGCCGTCTTTCGTCAATATGGCATTCGAGCCTTTTGGAGAATTATATACATTGTTCTCCTCATCAACGGTGATAGAATCTATTTCGCATCCGTAGAATTCCGTCCCATGTATGTCTGTCATTGATTTAGGGATGTGAACCGAACGGAGGGGCACTCCACAAAAACTATCGTCTATTCGACGCACACCGTCCACAATGATGCTAGAACGACATCCACCTATGAGCGTTGAATCGGCCGTACGAATGATGGCGTTGCAATTCTCACGTGAATCATATACCGGATTCCCTGGGTCTACAACGACGGAGGTCAAATTGTCGCAAAATGCAAAATTGTTACCACCGATATACTCCACATTCTTTGGTATTCGCAATGAGCGAAGCGAACAGCAGTACTCAAATGCGCTGTGCCCTATTCTGCGCAGCGACTGTGGCAGAGAGATGTATCTCAAATTACTACAATGAGAAAAGGCATCCGACCCGATGGATTCTACCCCGTCAGGAATTATAATGTCCTCGAAAGTGCCCTGACGGTAAAATGCTTTTTCACCGATGGCTTTCACAGATGAGGGTATTTTCGTGCCGGGACAGGTAGCCAACAATATATTATCTTCAGTTCCGATTACGGCGTTACAACCTTCACGGGAATCCAACGTTTTATTTTGTTCGCTGACTACGATTTTTCTCAAGTTGGGACAACTGCCGAACACTCCCCCTCTAACCCAATCTACCGATGCCGGAATATATACGGATTCCAGGTTGGTACAAAACTTAAACGCCTCTTCGCCGATAATCTCTATGCCGTCACCGATGACCACGGAACGAACGAAGGAAAGACCGTAAAAAGCCCTCGTACTGATACTTTCCACATGATAGGTTGTACCTCCATGAATAACACTTGCGGGAATATTAAACACCGAATCTGACTTCTCTCCCCGTGGGCATTTGTAATCCTTGATTGACACCGCTAATGTGTCATAATAGTAGGATTGATATTCGAAACCGTTCTCCCAAAACGAGCCATGATTCCTGTACCACGCGCACACTTTACACTCTCTCCGGCTGCATACAGAATCTTTCTTCTGCTCCTGCGCTTTTCCCACCACAGCGACAACCGCCAATATAAGACAGACAAATATCCTTTTCATCTTAAATATTTACACGGTTTAAAATGATTTCCGACCGCAAAGATACGAAAAATCTCATTTATTCCCTCAACACAAAAGTGTATTTCTGCCAATCAAAGGAGAAATGCACACTTTTGTGTAGTCTTATATTGCGTCAAAGGCTACAGCAAATTATAGTTGGCGGCATAGGAAATGGCTTCGGCAATGTTCTTCACCTCCAGTTTCGCAAACAGCACCCTCTTACAAGCCTTGATCGTATCCAGCGACTTACAGAGCTTCTCGGCAATATCCGCCATCGTATAGCCCTGAGTGGAAAGATGCAGGATGTCTTTCTCCATTTCAGTCAGGTTCACATCGTGCATCCTAATCCAACGCTTCTTTGCAAAATTGTATTCGTAGTATTCCGAATTCTTTTCTATGCGCATCATTATCTTGCCCGGAGTGTTGCGCGCTGACTGCGTCATTGTGCAGAGTGCCAGCCAGATATGACCGTTGGAGGACATCACAAGAGGGGTGAGTGTGTGGTGAATCAGATGCGTCTTTCTGCCGTTCGTTATATGAAAGTCGTACTTGATGGCGCATCCCATTCTCTCGGGGAGAGGCACGTTGTTGAAAAAAGCGAATCCAGTCTCGTTGATTTCCGCAAGCATGGATAGTTCTTTCGCCGGCACGTGCTTGAAATACAGGTCGTAGCCCATTTCCTTGACTTCAAGTGCAGAGCGCCCACACAGATATATTATGTTTTCAGATACATAGACAAAGCCCTTCTTGTAGTAGTCGATGACATAGACACATTGGTGCGTACTTCTCACGAATGCCTTCACGGCGTTGATAATCGGAGTCAGCAGTCGTGCTTCCTCTTCTGTGTATCCTTCTACGTAATTGTCCGGAATAAAGAAATCATCAACTTTAATGTCGGTGTTCATGGTTCAAATTTTTTGCAAAAGTATTTATTTTTGTCAAATCAGTCAAGCGCTCCAATGTTAAAAATGCTTTAAACCATCTGCGTGCCCTGAAAAATTACACTTTTGTGTATAGACTAACACACAAATTTGTGGAGAATTATGGTCTATTTCCCATTCTACATTTTATATTTTATATTTCTCCAGTTTCCTCCTCTCTTCCGCTTTGCAGATTGCGTTCAGTTTGCGTTCAGTCTGCGAGGAAAACCCGAAAACACTCGCAGCTCCTCGCACACTCCTCGTAGTCTCCTCGCAGACTCCTCGCAGTCTGATAAGGCGAAGAGGGGGCGAAAATAGGCATTTGAGGGGTTAAAATTGAAGAAAAAATGACGGCATCGGGGGTAATATTGACGGAAATGAACATGAAACCGTCGGGAAAGAGGGAAAACAGCCCCTTTTCGTGAATATTTCCTGCTGTAAATTTGCATATTCGGGATTTCTTTCGCACCTTTGTTGCGGCGAAGAATAAAAACACGCAAAAAAGGAACACGATATGGCAAAAATAGACCCCAATTATCTTATCGGCGGAATGCACGGCAAGCCGGACAAGACGAGCGATACCTATCTCAGACAAAACAAGAAAACCGGCAAGGTGTATTCCATCCGACGTCCTCGCGGGCCGATGAAGAGCAGTGCTCTGCAAACGTCTCTCAGGCAGCGCTTTGCGGCGGTTTCGAAGTGCAGCACGGAGTTTGTCAAGCAAGGTCGCGAGGCTGTGGAGCGCGGCGATGTATCACCTCTGACGGATGCCTATCTCAAGGTGGTGGCAGCATTCAACGAGCAGACGGAATCCTCTTACCTGCGCAGCTATGTGATGAAGTATCACGCGCGAGTGAGCGAAACGGGCGAAGTCTCCGTTGTCGTCGACGGCTTCACATTCACTCTGTAGGCCTACACAAAAGTGTGTATTTTGGCTTCTGTTGGCAGAAATACACTTTTGTGTCAAAATGGTTTTTGATTTTTATGCTAAATTTGCCGCATGAAATGAAAAAACCAGATAGAATAGTGTGCAGACACTAGTGATTAGCTTTAATTACCGATTCAACGGTAAAAATTAGTTTAAAAAAATATTCAACGGTAAAAATCATTTAAAATGCGAATTCAACTATTGCATATTTGATTGAAAGGTCATACTTTTGTGGCGTTGAATGTAAAAAATTAGTTGAATTGCATGAACAAACTTACTGCTAAAGAAGAGGAAGTGATGGAGCAGATATGGGAAATCGGTCCGTGCGCTCCGAAAGACGTGCAAGCCCTTTATCCAGAGCCGCGTCCTCACATCAACACAGTCGCCAGCATGTTCCAATCTTTGGAACGCAAAAAGTTTCTGACCCATCGTTCCGTAGGTCGCGGTTACATCTACGAACCCGCTGTCAGCAAGGAAGAATACGGGCAAAAGAAATTGGGCGGTTTTGTAGATCGTTATTTCAAGCGCTCATACCTGAAACTTGTATCATCGCTGGTAGAGGACGAGAAGATAACAAAGCAGGAACTTTTGGACTTTCTTCATAATATGAAAAATATCAGAAAAAAGAAAATTATTCTATTATGAAAAAGAAAATCATTTACATTTCGATGGCAGCGTTTCTTGCCATCACCACTTTCCAAATGAATTGGCACAGATGAGAGGGCTGACATGTTTCTGCTTTCTTTTTATTCTGCTAACTTTAAGCAGTTGTTGCTATGAAAAAACAGAGCGGGAGCAGAAACAGTACGAAGACGAACAATATATATGTACACTCCGGAAATCCGACATCTCATAGAACTAATTCAAAAACAAGAGAGGCAGCGGTAATCTGCAATTTGGCGTGTTAAAAAATGCAAAATCCGTTAATCTGACAAGTTTATCCAATAATTTGACAAGTGACTGTTGAAAAAAATGCCGTACTTTTGCGGCGGAAATATTATAAAAAACAATCTAAAAACATTATTATTATTATGAAAAAGTCTTTTTTTAAATGAAAGTTTATTTACTCTTATGCCTTAAAGCATCTGCTCTGTTCTTGTTAACATGTTGGAGTGCGTCGCTTTCCAACGGAGAGGCCGTTTGGATGGAAACGATAGCTTTCTATTTCCTGGCAATGTATGAAGTCTATAAAAATAAAGAGTCAATGTCAGTCATAAAAATTGCTGTTGCGCTGATTATTGGCAGGATATTACTTGAAATCCCCATTCGGATTGTTGATTTCTATAGTGCAAAAGGTTCCTTTTTCCTGATGGTGGCATGCATGATAGCAATCATATTGGGATGTGTCGCAGGGAAGAAGAGTCGTATGTATTCCTATTTCATCGGGACAATGATTTTGCTGTATATCTCAAATATGTGGTGCGTCCATGTATTTGATGAGTGGTTTCAAAGAGTAGTTTGTACACAATAGAACAAACAGATAAAAAGTATATGGCAGGAATCCTTATTATTATAATACGTTGGGCGGTGGTGCTTACATTACTCTACCCGGCGTATCGTCTGCTGTTGAGAAATGATACGTTTCATTCCATGAATCGTGCATTGCTAGTGACTATACTGGTATTGAGTTTCCTGCTGCCCTTCGGTAGCTTCTTGAAAACGCCAACGGGAAATATCATCAGTAGAGAACGGTGTCTTGCGGAGATACAATTCGGTCATATGCAGAATTCGAAGAGCTGGTATTTTCCGGAAAAACTGTGGTATCAGGACGGCAACATCATGAAAGAGGTGAAAGCGATTCCGGCGAGTAATATCACCTATAATATCGTTTCCGTTTTAATAGCGGTTTACCTTATAGGTCTCGTCATCTCATGGCTGCTTCTTTTCTTTCAGTTGGCATCATTGGAGGAACTTATTCTAAGGAGCAGGAGGACGGAAATAGAGGGCGTGCCCAGAGATGTGAGATTAATGGTCAATCAGGAAATCAAGAGCCCTTTCAGTTGGATGCGATGGATATTCATAAATGAGACAGACATAGGCAATCATGTTATGTTGGAACATGAGTTGTCTCACGTGCGGATGCGACATTCGTGGGATATGTTGCTCTGCGAGATTACTTGTCGCATGCTTTGGTGGGTGCCTTTTGCTTGGATGCTGAGACAGGACTTGCGCGATGTCCATGAATTTCAGGCAGACCAATATGTACTTTCCAAAGGTGTCGATGAAGACGATTATCAGTTGCTGATGATAAATAAGGTTGTAGGTGTGAAAACATATCCGGTAGTGAACACCTTTAACCAAAGTAGGATAAAACGTCGGATGCTGATGATGTGCAAAGAAGCATCACCAAAATGGACGATTCTAAAAGCACTTTATATCTTGCCGTTGAGTCTTTTTGCTTTGATGATATTTGCGAATCCCGACTTTATCGGTCCAGTAACACATAGGGAAATAATGCTGTCACAAAATAAGGGCATAGATACAAATATAACTACAACGCTTCCTTCTGACAAACGCCTTGACGAGATAATGGCATCCCTTCGCAACAGTTACCCAGAACGGTTTCTTTTGCTGGTGTTCTACGACCTGGACGGGATGCGATACGAAAAATCGTTCCAGCACTATCTGGAAAGCAGTCAATGGGTGCGTTCTGTATTAGCAGGACGGAATGATGCGAAAGTGGTTTTTGTTCTGGGCGCTTTTGTGGCGGATAGGAAAGAATCCGTGAAGTTCTTGAAGGATTGGTCATACGGAGAAGAAGTTGTGTCGCTTTCTGATGAGGAGTTCCGAAAATTGAAGGAGGTTCTTGCTTTTGACGGTTCGCCACATTATGAAACAATTACCCCGGAAGGACTGCGTGTGAAAGATGACTATTGTGTAAATAGTTTCACATATAATCCTTACGTGGTGAAGAATCAGTTGGATTATGTCATTAATATTTTGTGTAAGAAAAAGTCCTTAAGGGCAAAAGTTCATGAATATGACAAGAAAATCTGACAAATTAATAAAAGAACAAAATAAAAAGTAGTATAGGTTTCGAAAAATCGTATCTTTGCGGTAGAAAATCATTAAAAACCGAGTAAATATTTAAGATGAAAAGGATATTTGTCTGTCTTATATTGGCGGTTGTCGCTGTGGTGGGAAAAGCACAGAGTGATAACCCGCGCGGCATCTACAAGATGATGACGCTGGAGGGTAAGAATCCTCCCGTCAACGCTCCATTTGATCAATACAAGATTGTCACGGATGAAATTACACTCACGCTCCGTGTTGAATCAGACGGTCAATTCGTTCTCGCCAATAATGATGGGGAAACGCTCAATTATACAGGCAGTGAACCGCGCACGGAGAACGACCACGGGAGGTTGGTTTTCGATAGCAATGCCCAGCATTTTACTCTTAAGTGGTGGAGCACGGAAAGCGACCATATTTATTTCCCGGATGGAGGCTGGGTGACAGAATGTTACGAGAGCGGCAAATATTCCGAATACGGAAGCATAATCTTCAAGGCTTTGCTGCAAGGCTATAAACCAGATGAGACAACGCCCCTGCTTGGCACTTGGCGTCAACTTGGATGTATGGATGAACTGCGTGATACAGAAAAAGCCGTAGCCAGTATGGAAGAGAACTATGCTGCCAGTAGTTGTCGAGGCCTCTTTATGACAGTTTTTTCTGGGTATATTGTCTACTATAAGGTAGTTAATGAAGGCGAATTCCGTGTGAATGGTGTGGCAGTGAATGGTATCTCCTGTCCCGACAATAATACACTGAAGATGGGTGATGTGCCGTGTCGTGTAACGTGGTTGGGCAAGGATAAAATGGCTGTTGAGATGAAGGACGGCGATTGGCGTACCGACTACGTCATCTATTCGCGTGTCACCTCAAATGCGTCCTTGATGAGTTTTTAAGTTTAAGATATATCACAATGAAAAAGATTATTTTTGCTCTGTTTACAACTATCCTTGCCACAGCGAGCTATGCGTTGACGAAAGATGATGAGACCAAGAATGAGGAATGCGACGAGGAGTACACCTATTTCAAATACGCTCCGAACACGTACTACACCATCGTAAATAAAAGTACGGGAGCAAAGTTGGGCATATCGTTCGACTACCACAATCACGCCAGCGCCTACAAGGATTCTCTGCCGGATGGAGATGCTCCCGACGACATAGAAATCACCGACAAGAATGTGTCCCGCTTCAAGTTCATGCCGTCGGACATCTCTCCCTCCAAGATGTGTTATATCCTCAACGAAAACCATTTCGCATTGCAAGACGGTTCCGAATTCGGACACGGGCTGTGGCTCATCTTCCGCTATCTTGACAAGCGCAATCCCAATCAACAATGGAAGCTTATGGAAAAGGACGGAACGGTCACAATCATCAACTATGCTACAGGTCGTTGTGTTGACTTGGCGGGCGGAGAAACAAAAGAAGGTGCCGCCGTATTCAGCTATGAAATAAACTACGACCCGAAGAGCAATGCCAACCAGAAATGGGTGATTGAAGAGGCCGGTAAATGACGACCAATCCGAATAAAAGCTCAGTGTTAAAAAGTGCAAAATCCGTTAATCTGACAAGTTTATCCAATAATTTGACAAGCGGATATTGAAAAAAACGCCGTACCTTTGCGGCGTAAACCATAAAAACATCAAAAAAATTGCGACTATGAAAGTAAGATTCAATCGTTGGTACAACATCGTTTTGGCAGCATTGCTGTCGTTCGTGGGTTATGGATGTTCCGATGATTCCGGGACGGCAATGTACGGCAGCCCTTCTGCCAACTATCAGGTTTCCGGAACCGTGACAGACGAAAACGGCAATCCCATCGAAGGCATCAAGGCCAGTCTCTCCTTTATTAAAGAGCAAGAGGGAGAGATTGTCGCGGGAGAGGACATCAGTGCTGTCCTGACAGATGCTTCCGGCAAATTTTCATTAGGGACTCCCGTAATGGATTTAGGTCTCAACGGTGTAAAATTGGTTGTAAAGGACATTGACGGTGAGGAGCATGGGGGCACATTCAAGGATGGTATCAATGACATCGAATTCATGAATGCCAAGTTGGTAACGCCTGGCGACGGAAGCTGGTACAGTGGTACCATTGCCATCAAGCAGGACGTCAAAATGGAGAAAGAGTGAAGGTCGTCCCACTATCGCTCAAGAAGAAAATCGCCCTTGAACTCTGGCGGCGGAAACAGGACATCGTTCGCGAAGAGCATCCTCTGAGGCAACTTTTCTGGGAATGCACATTGCGTTGCGACCTGAAGTGCCGGCATTGCGGCAGCGATTGCAAGATGCAGCCAGAGAGCAAGGATATGCCCAAGGAAGTCTTCCTCCGTGTGCTCGACGGAATTGCGAAAAAGACCGACCCGCATCGCGTGTTTGTCGTCATTACCGGAGGCGAACCGCTGATGCGCCGCGATATCGAGGAATGCGGCAGAGCCATCTACGAGAAAGGGTTCCCGTGGGGTATTGTGACCAACGCTCTGCATCTCACACCACAGCGATGGGTTGGACTTCAGCGTGCCGGTATCCACACGATGTCGATAAGTCTCGACGGTCTTGAGGAAGACCACAACTGGATGCGAGGCAACGAGAAGAGTTTCCAAGCTGTGAGCCGGGCGATTGATATGCTCGTGGCGAAAGGGGATTTTGTTTTCGATGTCGTCACCTGCGTCAATCGCCGCAACTATCCGAAACTGGATGAGATAAAAGAGTTCCTTATTGCGAAGGGTGTGAAGCGTTGGCGCGTGTTCACGGTATTTCCGATGGGGCGCGCAACTCTCGACCCAACGATGAAACTGACGAGCGAGGAGTTCCGAGGGGTGTTCGATTTTATCAAGCGGACGCGCGAGGAGGGTCGCATCCGTGTTGATTATGGCTGCGAAGGATTCCTCGGCAACTACGAGGGCGACGTGCGCAACCGTCTGTTCTCCTGTCAGGCGGGTATGACGATTGGTTCCGTATTGGCCGACGGTTCTATTTCAGCATGCACGAGTATCCGTTCCGACTATCATCAGGGGAATGTCTACGAAGACGACTTCATGGAGGTATGGGAGAAGCGTTTCCTCCCATATCGCAATCGCGAGTGGATGAAGAAGGACGAATGTGCTTCTTGCAAGTATTTCCGTTATTGTCAGGGCGGTGGCATGCATCTCCGCGATGGTGAAGGCAAACTGCTTCTCTGTCACCTGAAGCGCCTCCAGGAGTTGCCAAACTGAAAGAAAATGCCCAAAACAGTACTGACCATAACGGGTAGCGACGGCACGGGAGCATCCGGTGTGCAGGCCGACATACGCCTCATAGGCGAACTGGGAGGGCACGCCGTATCGGCCATAACATCCATCACCGTGCAGAATACGCTGGGCATTCAGCAGTTTCACGACCTGCCGGCGGAGATAGTCAAAGAGCAGGTGGAAGCCATCATCAACGACCAGCAGCCGCAAGTGGTGAAGATAGGTCTGCTGCGACGCATCGACGTGGTGGAAGCGCTGGCCGACGTGCTGCGCAAATACCGTCCCTGCCACATCATCTACGTGCCGGTGATGCAGTCGGCAAACGGCGAACGGCTGGTGAGTCCGCAGGTGCAGGAAGTCATCGGAAAAGAGCTGCTGCCGCTGTGCACCACAGTGCTGAAGCCGTCCGACCTGCCGGAAGGGCCTCGCAGGCACGGTCACGCCAACCTGCTGGCATCGGCGCTGGCATACTATATCAGCATCGGGGAGGCAGAGGACGAGGCAATGATGCACGCGCAGGCGTATCTGAAATTGCTGCCCGCCAACTACGCGGAAGGAAACAACCGCAGCGAAGAACTCTACAACCGCTTCCTGGACGCTGTGGAGCACTACTACAACCGCTACGCCGATGTGTCGTTCTATGCCGAGCAGCTCAACGTGAGCCCGCGCTATCTCGGGCAGGTGACAAGACGCGTGGCAGAGCGTTCTCCGAAAGCCATCATCGACGAGCGTATCATCACGGAGATACGCAGTATGCTCACCTCCACGAAGAAACCGCTGAAGGACATCGCCCGGCAGATGGGTTTCTCCTCGCAGGCACACCTCTCACGCTTCTTCAAGAAGAAAACTGGCGTCTCACCCACTGATTATCAGCACAACAGGTAAGAGCACCCCTCCAGATTTGTCCATATTGAGTTTCTGTTTGCCACAATAGGAACTCTCTGGCGCAGTGTCATATTTTTGCCGTTACTTTGCAGCGGTTTTACCAAAAAAAGGACAAAAATTATGGAAACAAACAGGCAAGACTTGAACCGCCAGCTGGCACAGATGCTCAAGGGCGGAGTAATCATGGATGTGACAACCCCCGAACAGGCCCGCATAGCAGAGGCCGCAGGAGCGTGCGCTGTGATGGCACTGGAACGCATACCCGCCGACATACGCGCTGCGGGAGGTGTGAGCCGCATGAGCGACCCGAAGATGATACGCGGCATACAGGAGGCCGTCAGCATACCCGTGATGGCAAAGTGCCGCATCGGACACATCGCAGAGGCGCAGATACTGGAGGCCATCGAGATAGACTATATAGACGAAAGCGAAGTGCTGTCGCCGGCTGACAATATCTACCACATCGACAAGACGAAATTCAAGGTGCCCTTCGTCTGCGGCGCAAAGAATCTGGGCGAAGCGCTGCGACGCATAGCCGAGGGAGCCACGATGATACGCACCAAGGGAGAACCCGGCACGGGCGACGTGGTGCAGGCCGTGAGTCACATGCGACTGATGCAGAGCGAGATACGGCGACTGGCCAGTATGAGCGAGGACGAGCTCTACGAAGCCGCCAAGCAACTGCAGGCACCCTATGAACTGGTGCGCTACGTGCATGAGAACGGCAAACTGCCCGTAGTGAACTTCGCCGCAGGAGGTGTGGCAACACCGGCCGACGCAGCACTGATGATGCAACTGGGAGCTGAGGGTGTGTTCGTGGGCAGCGGCATCTTCAAGAGCGGCAATCCCGCCAAGCGAGCAGCAGCCATCGTGCAGGCCGTCACAAACTACAAGGACGCCAAACTGCTGGCTGAGCTCTCCGAGGACCTCGGCGAAGCAATGGTGGGCATCAACGAACACGAGATAGAACTCCTAATGGCCGAACGGGGAAAATGAGAATTGCTGTACTTGCCCTGCAGGGGGCATTCATAGAACACGAACAGGCGCTGCAACGGCTCGGAGTGGAGAGCTTCGAGGTGAGGCAGAAGAAAGACTGGCTGCAAAGGAAAGACGGACTCATACTGCCGGGAGGCGAGAGCACCGTGCAGATGCGGCTGCTCAGGGAACTGGGTCTTCTGGAACCCATCCGGCAGGACATCCTGAACGGTCTGCCCGTCTTCGGCACCTGCGCCGGTATGATACTGCTCTCGCAGGGACATCTCGGCACGATGGACATCCGTGTGCGTCGCAATGCCTACGGACGCCAGCTGGGAAGTTTCAACACCATCGGAAAAGTGGCAGAGGTGGGCGACGACATACCGATGACTTTCATCCGAGCCCCTTATATTGAGGAGATACTGAGCGACAAGTGCCGCTCGCTGGCAGAAGTGGACGGCAACATCGTAGCTGCCCGCCAAGGGAATCAACTCGCTGTCGCCTTCCATCCGGAACTGACCTCAGACGACCGTATGCACCGCTGCTTTGTGGACAGCATACTGGCCTAGACGCTACTGCAATTTAGGCTTCAGTTCATCGGGCGAATCGTTGGTGAACATATTCACCGCGGGAGCCTGACGGGTGAAGAAATGGACGATTACATCGGGAGAAAGTTCCAATGCAGGCTGGAAATCATCGCTCGCCATATAGTTCAGTATTGCACGACGGAGCTGACGGGCTACGGGACGTGCGTCAAGACGACCGGTGATATCTATCGTAGTCATCAAGAGACGGCCCTTCCCCACTCTTGCCTCCACGAGCATACCCAGACGACGCGACACATGCCACGTGTCGATGGGCTGGATGGGTGACTGATACCCGAGAGGCAGCTCCATGAGGTTCATCACCTGGGCGCGGTTGAGCAGCTCCCACCAGTTGAGGTTGCTCCACGAATCGGTGGGGAAACCGTAACGGAAGAGAGGATGCTGCGTGTCGATATAGGCACCCGTGGTGTGAGGCGGACGCATCTTGAACCACGACGTGTTCCAGAAGACAGGGAGATAGTTCTGTCGCACATCGCTGCCAAGAGTCACCTTGCCGGCAGCAGTGAGCAGCACCGTGCCGCCGCGCTCCAGAGTCTTCAACGCACGCTCGTCGAGGGTGTCGGTTTCCAGGAAACGTTTCATGCGAGGCTCTTCACCCGGCAACGTCTTAGGATATACCCAAAACTCCCATTCGTTGCGGGTCAAGCCCTCTGTCTCCACCACAAGGCGCATCTTCACGGGCTCCGAGAGACCGGCAAGCGACTCACGCACCTCACCGACGGCTATGTTCTTTCCAAGAGGAAGAGCACGCGTGGAGAGCGTTCCGGAAGCATACTCCGCTGTGTCTGTCCAAAGTGTATATTTTGTGGATACGCCGCGCGGTTTCTCCTCAGCGGCATTATACATCTCGACGGGCACAAGGAGCGTCTCGTCGTTGGTATAGACGAATTTGGGGAAACGGGCGAGCAGCACTGTCGGAGCGCAGAACTCACGCCATTCCTCTGCATCCACATAACCCTTCTCGCGCCAGAACACATTGAGGGGACCCACGAGGGCTGTGCCCTGACCGCTGTAGTCGTTGAGCCCGAGAAGCTGGAAACCGCTGTAGTCCTTCGTGCGCAGGTTGCGCTCTATCTCGTATTTGTAGCACAGCACCTGCAGACGTCCGCTGGCGTAGAGGAATTTGTCGGCCATTGTCTCCATACCGTTTCTCTTCAGCAAATCACGGAAGATGTCGAAATTACCGGCTTTATACACTCCTGTATACTGTGATGTCTCCCTAAGATCGGGGAACACACACCACTGGCCCTGCTCGTGAGCAAGGATGGGGGAATTATTCGGTTCCTTGCCCTTATAGTTGCGAGGAAAGGCGATTCCATCGAAATAATCATCTGCCGACTGCGGCGCATGGCGATCCCAGTCGAGACCACGGGCTCCGCCCTTCACATGATATTCCGAGGCGTCGTCCCAAGCCCATCCGCCACCGACAGAAGCTCCGCAATAGACCTTGGTGGAATCGTAGCTGTGCATCTCGCGCACCCAGTCGTTGCAGTACGGCACCCAGTTGCCGGCAGGTTCGTTGCCGGCCGCCATCGTCACGAAGGAAGGATGATTCCCGTAGGTGTCGACAATGCGACGCGACTCATCAAGGAGATACTGGTCGATTGTCATACCGGCACGCAGCTTCACGCCGTGATTCGGCCACGAGGGACCCTCCGGCTGGAGATATATACCCACCTTGTCGGCTGCCGAGAAGGCGGCTTCGGGAGGACAGTAGCTGTGGAAGCGTATCATATTCAGGCCGTATTCCTTGCACTTGCGCATGATACGCAGCCACTCGGCCTCGTCCGTGGGAGGATAACCGGTGAGAGGGAAACAGCAGTTCTCCACCGTGCCGCGAATGAAGGCAGGCTTGCCGTTGACGAGCATCTGACGACCCTCGATGCGGAAGTCGCGCATACCGAAGCTGGTCTCATAGACATCATCGCCGTGACGCACGGTGAGACGGTAGACGGTGGGTGAGAACTCGTCCCAGGTGAGCATCTCCTCGCCCATCGGCAGGGAGAGGAGAACACGTCCCTCTTCGCAGCTCTCCACAACGGCTTTCACCACATGAGTGCGCTCGCCTACTGCCTCTGCAACAGCACTTGTGAGTGGTTTCTTGTCTGTCTTCGCTCCGCGAGGCTTCTCATCCAGCGTCTCCACCACCACACGAGCCGTGCGACGGGAGACATCAGGATAAACGCGCACACTGCGGATGCTTGCACTCAGAGGTCGGGCCACAAGAGCGATACTACCGACGATACCGTTCCAGTTGCCCTGCGTCTGGTCGGTGACGCTGTGGGAATCCTGTCCCACGCAGACATTCTCTATACCATTATATACGGAAATGAGTATCTCGTTGTCCGAACCGGCTGAGAGCAGCTCCGTCACATCATATTCATGAGGCACAGAGAGCGACATCCGATGACCTGCGGGGCGTCCGTTGACATACACCGTGGTCTCTATGTGGGGGCGCTCCAGGAAGAGCGTGATACGCTGGCCCTGCCAGGAGAGAGGCACGTGCACCGTACGGCGATACCAGGCCTTACCCACATAGTGGCGGGAGGGAGAGAGAAAGAAGGGGAACTTCATCTGACCCGCACGGCGATATGGCTCCATGTAGGGATTGAAATAGAAGGAAGAGTCGTAGAGCGAACCTGTCCATTGTGTGGCTACTGTGACCTCATCACCCTTGTCGGCCTCCAGCATCGAACCCGGAAGACTGATGTGGTCGGAAAAACGCAGGGAATCGGAAATGGAGAAATCCCATGCTCCGGAAAGGGATATCGTCTGCTGGGATGCAACACCGCCGCTGCACAGGGCTGCGGACATCAGAAAGATGAAATAAATGAATCCTCTGTTGAAATTACTCATAATTTATGATGTTCTCATGATTTCACGCTACAAAAGTACAACATTATTCTCAAATATGTCCGTATTTTTTCGTACCTTTGCACGCGTAAATAATAAAAAGTAAGATAAAACGATGGCAAAGGAACTGGAATTCCTCACAAAACGCAGTGAAGACTACTCAAAGTGGTACAACGAACTGGTGATAAAGGCCGATTTGGCAGAACAGAGTGACGTACGCGGATGCATGGTCATCAAGCCCTATGGTTACGCTATCTGGGAGAAGATGCAGCGTACGCTTGACGACATGTTCAAGGAGACCGGTGTGCAGAACGCATATTTCCCCCTGCTCATTCCCAAGAGTTTCCTCTCGAAGGAAGCAGAGCATGTGGAGGGTTTTGCAAAAGAATGCGCAGTGGTGACACACTACCGCCTCAAGACTAACGACACACACGACGGTGTGGTGGTGGATCCTGCCGCACGACTGGAGGAAGAACTTATCATACGTCCCACCTCTGAGACCATTATCTGGAACACGTTCAAAAACTGGATACATTCCTATCGCGACCTGCCTCTGCTGGTGAACCAGTGGTGCAACGTGATGCGCTGGGAAATGCGTACGCGTCTGTTCCTGCGCACGTCGGAATTCCTCTGGCAGGAAGGGCACACCGCTCATGCCACACGCGAGGAGGCCGAGGAACGCGCACAGATGATGCTGAAGGTATATGCAAAATTCGCAGAGGAATGCATGGCAGTGCCTGTGATTCAAGGCGTGAAGAGCGAAACGGAGCGTTTCGCCGGAGCACTCGACACATACACCATCGAAGCTATGATGCAGGACGGCAAGGCGCTGCAGAGCGGCACGAGCCATTTCCTCGGTCAGAACTTCGGCAAGGCCTTCGAGGTGCAGTTCCTCAACAAGGACAACCAGGCAGAATACGCCTGGGCAACATCATGGGGTGTATCCACACGTCTGATGGGTGCGCTCATCATGACACACTCCGATGATAACGGTCTGGTGCTGCCTCCCGCACTAGCACCCACACAGGTGGTCATCATCCCCATCGCAAAGCCAGAGCAACTGCCCGCCATCAACGAAAAGGCAGAAGCTCTGATGGCACAGCTCAAGGCCCTCGGTATATCCGTGAAATACGACAATGCCGACAACAAGCGTCCCGGATTCAAGTTCGCCGACTACGAACTCAAGGGCGTACCCGTTCGTCTGGTACTCGGAGCCCGCGATTTGGAAAAGGGTCTTGTCGAGGTGATGCGTCGCGACACTCTGGAGAAAGAGAATATGCCTCTCGAGGGACTTGCAGAGAAGGTAAAAGCCCTGCTCGACGACATTCAGAAGAATATCTACGAGAAGGCACGCAAGTTCCGCGACGAGCATATCTACGAGTGCGAGAACTACGAGGAATTCAAGGAGCGTGTCAAGGACGGTGGTTTCTTCCTCTGCCATTGGGACGGAACTGCAGAGACAGAAGCACAAATCAAGGAAGAGACACAGGCTACGATACGCTGCGTACCGTTCGGCGTGGAGCAGACTCCCGGTGTGGATATGGTAAGCGGCAAACCCGCTAAAGCACGCGTTCTCATCGCCCGCTCCTACTAATCTATCAGCGCGTGAAGTGGATATTTACCCTATTTGCAGCTGAGGAGATACCGTCGGCGTTGGTCACTTTCGTGGCTCTGCTGATGTTGCTGCAAATGGGAGTGAATCCCGCGTTGGCCACACTGCTGGCTGCACTGCTCTTCTTGCCTTGGATACTGAAGTCGTGGATGCGTTCCTACGTACTGCGCGCCGGACACTACAGACGCACGCTTCACCTTCTGGAAGCACTGTTAACACTGTCGCTTGCGGCACTTGCATTTGCCTTGCAAGAAAACGTCGTGTGGACATTTATTGCCCTTATGGTAATATCATTATTGTCTGCCGGTCACGAGCTCGCCGCACGCATATACTATGAACGTATGCTGCGCCCCCGTCTGCAACGTTTCTACAACGGACCCAAGATGTTCGCCTCACAGCTGGCGGTGATTATGACCTACGGCATGATGATAATGGCGGTGGGCGTTCTGCAGATATACTTTCGCAGATATTCCCCAATGCTGTCATGGTCGATAGCCTGCTATGTGGCAGCAGGTGTGATGATGCTGTTCACCCTCTGGCACATGGCTGTATTGAGGACGACACATGTACAGAGCTTCTTCCGCACCAACACCGTAAGCGGTTCAATCAAAGCGGAAATGCACATCATTGCACGCATCAGCGAGCAGCCCCAATGGTGGAAACACGTGCTTATAATCTTTTTCGCACTACTCCCGCAGGGCCTGATGTTCTACACACGGGTGCTGTTCCTGATTACGCATCGGGATAACGGCGGTTTGGGATGCACACTGCAGGAGATAGGTTTCGCGCAGGGCACCATAGGAGTAATCGCATTCTGGATAGGTATCTCCGCCGGGCGCTGGCTGTTGTATGTGGCACGAGCCCCTCAGACACGTCTCTTCTGGCCGTTTGCCTTGTGTCTGGGACTGTCGCCTGCCGTATATCTCATGATGGCACTCGAACCTCCGACCTGCCTCATGACACTCTGCGTGGGTACATTTCAGGCTCAACTGCTTTTCGGATTCGGCATCTATGCCTGTCAGAGTTCCATAAAGAACATATCCGGAGAACGCTATCGTAACACCATAAATCTGCTGTACATCCCGCTCGTATCGCTGGCGATGATGCCTCCAATGGCACTCTCCGGATGGCTGTGCACTACTGTTGGTTTTAAAACCTATTTCCTCATTGACACATTAACCTCACCGATATCATGGCTAATAATATGGATAATCATTCGTTCCACACAAAACAACAGACAAACACACCCATAGCGTGGGTTCCATCGCTGTATTTCGCAGAAGCACTACCCTACATGGCAGTGATGACACTCTCCGTGGTGATGTACACCAACCTGGGACTTACCAACACCCAGCTGGCTCTCTACACCTCATGGCTCTATCTGCCGTGGGTTATCAAGCCGCTATGGAGCCCCCTCGTTGACAGCCTTCGCACAAAACGCTGGTGGATCCTGACAATGCAGTTACTTGTGGGAGCCTCACTCGCCGCCGTGGCATTGTCGTTGCAAACTGCAATGTGGGTGAAACTGTCTCTCGCCGGATTCTGGATAATGGCTTTTTCTTCTGCGACACACGACATCGCCGCCGACGGTATGTATATTCTCGGTCTCAGTGAGAAGGATCAGGCCTTCTATGTGGGTTGGCGCTCCACATTCTATCGTATAGGCAGCATATTCTGCCAGGGATTGCTGGTGATACTGGCCGGTTATCTTGAAAACAAATATAATGTGCCGCTCGCATGGAGCATCACACTGGGATTAATGGGAAGCATGATGATTATACTGGCATCGTGGCACTCCATCACACTACCCCGCCCCGCCAATGATGTGGCGATGCCCGTTGCAAGTGAGAACGGGAATCTCCTGCGCACATTCCTGTCAAAGAAAGGCGTCTTCACTGCCGTACTCTTCATGCTGCTCTTCCGTCTGCCGGAAGCACAACTGGCCAAGATGGCACAACCCTTTATGCTACGTTCCCAGGCAGAAGGGGGCCTGGAACTGTCAACAACATCCGTCGGATACGCATACGGTACACTTGGAGCCATCGGACTGCTCATAGGTGGTATCGTTGCCGGATGGCTTGTGAGCCGTAACGGATTGAAACGATGGTGGTGGCCAATGGTACTGGCTATCTCACTGCCCGATGTCGTATACGTATATCTGGCATACACACAACCTTCTTCCCTCTGGATTATAAACGCCTGCGTCTTCACCGAACAGTTGGGATACGGTTTCGGATTTGCTGCATATTCATTATTCCTGGTATATTTCTCGAGAGGCGAACACAGCACCTCCGTTTTCTCCATCTGCACCGCCTTCCAGGCACTCGGCATGATGCTTCCCGGCATGATAGCAGGACATCTGGCAGACACACTGGGATGGATAAATTTCTTCATCTTTGTCTGTGTGTGCTGCCTTGCCACATTCCTGGTGAGTGCCCTTGTGAAACTGCCCGAGGATATCTCATAACGATATACTAATTCATTATGGCTAAGATATCCTTTTTCGGCAACGAGCAACTCTTAGATAAGACAAAAACGACATTCGTGTGCTCTCATCAGCCACCTGATGAGATATACCCTGTACTAAAACATTGGATGGGTACACTGCAACCGGAACGCGACTGCATAGTATGTGGTACGCTCTCCGGCATTGAACGGTTGGTTATAAGGCAATGCGTTGAGAGAAGTATTCCCCTCATCATCGTACTTGCAGAAAAGATGCCCGAACGTATAGAAGATGTGGCACAGAAACTTCCTCACACCACACTTTCCACAATGATGGGAGAAGGACGTCTGCTCATCATGTCGATAAATGCCAATGACAATGAAACTGAAGCCACACAGGATAATGCTGAACAGAGAAACCGATGGATGTTCAACAGTTGCCAGGATGTCATCGTAGGATATGTGCAAGCCGGAGGACGGCTCGACGTACAACTTATCGGTATCAATAAAGTAAAATATCTTTTAGCGCCGTCTGCTATCACGTTTTCTAATGAAGAGACTTTCAAGAGAGGATGGAGTATCTATCATTATATTTCCAATCACGTTCTGAATATGTCATCATACGAGATTAGGGCAAAACTTCTTCACTACCTCCAACTGGGAATTCCCACACCGTCACCTTTGCATTCATCCATCCTGTTTCTTGTCACAAAAGAATACAAACACATTGGTGTGGACTTCAATTTCCCAGCCTTTTTGGAGATATGGGGCGCTGACAATCTGAGGGATGACGACTGGAGTCGTCACAAATCCAAGAAAGGCACATACTACGATTCCATCGCAGAAAAGGCACTACATCTTCTGGAGATGGCTCCGAAAGAATTCCAACGACCGGAGCTCACACGCTTTCTTGCCAAGGAGGCACTCCGTCGCTATCCCAACAACATTCACTACAAGGATTTAGCCAATAAATAGTAGGCGGAGTAGAATATCAGAATACAGCGGCTACCTACTTCCCTTAAATTATTCGGAATAATCAGAATACTCGGAATATTCGGAGTAATCAGATAAAAACAAAAAAGCCTTCGAGAAAAATCTCAAAGGCTTCTTTGTTAAAACGGCGGCTACCTACTCTCCCACGGGTGAGTGGGCGAAGAGGGCCTTCAGAGGAAAGACTGAATGTCTTTCTGTGCCCGATGAGGGGAGCCATATCTCTTATGGCGACGGAGGGAAGTAGGTAGCCGCCGTTTTAACAAAGAAGCCTTTGAGAT
>JAEEZX010000029.1 GCA_016292045.1 Bacteroidaceae bacterium | reverse complement strand
CCGGGCCAAAGACACAAGATTATAGGTACCTTCGAAGAGATTACTGCATCGGTACCTGAGAAGTCTCTCGTTTGCGGCAAGCGTTCTACTGGTGGCCGTAATGCTACGGGCAAGATGACCATGCGCTACATCGGCGGTGGTCACAAGCAGAAGTTCCGCTTCATTGATTTCAAGCGTGAGAAGGATGGTGTTCCAGCAGTCGTTAAGAGCATTGAGTACGATCCCAATCGTTCAGCTCGTATCGCTCTGCTTTATTATGCTGACGGTGAGAAGCGTTATATCATCGCTCCCAACGGTCTGAAGGTAGGCAGCACTCTTATGAGTGGTGCTGAAGCAGCTCCCGAGGTAGGTAACGCTCTTCCTCTGCAGAATATCCCTGTAGGTACAGTGATTCACAACATTGAGTTGCGTCCCGGTCAGGGTGCTCTGCTTGTGCGCAGCGCCGGCAACTTCGCTCAGCTCACCAGCCGCGAAGGTCGCTACTGCGTCATCAAGTTGCCTTCTGGAGAGACACGTCAGATTCTTTCTGCCTGCAAGGCTACTGTCGGTAGCGTAGGTAACAGCGATCACGCTCTTGAGAGCAGTGGTAAGGCCGGTCGCACCCGCTGGTTGGGTCGTCGTCCTCACAACCGCGGCGTCGTGATGAATCCTCATGATCATCCCATGGGTGGTGGTGAAGGTCGTCAGAGCGGTGGTCACCCGCGTTCACGCAAGGGCTTGTACGCTAAGGGTCTCAAGACTCGCGCTCCGAAGAAGCAGTCCAACAAGTACATCATTGAGAGAGCTAACAAGAAGTAATAACAGACTTTAAAGACAAATACATAATATGAGTCGTTCATTAAAGAAAGGTCCGTATATTGAGGTGAGTCTTGAGAAGAAGATTCTGGCCATGAATGAGAGTGGCAAGAAGACCGTAGTCAAGACTTGGTCTCGTGCTTCTATGATTTCTCCCGATTTTGTGGGACATACAATAGGAGTTCACAACGGCAACAAGTTTATTCCCGTCTACGTAACTGAGAATATGGTAGGCCACAAGCTGGGAGAGTTCGCTCCCACACGTAAGTTTGGTGGTCACGCCGGTCAGAAGAAGAAGTAAGATGGGCATTCCAAACTTAAAATAAGAAAAATAAGATAATGGGAAAAAGAAAGAAATTAGCAGCTGATGCAAGAAAAGAGGCTCGTAAGGCTATGAGCTTCGCGAAGGCTCAGAATGTGCCCTCTTCTCCCCGCAAGATGCGATACGTTGTGGACTTGGTTCGCGGCATGGAGGTGAATCGTGCTCTCGGCACGCTGAAGTTCTGTGCCAAGGCTGCAAGTGCTGATGTAGAGAAAGTTCTGCGTAGCGCCATTGCTAACTGGGAGCAGAAGAACGAGCGTAAGGCTGAAGATGGTGAATTGTTCATCACCAAGATTTTTGTTGACGAGGGTGCTACCCTCAAGCGTATGAGACCGGCTCCTCAGGGTCGCGGCTATAGAATCCGTAAGCGTTCTAACCACGTCACCCTCTTCGTTGACACTAAGAAAGATTAAAAGACATGGGACAGAAAGTTAATCCGATAAGCAACCGTCTGGGTATCGTCCGCGGTTGGGACTCCAACTGGTTTGGTGGCAATAACTATGGCGACACCATCCTTGAGGACTCTAAGATCCGCAAGTATTTGATGGCTCGTCTGGGTGATGCCAGCATCAGTCGCATTGTCATCGAGCGCACTCTGAAGATGGTGACCATCACCGTCTGCTCCGCTCGTCCAGGTCTGATTATTGGCCGTGGTGGTGAAAATGTGGATAAGCTCAAAGAGGAGCTGAAGAAGATTACGGACAAGGAGATTCAAATCAATATCTTTGAGGTGAAGCGTCCTGAGTTGGATGCCAACATCGTTGGCAACAACATCGCCCGTCAAGTGGAAGGCAAGATTGCATACCGTCGTGCTATCAAGATGGCTATCGCCAACACGATGCGCGCAGGTGCAGAGGGTATCAAGGTGCAGATCAGCGGCCGTCTCAACGGTGCTGAAATCGCACGTAGCGAAATGTTCAAGGAGGGTCGTACTCCCCTGCACACACTTCGCGCCGATATCGACTTCTGTCAGGCTGAGGCATTGACGAAGGTAGGTCTTCTGGGCATCAAGGTGTGGATTTGCCGTGGCGAGGTTTACGGCAAGAAGGATTTGACTCCTAACTTCCAGCAGCAGAAGGACAACGCTCGCGGCGGTTTCAACCGTGAGGGCGGTGATCGCAGAAACTTCCGTCGTAAGAAGGCTGGAAATCGTTAAACACTAATCTGAAAGAATAATAAAGTCATGTTACAGCCCAAAAGAACCAAATACAGAAGGCCGCAAAAAGGCCGTTGCAAGGGTAATGCCATGCGCGGCAACCAGCTGGCTTTCGGATCCTTTGGCATCAAGTCGCTTGATACACACTGGATCACTGCCCGCCAGATTGAGGCAGCACGTATTGCTATGACCCGCTACATGCAGCGTGAGGGTCAGAGCTGGATTAGAATATTCCCCGATAAGCCTATTACCAAGAAGCCCGCTGACGTGCGTATGGGTAAAGGTAAGGGTGATCCCGTAGGATACGTGTTCCCCATCACTCCGGGTCGCATTATTTTCGAGATTGAAGGCGTGAGCTATGAGGTTGCCAAGGAAGCACTTCGCCTGGCTGCCCAGAAATTGCCCGTGACCACTAAGTTTATTGTTAGACGCGATTACGATAAGAACGCTTAAAGATGAAGACAGTTGAAATTAATGAGATGACCGTTCAGGATCTCGCTGAGCGCATCCAGGCTGAGGTTGCAAGTTACAATCAGTTGAAGCTCAACCATGCCGTTGCTCCTCTGGAGAACAACTCTCAGATCAAGATTGCTCGTCGTAACATCGCTCGCATGAAGACGGTGCTCCGCCAAAAAGAGTTGAATAAATAAGGTACTTCAGATATGGAAGCAAGAAATTTGAGAAAAACCCGTACGGGCGTAGTAGTTAGCGATAAGATGGACAAGACCATTGTCGTTGCTACCATGTTCAAGGAGAAGCACCCCATCTATGGTAAGTTCGTTGCTAAGACAAAGAAGTACCATGCTCACGATGAGAAGAACGATTGCCACAAAGGCGACACCGTGCTCATCATGGAGACTCGCCCCTTGAGCAAGACTAAGAGATGGAGAGTAGTAGAAATCGTTGAAAGAGCTAAGTAAAAATGATACAAGCAGAATCTAGATTGGTCGTAGCAGACAACAGCGGTGCCAAGGAAGCATTGTGCATCCGTGTGTTGGGCGGTACTCGCCGTCGCTATGCGTCTGTTGGTGATGTGATTGTCGTTTCCGTAAAGAGTGCAATTCCCACCAGTGATGTCAAGAAAGGTGCCGTATCAAAGGCCCTGATCGTACGTACAAAGAAAGAGGTTCGTCGTCCCGACGGCTCTTACATCCGCTTTGATGACAACGCATGTGTTCTCCTGAACAATGCCGGTGAGCTTCGCGGAAGTCGTATCTTCGGTCCTGTTGCCCGTGAGCTTCGTGCCACAAACATGAAGGTCGTATCTCTGGCACCTGAGGTTCTTTAATCTATCCTAAAAGAAAAATAAAGAACAATGAGTAAGTTACATATTAAGAAAGGCGACACCGTTATCGTAAACGCTGGAGAGTCAAAGGGCCAGAGCGGTAAGGTGTTGAAGGTGTTCGTCAAGGAGCAGCGCGCCTTGGTTGAAGGTGTCAATAAGGTGAAGAAGAGCCAGAAGCCCAGTGCCAAGAACCCTCAGGGTGGCATCGTGGAGATGGAGGCTCCCATCCAGATTTCCAATCTGAACCCCGTTGACCCCAAGACAGGAAAGGCCACTCGCGTTGGTAGAAAGTTGAATGCAGAGGGCAAGTTGGTCCGTTATGCAAAAAAATCAGGAGAGGAGATTTAAGGTATGGCAAATACAGCAAGTCTAAAGCAAGAATACAAAGAGAGGATCGCTCCAGCTCTGAAGAAGCAGTTCGGCTACTCCTCTGCCATGCAGATTCCCGTTCTGAAGAAGATTGTTATCAATCAGGGTTTGGGTATGGCCACTGCTGACAAGAAGATTATCGAGGTTGCAGTAAATGAGATTACTGCTATCACCGGTCAGAAGGCAGTTGCTACCGTAAGTAAGAAGGACGTGGCTCAGTTCAAGCTGCGTAAGAAGATGCCTATCGGTGTGATGGTGACATTGCGTCGTGAGCGTATGTATGAGTTCCTGGAGAAGCTGGTTCGCGTGGCTCTGCCCCGTATCCGAGACTTCAAGGGTATTCAGAGCAAGTTCGACGGCCGCGGTAACTACACCTTGGGTATTGAGGAGCAGATTATTTTCCCCGAAATCAACATTGATGCCATCGATCGCATCTTGGGTATGAACATCACGTTCGTTACCACTGCCAAGACCGATGAAGAGGGTTATGCACTGTTGAAGGAATTCGGTCTTCCTTTTAAGAACGCTAAAAACTAAGCAATAAGTATGGCAAAAGAATCAATGAAAGCGCGTGAGGTAAAGCGTGCCAAACTGGTAGCCCAGTATGCCGAAAAGCGTGCAGCACTGAAGAAGATTGTGAACGATCCCAACTCGGATCCCGCTGCTGCTTACGAAGCTGCTCAGAAGCTTCAGGCTATTCCCCGTAACGCAAACCCTATCCGTTTGCACAATCGCTGTAAGATTACGGGACGTCCAAAGGGCTATATCCGTTTGTTCGGCCTCAGCCGTATTCAGTTCCGCGAGATGGCCTCTCAGGGTCTTATCCCCGGTGTGAAGAAGGCAAGTTGGTAAGTTTAGCGTTCCAACAGAAGAAACAGAGTTTTTAATATTGTCGGGGTGTCCCGATCAATTAAACCAAAAAAGATATGACAGATCCTATTGCAGATTATTTGACTCGCCTGCGCAATGCCATCCAAGCAAAACACAGGGTGGTAGAGTGCCCGGCGTCAAATTTGAAAAAAGAGATCACCAAGATTCTCTTTGAAAAAGGTTATATCCTGAACTACAAGTTCGTCGAGGACGGACCTCAGGGTACCATCAAGATTGCATTGAAGTACGATGCAGAGACTCGTAAGAATGCAATTCAGAAGTTGATTCGCGTATCTAAGCCCGGTATGCGTAAGTACACAGGCTACAAAGATATGCCAAGAGTTATTAATGGACTGGGTGTCGCTTTGATTTCCACGTCTAAGGGTGTTATGACGAACAAGGAAGCTGCCGAAGAGAAGATCGGAGGCGAGGTTCTTTGCTACGTATATTAATGATAGGAGGAACACTAGAATGTCTAGAATAGGTAAAATGCCCATTATCATTCCTGCAGGTGTTACCGTGACAGTGAATGCCGATAATGTTGTTACCGTAAAAGGTAAGAAAGGTGAACTGACCCAGGCAGTGAACCCCGCTATCAAGGTTAATGTGAGTGAGAAAGAGGTTACTTTCGAGATCGACGAGCAGGCTGATATCGACGTTAAGCAGAAGCAGGCTTTCCACGGTCTCTATCGTTCTCTCGTAAATAATATGGTCGTAGGTGTAAGCGAGGGCTACAAGAAGCAGCTCGAATTGGTCGGCGTCGGTTTCCGTGTCAGCAATCAGGGCAATATCGTGGAGTTCTCACTGGGCTACACTCACAGCATCTTCATCCAGCTTCCCGCTGAGATTAAGGTTGAGACCAAAAGTGAAAGAAACCAGAACCCGCAGATCATTCTCGAGAGTTGCGACAAGCAGCTTTTGGGTCAGGTTTGTGCCAAGATTCGTTCGTTCCGTAAGCCTGAGCCTTACAAGGGCAAGGGTGTTCTGTTCATTGGCGAGCAGATTCGCAGGAAGTCAGGTAAATCAGCTGGTGCTAAGTAACCGTTAAAAGAAGTAAGATTATGACTACAAAATTGGAAAGACGAATCAAGATTAAATACAGAGTTCGTAATAAGATTTCTGGTACGGCAGAGCGTCCTCGTATGAGCGTGTTCCGCAGTAACAAGCAGATTTACGTGCAAATCATCAACGATTTGTCCGGTGCTACGTTGGTTTCTGCCTCTAGCCTCGGACTGGAGGCTTGCCCCAAGAAGGAGCAGGCTGCCAAGGTTGGTGAGTTGATTGCCAAGAAGGCCATAGAGTCGGGTATCACCACGGTGGTGTTTGATCGCAATGGTTATCTGTACCACGGAAGAGTGAAGGAAGTGGCTGATGCCGCACGTAATGGTGGACTTAAATTCTGATGAACTATGGCAATTAAGAATATCAATATCAACAGCGAAGAATTGAAGGATCGCTTGGTAGCCATCAACCGTGTTACCAAGGTGACCAAGGGTGGTCGTACTTTCACGTTCGCAGCTATTGTTGTTGTCGGTAACGAAAATGGCGTTATCGGCTGGGGTCTTGGTAAGGCAGGCGAAGTAACTGCAGCTATTGCCAAGGCTGTTGAGGCCGCAAAGAAGAACCTCGTACAGGTACCCGTGCTCAAGGGCACTGTGCCTCATGAGGCAAAGGCTAAGTTCGGTGGTGCAGACGTATTCATTATGCCTGCCAGCACTGGTACCGGTGTGGTTGCCGGCGGCGCTATGCGTGCCGTATTGGAGAGCGTAGGTGTGAAGGACTGTCTGGCTAAGAGCAGAGGTAGTTCCAACCCTCACAATCTGGTGAAGGCAACAATCGCAGCTCTGACTTCTATGCGTGACGCTCGTCAGGTAGCCAAGATGCGTGGTGTAAGCATGAGCAAGGTATTCAATGGTTAATCTTAAAGGAGAATAAGTATTATGGCAACGATTAAAGTACAGCAAGTGAAGAGCCGTATCCACGCTCCTAAGAGACAAAAGGCTACGTTGGACACAATGGGACTGAAGAAGCTCAACCAGGTTGTTGAGCTGGAGGACAACGCCTCTACACGTGGTCTCATCCAGGCCGTACACCATCTGGTGAAGGTGCTCGATTAAACAATTGAAGTATAATTCGAAAACGTACAATCAATATGAAATTAAATAATCTCAAACCCGCAGCAGGTTCCACCCACTCACGTCGCCGCCTCGGTCGCGGTCCCGGCAGTGGTCTCGGTGGTACTTCTACCCGTGGTCACAAGGGTGCCAAGGCTCGTTCCGGTTACAAGAACAAGGTAGGCTTCGAAGGTGGACAGATGCCTTTGCAGCGCAGACTTCCCAAGTTCGGTTTCAAGAACGTTAACCACGTGGAGTATCAGGCTGTTAATCTCGCAGCTCTTCAGGCTATGGCCGAGAAGGGTATCGTGAAAATCGGCCTTGAGGAGTTCGTGAATGCTGGTATCTCAAAGAAAGGCCAGATGGTCAAGGTTTTGGGTAATGGCAAGCTTTCTGCCAAAGTAGAGGTATCTGCCAATGCATTCTCCAAGAGTGCAGAGGAGGCTATCGCTGCTGCAGGAGGTACTGTTACCAAACTCTAAGGACAAATGAAGAAGTTCTTTGAAACATTAAAAAATATCTGGAGCGTTGAGGATTTGCGCACGCGAATCCTCATCACGCTGGGTTTTGCTGCGATGTACCGTTTCGGTTCGTTCGTGGTGCTTCCCGGTGTTAATCCCGAGGCATTGTCTGCACTTCGTGAGCAGACGAGCACAGGTCTGATGTCTCTGCTGAATATGTTCTCGGGCGGTGCCTTCTCCAACGCATCAATCTTCGCGTTGGGTATCATGCCTTACATTTCTGCATCCATCGTGATTCAGTTGTTTGCATTCGTGGTGCCGTATTTCCAGAAGATGCAGCGTGAGGGAGAGAGCGGTCGTCGTAAGATGAATCAGTACACCCGCTATCTTACCATTCTCATCCTTCTGTTCCAGGCTCCAGGTTATTTGGTTTATACATTCAAGGGTTTGGCTGTGGGCGCACTCCAGGTGGACTGGACATTGTTCCTCATCTCAAGTACTATTATCTTGGCTGCAGGTTCGATGTTTATTCTCTGGCTGGGTGAGCGTATCACAGACAAGGGTATCGGTAACGGTGTTTCACTGATTATCATGCTCGGTATTATTGCCCGTCTGCCTCAGGCATTCTCTCAGGAGTTTGTGAACCGTCTGAACAACCTGAACGGTGGTGGTATGATAATGTTCGCCATAGAGTTGATACTCCTGTTGGTGGTTATCTGTGCCTCAATCCTTCTGGTTCAGGGCACTCGCAAGATTCCCGTGCAGTATGCAAAGCGTATGATGGGTGGCCAGCAGGTTGGCGGCGTGCGTCAGTACATTCCTCTTAAGGTGTTTGCTGCAAACGTGATGCCTATCATCTTCGCCCAGGCCATCATGTTCATCCCCATCACGCTGCTGAATATGGTAGCAGGAGGTGAGAATCCCAGTGCAATACTCATCATGTTGAGCGACCACACGAGCGTTGCTTACAATGTGGTATTTGCTCTTCTGATTGTAGCCTTCACGTATTTCTACACGGCAATTACCCTCAACCCCACTCAGATGGCAGAAGACATGAAGCGCAACAACGGTTTCATTCCCGGTGTGCGTCCAGGTCATGACACAGCTGAGTTTATAGACCAGATAATGTCTCACATCACCCTTCCCGGTTCGCTGTTCTTGGCTGCCATCGCATGTATGCCGGCTTTCGCAGGCCTGCTGAATGTGACACCTGAGTTCGCTCAGTTCTTCGGCGGTACGAGTTTGTTGATCCTTGTAGGTGTTGTGCTCGATACACTACAGCAGATAGAGAGTCATCTCTTGATGCGTCACTATGATGGTCTTCTTTCCAGTGGTAGAATCCACGGAAGAAACGGAATGTCCTAAGGAGTCTCGAAACTATCTCTATGATATTTCTCAAGACTGAGGACGAAATTGACTTAATGCGAGCCGCCAACCAGTTGGTTGCAAAGACTCTGACAGAGGTCGGAAAGATTGTGACTCCGGGTGTGACAACCCGACAGCTTGACAAGGTGGCAGAGGAATTTATCCGCGACCACGGTGGGATACCCACATTTCTGGGATTCCCCAATCCGAGTGGTGAGCCCTTCCCTGCAAGCATCTGTACATCGGTAAACGGACAGGTGGTGCACGGGATACCCTCAGACGAGCCGTTGAAGGACGGTGATATCGTCTCTGTGGACTGTGGCGCTCTCCTGGATGGTTTCAACGGCGATTCATGCTACACGTTCCGTGTGGGTGAGGTCAGCGAAGAGACCAACCGGCTGCTCAAGGTCACCAAGGAGGCTTTATATCTCGGTATAGAGGCCGCCCGCGTCGGAAGGCGTATCGGTGATATCGGGTATGCAGTGCAGCAGCACGTGGAGAGCAACTGCTACGGAGTGGTTAGAGAATTCGTGGGTCACGGCATCGGTCGTGATATGCATGAGGAACCTCAGGTGCCCAACTACGGAAAGCGCGGCGACGGCAAGATGATAAAAAACGGTTTGTGCATAGCCATTGAACCGATGATTGTCAGCGGAAGCCCGCAGATATGGATGTTGCCGGACAAGTGGACGATAGTCACACGCGACGGTGGTATGGCAGCTCACTACGAGCACACTATAGCGGTGCATCATGGTAAGACGGAGATTCTTTCCTCATTTGAAGAAATTGAAAAGATAGAGAACCAATATTAAAAGAATTAAATGGCAAAACAGGCAGTTATAGAGCAGGATGGCGTTATTTTGGAATCACTTTCCAATGCCATGTTTCGTGTTGAGTTAGAGATCGGCGCAAAGATTATATGCAACATCTCGGGCAAGATGCGTATGCACTACATTAAGATCCTACCTGGAGACAAGGTCAAAGTGGAGATGAGTCCTTATGACCTCACAAAAGGCCGTATAGTGTTTAGATACAAATAAGAAAGATAAGAAATATGAAAACACGAGCTTCATTAAAGAAACGCACTCCCGAGTGCAAGATTGTCCGCAGAAAAGGACGTCTTTATGTGATTAACAAGAAGAACCCCAAGTACAAGATGCGTCAGGGTTAACATCCGCAACAAACAGAATAATACAAGTATATGGCAATAAGAATTGTTGGTGTTGATTTACCCCAGAACAAGAGAGGGGAAATCGCTTTGACCTATGTCTATGGCATCGGTCGTAGTAGCTCAGCAAAGATTTTGGAAAAGGCAGGCGTAGACAAGGACAAGAAGGTCTGCGACTGGACTGATGAAGAAGCCGGTAAGATCCGTGAGGTGATTGCTGCTGAGTGCAAGGTAGAGGGTGATCTTCGCAGTGAGATCGCTATGAATATCAAGCGTCTGATGGATATCGGTTGCTACCGTGGTGTCCGTCATCGTAACGGCCTGCCTGTTCGCGGTCAGAGTACTAAGAACAACGCTCGCACACGTAAGGGTAAGAAGAAGACCGTTGCCAACAAGAAGAAGGCTACGAAGTAATTAGCGCAAACGAAATAGAAATAATAGCAATATGGCAAAGAAAGCAGTTGCAACAAAGAAAAGAACAGTGAAGGTTGACGCAATGGGTCAGCTGCATGTTCACAGTTCCTTTAACAATATCATCGTGTCTTTGGCCAACAGTGAGGGTCAGGTGATTTCTTGGTCTTCCGCCGGCAAGATGGGCTTCCGTGGCAGTAAGAAGAATACTCCTTACGCCGCCCAGATGGCAGCACAGGATTGTGCAAAGACCGCTTATGACTTGGGTCTGCGCAAGGTGAAGGCTTATGTCAAGGGTCCCGGCAATGGCCGTGAGAGTGCTATCCGCACCTGTCATGGCGCTGGCATTGAGGTGGTAGAGATTATCGACGTTACTCCACTTCCTCACAATGGTTGCCGTCCTCCGAAGAGAAGAAGAGTCTAACCTAACCCATTAAAATAAGTAGAATTATGGCAAGATATATTGGACCTAAGTCAAGAATTTCCCGCCGTTTCGGTGAGGCAATCTTTGGTGATGACAAAGTACTGGCAAAGCGCAATTTCCCTCCTGGCCAGCACGGTAACAACCGTCGTCGCAAGACCTCTGAGTATGGTATCATGCTCGCAGAGAAGCAGAAGGCAAAGTACACTTACGGTGTGTTGGAGAAGCAGTTCCGCAACATGTTTGAGAAGGCAGCCCGTACCAGTGGTATCACCGGTGAGATTCTTCTGCAGAACCTCGAGTGCCGTCTTGATAACATCGTGTATCGTCTGGGCATTGCTCCCACCCGTGCTGCAGCTCGTCAGTTGGTGAACCACAAGCACATTACCGTTGACGGTAAGGTGGTTGGTATTGCTTCTTACGCAGTGAAGCCCGGTCAGATTGTCGGTGTGCGCGAGCGTGCCAAGTCTCTGGAGGTGATTGCTGCAGCTTTGGCAGGTTTCAATCACGCTAAGTATCCTTGGTTGGAGTGGGATGAGAGCAAGAAGGCTGGTAAGCTGTTGCACCGTCCCGACCGTGCAGACATTCCCGAGAATATCAAGGAGCAGTTGATTGTTGAGTTGTACTCTAAATAAAAATTAATAATGGCGATATTAGCATTTCAAAAACCCGATAAGGTAATAATGTTGGAGGCGGACGATTATGTTGGCAAGTTCGAATTTCGTCCTCTGGAAGGTGGCTTCGGTACTACCATTGGTAATGCTCTTCGCCGCATTCTTCTCTCGTCCTTAGACGGCTACGCAATTAACACCATCTCTATTGAAGGTGTTGAGCATGAGTTTGCCTCTATCCAGGGTGTGAAGGAGGATGTCACCAACATTATTCTCAACTTGAAGCAGGTACGCTTCAAGCGGTTGGTGGATGATTACGATACAGAGAAGGTAACGCTCAAAGTAGAGGGCGTGACAGAATTCAAGGCTGGTGATTTAAACAAGGTTCTGACGAGCTTTGAGGTGCTCAATCCTGAGCTGGTTATTTGCCATCTGGAGAGCCGTGCCTCAATGACAATCACCATCAGTGTCAATAAGGGTCGTGGTTATGTCCCCGCAGAGGAGAACCGTGTGTTCTGCACTGACGTGAACGTAATTCCCATCGATTCTATCTACACTCCTATCCGCAACGTCAAGTATGCCGTTGAAAACTTCCGTGTGGAGCAGAAGACGGACTACGAGAAGTTGATTATCGAAATCACCACTGACGGTTCCATTCACCCCAAAGATGCTTTGAAGGAGGCTGCCCGTATCCTCATCCATCATTTCATGCTGTTCTCTGACGATAAGATTACGCTTGACAATATGGATGGTGACACAGGCGATGAGTTTGACGAGGAGATGCTGCATATGCGTCAGAAGTTGAAGACTCGTCTTGTTGACCTCGATCTTTCTGTTCGTGCCCTGAATTGCCTCAAGGCTGCCAATGTAGAGACACTTGGTGATTTGGTGCAGTACAATAAGACCGACCTTCTGAAGTTCCGCAACTTTGGTAAGAAATCGCTCACGGAGCTTGATGATTTGCTCGAGAGTATGAATCTTTCGTTTGGAACTGATATCAAAAAATATAAACTTGATAAAGATTAAAAAGTCCTATGAGACACAATAAGAAATTTAACCATTTGAGTCGTACTGCATCCCACAGGGCTGCCATGCTGAGCAATATGGCAGTGAGCCTGATCATGCACAAAAGAATCACTACGACTCTGGCCAAGGCCAAAGCGCTCAAGAAGTATGTAGAGCCGATGATTACGCGCTCCAAGGAGGATACCACCAATGCTCGTCGCGTGGTGTTCAGCAAGTTGCAGGACAAGGCTGCTATCACAGAACTGTTCTCAACCATCAGCGCAAAGGTAGGCGATCGTCAGGGTGGCTACACACGTATCATCAAGACCGGTTTCCGTGCCAGCGACAATGCTCCCATGTGCTTCATCGAGTTGGTTGACTTTGATGAGAATATGGCTAAGGTTGCCAAGAAGGCTAAGCGCACACGTCGCTCCGGTAAGAAGTCTGCAGAGGCTCCCGCCGCTGAGGCTCCTGTTGCTGAGCAGGCAGAAGAAGCTCCTGCCGCAGAGGCTACAGAGAAGGCTGCAGAGTAACTTATTGTCACGATACTTTAAAAATGCCCTTCATCTTATAGATGAGGGGCTTTTTTTTGGACTTATTTCATATTTTTTTATTACCTTTGCGCCCGTATAATGTTAGTATAATTTATCCGAAAATGAATAGAATTGCATTTATAGCACTTTTGTCGGTTCTGTTTGTGATTTCCTGCGGAGATAAAAAAGCAGCGGATGATTCTGTCGCAACGGTACGTCTCGACACTGTACAGGTTGCAAATGCCGATGCTACGCTACAGTTCCCCGGTCGTGTGGTGAGCAGTAAAGATGCTCATTTGAGTTTCAAGACGTCAGGCACTATTTCCCGTATATATGTTGATGAGGGCTCCCATGTGCAGGCAGGCCAACTGGTTGCAGAGATGGATGCCAAGGATTATGTTGTACAGCTTTCTGCCACAGAAGCGGAGTATGCCAGTATTAAGGCAGAAGCAGAGCGTGTCATGTCGCTTTATAAAGACGGTGCGGCAACAGCCAGCGACTACGACAAGGCGCGTTTCGGACTCCAACAGATAGAGTCGAAGCTGAAGAATCATCGCGATTTGGTGGCTTATTGCAAGATATACGCTCCCTTCACAGGTGCCGTTCAGAGACGTTTCTTCAACGAAGGCGAGAATGTCACTGCTGGTATGCCGGTTCTGATGCTGGTGTCGCAGTCCAAGCCGGAGATAGAGATAAACCTTCCTGCCACCAGCTACCTGCGCCGTTCCGCGTTCTTGAGCTACAGCGCACAGTTCGATGTGCTTCCCGGACAGACAGTTCCTCTCAAAATGCTGAATGTGATGCCTAAGGCCAACGCCAACCAGCTGTACACCATGCGTCTGAGCATTGAGGGTGATGCCAGGGGTGTTGCTCCCGGCATGTCTGCATGGGTGAGTATTGTTGCTGCTGACGCTTCCGAGGAGTCGGAGGCGCGTGTACCTGCGACAGCCTTGGTGGAGGATAAGGATGATTGTTTTGTGTATATCTACGAGGATAAGAACCAGACGGTACGTCGCTGCGATGTCAAGGTGCTGCGTCTGCACACCGACGGCACGGCAGTGGTGTCGGGAGCTCTTCTTCCCGGTAATCTGGTAGTGAGCACAGGCGCAAACCATATTAAGTCTGGCGACAAGGTGACTCCTTTGCCTTCCGTCAGTAAAACGAACGTAGGAGGCTTGCTATGATGAATCTCGGTAAGTGGGCCTTCTCCAACAGACTCCTCGTTTACTTTCTGGTGACGGTTCTCGTGGTGGGCGGTATGCTCTCCATCTACGAGATGCCCAAGCTTGAAGACCCCGAGGTGAAGGTGAAGGTATCCATGGTTGTTACCACATATCCCGGAGCTTCGGCTCATCAGGTGGAGATGGAGGTTACGGATGTCCTGGAAAAGGAAATCCGCACCATGGGCGATATCGACAATATTGAGTCGAGCAGTTTCAATGATTTGAGCATCATTCAGGTGGAACTGCGCTCTACCATTGCCAACGAAGATGTGGAGCAGTGTTGGGATCGCTTGCGTCGGAAAGTGTACGATGCTCAGTCAAAACTTCCTTCCGGAGCGGGTGTATCCGTCACCAAGGAAGATTTCTCTGCCGTCTATGGTATGTTCTATGCCCTCACTGCTGACGGTCTTTCCGAGCGTGAACTCATCAAATATAGCGACCTGCTGAAGAATGAGCTTTACAGTATCGAAGCTGTGGAGAGGGTGGAGGTTTACGGCGCCCAGCATGACTGTATTGAGATACGTTTGCTTCAGGACAAACTCTCTGCATTGGGTGTTATGCCGGCTGAGGTCCTTTCTACGCTTAGCGGCCAGAATAAGACGTCCTATGCAGGATATTATGACAACGGTGACCTGCGTGTCCGTGTCACCGTTACGGATAAGTTCCAGAAGGTGTCCGACATTCGTCGTATGCTTATTCAGGGCCACGAGAAGGACCAGCTCCGCATTTCGGATATTGCCGAGGTAGAGAAGAGTATAGAGAAGCCTGTGCGCAATGCCATGACATACGACGGCAACCGTGCCCTCGGTATTCTGGTGTCAGCATCCTCAAAGGCTGATATTACCAAGGTCGGTGTCGAGGTGGAACACCGTCTGGAGGAGTTGCGTAAGACGCGTTTCCCCACTGGTGTCGAGGTACACAAGGTCTTCTATCAGCCCGACCGCGTGAAAGAGTCTCTTGGCACTTTCGTTATCAATCTTATCGAGAGTGTCGTGATAGTCGTTGTTATCCTCATGTTCTTCATGGGCATCAAGAGCGGTATCATCATCGGCACCTCGCTGTGTGTCATCGTTATTGGCAGTTTCCTGCTTCTGGGTCCTCTTGACGGTACAATGCAGCGTGTTTCTCTTGCTGCATTCATTCTGGCTATGGGTATGCTTGTCGACAACGCCATTGTCATCATCGACGGCATTCTGGTCGACCTTCAGGCCCGCAAGCCCCGCGCGGAGGCGCTCACCGATATAGGTCACCGCACTGCCATGCCTCTGCTTGGTGCCACGATTATAGCCATTCTGTCGTTCTTCCCCATCTTCCTCTCTCCCGACACGGCCGGTATCTACGTGCGCGACCTCTTCATCATTCTTGCCGTGTCCCTTCTGCTGAGCTGGGTGTTGGCTCTCGTGCACGTGCCTTTGATGGCCGACCACATGTTCAGGAGTCCTTCAAAGGGTTCGGAGCCAGTGACAGATCCTTATGGCGGCAAGGTTTATAAGCTGCAGCGCCGTGTCATGGAGTTCTGCCTTAAGCATCGCAAGACGATGACCACCGTTATGGTCGTCCTGGTGATTCTTGCCGCTGTGGGCTATCCTTTCATGCGTCAGGGCTTCTTCCCGGATATGGTTTACGACCAGTGCTACCTGGAGTATAAACTCCCCGAGGGTGCAAATTCCACTCAGGTGGAGAAGGATTTGGAGAGGATGCAGACATATCTTCGCGAGCACTATCCCGTGAAGCATATCACGGCCAGCATAGGTGGCACTCCAGGCCGTTACAATTTGGTGCGTACCATAGCTACGCCCTCTTTGGCTTATGGTGAACTTATCATCGATTTCGAGAGCCCCGACGCTCTTGTTAAGAATGTCGAGGAGATACAGGATTACCTCAACCGTGAGTTCCCTCAGGCCTATGCCAAGATAAAACTCTACAACCTGATGTTCAAGAAGTATCCCATCGAGGTGCAGTTCTCAGGTCCCGATCCTGCGGTGCTTCACGCTTTGGCAGATTCTACCCGTATTCTCATGGAGGAGAGTGGTAAGGTGCGTCTCATCACTACCAACTGGGAACCCAAGGTGCCTCTTATTTCCGTGGACTACGATCAGGAGGCGGCCCGTGCCATAGGTCTCTCGCGCAGCGACCTTTCCCTCTCACTCATGACAGCGGGCGGTGGTATCCCTGTTGGTGATTTCTATGATGGAATATATCCTAACAACATATACGTCAAATTGACGGACGAGCAGGGTAATAGTATAGACAATCTGCAGAATCTGCAGGTGTTTTCCGTCATGCCGTCGCTGATGGGACTGCTCACGGAGGAGAATCTTCTTAGTATCCGTTCCGGCAGGATGGACAAGTCGAAACTTCTCTCCGGCCTTATGGGCACCACTCCCTTGCGTCAGGTGACGCGTTCCGTCGATATATGCTGGGAGGACCCCCTCATTCCTCGCTATAACGGCATACGTCAGCAGCGTGTACAGTGCTCTCCGGCGGAGGGCCTCGAGACGGAGGTGGCTCGTAAGGCCATTGCCAAGAAGATAGACAAACTGACGCTTCCTCCCGGTTACCGTTGCGAATGGATGGGTGAGAAGCAGGCCAGCGACCGCTCCATGAAGTATCTCTTTGCCAACTTCCCCCTTGCCATCATACTCATGATAGCTATTCTCATAATGCTCTTCGGTGATGCCAAGAAGCCCACTATTATCTTCCTGACGATACCTCTCGTCTTCGTGGGTGTGGTGGCAACGATGCTTGTCACCCGTATGACGTTCACTTTCTGCGCCATTGTCGGTGCTTTGGGCCTGATTGGTATGGTGGTGAAAAACGGTATTGTCCTTATGGACGAGATAGACCTCCAGCTTTCTGAGGGCAAGGCTCCCTTGGAGGCTCTCATCCTCTCGTCGCAGTCGCGTCTGCGTCCGGTGATGATGGCTTCGCTTACCACTATTCTGGGTATGATACCTCTTCTCACCGATGCGATGTTTGGCAGCATGGCAGCCACCATCATGGGCGGTTTGCTCTTCGGCACTTTCATCACTCTTATCTTTGTTCCTGTACTATATGCCATGTTCTTTGGCGTTAACACAAAATAAACTATGAGGCAACTGATTTTTTCCCTGTTCATCATCCTTTCGTCTTCTGTTTTTGCACAGGAGGATACGCTTTCACTTTCCATTGAGCAGTGTCGCGAGATGGCTTTGGAGCACAATAAGTCGATTAAATCGGCAAGTTTGGCCACAGAGGCTGCCTATCATACGAAGCGCAGCACCTGGGGTCTTTTCTTTCCCAACATCTCACTTAACGGTGCGGCCGGCTATTCCAATTCGTCCGGAGGTTTCGGCCTGGATTTGCGTGGTACGGCTACGTCACTCTTAAGTGGCGTGATGTCTTCGCTTACGCCAGGTCAGCAGGCTGTTCTCTCCCGTATTGCCTCTTCTTTGCCCGACAAATTCAATGTGGTGGACTATGAATTCGGATGGATGTACACCGCCGGCGTGATGCTTCGTCAGCCCCTTTTCATGGGCGGTAAGATATTCGCCGGCTACCGTATGTCGAAATACGCCTTGGAGGCAGCACGTCACAATGAGCGCAAGACCAAGGCTGAGGTTATCGAGGAGGCCGATCAGGCTTACGCCAATGTCGTCAAGGCTGTTGAGTTGCGTCGTGTGGCACAGCAGTATGTCCTTCTTCTGGAGGCTCTCGACCGCAATGTTGAGAGTGCGGTGCGCAATGGTGTGAAGTTGCAGAACGACCGTCTCAAGGTGCAGGTGAAGCTCGACGAGGTGCGCCTTCAGCTTACGCAGGCCGACAATGCCATACGTCTTGCTACGATGAATCTGTGCCACGTCACAGGACTACCTCTTCGTTCTCGCGTATCGGTGACAGGCGACTATCCCCGTGTGGATGATGCTCTGATGCTGCAGAGCGGTGATGTGATGAACCGCCCCGAGTACGCTCTTCTTGAGGCTAAGGTACAGGTGGCCCGTCAGGAAGTGAAGAGTGCCCGCGCTGGATATCTGCCTCAGCTGGCTCTCCTTGCCAACTACGGCTACACCAACGGTGTAAATATCAACGGTCGCAAACTCATCGACAGCTGGGGCTTTATGGGCGGTGTGACGCTCTCCATACCCATATACCACTTCGGCGTGGAGGTCAACAAGGTAAAGGCTGCCAAGGCTCGTGCTCTTCAGGCAGAGGTGGAACGTGATAATCTTGTCGAGATGATGCAGCTTCAGCTTGCTCAGGAGGGCAACCGTTTGGAGGAGAGCACACTTGAGGTGTTGCTCACGGAGAAGGCTCTGGAGCAGGCTACGCTGAACCGTCAGCTTTCAGAGCGTCAATATGAGGTGGGCAGGGAGACTCTCACCGACCTCCTCGAGGCTCAGGCTTTGTGGCAGCAGGCATGGCAGCGCAGCATCGAGGCGAAGTTCCAGCGCTACCTCTCCTCGGTGGCCTATCTCAAGGCAGCAGGTCGTCTGGTGTCGGAATAAACGGTAGACGAGTAGAGGCTTTTTGTTCGCTCTTTCGCAGGCGCACTGCAGGCCCTGTGCAGGGGAGCACTTGTCCTATATGGACGAAAGTCACTTAGGATACAATCCCTTGGTGAATGTTTCGATGAAATCGGCTTATTTAAAGACTGTGCTAAGGTTCTGGGCAATGAGACTTGCCAGCTGAAAATAATCAGAGTTTTTCCTTGAGATAGCGGCCAGTGTAGCTGCCTTCGGTTTCGGCAATAGTCTCGGGAGTACCCTCAGCTACGATATTGCCGCCCTCGCGGCCACCCTCTGGACCGAGGTCGATAACCCAGTCGGCCGTCTTGATGACATCCATGTTGTGCTCGATAATCAATATGGTGTGTCCTTTCTGAATCAAAGCGTCGAAACTCTGCAGAAGACGTTTGATGTCGTGGTGATGAAGGCCGGTGGTGGGCTCATCAAAGATGAAGACGGTGGGCTCGACTTTCTCAAGACCAAGATAATAGGCGAGCTTCACACGCTGGTTCTCACCGCCCGAGAGGGTGGAGGAACTCTGCCCCAGTTTGATGTATCCGAGCCCGACATCCTGCAACGGACGCAGCAGACGCACAATCTTCTTCTGCCCGTGTTCGGTGAAGAACTCGATAGCCTGGTTGATGGTCATATTAAGGATGTCGAATACGTTTTTACCCTCGAAACGCACCTCCAGGACATCGGGTTTGAAGCGTTTGCCGTGACACGACTCGCATTCAAGCACCAGGTCCGCCATGAATTGCATCTCCACGGTGATGGTACCCTCGCCCTTACACTCCTCGCAGCGTCCTCCTTCTGCATTGAAAGAGAAATGGGCCGGAGTGAATTCCATCTGTTCGGCGAGCGGCTGAGAAGCAAGCAGGCGACGTATCTCGTCCCATGCTTTGACGTAGGTGACGGGATTGGAACGCGTGCTCTTGCCGATAGGATTCTGATCCACGAACTCGATGGAGCGCACACAGTTCTTGTCGCCGGTGAGTTCCTGAAACTCGCCGGGTCGGTCGGCCGACATGTCCAGTTCGCGTCGCATGCCGTTATAGAATATGTCGCGCACGAGACTCGATTTGCCGCTGCCGGAGACACCGGTGACACATGTCATTACATTGAGCGGGATGCGCACGTTGATGCCCTTGAGGTTGTTGGCGCGGGCACCGCGAATCTCGACGAAGCGGTTCCAGGGGCGACGGCTTGTGGGCACGGGGATGTCGTCCCGTCCGAGGAGGAAATCCAACGTGTGGGAGACGACGTCTGTGTCGGGATGCACCTTCGTGTCGGGAGCTCCGCAGAACACCACCTTGCCGCCCAGACGACCGGCCTCCGGACCGATATCGATGACCCAGTCGGCAGCGCGTATGATATCCTCGTCGTGCTCAACTACGACAACGGTGTTGCCCAGGTCGCGCAACTCCTTGAGAACGTGAATCAGGCGCTCTGTGTCGCGACTGTGCAGACCGATGGAGGGCTCGTCCAAAATATAGAGTGAGCCCACGAGGGCGCTGCCCAGAGATGATGCCAGATTGATGCGCTGGCTCTCACCGCCGGAAAGACTGTTGGAGAGGCGCGAGAGTGTGAGATACGGCAGCCCCACCTCAATGAGGAACGACAAACGCGAGGTTATCTCCGTGAGCAGGCGTTGCGCTATTTGTTCTTCTGTGGGAGTGAGCGTGAGTTTGCGGAACCATTCCAACAGCGCGCTCACGGGCATCTCCACCAGTTCTGTGATGGCTTTGCCCCCGACCTTGACATAGGAGGCTTCCGGACGCAGGCGAGTGCCTCTGCAACGCGGGCAGACGGCTTTGCCGCGATAACGGGCCAGCATAACACGGTTCTGTATCTTGTACTGTGCCTGGCGCAGACTCTCGAAGAAAGCGTCGATGGAGACCAGCCCCCATTCTTTTTCTTCGGGGGACAGTTTCCATTGCACGTTGGGGGATGGTTTGCCGTGCCAAAGCCAGTCTTTCTCTGCTTGTGTAAGTTGGTAATAGGGTTTGTGAACGGGGAAACCGCGTTCTGAATTGAGCCGTATGAACCAGGTCTTCCATTCCCCCAGTTTTTCTCCTCGCCAACACATCACGGCACCGTCGTAGACGGAACGGCTGGTGTCGGGTATCACAAGACTCTCGTCAATACCGATGATGCGTCCGTAGCCCTCGCATTCAGGACAGGCACCGAGGGGAGAATTGAAGGCAAAAAGCTGGTCGGAGGGTTGCATGAACGTGATGCCGTCGGCCTCGAAGCGTGTGGAGAAGGTGTGAGTGATGCCTGCCGGCATAACCTTGATGAGCATCTCTCCGCCGCCTTCATAAAAGGCCGTCTCGACCGAGTCGGTGAGGCGGGACAGCGACTCCTTGTCTTTTGCCACTGTGAGGCGGTCTACAACGAGAAGTATGTCGTCTCCGTCCAGCTCAAAGCGCTGGAACCCTTGTGCTTTCAGTGTCTCCACGCTGGATTTCGGGCGGCACATCACCATGAACTTTGTTCCTTCGCTGTATTCGGAGAGGCAGCGCACGACATCCTCCACACCCTGCTTCTTCACCTCTTCGCCGGAGATGGGGCTGAAAGTGCGTCCGATGCGTGCGTAGAGCAGACGCAGGTATTCGTATATTTCTGTGGTGGTGCCTACGGTGCTGCGGGGGTTGCGTGAAGTGACTTTCTGTTCGATGGCAATTGCCGGAGGAATACCGGTTATGCTGTCGCATTCGGGTTTCTGCATACGTCCCAGAAACTGGCGTGCGTAGGCAGAAAGACTTTCCACGTAGCGTCGCTGTCCTTCGGCGTAGAGTGTGTCGAACGCCAGAGATGACTTGCCGCTTCCCGACAAACCCGTGATGACCACAAATTTGCCGCGCGGTATCTCTACGTCAATGTTCTTCAGATTATTGACGCGCGCTCCTTTGATTTTGATGGAATCGCTCTCTGTTGACATTCAGAACTTCACTTTTACGGGTTTTGATTCGTTGTGCAGGCGGTCGAGCGCCGTGATGGCAAATGTGGTTCTGTCCTCGATGTCGAGCGGCAGGACGTAGTATGGGTTGCGAACGACGGTCACCAGGTGTGAGGCATCGCTGCAGTTGACTTTTTCTCCCGGATTGAAACGATAGACAGCATAGCCGGCAGCCTCGTCCATGGGTTTTCTGGCTTTTGGGGCCGTCCACATCAGTGTGGGACCGTCGCTCGTGGTGACTATGGCTGGCTTGGTGGGTTTCTTTGGTGCCTTCTTGTCAATCCAGGGCATGAGAGGCTGCAGGGCCGGTTTGGCGTGATATACGGTCTTGAGCATCGTTGCGTATTCGCCTGGATTGTTGCACACAGCCTTTGCATACCATTGGCACGAACCGTCGATGGCAGGTAGGGAGCGCTGTAAGTTGTACTTGGCGGGCATCTGATGCATCTGCGGGCGCTGGAGGTCGGGGAACTTCACTGTGCGCTCTACATCCTGTCCGATATAGAGCAGACAGGGGTGGGGGGCATGCAGGTCGCGATGCACAGTGCTCCACCAGCGTATGAGGGTGTCGTAGTCGGCTGCTTTGTTACCGATTTCCCAATATATCTGCGGTATGTTGTAGTCGAGCCATCCGCGCTCCATCCACAGAAGGATGTCGGCATAGAGGTCGTCGTAGTTCTGCAGTCCGCTGGTCATGCTGCCCGGCACTTGTGAGGAACGTGTCAGCATGTTGTGGTAGATGCCGAACGGCGATACGCCGAATTTCACCCATGGTTTTTCCTCCTTGATGGCGCGGCTCAGTTTCTCGATGAAACGGTTGACATGAGCACGGCGGCGATTTCCTGTCTCTGCAAGCGAACCGTTGGTCTGCGCTTTGCGCACTCCCTCATAGTCGAGCATTTCGACACCGGCTGCGGGATATGGGTAGAAATAGTCGTCAATGTGCAGTCCGTCAACATCATAGCGGCGCACAATGTCGCGTGCCACGAGGCAGATGTAGTCCTGGTTTGCATCGTAGGCGGGGTCGAAAATCAGGAGCCCGTCGTAGTTGAAACAGAGTTCGGGATGCTGTACGGCCTGGTGGGTTGTGGCAAGCGAGGTGGTGCCTTTTGTCTTGGCGCGGAAGGGGTTAATCCATGCATGCAGTTCCATAGAGCGTTTGTGGCACTCCTCCACCATCCAGGCCAGAGGGTCCCAATAGGGAGAGGGAGCTTTGCCCTGCTGACCTGTGAGATAGCGGCTCCACGGTTCGTACGGGCTTTCATAGAGGGCATCTCCCTCAGCTCTTACCTGAAACATTATGGCGTTGATGCCGCAGCGTTGCAATTCATCAAGTTGGGAGCGAAGAGTGCTTTGCATCGTTTCCTTTGAGAGACCCTGCCACTGACCGTTGACGCATTGTATCCACGCACCGCGAAACTCGCGTTTCGGCGACTGGGCAAAGAGGCTCAATAGGCACCCTAAGCAGAAAAATAAGGAGAGAAATCTTTTCATAACGGACGCAAAAGTAGCAAATTTATTTTAATTAGCCAAAAAAACGGGTAATAGGAGGGACAAAGAGAGAACTTTTTCGTATCTTTGTCGCGCAAAATAGCGTAGATAATGGAAGGACTTAACAATAAATTTATAGCTGTGAGCTACAAACTCACCGCACGAGAGGGAGAACAGGAAGCAGTTTTGGAAGAAACGAAAAAGGATGAGCCTTTTTGTTTTGTGAGCGAAGTAGGCATGACACTCGACGAATTCGAGCAGCAGGTGGTGGATCGTGCCGCCGGAGAGAAATTCTCGTTCACGCTCGACCGTCCCGGTGTGTCCTTCACGCTTACCTTCGAGGGCGACGTGATAGAGAATCGTCAGGCAACGCCCGATGAGATACAGGAGGCTATACGCCTTGTAGCCCAGGCTCAGAGCGGGGGCTGCGGAGGTTGTGGCGGCTGCGGAAGTCAGGAGGGCGGTTGCAACGGTTGCGGCGGCGGTTGTGACAAAGAAAACTGCGAGAGTTGCGCAAAATAAGAAAGCAATGAATACATTCGGTCGCATATTCAGGTTGACGACGTTCGGCGAAAGCCACGGACCCGGTATCGGCGGTGTCATCGACGGCATGCCTGCCCGCATTCCGGTTGATATGGATTTCATACAGGCGCAGCTGGATCGCAGACGTCCCGGTCAGAGTGCTCTCACAACCTCGCGCAATGAAGGCGACAAGGTGGAGATACTTTCCGGAGTGTTCGAAGGACTCACCACAGGACAGCCGATAGGATTCGTTGTTCGCAATGAGAGTCAGCGTTCCGGCGACTACGACAATATGCGGGATTTGTTCCGTCCCTCGCATGCCGACTACACATACTTTGAGAAGTGGGGCATCCGCGACCATCGCGGTGGTGGCAGAAGCAGTGCGAGAGAAACCATCAGTCGTGTTGTGGGTGGTGCTTTTGCGATGCTCTATTTGCGTCAGATGGGTGTGACGGTGGAGGCTTACACCTCTCAGGTGGGCAGTATCCGTCTGGAGGGCGACTACAAAGACTATGATTTGACGAAACGCGAGGCAAACGATGTGCGTTGCCCCGACGAAGAGACTGCAAAACGCATGGCAGACCTCATCATGGAGGTGAAGCGCGAGGGCGACACTATCGGCGGCGTTATCTCGTGTGTCATCAAGGGTTTGCCCGTGGGTTTGGGAGAACCGGCCTTTGGAAAACTGCACGCCCAACTCGGAGCTGCGATGCTGAGCATCAATGCTGTGAAGGGTTTTGAATACGGCAGGGGTTTTGCAGGTGTGGAAGAGCGTGGCAGCGAGCAGAACGATGTCTTCGTGCCGTCTGAGGGCGGTGTCACTACAAAGACCAACAACAGCGGAGGCATACAAGGCGGTATCTCCAACGGTCAGGATGTGTATTTCCGCGTGGCATTCAAGCCGGTTGCCACTCTCCTGAGAGAGCAGCCCACCGTGAACATACAGGGAGAGGAAACTACTTTGCAGGCGCGAGGAAGACATGATGCCTGTGTGCTCCCCAGAGCGGTGCCCGTTGTGGAGGCTATGGCAGCAATGACAATAATCGATAATATTTTACAGAACAAGATATGGCAGAATTGAGCGAACAGGAAATAGTGCGTAGGAATAATTTGCAGCAGATGCGTGAACTGGGTATCGACCCGTATCCCGCAGCGGAATATCCTACCAATGCTTTCAGTACGGACATAAAGGAACACTTCGAGGAGGGCAAGGAGGTCTGCATCGCAGGCCGTATGATGTCGCGCCGCGTGATGGGTAAGGCTTCGTTCATCCAGCTGATGGACTCCAAGGGCCGCATTCAGGTTTACGTGACACGCGATGCCCTTGCCGACGAGAGTCAGACGGATGACGAGAAGAAGAACCTCTTCTACAACCGCGTATTTAAGAAGTTGCTCGACCTGGGCGATTTTGTCGGAGTGAAGGGTTATGAGTTCCGCACCCAGACGGGTGAGATAAGTGTGCATTGCACAGAACTCACGGTGTTGGCAAAGAGCCTGCGTCCCCTTCCTGTGGTGAAGACCGATTCGGAGGGTAATGTTTATGATGCCTTCAACGACCCGGAGCTGCGTTTCCGTCAGCGCTATGTGGACCTCATTGTGAACGACGGTGTGAAGGAGACATTCCTCAAGCGCACGAAGGTAATTAAAACTCTGCGCGAGTGCCTCGACGAGGCCGGTTATACGGAAGTGGAGACCCCGATTCTGCAGAGCATTCCGGGCGGCGCATCGGCACGTCCTTTTGTCACCCATCACAACACTCTCGATATAGACCTCTACTGCCGTATCGCCACGGAGTTGTATCTCAAGCGTCTCATCGTGGGCGGTTTCGAAGGTGTGTACGAGATTGGCAAGAACTTCCGCAACGAGGGTATGGACAAGAACCACAACCCGGAGTTCACCTGCATGGAGCTCTATGTGCAGTACAAGGACTACAACTGGATGATGTCCTTCACAGAGAAGGTGCTCGAGCGCATCTGTGTGGCTGTGAACGGTAAGCCCGAAACGGAGATCGACGGCAAGGTGATATCGTTCAAGGCTCCTTTCCGCCGTCTGCCCATTCTGGAAGCTATCAAGGAGAAGACGGGTTACGACCTGGAGGGTCTCTCCGAGGACGAGTTGCGCGAGGTGGCCAAGAAGTGCGGAGTGGAGGTTGACAAGTCGATGGGACGCGGTAAGCTCATTGATGAGATATTCGGCGAGACCTGCGAGGGCACATTCATTCAGCCCACATTCATCACCGACTACCCCGTGGAGATGTCTCCCCTGACAAAGATGCACCGTTCCAAGCCGGGACTTACGGAGCGTTTCGAACTGATGGTCAACGGCAAGGAACTGGCCAATGCCTATTCCGAGCTCAACGATCCCATCGACCAGGAGGAGCGTTTCAAGGAGCAGATGCGACTGGCCGACAAGGGCGACGACGAGGCGATGATTATCGACCAGGATTTCCTGCGTGCCCTGCAGTACGGTATGCCTCCGACATCCGGTATCGGCATCGGTATCGACCGTCTGGTGATGCTCATGACGGGCAAGCCGTTCATACAGGAAGTGCTCTTCTTCCCCCAGATGAAGCCAGAGGTAAAATAGAAACAAGGAGTTATACACCTAAATCAGGACGCTTAAGATGATAGGTAAGATAGCAGTATTGGGTGGCGGTTCGTGGGCCACAGCGATTGCCAAGATACTCTTGGAGAAGAACGACCACATATGGTGGTATCTTCGTCGTGACGACCGCATTGAGGACTTCAAGCGCCTCGGCCACAATCCCGCCTACCTTACAAGTGTTCATTTCGACACGAACCGTATCACGTTCTCCTCAGACATCAATGCCATTGTGGAGGCCTGCGACACGTTGGTGTTTGTCACTCCGTCGCCCTATCTCAAGGGTCATCTCAAGAAACTGAAGGTAAGGCTCCGCGACAAGTTCCTCGTGACGGCCATCAAGGGTATTGTGCCCGACGAGAATCTTATTTGTTCGGAGTATTTCCACCAGATATACAATGTGCCCGACGAGCAGTTGGCCGTGATAGGCGGTCCGTCGCATGCCGAGGAGGTGGCGCTGGGACGTCTCACGTATCTCACTGTGGGATGCGCCGACGAGGAGCGCGCACAGGAGTTTGCTGATGTGATATCATCGGATTATGTGCTCACGAAGACCTCTCAGGATGTGGTGGGAATAGAATACGCCAGCGTGCTCAAGAACGTGTATGCCATCGCGGCGGGAATATGTCACGGCCTGAAGTTCGGTGATAATTTCCAGGCGGTGCTCATGTCCAACGCAGCGCAGGAGATGAAGCGTTTCCTCTCTACGGTGCATCCGCTGGAGCGTGACATCTTCGATAGCGTGTATGCCGGCGACCTGCTGGTGACGGGCTATTCCAACTTCTCGCGCAATCGTGTGTTCGGCACGATGATCGGTACGGGCTATTCCGTAAAGTCGGCGCAGTTGGAAATGGAGATGATTGCAGAGGGTTATTTCGGCACGAAGTGTATGAAGGAGCTCAATCAGAGCCTGCACGTGAATATGCCTATACTGGATGCCGTCTACAACATTCTCTACGAACGCATCTCTCCCAACATCGAGATAAAACTCCTCAGCGAATCATTCAGATAATTCAAACAACAGATAAAAAAGAAAAATTATGCTTACACTTGACCTTTCCAAAGCCACCCAGTTCCTGGGTGCTGATGAGATGAAGAAGTTCGAGGCTCCTGTGGCAGAGGCCCAGAAGGCTCTCGAAGAGTGCACCTGCGAGGGTAACGACTTCCTTGGATGGATGCATCTTCCTTCCGGTATCACCCCTGAGTTTATCGCAGAAATCAACGCAACGGCAAAGACTCTCCAGCAGGAGTGCGACGCAGTTGTCGTAGCAGGTATCGGCGGCAGCTATCTGGGTGCCCGCATGGTGATCGACGCTCTGTCCAATTCCTTCGGCTGGTTGCAGAAGTCCGACTATCCCCGCATCCTCTTTGCAGGCAACAACATCGGTGAGGACTATCTCAGCGAACTCATTGCTTACCTGAAGACCGTACGTTTCGGCGTCATCAATATCTCCAAGAGCGGTACCACCACAGAGACGGCTATCACTTTCCGCCTCCTGAAGACCATGTGTGAGCAGCAGCGCGGCAAGGATGTTGCCAAGAAGGTCATTGTGGCTGTGACGGATGCCAGGAAGGGCGCTGCCCGTACCACAGCCGACAAGGAAGGCTACAAGTCGTTCATCATCCCCGACAACGTGGGCGGCCGTTTCTCCGTGCTCACTCCCGTTGGTCTGCTGCCTATCGCCGTTGCCGGATTCGACATCGCCCAGCTTGTCAAGGGCGCACAGGATATGGAGAAGACCTGCAGCATTTCCACTCCCTACGCAGAGAATCCCGCCGCTCAGTATGCCGCTTGCCGCAACGCCCTCTACAATGCAGGCAAGAAGATAGAGATTCTGGCCAACTACCAGCCCAAGCTCCACAACCTGGGCGAGTGGTGGAAGCAGCTCTACGGCGAGAGCGAGGGCAAGGACGGAAAGGGTATATTCCCTGCTTCCGTAGACCTCACCACCGACCTCCACTCCATGGGTCAGTGGATTCAGGACGGCGAGCGCACCATCTTCGAGACCGTCGTTTCTGTGGCTGCTCCCAACAGCAAGCTTGAAGTGCCCTCCGATGCTGAGAACCTCGACGGACTCAACTTCCTCGCAGGCAAGCGTATCGACCAGGTGAACAAGATGGCAGAGCTCGGCACACAGCTGGCCCACGTGGACGGCGGAGTGCCCAACCTCAAGATCACCATCGACAAGCTGGACGAGTACCACATCGGTGCTCTCATCTACTTCTTCGAGAAGGGCTGCGGCATCTCAGGTCTGTTGCTGAAGGTGAACCCCTTCAACCAGCCCGGTGTGGAGGCCTACAAGAAGAATATGTTCGCCCTGCTCGGCAAACCCGGTTACGAGAAAGAGACCGAGGCCATCAAGGCTCGCTTGTAAATGACCGCCAGCCGTCAGAAGAAAGAGCAAAACACTCCGCTCCGTGCCGTACTCTTCGACATGGACGGAGTGCTTTACGATTCCATGCCCATGCACGCCGAGGCGTGGGTGCAGGCTATGCACCGTCACGGTCTCACGATGACCGACGAGCAGGTCTATATGAACGAGGGGCGCACGGGAGAGGGCACTATAGATATCTTCACTCTGGAGCAGTGGGGCAGGGAGGCAACTGCCGAAGAGGTGGAGGCCATCTACCGCACCAAGAGCGACATCTTCAACGAGCTGGATGAGGCTCCTGCGATGAAGGGGGCCGACGAGGTGCTCGCGGAGGTGAAGGGCGAGGGACTCCTTCCCCTTATCGTGACGGGTAGCGGGCAGCGCTCGCTGCTGTCGCGTCTGGAGCGTTCCTATCCCGGTTATTTCAACAGCGACCTCATGGTGACGGCCTACGATGTCAAGCGAGGCAAACCTAATCCGGAACCTTATCTCAAAGGGCTGGAGAAGGCGGGTGCTGCGCTCGGCAGAGGGCATGCCCTGAAGCCCTCGGAGGCTCTCGTCGTGGAGAATGCGCCGCTGGGTGTACAGGCCGGTAAGGCGGCCGGCATACGTGTGATGGCTGTCAACACGGGCCCTCTGCCCGATGATGTGCTTCGCGAGGCAGGTGCCGACTGGGTGTTGCCGGATATGTATGCTCTATTGGACTGGTTTAAAAACACAGAACTATGAAACACACAATATTATCAGTTTTTGCTTGCGCACTGGCCGTCATGCTGTGCGCCTGTTCAGGAAAGGACAAACAGGAATCGGAGGCTACGATGGCTTCCGTCTCCCAGGAGGAGGCTCTGCCTACGGGTAAGACTCCGGAACTTCTCATCGACCGCCGCACGAGTGCCGGAGGTCACAAGTATCACTATGTTATAGAGCGCAAACCCGTGGAGACGACGGTGACCGACGACGAGGGCAATGTCTTCTACGACAACAGTATCAGCATCAAGCTGGAGCGCGACGGCGGACAATACTATTCCCGCACGTTCACCCGTGAGAATTTCCTTTCGATGGTCGACAAGGGATTCCAGCGCTACGGCATTCTGGACGGTTGCCGCTTCGTGAAAATAAGTAACGGTGCTGTGGTGTTCTCGCTCTGCGTGTCGTATCCCGAGAGCGACCTCTTCACTGCCTATCTGCTTACGGTGCGCCCTGACGGTTCCGCATCGTTCTCTCCCGACAATACACTTGACGTAGAGAACTTTGCCGATTCGGCATCGCTCTCCAGCGGAGTATAAGAGTAACAGTGTGATTATCCCTTGCGGCGCGGGTCGCAAGTGAGGGAGATGCCCAGTTTCTTGAATATCTTCTGGTCCACTTCACTGAGCATCACGGTGGAGTGAGCCTGCAGTCCGTTGAGCTGCGGCAGCATGGCCAGTGCGCGGCGGCAGTTGACATTCTTCGTGGAGAGCACGGAGAGAGCCACCAGCACTTCGTCCGTATGCAGACGGGGATTGTGTCCTCCCAGATAGTCCACCTTGGTCTTCTGGATGGGTTCGATGATATTCTGTGTGAGCAGTTTCTCCTCGTGACCGATGCCTGCGAGATACTTCATGGCGTTGAGCAGCAGCGATGCGCAGGTGCCCAGCAGCGGACTCGAACCGGCTGTGATGATGGTGCCGTCCTCCAGCTGTATTGCCGACGATTCCTCGCCGCGCTCTTCGGCGCGCTTCTTTGCTGCCACTGTGGTGGCGCGGTAGTCGGTGGTTATCTTAGCCTGCTTGAGCAGCAGTGATATCTTGTTCACCTCGGCCTCGTTCATCTCGCCGAGCGCCATCTTGTCGAGGGCGGTGTAGTAGCGGCGTATTATCTCCTGCTTGGATGCATCGCAGCACACATCGTCGTCGGAGATGCAGAATCCCACCATATTCACTCCCATGTCCGTGGGACTCTTATAGGGGCATTCGCCGTAGATGCCGTCGAAGATGGCGGTGAGCACGGGGAATATCTCCACGTCGCGGTTGTAGTTGATGGCCACCTTGCCGTATGCCTCCATGTGGAAGGGGTCTATCTCGTTCACGTCGTTGAGGTCGGCCGTTGCTGCCTCGTAGGCTATGTTGACGGGATGCTTCAGGGGGAGGTTCCACACGGGGAATGTCTCAAATTTCGCATATCCGGCCTTCACGCCGCGCTTGTGCTCGTTGTAGAGCTGCGACAGACATACGGCCATCTTGCCGCTGCCGGGACCGGGAGCTGTGACGATTACCAGCGGGCGCGTGGTCTTCACGTAGTCGTCCTTGCCGAAACCCTCGTCGGAGTCGATGAGCGCCACGTTGTTGGGGTAGCCCTCTATGGTGTAGTGGTAGTAGGCCTTGATGCCGAGGCTCTCCAGACGCTTGCGGTAGAGATCCGCGCTGCTCTGCCCGTTGTAGTGGGTGATGACCACAGAACTTACGAGGAAACCTCTGTTGTGGAATTCCGCGCGCAGGCGCAATACATCTTCATCATACGTGATGCCGAGGTCCTGACGCACCTTGTTGCGCTCTATATCCACTGCGGAGATGACGATGATGATTTCTGCGGTGTCCGACAGCTGTGCCAGCATTCGCAGCTTGGAGTCGGGGAGGAATCCGGGCAGCACGCGGCTTGCGTGATTGTCGTCGAAGAGCTTGCCGCCCAGTTCGAGGTACAGCTTTCCTTCAAATTGCGCGATACGTTCCTTGATGTGTTCGCTTTGTATGCGAATGTATTTGTCGTTGTCGAAACCGTACTTCATAAACCGTCCTGTTGGTCGGATAGAGGCGACTCGAACGCCCGACCCCTACGTCCCGAACGTAGTGCGCTACCAACTGCGCTACTATCCGAAAGGTCCTGTCTTTCACAAAACCGCGTGCAAAATTACGAAAAAGTTAAGATAAGGGCTTGCTTCGAGCTTTGTTTTTTTTGTTTTTTGTGCCTTTTTGTGAAAAAAGTGTGGGAAATGTTTGGTCAATTCAAAATTTCGCCTTACCTTTGCAGCGCTTTTCACGGAAAGCATCCACAGAAGACCTGGTGTCATAGCTCAGTTGGTAGAGCAAAGGACTGAAAATCCTTGTGTCCCCGGTTCGATTCCTGGTGACACCACAAGTGGTGGTGGGAACCCTTCCAAATAAGCGCCTCGTTTGAGAGCTTCGGAAGGGTTCTTTTTTTAAAAGATTGATAAAGAACGATGCAGAGAATAAATATTGCAGTTTTTGCTTCCGGCGACGGTTCCAATTTTGAGAATCTGGTGAACTATTTCAGCGGCAGCGCCGTTGCCCGCGTGGCTCTTCTGGTGTGCAACAAACCTGAGGCCTACGCCTTGGAGCGTGCCCGCCGTCTGGGTGTTGATGCCTCTGTGGTGACGAAGGCCGAGCTGCAGCAGCCGGAGCTGGTGTTGCCTCTGATGCGTAAGTACAACATAGGATTTGTCGTTTTGGCCGGTTTTCTTCCTCTTATGCCAAATTACATGATTGATGCCTTCCCCCAGCGCATGGTGAACATCCATCCTTCGCTGCTGCCTAAGTTCGGCGGCAAGGGTATGTGGGGCCATCATGTTCACGAGGCTGTGAAGGCAGCCGGTGAGACGGAGACGGGTATGACGGTGCATTGGGTCACTCCCCAGTGTGACGGCGGCACCATTATCGCCCAGCGTCGTGTGGCTCTCCTGCCCGAAGACACCGCCGACGACATCGCCCACAAGGAGCATTTGCTGGAGATGGAGCATTTTCCCAAGATCATTGAGGAACTGCTATTGCGGTGTGGGGATTAGCGTTCTGGTCAGTCCGCCGTAACTCTTGGCGGCTGTTTGGAGAGCCTCTTCGGTGGTGTATTGCTGATACAGCGTGCAACGTGTGACGATGGTCTGCTGTGAGCAGCTGTCGCCCACCACACGCACAAGAGCCCAGCCTTTCATCTCGTCGGCAAACTCCTCGCCCACGAGTGCCATGCCTCTGTCCGCAGCAGTCATTTCGCTCCATCTCACTTCGCGCATACTGAAGCGCACGCGCGGCATCTCGCCCGCCATTGTTTGTTCTGCGGTGTAGAGGCGGAATTTTGTGTAGAATGTGAGATCGCTTTCCGTCAGGTCGGTCAGCAGGG
>JAEEZX010000028.1 GCA_016292045.1 Bacteroidaceae bacterium | reverse complement strand
CCCTGCTGACCGACCTGACGGAAAGCGATCTCACATTCTACACAAAATTCCGCCTCTACACCGCAGAACAAACAATGGCGGGCGAGATGCCGCGCGTGCGCTTCAGTATGCGCGAAGTGAGATGGAGCGAAATGACTGCTGTGGACGGAGGCATGGCACTCGTGGGCGAGGAGTTTGCCGACGAGATGAAAGGCTGGGCTCTGGTGCGTGTGGTGGGCGACAGCTGCTCACAGCAGAGCATTGTCACCCGTTGCACGCTGTATCAGCAATACACCACCGAAGAGGCTCTGCAGACAGCCGCCAAGAGTTACGGCGGACTGACCAGAACGCTAATCCCCACACCACGATAACACCTTGCGACAGACAGCTGTAGAATGTGAAATGTGTTCACTCTTCACTAAAAACAGACGCCCCGAAAGGACGTCTGTTTTTCTTATCCCGGCCAAATCGGCCAACTCGGACACGTTAAAAAAGCGGGTCTGTTAGATTTCTCTAATCAACATACCGGCTACGGGAGTTGAGCCGCTGACTTTCTTGAATGTGGTCTTGCCCAGAAGAGCACCCTTTGCGCCTTCTTCAACGGCCATATAGCGGTTGTCCCATATCTTATTTTCTACGGGAGCCACCACACCCACACGCTTGTATGAATGCGTACCGTCTTCATTCTCCACGCGCTCAAGCACCTCAAACTTGCTCTTTGCACTGACGCCCTCCTTCATACCGATGCTGGCAGTGATGGGTTCGGACGTGAGAATCGGTGTGCTGGTGCGGAAATCCTCAAACTCCGTCTGCAGGTCGACAATGTTTTCGTCGATAGCTCGCTGGCAGGCCTTGCGCACCATGACTTCCGGTTTGTCGAGATTCACACCCATGAAACTCGTGGTGCTGCCCTTGCTTTCCACCTTGCCCACATATTTCAAGCGATAGCTGCCTCTGGCCTGTTCGAAGGCATCACGCTTTGTATCGTCTGCGACATCGGTGTATTGCTTCTCGTAGAAGACAGCAGCTGTCTCATCGTCCCATACCAACTGATAGAGGAACGTGTTTATCTTCACCTTGAAACCCTTAATCGTCTCCACCATATTACCTACAGACTGAGACAGGTTGCTCACACTGCGTCCCAGATTTGCATTTCTCAACGACGCACCGGCAACACCTCCGAGACCCGCCAACACACTGCCCCATATGGCACTTCTCTGGGCTTTGTCAATATAACGGATGTCGTTGACGAGCACGAAAGTGTGACCGATAAGTTCCTCACCGGCATCCTCCAGCATCGCCTTGCCGCGTGCCGAGCGTTCCGCCATCTGGCGGTCGAACTCCGTAGCGTCATAGAGGCCTCGCTCCTTCACAAGTTCCATATCGCATATTCCCGTGGTGTGATCTCTGTTGAACCACTTAGCCACAAGGCGGCTTGCAATTTTGTTGCGCTCAAGAAAATCCGTTATCTGCGAGTTCTCTTCATCCGAAGACGCATTCTTCAACTTAGCCCCCACCCTGAAAACCTTGGGAGCCAGTTCGTGGTCGTTATATTTATCCGTAACAGGAATCTGAACAAAGGAATTACGTATCTCGTCGGCAAACTTCTGTTCGGAATGATTGATGAGGATAGAATACAAGGAACTGCGTCTGTAGCGTTCTTCTTCCTCCTGTGCTCCTACTGACAAACACGTGGCTATTAGCAGCGATAATACGCCTATTTTAATAATCCCATTCATTTTCGTTAAGTGTTGTGTTCAGAAAATAATTTAAATTCGGCGAAACCTTCTTCATAAGCACTGCATGCGCCTCACCGGGACGCAGCGCCCTGCCCTTCTTCCTTACAGATTCCTTGGCATAATCCCTGTAATACCAGTTCACGGGTTCGGGGAAAAGCGGTTCGCACGTTTCGTTCACGATAATGCCCCAGACAAATCTCTTGAAACCAGACTTATCGTCTATCTTTCTGCCGGTGAGTGTGTTGGAGAACCAGTCCGGCTTCACATCAAGGCCGTTGGGCTTTGCCCATGCCATGCCGTCACGGAAGGTTTCCACCGACTCGAATCCGTCACCGTACTCCTTGTATGTCTTCGTATCTACGCTGAACCACAGGGAATCCGGCTTCATACACCAGACATGTTTGGGCTGGAGCTCAACCGGATATCTTACCGTGGCATAAGCACAAGGCACCAGTTCCTCTCTCTGCGGGGTAATCAGTCCCCATTTACCATTCTTTTTCACACCGATGAACGGTAAATCTGCAAGCGACATATCCTGATACTCGAACGGCACCACCACATCACCCTGCAAATTTATCACACCCCAGCGTCTGTCCTTGTTCTTAACCGGGAACAGAGGTGTCTCCCACTGCTTACCGGGGAAGATAATGTTCATGTAGCCGCTGAAAACAGGAATATCCTTAGCGTCTTCGTCGAATACCGTCATCGTGCTGTCCTGGTCGAGCGTCATCCACATACGTACCGCACTGCCGTGCCTGATACTCTTGTAGCCGCTTCTGATCACCTCACCGGCGCGATTGTAGAACTTCCATCCGTCGGTACCGTTGACAGGAGCCACATCTCCGCAGAAGTCGCCGTGAGTCCAGTAAGTATACGTGAAAGGATCCCCCTTGCCTGTTGCGGCCTCAAACCCTGTCTGATTATCCAGATCCCAATAGCCGAAAGACCAGTTATCAGGAGTCTGTGAATAGTAGCGGGCAAAGCCGTTGCTCGGAAGGAACGTAAACACGAATTTGTTGGCGGGCACCGCTACCTGACCTTTATCTACGTCGATGACACCATAATACTGACGGATACCCTTCTCGTGTTTGCTACCGCCGAATGCCACGTATTTGCACTCAGTCTGGAGCGTGTCGTCGAAATATATACCGCCACCGGAAACGCACATGCCTTCCTTGGAGAACTTGAAATTAGCTCCGGAGTAGATAAATTCATATAAATCCTCATATTCACAAGGAACAAGGATTTCACCTTTTTCATTCAAGATTCCGAACTTTCCCTTGTTGAGATATCTCCTGCCGGTTTTGGTTGTTGCCATCTTTCCTTTCTCGCAAACCACAGCACGGCCATAGCAGTTGAGATTGCTTATCTGTGTGTATTTCACGGGAAGAACCTCGTTGCCGGCCTCATCGTAGAGACCGAACTTCTCTTTTTTCTCCACACGGTAGAGATTACCCCATGGCTCTATGTTGTCATATGCAAACGGGATGACTTCATTGCCGTCCTCGTCCAGCACGCCAACTTTCTTTCCGTTTGTCTCTACATACGTCTGACGCGCATGACAAAGACTACCGTTTATTCCCAACAATATGAGCAACAGCCCTACCCTGCTGAAAATAAAATGTTTAATTCTAATCATATCTGTTTGTTAAATAAATCACAAAAACTCGGACAAGTCGGCCAACTCGGACACACAAAAAACGAGGGTATTATTTGATTTCCCTTATAAGCATACCGGGATAGATGTCGCCGCCGCTATGCTTACGGAATGTCGTGTAACCCAGGTCTGCACCTTCTGCTTTTTCCTCCTCAGCCATAAAGCGGTTGTCCCATATCTTACCCTCAACAGGCCTGATTTCCGCAACACGTTTATAGGTTACATGACCATTTTCATCTTCGATTGCCTCCAACACCTCAAAGCGGCTCTTTTCCGTAACACCTTCCTTCATACCAATCTCACAGGACAGAGGATCCACGTTGAACAGCGGAGCCTTTATCTTGAACACATCGAAAGCCTTCTGCAAGTTAGCTACATTCTCATCCAGAGCACGCTGACAGGCCTTGCGCACCATGACTTCCGGTTTGTCCTCCTTGATACCCATGAAAGAGACGGTCTTGCCGCTACTCTCCTGCATACCGAGATAGACCAATGAAAACTTGCCACGATTATTCTCAAAAGCCTCACGCTTACTCTCATCCGGCTGCTCCGTATATACATCATTGTAGAATCTTGCCGAAGACTCCTCGTCCCATACCAGTTGATAGAGATATGTGGTTATCTTAACATTAAAGCCTTTAAAGGTCTTTATCAGGTCGCCAAGGTCTTTCCCTGTAGATGGAGCACCCGTGGCGATGCTGGCCGCCTGGGTAGCAGCACTAACAATACCTCCGATGACAGAAGAGCCTCTACTGCGGTCTATATAGCGTATGTCGTTGATGAGCACGAAGGTGCTGCCAATTAGTTCCTCACCAGCATCTTTCAGCAATGCATCCTTGCGCACGCTGCGAGCTGCAAGACGTTTCTCCACCTCAGAGGCATTCCTGTAACCGCGTTCCTGCACCAGTTCCATGTCGCAGACGCCTGTATTCTTATTCCTGTTAAACCACCTGGCAAGAAGTCTGCTTGCAATATACGACTTTTGACAGAAGAAATCAAAGTCGTTCATCTCGTCAGGATTGGAATCATCATTAACCTTGAATCCGGTATGTTCGTCGAGGTCTTTCTGCTTCAGTTTTTTGTCGGACGTATAGAAGACCTTTTTCCCCAATCCATGGTCGAAGTAGCGGTCCGGCACCGGCATCTCCGTGAAAGCGGCCTCTATTTCCTTACCGAATTCCTGGGTGCGATGTCCAATCATAATCGAATATATCGAGCCCTTACGATAAAGGAAGACGGAGTCTGCCCCTTGGGAATATCCAAGGGCAGACACCATCGTAAGGGTAATGAGAAGACATTTTCTCAGCATCATATTCTTCTGTTTAGAAATCCCACTCCTCATTAAGGTTGTCGTAAATCTTATCCTCGTTCAATGCAGGATCTACCCAGAGATTATTCTTCTTCATGTAATCGATATTCTCCTGCGCAATTTTGAACATCTTCTTGGCATCTTTGTTACCATCAATAAGTTTGATATCCGAGGGCACATCAAACTCTGAGTCGTCCACCGCCCTTGGAGTGATTGATGTAATCTCCGTAGCAATACTAAGGCGGATATCCATATTGAGCATCTTGTTAGTGGTCTGTGTCACGGTGTTGGTGGTGAACTTCAGGGGACAACCGGTGACACCATTAAGCATCTTAGAAGCCATCTCGGGCATACCCTCGTAATCTTCACAAACAGCATACTCATTGTTAATGTTTATATTAGTCACCGTCTCAAGTGTATCGGTAGTCTTTTGGTATTTTTGCTTGTATACATCACATTTCTTACCCATTATGGTTACCGTCTCTCCAGTCTTCTCCACTTCACTATTGCGCATCTGCTCCACCTGTGCAGGATTGATCTTTGCCACCATGGTGTAGCCTTTCTTGAGATAGTTGTAATAAGTGATGGTTGTCACCTGTTCCGGCTCCGTTATGGTGATGATGACACTATTGTTGTGGCTCACTTCCGCACGTGTCTTATTACCCTTGATAACACTCTTTTGGGTATACATACCATTGTAGAGCATAGGGTTGTCATCTGTATACTTCTTCATCACACTCTTCAGGATGGCTTTTGCCAAGAAATTCTTGGTGGTCACCATTGCTGTCATCTTCTGTGAAGAAAAGACCTTAGATGTGCTCTCACCCTCAAACGGAGCGACCTCCTGTGCCACACTCTGCCCCACACCCATCATGACGAATGCCAGGACTGCCAACAAAATCTTTTTCATAATATTTAAGGTTAAATGGTTAATGTATCTGTGTTTTACCTAGCCCAGAGAAGATTGGTGGTCTGAGGCTGCTGATGGCTGCCGTATGCCACACCGACGGCGCGGGTGCATTCTATCGTCTGCTTCTGGATATCAATCTGGTCGTGATACTTTTCACGCACCTCGAAGTCGATATCGGCACGCACCTGACCCTTTATCTCGCTGAGGAACTTCTGCGTGTCGCCGTAGCAACTGGCCTCGGGGTCTATCTGGGCAATGATGGGAGCCACCATAAGGGCACCGTCCTGAGTGGGCAAGGCGGCCCACATGGCACGTGCCTTGTTGAGAAGCGAGAGATTGTAGCGGTCGCGAATGGTCTTATACACCTTCACGCCTTCCTGCATACATGCCTCACCGCCTGCGGAACACATAGGCACACCTACCAGCATGGCAATGGCCTCCTCATACTCCTGCATGGCGCACAGACGACGCGCCTCCTCGATAATCTGAGGATACTGGCTGTCGTAGTAGGCCATCATCTTCTGCTTGCCGGTGGCGATGAAAGCCCTCACCTTCTGATTCTGCGCATTGATGCGACGGAATGCATCCATATAGGCCTTGGTCTCACCCTGCCCCACTCCATTGAGTTCCAGATAAGTGGTGGCAAATTTCTTCTTACCGGCAGTGTCCACAATATAGAGCGTCACACCCAGATTGTATATTGTCTGCATGGGAGGACCCGGCAATACGCTCTGATCCAATATGTCGGCATGAAGAGAGAGCACGAAAGGCGTGGTGTAGGAAGAAGTGGAAAGTCCGTTCTCCGTGGCAACACGTGTGAGTGCATTCTCAAGATATTTCGTGGTGGATGAAGGAACAGCGGTGAAGGCCTCATCCAGTTCCACACGGAGAGGCATCTCACAGTCCTGAGCTTGAAGTCTGCCTGCCAAGGCAAGAACCATCAAAAGAAATATACTCTTTTTCATAGCATTCATACTCTTTAGTTACTTACTTTTCTCCTATGACGAGCAACGCACGTCCCAGTCCTCGGTTGATGACCTTACAGGGAATGCTGTAGGGAGGCTTGGAAAGATAGCTGCGAAGATTGCGTGCAAAGCCGTCCATATCCATACCCTGTCCGTTGGGCTTGTAGAGAGGGATGCGCACCTGCTCGTAGAGAGCGAAATTCTCCGTGGCATCCGACTTGTTGAAGCGGTGCTGCACGGTGTTGTCGGCAAGCCAGTTGTCGATGACATCGATGAGCTCCTGGCCCTCGTATTCCGACTCCAGGTCTATACCGCTGCCGTTGTCCCACACACGCACGTCGAGTATGCACTCACGTCCGTTCTGCAACATATCCTCGAAATGGCTCTGCAACTGAGCGCAGAATGCCTCCATGTGGTCCTGCACAGCCTCCTCCAGGAGGATAGGAAGGTCGGCAGCAAAGGAAGGCGCACCCGTACCCTCGGCACCGGCCACCTGCTTGCCGGAATAGGCATCCTTGCCGGCGAGCATATAGGTCACCTGCTTCTTGGGACCCGTCGTCGTGACATTCCATGTAACCTCAAGCAGGATGTCGGCCTTTGCAGTGCGGCGGAAACGGTCGAGAGGACTTTCCGTCATACTGGCGCCGGTGGTCTTGCTCTGAATCAGTCGGTCTTCCGTGGAAAGCGTAGAGATGCTCTTGATGGTCTGCGCCATATCCTTAAGGGGGAAACCGCGATCCGCCATCAGACTGCCTATCTTTGTGGTGACAGCAACGAGGTCCATGCTATTGGAAAGGGCTGCCTTGTAGTCGGGCACCGTCTCGCTGATGCCCTGATTGTCGAACGTCTGAACAAATCCGTTCTTATTGCACCACACATCACTGGGCACCACCATCAATGTAGGCTTCTTTGCCTGGGAAAAAGCAGATGCAGCTGCCAGGAGCAACATCAGTGATAAAAATATCTTCTTCATAGTCCAAAAACTTTAATCAATAACATTGTCTTCCTTGAGACGGGCCTTCAGCTGCGAACGCAACACGCGCACGGTGAGATAATAGGTGGCACCTATCTTGTCCTTCTTGTGCTCTGTGCTGCCGCGCTTTGTGTCGCGCAGGGATACATAATCCAGATAAGGACCGCCGTCGGCAAAGAAACGGTTGAAATACTCCTCGTATCTCTCCTGGGCATTCACCTCCATGATGAGAGGACGCACGTCGCAACCGTTGCCGGCTTTTTCTCTCACGCCATAGAAAATCACAGCCCATACGGCATTCTTCTTGCACTGCTCGCGGGCATCGCTCCTGTTTCTGCCCTCACCGGCAACACGCAACGTCTGGCTGCCGTCCATCTCCACGCCCAGGCACTCCACCGACACACTGATGGGACGGGCACTGCCCTGAGCACTCACGTTCACTGTGAGTCCCATGAGGGCGCAAATAGCAAACAGAATCTTTTTCATAGTATTCCTCCTTTCTTTTTCATTAATATTCATATCCCAAAACCAGCATGAGACTGTGCGTAAACTTGTCCACAGTCGGCCAATTGTCTATCCGGTTGAGACTGTAGCTGATACCCAGCAGGAAATCACTGCGCATCGCACCGTAACGGATACCGAGCGTAGGCGACATGAAGAAACCGTCCTTTACCACATAACCGACATTCATCGACCAGTAGGGAGAGAATCCCCTATCCTCCTGAGCCATGAAATTACCGCGGGCATTCACAAAGAAGGGAGCCGTCCAGTTGCTGTCATAAGCGCGCAGCTTGGGACCGTTGTTCACATAGACCTTAGCACCGAGACCGGCACCGATGCGGATATACTGATTGAAGCGATAGCCCGCTGTCCACGTCAGTTGCAAGAACTGGGCGCAAGGGAATTCGCTGCTCAATGTGGAACCGCCGAAGAACTCACCGGCTGTCCAGAAACCCTTGTCAGCGAGGTCGCTGTCATGATACCTGCTGCGAGGTGTTTCGGGCGGCAGTTTTACATCACGATACTGTGCCATAGCCACTGAAGACATGGCAATCATACAAAACAAGATTAAAGTCTTTTTCATATCCATCTCTCCTTGATATTGTTAATTAAAAACCTGATGACAGGGATTTTATTATTTCCTGTTTTTCCAATTCCTTACGCAATGCCGCGCGCATTACCTGCACCACAGCACCTACCTTCACGCCCTTCTGCGTCTTTATGCGCTCGTAGCTTGCGGGCACGATGCTTGCATAATTCTGGCAAGCGCCCTTCTCGTCAAGAAACGACTTGAAGAAGTCGCGATAAGTCTCCTCCAGCGACTCCGATGCCATTGCTGGCTGGGAAGCACCGCTCGACGTGCCGCTGAAACCGCGGAAGATGACACCGTGCACAGCAGCCCTCTTGATGGCTGCATCCGTGGCGTTTCCATACACATACACCTTCACAAGGCAAGTGCCCTCCGTACCGGAACCGGCACCCGTGATTTCATAGGCGGAAGGTTCTACCACCGTCTTCTTGTCCTTCGCCGCCACGTTCACAACAAGCATCAGTGCCATTGCAACGTAAGCCAATAACCTATAACTTCGTGTTTTAAGCATATTTATAAATATATTTTAGGCAGTTAACCTGTTTTTCGATTGTATTACATCGCAAATATAGGTGTTTTTTTCAAAAACAAACTTTTTTCTTTAATTTTTTTTAAGAAATAGGACTTTTTTTTTCTTTTTTGTACGAACAAACACAAAATAAGCCTACTAACCAATAGGTTAATAGGCCTATAACTAATGTGTATAACCGTTCTCGGCCAAGTCGGCCATCTCGGACACGCTAAAAATGAGCGTCCTAAAGTCCGAGAGCTTTCGAGAGTCCGTTGTCCACTCCGCTGAAACCCATGAACGCCATGGCCAGGAGACCTGCCGTGACAAGGGCGATGGGCATTCCCTGCATGCCGATGGGGATGTTCATCATGGAGAGCTGCTCGCGCATACCCGCGAAAATCACAAGAGCAAGAGCAAAACCCACAGCCGTGGAGAGGGCAAAGACAATACCCGTGAGAAGATTGGGCTCAAGACCCTGGGCATTGTAGGTGCCGCCGGCCACGAGGATGGCAACGCCGAGGATACAGCAGTTGGTGGTGATCAGGGGAAGGAACACACCCAGCGCCTGATAGAGCGCGGGATTCACCTTCTTGAGAATAATCTCCACCATCTGCACCAAAGCGGCAATCACGAGGATGAAGGCTATGGTCTGCAGATACTCCAAACCGTAAGCCTCAAGGACAAAGACCTGTATGAGATAGGTGACAACAGTGGCAATGGTGAGCACGAAAGCAACGGCGGCACCCATGCCGAGAGCACTCTCCACCTTCTTGGACACACCGAGGAACGGACAGATGCCGAGGAACTGGGAGAGAACAATATTGTTGACGAATATCGCAGTGATGACTATAAGAATGTATGCCATAATGAAAGAGTCTTACTTAGTTCTTGATGCGATTGACGATAGCAATGAGATAACCCAGAGCGATGAAGGCACCGGGAGCCAGAACGAATACCAGTGCACCGTAGTCTTCGGAGAATATCTCGAAGGAGAAGACACGACCCGTGCCGAGCAGTTCACGCACAGCGCCGAGCAGCGTGAGAGCAATGGTGAAACCGAGTCCCATACCGATACCGTCGGAGATGGAGGAGATGGGACCATTTTTCGCAGCGAAAGCCTCAGCACGACCCAGAATGATGCAGTTGACCACAATGAGCGGGATGAAGAGTCCGAGCGAAGCATCTATCTCAGGCGCATAGGCCTTGATGACCATCTGAAGAATAGTGACAAGAGAGGCAATCACCACAATGAATGAGGGAATGCGCACCATGTCGGGGATGAAATTCTTGATGAGCGAGATGATGAGATTGGAGAAGACGAGCACAGCCATAGTGGCGAGCCCCATCGACATACCGTTGACGGCACTTGATGTGGTGCCCAGAGTGGGACACATGCCAAGAAGGAGCACAAAGGTGGGATTCTCCTTGACAATACCGTTCCATAGAACTTTTATCTGATTCATACGTTAGTCCTCCTCATTAATAGTTATCATCATACTGACGCGTGGCACCGCTCTCACCGTCGGTCTCCGTCTCTGCCCCCTTGGCGAATGCCTCATAGGCAGCGTTGACACAGCGCAGGAAAGCGCGCGAGGTGATGGTAGAGGCCGTGATGGCATCCACGTCTCCCCCGTCCTGCTTCACCGTCATATTGTTCTTGGCAGGCGACATACCGATGATGCAGCCCTTGCTGCCCTTCTGGAACCACTCGCCGGCCTTGGCACCCAGTCCCGGAGTTTCTGCACTCTCAAGCACACGGTAGCCCTGAATGGCACCCCGCTTGTCGAAGCCCACCAATACGGTGAGTTTGCCGCCGAAGCCATTGGGGTCGGAAGCCTGAACGGCCTTGCCCTTATTCGTGACGTAGACGATGACACCGTCCAGCGTGTCGACGGACTGCACCTTCACCTTATCGGCAGAGAGCACAGCCTTGATACCGTCCTGAAGCTGCTGCTCCTTGATCTTCTGGATGGGTTCGTAGGTGATGTCGTTGACATAGGCGAGAGCCGCACCGGCAACGACGCTGATAAGAGTGAGTACAATAGACATATTGTACCATGTAGACTGTAGTTTCTTCATCGACTTACCTCCCCGAACAGTTTAGGTTTGCAATAATTGTTGATAAGGGGCACGAAGGCATTCATGATGAGAATGGCAAACGACATGCCCTCCGGATAGGCACCCCACGCACGGATGACGACGGTAAGGAAACCGATGGCGATACCGTAGATGATCTGTCCCCTGGGTGTCATGGGCGATGTCACATAGTCGGTAGCCATGAAGCAGGCACCCAGCATGAGACCGCCCGAAAGAACGACGCTGACGGGGTCGGCATAGCAGGGGCTCACCAGATGGAGCACACCGGCCAGCACAAACACTGTGGCGAGAATGCTCACGGGAATATGCCACGTGATAATCTTTCTCCATATCATATACAGGGCACCGATGAGCAGAGCCAGAGCGCTCACCTCACCCAGCGAACCGCCCGTGCGACCCACAAGCATGTCGAAGGCCGAGGGAAGCTGCTTGAGCAAAGAGGCATCCTGCTCGCTGATGGCCTGACCCATGATGTAAAGCGGAGTGGCTCCTGTGGCAGCATCCGCATAAGAGAGACTGCCGCTCTCGGGCCACGAGGTCATAGCCACGGGGAACGATATCAGGAGGAACACACGACCGACGAGCGCGGGATTGAAAGGATTCTGCCCCAAACCGCCGAACGTCATCTTACCTACACCGATAGCCACCAGCGCACCCACGATGATAATCCATATGGGGAGGTTGGAGGGAAGGTTGAAACCGAGCAGTATGCCCGTGAGTATGGCACTGCCGTCGGTGACGGTGAGCTCCTGGCGTCCGAGGATGAAGCGGCTGATGCTCCACTCGAAGAATACACAAGACAGGACACTGGTGAGAAGCACCACAAGAGCTCCCATACCGAAGAAGTATAGGGAGCACAGGAGCGCAGGCACCAATGCTATCACCACGCCGTACATATTCTTCTCAATGGAATCTCCACTGTGAACATGGGGCGAAAGGGAAACAATTAGTTTATTCATAATGCTTTTAACTACTTTTTGGGAGCGTTGGCTGCCGCTCTGGCTTTAATAATACCCATTACCGTGGTCTTGCCCAGACGTATCATATCCAGAAGAGGACGATGCGACGGACAGGTAAAGGCACACGACCCGCACTCAATGCAGGAGGTGACGTTGTTCTGCTCCGTGACATCCCACATATGCTGTGAAGAGGCTGTGGCGAGCAGGAAGGGTTCGAGACCCATCGGGCACGCGCTCACACACTTAGCGCAGCGGATACAGGGCTGCGGAGCTGTGCGGCGAGCCTCCTTGTCGTTCATTATCAGAAGTCCCGACGAACCCTTCGTCATGGGGATGTCGAGCGAGATGAGCGCCTTGCCCATCATGGGACCGCCGCCTATCACCTTGCCGGTATCCTCGGGCAGACCGCCGCACTCGTCAATGAGCTGCTGGAAGGGAGTGCCCAGACGCGCCATGAGGTTGGAGGGCTGCTTCACACTCTTGCCCGTCACGGTGATAACGCGCGATATGAGAGGTTTGTTCTTCATCACAGCCTCGTAGACAGCAAAGGCTGTACCCACATTCTGCACCACAGCACCCACGTTGATGGGGATGGCGGGAGGCGCGGGCACCTGACGGCCGATAACGGCATCTATCAGCTGCTTCTCACCGCCCTGAGGGTATTTCACCTTGAGGGGCACAATCTCTATGTTGGGATATTTCTCTGCCTTCCTCTCCATCAGGACTATGGCATCGGGCTTGTTGTTCTCAATGCCCACATATCCCTTCTCCACACCGACAGCCTTCATCAGAAGCTGCACGCCAACGAGTATCTCGTCTGCCTTCTCCAGCATGAGACGGTGGTCGGCAGTGAGATACGGTTCGCACTCAACGGCATTGATGATGACACACTCGGCCTTCTGACCCGGAGGGGGACACAGCTTGACGTGAGTGGGGAACGTGGCGCCGCCCATACCCACGATACCGGCCTGCTTGATTTTCTCAACGATGGTCTTCGCGTCGAGGTCGGGACGGTCGGCCAGTTTCACTAGGTCGGTGGAGCGGTCGATACCCTCTTCCCACTCGTCGCCTTCCACGTCGACATACACTGCCATGCGGCGGGTGTCGGAGGCATCCAGTGCCACATCCACCTTGCTCACCTTACCGGACACGCTGGAATAGATGGGGGCGCTGACGAAACCGCCTGCCTCGCCCAGCAGCGTGCCAACCTTCACCGTGTCGCCCTTCTTCACCACCGGAACGGCAGGGGCACCGATGTGCTGGAACATCGAGAATACGGCCTGCTTCGGGAGAGCCGCCTCGCGTATCGGAGAGGAGGCACTCAACTTATTCTCTGCGGGATGTACACCGCCTATTCTAAATGTCTTCATGCTTCTGCCTCCTTCTTTTCCTGTTTCACTTCAGTGGCGGGCGCAACACTCGCTGCGGGAGCTACTGCGGGAGCCTCCTTCTTGGGAGGACGCGGCGGGAAATTGAACGCCTTGATGGCACCGCGGGGACAGGCATCTACACACTTCAGGCACATCTTGCACTTGTCGGGGTCGATGTGTGCGAGGTTGACACCCAAAGTGATGGCCTCGAATTTCTCGCAGGTCTTCACGCACTTGCCGCAACCGATACAGCTGGCCTTGCATTCCTTGGTGGCGAGGGCACCTTTGTCCTTGTTGTTGCACAGCACCACCACCTTGCGGCCTTTCGGACCCTGCGGACGCAGTTCGATGATACCGCGGGGACAGGTCTTGGCGCAAGCGCCGCAACCGGTACACAGCGACTCATCCACCTCCGCAATGCGCGTCACAGGATTCACCTTGATGGCACCGAACAGACATGCGTGCTCGCAATCGCCTTCACCCAGACAGCCGTAGAGACACTGCGTCTCTCCCATGCCCGTCATGTTCTGAATGCGACACGAATGCGCTCCGTCGAACTCCACTCCGTGGGGACGCACATCACAAGTGCCCTGACAGCGCACGACAGCCACCTTGGGTGCTGCGGCAGAAGCCTGCAAACCCAGAATACCGGCCACCTGCTCCATCACTTTCTGTCCGCCGGGAGCACAGTTCAAATCACTCAACGATCCGCTCTCGGCAGCCTTCACACAGGCAGCAGCAAACCCCGCACAACCAGGATAGCCGCATCCGCCGCAGTTGGCCTGGGGCAACACCTCGCCCACTTCTTTGATGCGCGGATCCTCGTACACGGCAAACTTCTTGGAAGCCACAAACAGCACTACTGCACTGATGAGCCCCACAAGGCCGAGCACGATGACTGCAATAAGAATTACGTTCATTATGATTTAAGTAAAATTGATAATACGACAAGAGCCAGCAACGGCAGCGCAAAGACGAGCACACCGCCCCACCCCTTCGGACATGACGAAGAGGCGTCGCGGTGAGAGCACAAAGACGCTATTTTACATCCGGAACATTCGTTGAGCGTGTCTGCTGGCATCATTTTTCAGGTTTACGAGGTGCAAAGATACCTATTTTCAGGTATACAGACAAAAAAAAGAGAACATTTTTTCAAAAAACACTCTCTTTTTCTCTCTTTTCCTATTTCACAGTGATGGGATACACCTCGTAGTCGCCCATCTCGCTCATCGGCTCGCTGTTGCGATTGTAGATAACATACTCTCCGGGAGGCAACGGTTTGAGGGGTGTCACACGGAAGGCATCGTCACCGTAGGGAGTGATATCAAATGAATGGAAATCCAGCACCTGATACTTGTTGTCCATCATCTTCTCCTTGTTCAGACGGCGGTACTCCGCCTTGCGTTTCAGCGGCACGAGAACGAAATCCGACAGCACACCCTCGCCCGGATCCACCACAAGGGTGTCCGTGGGACCGAAGAGCTGCATACTGCTCATGCCCCACAGGTAGCGCACCTTGTGGGAACGTGTCTGGATATCCACTATCTTCCATCCGGGCTTCACCTCGGTGGCCGTCTGTTCGGGACGCACCTCCTCGAGATGGCCGTTCATCAGCACCCACACGTGCCAATAGAGCAATATCATCAGGGTCGATATCATCCTGTTTTTCTCCTTTCGTTACTTAGGCATCCGATAGCGCTCGCCTTCCTCCGCAGCAATGCGCCGGCGGTAGCTTTCCGAGTAGCCCGGACGCTGCACGGAACGTGGCTGACCGCCTGGGGTCTTCGCGTAGTTTCCGTCTTCATCCATTACTTTAACAGCCATGTCGTTGTATCTGGTTATCAAGCGCTGAGCAAGCGACATCCACTCGTCCATCATCTGTCCGCTGGCACGATGGCAGTAGTCGTTAAGCACCTTGCCGCCACCCTCTCCGGCAGCCATTGCTTCCCTCTCCACATCAGCCTGCAGAGAGAGCCAGTCGCGCTCCAGAGAGTCGCGCTGCCGAAGGAGCTCGGGGAAGAGTTGGCAGTAGCGGTAGTAGACCATATTGCTCACCCAGTTCTGCAGCCAGTAGGCACTGCGGAAAGAGAAGGTGAAGGCATTGCCTGCATTCTGATGGAAACACTCCGGCACCGTCCTCATACTGCCCGGATAGATGGGCACGAGGGGTATCATATTGGCATCGTCGTTGCCGTACCAGAGACAGCACCCCACATTGTCGGGAAGCCACGAACGCATTTCCACCACATAGACACATGCCGACTGCTGCGTGGAGATGGGCCGTTCGTTGAAATACTTCACGCTGTCCGCCTCCCACACCAGCGGCGTAGGCCGATACGGCATCTCATAGGGGCCGGCACCGAGTCCGGATGTGATATCCAGCGGAGTGCCCTCGTAGTGGTCGCGCATCATATCCTTTATGTCCTGACAGGTGAGTTTCGTGCGGGGAAGCACCCAGAGAGGCATACTCTCAGCACTCGTATCTCCCATAGCATAAGGAAGATATTGAGTCATGTCCTCGGCCGCCCATTTGTTGAAGAAGCTCCACACACGCGCCTCGCAATAACGCAGTGCACCGAAATCCGCAGGAGCATACGCTGCCTGGAAGGAGAAGTCCTCGTCGCGCTTGCCGGTATAGTACCCCTTCTTGCGGGCAAAGGATATCACGTCCTTGGAATAGAGGCAGTTGTCAGGGTCGTTGAGGGGGAAGGTCTTGATACGACTGTGGTTGGCGTGCGCCGTGATACAGTCGTCAGGCACTCTGCGAGCCACCCACACGGCACCCTTCTCATCCCTGCCCTTGCCTATCATCTCCATAATCCACACCTCGCGAGGGTCGGCGATGGTGAATGTCTCGCCCTCGCTCTCGTAGCCGTACTGCTCCACAAGCGATGTCATCGTGCTGATTGCTTCGCGGGCCGTGCGACTGCGCTGCAAGGCTATCTGCATCAGACTGCCGTAGTCAAGGATACCGTCCTTGCCTCCCCAGAGCTCCTCGCGCCCCTCGAATGTCGTCTCGAGGATGGTGAGCTGGAACTCGTTGGAGAGCCCCACCACCTGATATGTCTCGCGCGCCTCGGGAATTTCTCCGAGGTAGTTGCCTGTGTCGTAGTGGTATATCGGACGCATCTCGCCCCTCTTGTGCTCTCCACGCGGGAAGAAGAAGAGGTAGCCGTATGAACCGTAGTTGTCGGCGCTGTACGACACTATCGTGCTGCCGCTGACCGACGCCCCCCTGCCCACAATGAGGTTGGTGCAACCCATCGCCGGCACCCACATCAGCAGGGCAAAGATAAATACTGAAAGCCTAACCTTCATCTCTAAACTCTTACCTCTTCACTCTTCACTTCAAAATTGGCTTAAATAGCCAATTTTGACGATCCTGCCGCCTTGAAACTCATGTCGAGTCCCTTCACCGAGTGGGTCAGCGCACCGAAGGAGATGAAGTCCACACCGGCCTTGGCGTACGGTATCATGGTGTCGAAGGTGATGCCGCCGCTGGATTCCGTCTCGGCTCTTCCGGCCACTATCTTGACGGCCTTGGCTGTGTCCTCGGGTGTGAAGTTGTCGAACATGATACGGTCGCAGCCCTCCTTGAGCGCCTCGTCCAGTTCCTGGAAATTACGCACCTCGCACTCTATCTTGAGATTCTTGCCCTTGGCCTTGCAGTATGCCTTGGCCCTCGAGATGGCGTTGTGCACACCGCCGCAGAAGTCGATATGGTTGTCCTTGAGGAGTATCATGTCGAAGAGTCCGATGCGGTGGTTCATTCCGCCTCCTATCTTCACCGCCTCCTTCTCCAGCATACGCATTCCGGGTGTCGTCTTGCGCGTGTCCAGTACGTGGGTTTTCGTACCGGCATCGATGAGCGCCTGCTGGTATTTGTGCGTCATCGTGGCAATGCCCGACATCCGCTGCAGGATATTCAGCATCAGACGCTCCGTCTGCAGGAGACTCTGCTCCTTGCCCTTCACCGACATCACTATGTCGCCGGGCTTCACGGCGTCGCCGTCGTGGATATACACCTCCACCTCAAGAGAGGGGTCGAAGCGGTGGAACACCTGCTTGGCTATCTCCACTCCGGCGAATATACCTTCTTCTTTTATAAGGAGTTTTGATTCTCCCATTGCATCCTCGGGAATACAACAGAGCGTGGTATGATCACCGTCGCCAATGTCTTCGCTGAAGGCCAAATCTATCAGCCTGTCATTCAATTCTTCTACTGAAAGCATATCATTTTCAATTTATCTGCTCGCAAAGATACAACTTTTTTACAACTTTTTTTTTATCTCCATATTTTTTCTTATCTTTGCACACGAAAAACGTCAAAACAAAACATTTTTTCCACATGAAAAAGACACTTTCCCTCTTAATCGTCCTCCTGGCGGCGATAGCCATCAGTGCGCAGGACGTGAGCGTCGAGTTCATCACCCCCCGCATTGTCCACATCGTTAAGGGCAAGCCCACCAAGAGCCTCGTGGTGACGGCTCAGAAGCAGGATGTCCCCCTCGTGAAGAAGCCCGGCAGCATCTCCAGCAGCGAGCTCACCGTGCGCCTCAACGAGAAGACCGGCTGCGTCACGTTCCTCACCCGCAAGGGAAAGCTCCTGCTGCGCGAGAAGAGTCACGATGTCAGTAAGGTGCAGCAGACATTCACCCTCGACAAGGGCGAAGCCGTCTACGGCCTGGGCACCTTCCAGAACGGCAAGATGAACCGCCGCGGCGAGAAGAAGCGTATGGAGCAGTCCAATCTGGAGGACTTCCAGAGCGTGCTGCAGAGCATCAAGGGATGGGGCCTCTATTGGGAGAACTACTCCCCCACCGTCTTCGAGGACAATGCCGACGGTATGTCCTTCACCTCTGAGGCCGGCGAAGGCATCGACTACTATTTCATGTGGGGCGGCAGCGCCGACGGTGTGATAGCGCAGATGCGCCAGCTCACGGGCGACGTGCCCATGTTCCCCCTGTGGACCTACGGTTTCTGGCAGTCTAAGGAGCGCTACAAGAGCAGCCGCGAACTGCTCGCCGTCGTCGACAAGTACCGCTCGCTCCAGGTGCCTCTCGACGGCATCATTCAGGACTGGCAGTACTGGGGCAGCAACTATCTGTGGAATGCTATGGACTTCCTCACGGAAGACTTCTCCGACGGCCGCCGCATGATTGACGAGGTGCACCGCAAGAACGCCCACTTCATGATAAGCATCTGGGCCAGCTTCGGACCTCACACGCTGCAGTTCCGCGAACTCGACGCGAAGGGTCTCCTGCTTCCCATCGAGACATGGCCCCAGAGCGGCCTCACCTTCTGGCCTCCCCGCATGGAATATCCTTCGGGTGTGAAGGTTTACGACGCTTTCAGTTCCGATGCACGCGATATCTACTGGAAGTATCTCAAGCGCCTCTACACATACGGCACGGATGCCTGGTGGATGGACTCCACCGACCCCGACTTCTTCAATCCCCGCGAGTCGGACTACGACCACCCCGTCACGGGCGGCACATGGCGCTCTCTGCGCAACGCCTTCCCCCTGGCCACGGTGCGCGGTGTCTATGAGGCTCAGCGCAAGGAGGCCGACAACAAGAAGCGCGTCTTCATCATGACACGCTCCTCCTTTGCCGGACAGCAGCACTACGGCTCCAACATGTGGAGCGGCGACGTAGCCTCCTCGTGGGACATGCTGCGCAAGCAGGTGCCTGCAGGCCTCAGCTTCTCGCTCACGGGCAATCCCAACTTCAACACCGACATCGGCGGCTTCTTCTGCGGCTCCTACAACACGATGGGCGGCGGCAGCGCTCCCCGCAATCCGCAGTATCAGGAGCTCTTCGTGCGCTGGATGCAGTACGGCCTCTTCTGCCCCGTCTTCCGCAGCCACGGCGCCGACGCTCCCCGCGAGATATGGCAGTTCGGCAAGAAGGGCGAACCCGTCTACGACGCCATCGAGAAGCAGATACGCCTGCGCTATCGCTTCATCCCCTATCTCTACAGCACCGCCTGGCAGGTGACCACCAACAATGCCAGCTATCTGCGTCCCCTCTTCAGCGACTTCGCCTCCGATGCCGCCGTGTGGGATATGACGGACGAGTTCATGTTCGGCAGCAGCATCCTTGCCGCCCCCGTTCTGGAGGCTCAGTACACCAAGGAGCAGATCATCCGCGAGGATGCCATGACGGGATGGGACAGGAAGGAGGTGAAGGCCGAGTCTCCGCAGGGTGCTATCGACTGGAGCGCCCAGAAGAGCGCGAAGAAATACCTGCCCAAGGGTGCCGAGTGGTACGACTTCTGGACGGGCACCCGCTACAAGGGCGGTCAGTGGCTCACGCTTACTACGCAGCTGGACCGCGTGCCCATGTTCGTGCGTGCCGGCAGCATCCTGCCCTTCGCTCCCGAGATGCAGTATGTGGGCGAGAAGGACTGGTCGTCGCTTGAGCTGCGCGTCTATCCCGGCGCCGACGCTTCATTCACTCTCTATGAGGACGAGGGCGACGGTTACAACTACGAGAAGGGCATCTGCAGCGAGATACCCATCATGTGGAACGACCGCTCACGCACCCTCACCATCGGCGGGCGCAAGGGCCAGTTCCCCGGCATGCTGTCCCAGCGCACATTCACCGTCATCCTCCCCGACGGCAAGAGCCAGACTGTCTCCTACAGCGGTGGAGAGGTGAGATGTAAGATGTAAGAGGTAAGAGGTAAGAAGTAAGAGTGAAGAAGTAAGGCAATGATTCCCTGCTTCTTCACTCTTTTCTTTTCACTCTACACTTTAATAAAGACTATTCGCCTTTATTGATCAGTTTCCACTCTCTCGGAGTGAAGTCCGAGGTGTCGGGCTTCCACGACGGGTCGGCCATATACCACCAGAACTGGTTGAAATACCTCTGCAGCTTCCTGTCCTTGAACACGTAGCCTCTGTTGGCGTACGGCAGGCTGGCGAGGATGCGTCGGTGCTCCTTCACCTTGTCGGGCTCTATCACGAAGCTGCCCGGCATATACCCGTCGCTGCGGTCGTAGAAGGTGCCGAGCTTGTAGCCCTCGTAGTGCAGCCTCTCTGCCGACTGTATCGTCATGTCGCCTTTCGGTTTGAAACCCTCTGCGTGCCACTCCGCCATGCCGTCCCTCAGCACCATCTCCACGAAGAGTTCGTCATACCACTTTGTCTTCTTCACCTTGCCCACTCCTTCCGTCACAGCGAACACCGACTGCGCGAAGACGGAGTCCTCCACAAAGAAGTGCTTTGCTGTATGCGGAGCTTTGATGCGCAGCGTGAAGTCGTCTATCTGCCTGTTGGCCCAGCGCATGGCAGGCAGGAGCCAGTACGGCACCTCGAAGGTGCGCCCCACCCCGTAGCTCATACGGTAGCGGTAGGTGTGGTGTATCGTGTTGCGTCCCTCCCGGAAGCGTGCCACGAAGTAGTATGCGTAGGCAAAGTCGATGAGACTGTCCCGTGAGATGTCGTACAGGAGGCTGTTGTTGGGCAGCTCCTCTCCGTCGCGCATCTTTGTCTCGCCGTATGATTTCCAGCGTTTCAGGTCGAGGGGCTGGAAGTCGCAGTCGGTGTGGAATTCCGATTTCACCACTGCATTCATGTATGTCAGTTCCTCGCCGTTCATCTCCACCGTGAAGTTGCTGATATAGGGGTGTATGCCCTTGGGGTTGAATGCCACGTCGTCGTTGTAGGGTGCTCCGGCCTCGAAGCCCATCGTCACAGTCTTCTCCTTGCCGCTGTTTGTCAGCACGTACTGCACGTCCACCCTGGCATATCCGTCGTCGCACAGACTTATGGTGAGCACTTCCTTTGTGAGCGCGATGTCTGTTTCCTGTATGGGCACGAGGTGGTTTCCGTTCACGTAGAACACTCCGTCGTTGCACCGTCCGGCCACAGAGGCCGTCATCACAGCCAAAATCAAAACTATTCTTTTCATGTCTTTCAAAAATATCGGCAAAGGTACGAAAAAGTTAAGAGTGAAGAGTGAAAAGTGAAGAGTTTTTTTGGTTTTCTGGACACAAAATATTCGTTGTCAAAATTGTCAAAGGTGTCAAACCGCATGTTGTTTTGTAGCAATAAGTCAAAGAACGCTTTTTTTAGAGTTGACAAGTTGTTAGTAGACAAGTGGACGAGTTGCTTGTTTTGGTTTTGGTTTTCGTTTCAAACATCAGTCTTCAGACATCAGCCATCTGTAAGATATCTTTCACTCAGAAATTGGCCCTTTACCTTGTATTTAAGGTCGCAGCAAGGTTGCTGCAAGGTCTCTGCGAGGAAGTCGTTTGACGGTGCAAAGGTACGACAGCGAAAAATCAAAAAAATCTTATAGCCTCATAACTCGCTGATGTTCTAAGAGAAAAATTTTTTTTGAGTGTTCCGAAAAAGCCTCAACGCACACAAACGCACTTATACATGCGTATGCACGTGTAATAGAATTTTACCCTAAACTCTAACCTCTTACCTCTTACTTCGACACCCTTGACAGGTTTGACACGCTCATACGTGCGTATGCGTACCTCATAAACGGGCGCCGTAGTATAAGGGACGCCCTCGCGCACGGTTATACTGCGTAGCAGTCATAAACTTATAACATGAAAAAAGGCATACCCGTTAGGCTTTTCTTTCTTTTCTAATCTTTTCTTTGTATAGGGGGTGCAGGGGGATAAACTTTCTTTTCTCTCTTTTCATTTCTTTTGATGTCAAAGTTGTCAAAGTTCGGCATTTTTTTCGGTCAAATTGTCTTATACTGAAATAGGTTGACACATTTAGAAACCAAATAAAATGTGTAAGACTTATGAACAGACTTCATGAAAGGATTCCTCTAGAGAAAAGAAATGAGATTATCTCCATGTACTTAAATGGTGATAATAGTAT
>JAEEZX010000027.1 GCA_016292045.1 Bacteroidaceae bacterium | reverse complement strand
TCTAACAACCAAGACAACCCTCACAAGACACCAACGATTATCCCAAAAGTGAGCATCGAAGACTACACCCTCTATTTCAACACACCGTGCGACGGCTACGTGTTGCGTCTTGTGGATGAGTTTGACAATGTGGTCTATCCACCGTCATTCCTATCGGAGCCACTTCTCTGGTGCTTCCTTCCTATCTCTCTGGCACCTACGAGCTTCAGATTATTACGGGCTTCTATTGCTTCTATGGTCTCATCACCCTGTAAAACTATCATTCACTGAGGCAGGAGGCTTCGGCCTCCTTGCCTTAACTTGGTTCACTTTAATAATAAAAAACAAACTCCTTTGAATAAGACTAATCGTAGATTGCTATCTGTTATCTTCTCGATTGTCAGCATAGCATCGGCTCTGTCCATGAATCTGAAGGTGACTACCGTAAGAGATGGCGATTCACCTGTGCCTGCCGAAGAGAACGACTGGGTCTATGGCATATATAACGAGAGCCGTAGAGATTTGTCCATCATATTTGAATCAGCCAATCCAGCAGTAGGCATAAACGTCTATAAGGATGGAAAGGATTTGGTCGTCTCAAGACTCTTTGCCGTCAATCCGAAAGATACATTGCCATTTTCTCTGGCAAAACATGGTCGTGGAACCTATAAAGTCGTTATTACGATGGCTGATGAAGATGAGGACTATATAGGTAATTTTACTATAAAATGAGAAAGCTGTTAGCACTTTTAGCTGTCCTGATACTATGGTCATGTGACTATCCAACGGATGATGTGCATTCTGTTGGCCAAATTGTCATAGATCATTATGCCGAGTTAGGCGATACACTAAAGATGAAGGCTGCGCAGTTTTTGGTAGAGAACATGCAATACCATAATAGTTTGGATAATCCATTGCTTGATCAATATTATGAAGGCATAGCTCAGATTAACCAGGACTATGATTATCCAGAATGTATTACACAATACGAACTGCTTTATGACAGCTTAGGCCTAGTTGACGAACGAAAAACAAAAGAAATCAACGACACGACGGCTATTGACGCTGAAACACTCATCAACAACATAGACCTAGCGTTCCAAGACTGGCAGGAGGGCTTATGGGCCAGTCATCTTTCCTTTGATGAGTTCTGCGAATACCTTCTCCCATATAGAGTTGGCAGTGAGAAGTTTGAACCATGGCGTGAAATACTTAGAGAAGAGTTCTGGGGAAGCACAGACATCGCCTTAAAGAGTGAAGACATGTATGACCAAGTTTATTGGGCGGCATGCAAAGTGAACGATGCACTGCGGAAAAGACGCTTCCACAATCAGAAAGTACTACCACAGATAGATGCAGAGTGGCCTGTGTCTGTATTGAAGAACATCAAAATGGGCGAATGCTACGATTATGCCCGATGGACAACCTATGTGATGCGAGCCTGCGGTATACCAATAGCCATTGACTTCACTCCCCAATGGCCAGACCGTGCCCATAATCATCATTGGAACGTGTTGTTTGACAATACGGGCTATTCCATACCTTTTATGGGAGGAGAAAGCAACCCGGGCAATCCGAGTAAGGAGGGGCGCAAGATGGCAAAGGTCTATCGCTGTACCTTTGCCTACCAGCATCAGAGCCTCTTTGCCTTGAATGAACAGGTAAAGGCACCTATCCCCCCGTCACTTGATAGCCCATTTATAAAGGACGTATCAACAGAGTATTTCAAAGGGTATGACCTGACCATAAATCTCAACAATGCCTGTCCCGGTGATGCCTTTGCCTATCTTGCCGTCTTTGATAACCAAGAATGGGTGCCTGTGGCTTTTTCAAAGATTGATTCAAGGGGTAAGGCGACTTTCTGTAATCTTGGTGCAGACATTGTCTATATGCCCGTCTATTGGAGGAAAGACGGTTGTGTTCCTGCTGGAGACATCTTCATTCTGAACCGAGATGGCAGCATCCAGGCCCTTCAGGCAGACGTACAACATCTCCAGTCGATAACTATCGGCAGGAAATATCCATTGTATAACCGCATTGTCAAGTTCAGGATGCTTATGGAAGGTGGGCATTTTGAAGCGTCAGATACCCCCGATTTTAGAAATGTCATCGAATGTGGGCGTATAGAGTGCGTCTCCATGCATGGTTACGACACACTGGCCATTAGTGATATCGGAGCGCATAGGTATTGGCGATACGTATCCCCAGACAGAGGGAAATGCAATGTGGCTGAACTGGTCTTCCTCTCTGACAGCACAGTGATACATCCTCGTAAGATTCTGAGTGAAGGAGAAGCTATGGAAAAGACCAAAGCGGAAGATGCATTTGACGGCAACAGACTGACTTATTATGAAAGTCAGACGGAGCAAAACGGATGGGTTGGTGCTGACATGGGGAAACCCATTCGCATCAATAAAATTGTCTTTCTGCCGCGGAATGACGATAACGACATTGCCATAGGTCACACCTATGAGCTGGTCTATTATAAAGATGGTCACGAAGTATCAGCAGGCCGACAAGAGGCTAAGTCGGACTGGCTAACATTTGACAATGTCCCTTCAGGCACCATCTATGTCCTTCATGACCTGACAGGTGGAAGAGAAGAAAGAATATTCACATATAACAATCAAATAAAATGGTATTAACTAAACAATTAAGAATTATGAAAAAAGTATTTTACAGTTTGTGCGCAATAATTGCGTGCACATGTGTTTGGGTAGCTTGCTCCGACGATGACTCGTTTGAAAAGAGCCGAGAACTAACAAACAAAGAACGCCTAGAAGAGATCATTCAAAAGTATGATGTTAACTTTGTGCTGAACGACAGCATTTTGTCAACGGACATCAGCGATGCAGAACTCGCAGAATTTGAAGAGTTGATTAAAGCTCTTTCGGGTATAAGGGGAACATACAAACTACATGCGGACTCTGTTGGTGATGGCACTTATTTAGCTATGCAGATGAAGAAACATCAAAGGAGTAGACGTCTGGCAATGAGGAACGAGGTTGTAGAGTATGGCACTTATGATTATTTAGACTACCCTGTAATCGGCCCGAATATTTGGACTCACTACACGTGCAAATGCTCAGTGTTATGGAAAAAGGTCAATGGAGTCAGGCAGTGGGTAAAAGTCTTCCCGGAGATAGATTTTGATTATTTTAGCCCTTGGCATGATAACTATAGAATTGAAATCTGGGATAACAACTATGATACATTCATAACTACAGATAGCACATTTAGATTTCTCGGTAGAGTTCGAGGTGAAGTTATCGGTAACTCATCTTATTACGATTATGGTTATGTCCGTCTTTCTTATCACGGTGACTTCCGTAGTAGTTCTGGCACTATTAACTGGCAATACGTAGATTCTGATTATTAGAGAGCCCCAATACATGACAAAGATAGCAAACTCTACCAGAATAAGCAATTAAACCTTTAAGAGATTTTCATATTTCTTATGCCCATAAAAATAATACTTGGCATTTTTTGTATTTCGGAGTCTGGCTATTTCCTAATGCAAAACATGGGACTACTGCCAAGAGATGAATTCAATGCTGCTGGGCACTTTGACAGTGTCGTGGGGCTGACAATTTGTCTCTCTATCTGTGTTCCTGTTTTCTTACATGGGTTCCGGCATTCCAATACTCCAAGTAGAATTTTTATGGGCATAAGCCTTTCGGCTTGCGTTCTATCCGTGATTCTTTCAATGTCACGGATAGGAACAATCTATATTGTCGTATGCATCTTGCTGATGTATTTCAAAAGCAAGAGGGAGCGTATAGTCCTTGCCTTGATAGCGGGGATACTTATGGTTTTGTCTGCATTTCTGGTAAAGACGGACTCTACGGAAGGAAGATTGTTCATTCTCTCACGGACGTTCCAGTTAATCATGGAAAAGCCACTTTTCGGATGGGGAACGAACGGATTTGAGTTACAGTATATGAATGTCCAGGCAGACTATTTTGCGACTCATCCTCAATCGCATTACGCCATGCTTGCCGACAATGTGCGCCATCCGCTCAACGAATTCCTTTATGTGGCTTCTAACTATGGCGTTATTGTACTATTCGTATTGTGTGCTTGCATCTGCCTTGTCTGCCAGTATTATAAGAAGAATAGGACGGAAGAAGGGAAACTGGGAATGGAGATACTAACGGGAATTCTTATGTTTTCACTGTTTTCTTACCCTTTTCACTATCTCTTTGTGTGGATAATGCTGATATATGCCCTTTTTCTCGTTTTTGCCAATTTTATCACCAGGAAGCGAACTAGACGGTGGGTAATAGGCGGAAGCGTGGTGCTTCTGCTTACCTTGGGCTATTGGAAGGCTAGACAATACTGTCTGGAAAAAGAATGGTTGGAAGTGGAGGAGGCCAGCAGATACAAATCTTCCAGAACCATCCTGCCTCAGTATAAGCGCCTATATACAAAGTTATATGACAACAGCCATTTTCTCTATAACTATGCCTTCGTGCTTCGAGAGGCGGGGAAGTATGAGGAGGCCCTGCAGATAGCCAAAGAGTGCAACCTGCGTTTGGCGGATTATGATCTGAGCCTGCTGCTTGGTGACATCAATAGTGACCTGAGAAATGATGATGAGGCCGTTTCATACTATACCCTTGCACACAACATGTGCCCCAACCGCTTTGCTCCTCTTTGTGCTATCTATGACATCTATAAAAGCCAAGGGAAGCGAGAGAAATGCATGAATCTAATTAAGGAAATACTGGACAAGCCGATCAAGGTGCCATCACGTGCGACAATGGAATATGTTGACTATATTCGCAGTGAAGCGAAAAATTATAATCTATGACTTGCATCTTTCGATTTTTTGCACTAACTTTGCAACCGATGAAAAGAACCGTATTGTCCATACTGATGAGCCTGCTGACCATGCTGCCCCTGGCGGCACAGGACAGGCTCGCCGAGATCGAAGAGCAGCTGCAGCAGGCACCTGTGCAGGAGAAGATCTACGTGCACATGGACAATACGTGCTACTTCAAGGGCGACACCGTGTGGTATAAGGCGTACGTGGTGCGAGCCGATGACCTGACGTACACCGACATGAGCCGCATCACTTACGTTGAGCTGCTATCGCCCGACGGCATGATGGTGGAGCGGCAGATGCTCGTCACGTCACCGAAGGGCTGGACGGCTGGCAACTTCGTGCTGCAGGACTCGCTCTACTCTGGCTACTACGAGATACGGGCGTACACACGATGGATGATGAACTTCCGCGTGACGCACCGCGAATACAACTACCTCGACCGCCTGGCATTCTACGACCGGAGGATGGCCGACGACTTCTTCCGCGACTACGGCACGCTCTACAGCCGCGTGTTCCCTGTCTACGAGCGTCCGGCGACGCCCGGGAGCTACGAGGAAAAGTACGTGGTGAGCCGTCCTAAGATGCGTCTGGACAAGGAGCTGAAAGAGCGTCTGCACGTGAGCTTCTACCCCGAGGGTGGCCACCTCATAGCAGGCACGCGCTGCCGTGTGGCCTTCGAGGCTTACGACGAGGAGGGGCAGCAGGTGAAGATAGAGGGTCAGCTAGGCGACATGCCCATCCGCACGGAGCACGAGGGCAGAGGATCCTTTGTGGTTGATGTGCCGGCGAAGGGCAGTCTCAGGGCTGATTTCCGCTATGAGGAGAAGGACTACCACTTCGACTTGCCCAAGGCGGAGGAGCAGGGCTGCGCACTGATGCTGAACAATGATGACGGCCAGGTGACGGCTGAGCTGACGCTGAGGGGCACGACAGGCGAGGAATATGCCGTGGCGGTGCTCTGCCGCGGGGCGTTGCAGGAGTTCCGAAGGATCAGGCCTGACGGCGAAGGACGCTGTAAGGTTGCCTTCGATAAGAGCGAGTTGCCGACGGGTGTCTGCGACCTCATCGTTATCGATGCCGAGGGCCAGCCGCTGGCCGACCGTCTGTTCTTCGTCAATAACCACGACTATGCCGACGGAGGCATCACCGTGAGCGGGCTGAAGAGCGAGTACAAGCCGCTGGAGCAGGCCGAGATTACGCTGCAGGCTCCCGCCGGGACGGAGCATATC
>JAEEZX010000026.1 GCA_016292045.1 Bacteroidaceae bacterium | reverse complement strand
GACAGACGTGGCTGCATAGTTGCCGTGCTTGGCCACCTTGTAGCCTGCACCTGCGATAACAAAGCAGGCGGTGGTGGAGATGTTGAACGTGTTCTTGCGGTCGCCGCCCGTACCAACGACGTCAATATAACGGTCGGCCTGAAGGATGGCTGGCACGCCAGTCTCGAGAATGCCGTCACGGAAGCCGAGCAACTCGTCAACAGTGACACCGCGCATCTGAAGACACGTCAGCAGTGCTGTAATCTGTTCGTTGGGATATTCACTATGTGTGATTCCTATCAGGATTGATTTCATCTCCTCGCGAGAGAGCTCTTCGTGGTTCAGCAGGCGGAAGAGATAGTCTTTCATTGTTTGTTCCATAACTTATATTGAATTTTGATCATTAAAGAAAGAGCCAGTTCTGGAGCATCTTTTTGCCCTCTGGGGTCAGCACGCTCTCAGGATGGAATTGTATGCCGCGAACGTTCAGTTCACGATGGCGGAGGGCCATGATTTGCCCCTCATCGCTCTCGGCTGTCACTTCAAGACAGTTGGGCAGCCCCTCGCGAGAGACCACCCACGAGTGGTAGCGTCCGACAGTGATTTCTGCGGGCAGACCGCTGAACATAGGGTCATCGGCGATGATATGGCAAGGGGTAGCCACACCGTGAAACACACCGTTGAGATTTTCGAGCCGAGCTCCAAACACTTCGCCGATGGCCTGATGACCTAGACACACGCCGAGAATTGGTTTGCGACCGGCATAGGTTCGGATGACGTCGAGCAGCAGGCCCGCCTCAGAGGGGATGCCAGGCCCGGGCGAGAGTATAATCTTGCTGTACGGCTCCAGTTCTTCGAGACGGAACTGGTCGTTGCGCACGACGGCAACATCGACGCCCAGTTCCTTTGCCAGATGACTCAAGTTGTAGGTAAACGAGTCGTAATTGTCGATAATCACTATTTTCATAACGTTTCTGCTTTTTCGATAGCCTTGCGAAGGGCACCGAGTTTGTTGTTCACTTCCTGCAATTCATATTCCTCGTCGCTCTTGGCCACGATACCGCCGCCTGCCTGGAACCACAGTTCGCCGTTGCGCGAGACGAAGGTACGGATGGTGATGGCCTGATTCAGCGAACCGTCCAAGCCAATGTAGCCGATGCAACCACCATAGGCGCCGCGGTTGTGGGGCTCGTACTCCGAAATGAGCTGCATGGCCCGAACCTTCGGCGCACCGCTGAGCGTACCAGCGGGGAAGGTATCGATAAATGCCTTGATGGGATCTTTGTCGGCATCGAGCTCGCCGCTGACTCGCGACACGAGGTGGATGACGTGCGAATAATACTGTAGGTCCTTGTAGAAATCGACCTTCACACCGTGACAATTACGCGAGAGATCGTTGCGGGCCAGGTCCACCAACATCACGTGCTCAGCGTTCTCCTTGGGGTCGTTGCGCAGGTATTCGGCTCCCTTACGGTCGGCCTCGGCATCACCCGTACGTTTCGTCGTTCCGGCGATGGGGTCGATGTAGGCACGGAACTTGGGTGCTGAGTCCGATGGTTCTTCGCTGGGTCTCCGCTCAATCCTGCAATGCGTCTCGGGGCTGCTTCCGAAGATCCTGAACCCACCGAAGTCGAAGTAGAACAGGTACGGACTCGGATTGATGCTCCTTAAAGCGCGATAGAGCTTGAAGTCGTCGCCCTCGTACTGCTGAATGAACCTGCGGCTGAGCACAATCTGAAACACGTCGCCACGCAGACAGTGCTTGATGCCGCGACGGATGTTCGTCTTATGCTCCTCGTCGGTCAGCGTCGAGCGCACATCACCTACAGGATGGAAATCGTAGGCCTGCACATTGGCCTTGTTCATCGCCTTCAGCACGGCCTCCACGGTCTCCGCGCCGGTTCCGTTTGTTGTGATTTTGCCGCAGCTCTCTCCGGCTTCTCCCAGCGTGACAATCTTCAGCTGACTGTTATGATGGTCAAACACAATCACCACCTTATATAATATATACAGCACGTCGGGCGCATCGTTTTTCTCCTGCGTCTCGTCCTTTACAGCGATGTCCTCGAAGTAGCGCACGGCGTTGAAACTGGTGTAGCCATAGAGTCCGCATACGGCGGCATCGTCGCCCACGACCTCAATGCGGTCGATGAGGGTGTGAATGGCATCAGCCGTGCCGTATTCCTTGTTGATCTCACGACGCTCGGTGGTTCCGTCGGGAAAGTTGATACTGGCAACCCCGTGTCCGATAGCCACGCTGGCCATGGGATTGATGCCGATAAACGACCGCGAGTTGCTCTGGTCGTGATAGTCTGAGCTCTCCATCAGCGCACTCTGCGGATAGAGGTCGCGCAGTCGCATATACACGCCAACTGGGGTATAAAGATCCGCCAGAATGGTCTTGCTTGTTGTTTGATACTTATAGCTATTCATGATTTTTTCAATTAAAACTCCCCGTATTCTTTTGCCATCGCCTTGTTTTTGAGATACGTCTCTACATCCTTGTCGCCTCTGCCGCTGACCGTCAGCACTACCACATCGTCCTTCTTGAAACTTAGTTTGGAAAGCGCTGCTATGGCATGGGCACTCTCGATGGCAGGGATGATACCTTCCATGCGTGTCAGTTCGTAGCCGCCGTAGATGGCCTCATCATCGTTGATGCTCAGCACCTGCGTCCTACCTTTCTTCGCCATGTTGCAATGCATCGGGCCTACCCCCGGATAGTCAAGGCCTGCTGAAATGGTGAAAGCCTCCTGAATCTGTCCGTCCCCGTCCTGCATCACCAGCATCTTCGCTCCGTGCAGGATCCCGGTTGTGCCCCTATGAATGGTGGCGGCGGTGTAGTCGGTATCCCAACCGTGTCCGCCAGCCTCGGCCAGCACTATTCTCACGCGCTCATCGTCCATATAGTGATAGATGGTGCCGGCAGCGTTGCTTCCCCCTCCGATGCAGGCAATCAAGTAGTCGGGATAGTCGCGGCCCGTCTGCTCTGCCAACTGCCACTTGATTTCCTCGCTGATGACGCTCTGCATCCGAGCCACGAGGTCGGGATAGGGATGGGGTCCCATCGTCGAACCTACGATATAGAAGGTGTCGGCAGGATGACAGCACCAGTCGCGGATGGCCTCCGAGCAAGCATCGCTCAGCGTCATATTGCCTGTGCGGACGGGATGCACTTCGGCACCCAACATCTTCATCCTCTCCACATTGGTGTGCTGACGTTCCACATCCGTCGCACCCATAAACACCTCGCACTTCATGTTCATCAGCGCACACACCGTTGCTGTCGCCACGCCGTGCTGTCCAGCTCCTGTCTCGGCAATGATGCGCGTCTTGCCCATCCGCTTGGCCAGCAGAATCTGCCCGATGGTGTTGTTAATCTTGTGCGCACCCGTGTGGTTCAGGTCTTCACGTTTCAGATACAACTGACAGCCGTACTTCTCGCTCATCCTCCGGGCATAATAGAGCGGCGAAGGTCTTCCCACGTAATCCTTCAACAACGCATGATACTCGGCCTTGAACTCCGCACTCTCGATAATCGGCAGATAAGCCTCCTGCAAGTCATGAACACACTTGTAGAGTATCTCTGGCACATACGCGCCCCCGAACTCTCCGTAGAAACCGTTTTTGTCAACTTGAAATTTTTCCATATCTCTTGATTTTTTAAACTCTTAATTCTTAACTAAAAAATCGGAGGCCCATCGCAAGAACGACAGGCCTCCGGAGTATCTCTCATACAAACTTAATAGGTACGCGGCTATCTTCTCACGATATTTTGAATCTTGAGTTGCGCCACCACCAATTGTTTGCTATTCTAATCATATCTATGATCTGTTTTGATGTTTATTCGGGTGCAAAAATAGTGCGTTTTGCTGAAACGCACAAATTATTGCGTACTTTTTTATCAAAAATAATCATTGTTTGACACTTTGTGTTCAAATCGTCACTATTCCGCAAAAAGTGTAAGCATTCAGTTAGCCTTACCACTGAATTCTTTACAATTTGACACTTCGCCAATACAAACTTACTGTAAGACAAGAAAAAAACTGCCATCCCAATCAGCTATACATCAAAAAGGAGGTGGCAAGCACACAATAATCCGAGAATAAGTTGTATTTTTTCGATTTTCAAGACAAATGAAAAAGTCAATCTAGAAAAAAAAT
>JAEEZX010000025.1 GCA_016292045.1 Bacteroidaceae bacterium | reverse complement strand
CTTTTGTTTCCGGATAATACCTCATGGCCTTATCTCTCGTAGCGAGATAGTCCATCAACTCAGGTAAATAATAATGAAATTCACAATCAATAATTTTCATTTCGTCATGTACTTTTTTAGTTGTTAATAATTATGTTTACGTAGTAGGAAGGATGACCAATAGCAACAACGCCACCTCCACCACAGTGTATGACCCTGCGTAATCCACCAGTGTCCGGAATTTCAGGACACCATCCACGAGGAAGACTAAGAGTGCAAACCAGCAGATGAAGAAGATGGCTGCATATCTGATTTTCCGTTTCTTCAGTTTCATGGTGCGTATTTATTTAAAATCCCAGAATCCGGTATCCGTCTCTAATCCTGTTCATTCGCTGTAATTATGGTCCACGACGATGACCACCTGCATGTCGGGCACAAGAGGCTGAATCTCATCAGTAAGCTTGTTGACAAGAGCCTGTTCGTCGTCGACGGATATATCGGGCACAACATCAACGGAGAGCAGCTGTTCCCTCTCTGAATAGTAGAAGCCGTGCACCTGAACGATGTCTTTGTGGGCATTCAGTATCTGTGCCACCTTCGTCTGCAGTTCTGCATGGCGGTTCTTGCCGGTAGCAATGGCATACACTCCCACGGTCATGATGATATCGTGATGTTCTATCATATGCATGGTAATCTTACGCGTAAGACCGTGAATGTCATGAGCCGACATCGTGTCGTAAACGTTGATGTGCAGCGAACCGATTTTTACGTCAGGACCATAGTTGTGAAGTATCAGGTCGTACACGCCGTGCACGCCCTCGAAGCCCGACACCTCTTTTATGATTTGCTTGCTGAGTTCTGCCGGAATACCGGTGCCCAGAAGTTCGTTGATGGGCGAGGCGAGCATCTCAATGCCAGCTTTGATGATAACCACAGAGATGAGGGTACCCAGAATGCCGTCGAGAGACACCCCCCACAGCAGCATGACACCCGCCGAGACGAGAGTTGCCAGAGTGATGACGGCATCGAACAGGGCATCCGAGCCGGATGCTGTCAGCGCATCGCTTTTCAGTTGCTCGCCCTTGTGCCTGACGTACTGGCCGAGGACAATCTTCACCGCGACGGCTACCGCGATGACGATGAGTGTCGTCAGCGTGTATTCCGGTTCGGTGGGGTCGAATATTTTCTTAACTGACTCGATGAGCGAAGTGATACCTGCCGACAATACGATGACGGCGATGATGATGGCGCTGAAATACTCTATACGTCCAAAACCGAACGGATGTTTCCTGTCGGCCGGTCGCTGGGAGAGTTTGGTGCCAACGATGGTGATGACGCTCGACAGCGCATCGCTCAGGTTGTTGACGGCATCCATCACAATAGCTACGCTGCCGGACAGAACACCCACAGTGGCCTTGAATCCTGCTAAAAGAACGTTGGCTGCTATGCCTATCCAACTGGTTCGGATGATTTCCTGACTTCTGTCCATACTATGTATGTATTTGTATATATTGATATCCAGTCAGTCCGCCATAACTGTCTGCAGCGGCCTTCAGGGCTTCTTTGGTGGTGTATTGCTGATAATATGTGCAGCGGGTGACGATGGTCTGCGGTGAACATGCATTGTCTCTCACTCTGACCAGTGCCCATCCCTTCATGTCGTCGGCAAACTCTTCGCCCACGAGTGCCAGGCGGTCGTCTGTTACGGTCAGATCCCACCACGACACTTCGCGCATGCTGAATCGCACACGCGGCAGCTCATGCCCTTCTATGTTTTGCACGGCGGTATAGAGCCGCAGTTTGTCACGGTGCCCCCTGTCAGCAGGTTTGAGGTCGGTTATCAGTGCAGGCTTGCCGTCCACCTCGCCCAGTTCCTGCTTCACCGTAGCCAGTATTCCGTCGCTCATAGGAATGCCGGGCATCAGAAACGTCGACTGGTTCAGGATTCCGTTGTCAGGCACATATATCGCAGGCAACTGATTTGCCAGCGATGCGAAATTCTGATAGGCCGTCCTCCGCTCCGTGAATATCGGGTTGCAAAACCGCAGCATCTTCCACAGCATCGTGGTGTGTCGCATTTTCTGTCGCTGCACGAACTGGGGGAGGGTGTTGCTGCGCTTCTCATGCGTGGAAGACTCCCGCCCTATAACCTGTCCTTTACGAAGGTAAAAAGTCATTCCTGCAACGCGTACCCTTCTGGGTATCGTCAGCCCTAATCCTGCATTACCTTTCTTCTTCATAGCTCTTTTCTCCTGTCTTTAGTCTATAGTTTTCTTATATCTGCCTGCACTCTGCCTTATATCTGCCTTGTGTCTGTCTGCACTCTGCCTTATGTCTATCTCATGTCTATCTCATGTTTATCTCCTATCTATCCATACTGTAGCCATAGTGTTGCTTCGATGATGTCCCAATGATGCCCCAATTGATGTCCTGTAGGGGTTCGCTGTTTGCCCGCTACTTGTCCGCTCTTACACCGAACATATACCGGACATATACCGGACATGTACCGGACATCAATAGGGGCTGCTTGCTTGTTGCATGCTTGTTTCATTAGGGTTGTTTACTTGTTATGTTGGAGTTCTTTACCCGGTGGATTGGAGTTCTTCCTTTGTTGTGGCAGGGACAGAACGTACTTATGCTTTGCCTTGGTTTCAACGATACAAAATTACAAATTCTATTGAAATAAAGACCCGTAATGCAGAAAAAATAGCTATAAGGAGCCCGTTTTTTATGTTTTTTAGTGAAATATCAATAAAAAACAGAAGAAAGGGTATGCTTTATGGTGATTTAACGTTCTCCTTTTCTGCGGTGTTATTTGAGATTTGTCTTGAAAAAATCCTCCAGTTTGTCCCAGGGAATCATGTTCTTGGGCTGCCCTTTGCCTGCTTTTTCCTCGTAACCGCCGTCGTAGAGGTCGCAATGGGTGGCATCAGGGATGATTAGCAACTGTTTGTTCTCCGGGTTGGGGTTTGGTTCGCCAACAAACTTGTATCCCTCAGCTTTGCCATCTACCATATAATGATAGGCTGCCTCGCCAAAGTAGCGAGAGTGGGCATCGGCTCCGTG
>JAEEZX010000024.1 GCA_016292045.1 Bacteroidaceae bacterium | reverse complement strand
CGGTAAAGCACTATCTCGGATTCAATCCTCGCTTCGGCCGCTACTTCGCCACCGACAAAGCCTACTACTCATGGCAGGACTACCGTCTGCCTACACAACTGGCAGCTATGCGTTGTCTGCAAAAAGTGGATAGCAAGAAGAACAGCGCCCTGTTGCCCGATATGCAGATGTGGCTCCTGCGCCAGAAGCAGACACAGCTGTGGCGTAACCCACTTAATGCCATCGATGCAGCCGACTACCTGCTCACCTACTCCAAAGAGGAAAGTCTGCGTGCAGCCGACACGCTCCAAGTCCGTCTTGGCACCCAACTCACCCCTATAAGCCCATCCGCCCCATCGACCCGTCTCACCCCATTAACCCCAATAAGCCCATCCAAGTCTCTCACCGTTGAGAAGCGCTCCCCTGGCATCTCTTGGGGATATGTTCGCGGCACGTTTACCGAGGAGGCAGAGAAATTGCAGAACTACACTACTGGCGAACTCTCCATCCAGCAGAAATTCTATGTGAAGCAGGGCAAGGAGTGGGTTGAAATCAGTCCTGACACAGAGTTGACCATCGGCAGCACCCTTCGTATTCGCAATATAATCCATGCAGACCGCGATATGGACTTCGTATCCGTCAAGACCAAGCAGCCGGCTTGCTTGGAACCAGTTCGCACTCTCTCCGGCTACACATGGTTCGGCAACCGAGGCGGTTATATGGAATTGCACGACACAGAAACCGACGTATTCTTCGACTGGTTCTCTCGCGGCACAACAACTCTCGATCTGGACTACTACGTGACTCGTTCAGGTCTCTACCATGCTGGCATCACTACTGCCACCTGCGAATATGCTCCCGAATTCGGTGGCTATGCAAAAACATTCAGTATAAATGTGAAGTAATATGAAACTACTTATCGACATAGGCAACACTTCAGCTAAAATAGCTATAGGCAACGCAGACGAGATTATCTACACGGAGCATTTGGAGCAGTCGTGGACAGAGGCTATAGAACGACTTCTGCAACAGTATCCGATACTGCATGCGGTGATTTCGGATGTGGCAGCAAAAAGCGCTGAACCAATCTCTATCATACAAAAACGGGGAATCCCCATCGTGCAAATCTCCGACACTACGGAATGTGCCCTGAAGAGTATTCCGAAGGGTTATGGAGCCGACCGCATTGCAGCCGACCTTGGAGCTTTGGCAAAACATAAGGGGCGCACCATCCTCGTTGTCGATGCAGGCACATGCATCACCTACGACCTGATAGACCGCGAGGGGAATGTCATGGGGGGGGCCATCTCGGCAGGAGTCAGTCTTCGTCTGAAGGCTATGCATGAGCACACCGCTGCCCTACCCCTTTTGGAAGCCGATGCCGACACACCGCTCTTGGGTTACAACACCCGCACTCACATGATGTCGAGCGCCATCCACGGCACTCAGTTCGAGTTGGAAGGCTACGTTCGCAGTTTTGCGAAGACCTATCCCGACCTCGTTGTCTGCACCACCGGCGGAAACGATCTTGAACCCACCGAATCGATGCCTGCAGAGGTGGAACACGACCCATTCCTTCTTTTCCGCGGTCTGAATACTTTGTGACAGGAAAAAAATTCATACCTTTGCATACGAAATTTTTTAAAACACTATAACAATGGAAATAGCAAAAAACATCAAGTATATCGGAGTTGACGATATGGACATCGACCTGTTCGAAGGTCAGTACGAAGTGCCGGAAGGAATTTCTTATAACTCATACCTTATCGATGATGAGAAAATCGCAGTGATGGACACAGTGGATGCACGCAAGACCGAGGAGTGGCTCTCCAACCTCGAAGCAGCTCTTGCCGGTCGCACGCCCGACTACCTCATCATCCACCACATGGAGCCCGACCACGCAAGCAACGTGCGTCTGTTTCTTGAGAAATATCCTGCCTGCAAAGGTGTCTGCACACAGAAGGCAGCAGTGATGGTAAAGCGTTTCTTCGACGTTGACTTTACCGACCGTCTGCAACTCGTGAAGGAAGGCGACACACTCTCTCTTGGCGAACACACCCTCACCTTCATCATGGCTCCGATGATTCACTGGCCGGAAGTGATGATGAGTTACGAGCAAAAGGAAGGCATACTCTTCGCAGCCGACGGCTTCGGTAAGTTCGGTGCACTGAGTCATCCCGATTCTGAGGGAATGGCAGCCGACAAGTTGCACGGCACAGTTGACGGATGGGCATGTGAGGCTCGCCGATACTACTTCAACATCGTAGGCAAATACGGAGCAATGGTTCAGACTCTGCTGAAGAAAGCCGCTCCGCTCGACATCAAGATTATCGCCCCACTCCACGGACCGGTTCTTGACAAAGACCTCGACTACTACCTCAATACTTACAACACCTGGTCGAGCTACAAACCGGAGAACGAAGGCATCTTCATTGCCTACTGCTCTCTCCACGGCAACACCCGTCAGGCAGCCCTCAAGCTGGCTGATATTCTGAAGGAGAAAGGCACAGTTAAGGTAAGCACTGCCGACCTCGCTCGCGACGACATGGCAGAAGCCATCGAAAATGCGTTCCGCTACGACCGTCTTGTGGTAGCAGCTCCTACATACGACGGCGGCGTCATGCCAATCATGCACGACTTCCTCCACCACCTTGCCATCAAGGCATACCAGAACCGCACCGTTGCCATCATCGAAAACGGTTCGTGGGCTCCTGCAGCCGGCAAGAAGATGCTCGAAGCCTTCCAGCAGATGAAGGACATCACCATCATCGAACCAATCGTCACTGTAGAATCAACCGTCAAGGCAAAGACCATTGAAGACCTGAAAGCCCTCGCCGACAAACTGGCGTAAGCCTTTCAAGCGATGACATAATACATTTAAGCAGCAACTTTTTTGTTGCTGCTTTTTTCTTTATTCATGGGCCGCGCACCACCATTTTTTTTACGCTGAAAAAAAAGTTAACACAAAAGTCAACTTTTTTCAGCGTAATATTTTTTTTATCACCATATTTGCAAGCGAAATGAAACAGCTGCTAATTATACTAATGATTTTGTGCTACGCTGCGGGAGCGAGTGCCGACAACTATTTCTCTGTGATGACGTACAATGTGGAGAACTTGTTCGACACTATTCACGATGCGGAGAAACGCGACAGGGAGGGTATACCCGAGAGCGAACGCCACGGGACCGGTTTCCGGCTGAGGAAGAAAATGAAGGACATCTGCAAGGTGATTGCGGGGGCAGACACTGTGGAGGCATGTCCGGTCATCGGGCTGTGCGAGGTGGAGAACGACAATGTGATGAGGCAACTGACGGAGCACACGCCGCTGAAGGTGCAGGGCTACAAGTACGTGATGACCAACAGCGAAGACCCGCGCGGCATCGACGTTGCCCTACTCTACAAGCCCATCCGGTTCCAACTGATCAGGCACGAGAGCATCAGAGCGCAGACAAGTGTGCCGACACGCGACGTGCTCTACGTTTGCGGCACGATGGACTACAAGGACACGCTCGACATATTTCTGCTCCACCTGCCGTCGAAACTGGGCAAGGAAGTGGCTGCGCGGAACAGGAGAATCGTCACGATGGAGACGCTGGTGCGAGCTGATTCGGTTTTCAGAAAAAGGCAGAAGGCTACGGTCATCATAATGGGCGACTTCAACGACGAACTGCGCGAGGAACAGATGGAGCCGTACAGGCGATACGGATTTCGCGACCTGACTGAAGGACTGCAGCCGGGCTCGTATAAGTACAAGGGCGAGTGGAGTTTCATAGACCATATCATGCTGCGCACTTCGACCTCGAGGGAGACAAAGGCAAGGGTCGTGACCATGCCCTTCCTGCTGGAGAAAGACAAGAAGGAAGGCGGCAAGATGCCACACCGCATGTATATCGGTCCGAAATACCACGGAGGCGTGAGCGACCACTTACCTGTAATTGTCAGACTGGACTGTTCAGACGAGAAAAAT
>JAEEZX010000023.1 GCA_016292045.1 Bacteroidaceae bacterium | reverse complement strand
TCTTGCTTTCTATTAAGCCATTCAAAATGCCAAAAACCATCATATTGAAGATAGTAGAAAGGCTTGAAATAAGGTGTTATTCTTATTCCAAAATAATTGAAGACATTTTTGTATTCTTTTTCGGTAACTACATCAAAAGGAATTCTGTTATTAAACACGACTTTGTTCTCTATCATATTTATGACAGAGTATAACAGAATAGGCTTGGCCAGTATGATTCTTCCATGATACGAGCCACACCTCATCTTCCGGATAAAGTCGGAATATAGTTCCTTTTGAAATGTATTTGTCATAGGCCGAACATTATTTGTACAATATTTGAACTGTTGAGATCATCCCGCAGAGTAATATGCTGCAATCCCATAGATAGTTCCGCAATTAAAACTCGATTGTTTTCCGAGTTAAGAGATCTTAATCCTTTTTCCAAAGTTGCTTTACTTAGTCCAAAAATATTAGCACTACTTGCATTGGAGTCTTCACCATAGAAATCAGACAATCGAAGAGATTTTGTTCCAATTTGTTCTGCAAACCTATAAATACTATATGCCAAGCCTATATTGGACAGATCAAGATATTCTCCTCTTTTATACGAATTCTTGTTTTCGATCTGAGCACAAAGGAACTGTTCTCCAACGGGAGAGTAAGAAAAAGTTTGAACCAAAGCCGCTACTGCATTCTCAACTGTTCTTGATGGAACACCTGGAACTTCTGAACAAATGCTATCAATTATGGTTCTCTTATCATATAATTGGCCCTCCTTGATATTATTAACGAACCAATTTGCGATAAAAGAGTTACGTGATAGATTTGTCCATATTAGTTCCCATGCAAGATCGCTATCATTTGTATATATATCGTGTATCAAAAATCCAAAGGGGGTGGGATTATTCTTAGCATCAGTCATTTCTGCATCTTTCAGCCATGCTTTAAAACCGTCAACCTGAGCTGTCCCTAAAGAATTTTCTTTCCAGAAATCTTCGGGTCCCATTAAAAACTCCTCCAGCCATTCTTCTCTAAATCCGAAGGTTTTATATGCTTGAACCTTCAACGAAATTTTCTTATCGGTATCATTAATCATACGTATACAATCTGTTGCAATACATCCTCTGTCATGTGAATTTAAACACTTTTGGCAGTGAATGCATTTTTGTTTATCAATTTTTATTTGTGGCACAACTGTTAATGCTCCAGTGGGACAATCAACTTCACATGCCTCACATTTCACACAATAGGAAGCTTTGTAAAGAGCTCTCCTCAATAACAAGGATAGTTTAGTGCTTGGACTATGAAGAATAAATTTTATATTGCCTTTTTCCGAATACAACGTCTCAAAGTGATAAATAGCTTTCTCAAATTGTAACTCTCCTTCATCCTTGTTTTCTGCTTTTACAATGGTATAATCACCTAAAGTGTCAAACCATGTATATATAGAATCTACAGGGTTATCGATGCTGGCAATAAAGTTTGCAGAGCTTTCTTGGAAACTAACATCAGTGTTTGTTTTGTTGCCAAGAGCTTTAATCTTCCACTTCCTGTTTTTAATGTAAACATCTACATCCTTTATTCCAAGCTTGGTTGACCATGTAATTAGCCTGTCCTCAAAAGGCTTAATCTCTGATGGATAATTTGCTTTGACGACCATATCATCCCATGCTGTTGAAAATGGACAAACAATACATCCAACCCTGGCTTTTCCCAACCGGTAGGCTTTGTTGATTGAAAGATTGTGCTGAAACAAATAGAGAAAAATCTCTATCGTGTTCCAATTTATAATGGGGTGAACATTTGTAATGTTGGTATGCTTGCCTTTGCCGATTCTGTCATAATTCGAACGTCTCACACTTTCTTCTGCTCGAACACCATCAATGGTCAGCACTTTTGCCTGTTTGTTCGTTCCAGGCACCTTAAGCATTCTATATAATGGAGCTGTTTTCATAATTGTGCAGCACCATCTATGAGAGTCGCTTGGTGAGCCAATCTTATCCCAGTAGTTAAGTACCGACTCGTGATTTCTGGCAAGGCTGAACTTCAGGGTAGGAAACAACTTGTGGTAATGCTCTTGTACCTGCTTGTATAGTTCCAGTGAACTCGGAAGCTCATAACCTGTATCAGAATATATAACTTGGAATGAATCAGGAGGAAGCGCACGGGTACACAGGTCGAGCACTACCTGACTATCCTTGCCGCCAGAGAAAGAAGCAAGGAAATAGTCAATCTTGGTAGCCTTAAGTACTTTCTTTCCTTGTTTCTCGGCTTCACTTAGAGGCATAATGTCAAAGCTGTCGCAGTCTTCCTTCACGATGGCCATTTTCTGTTTCTGCTGTTTCTCCTGCTTTTCGGCAATTACCTCAAAATCCAACTGATTGGACTTGTATTTTTCCGACAGGCGATTAGCACCACTATAAGTGTCGAAAACGTCACGGATAAACTCTATGGCCTCGCTCTCACACAAGAACATCTGCTCTTTATTGCGCTCCAACATCTTCTTCACATCCACAGGCTTCAGCTTCAAATTCTCTTTGCCCGGCTGGAGAACGATGGTTGCCTTATCATAGATATTGGCATCTTTGGCCTCAAAAACCAAGTCGCCACGATAGTAATACTCCTTGTTGCATGCCCACAGCAGTGGATCCTCACACTCAGGGTACTTCCATCCCAGCGTGTTCAGACCAAGAAGATTCAGTTCCTCAAAGAACACCGGACGAGGAGGAATACTGACAGTATCCTTCCCTACGAGCGAACTCAACTTCACTCCTCCAGTTTCTCTATCCCATGCTATTTTAAACATTCCTATTTTTCAATCTTAACTAATTCTGCTAATTCCACATCTAGTAGCTTCGCAATCTTTATATACGTCTCCATCGGAGGTTGACAAGCGTTGGTACACCACTTGGAAACAGTTGCAGGATCCTTCCCCAACTGCTCAGCCAGCCATTTGTTGGTCCGCTTCTTCTCGGCCAAAACCACTTTGATCCGGTTAATGTCTTTATCCATCTTGACAATTAGTTGGTAAATAATGAGGCAAAGATACAAAGAATAATCTAATAATCGTGTGAAAAAGCGAAAAATCTGACGAAAAATTTCAATTCAATTGCCTTTCCCTCACTTTTTTGCGCCATAAGAATGCCCTTTCCCCCAACCTATATTCCTTGTCCCACGAACATACGTTCATAAAAACACCGTTCCACAACGAGCCTGCGCTACGCCCTTGCTATGATATACTAACGACGGCGGAACGACCTTCCTACGACCTTGGAACGTCCTTCCCATACTGTTAGCAAGGCTTTGGCAAGCCCAAACAGCTTGGTTGAGCGAACGAAGGGTTTGCCAACTCCTTGCCAAGTCCTTGCCTATATGAGGTTTTGATAGTTGCAAAAGACGTAAAATAACATAAATGCTCCATCGTTGAACTGTTTTTTGCAAAAAATGAGGCAGATTTATGCAGAAAAATTTGCTAATAATAAAAAAGTTGTACCTTTGCAGTACGAATGAGAGTTGAATATAGGCGCGATGACATCAAGCTCCGCAACCGTTCCTTATTTACAAAGCCGCGGGTCGGGTACCTGCCGCTTTCGTTTTTATACCAACGAAGTCCCTGAATTTAGCTGTTCAATAACTAACATTATTTCTCGACGTGATTGCATAGCAGCATTTACAACAACGGCTTCGCAGCCATGTACAACATAGCATGCCATAATCATTCCGCTTGCAAAATCAGCTTTGCGACGAGAAATGTATTTAGACAACTCAAAAGACCTTACTTGAAAAAGGTGTTCGTCAAGATCTATCACAACAATCTTGCAGCCTTGTTTCTTTGCTGATTTAAATCCAGCCGTAACACCCTTCTCCCCCATTATACCTTTGCGGTCGCCCAACTGACCGGAATTTGTATATTCAGGATTTTTATACCAAAAGAGAATGTGTGTGCGTTGATGATAATTGTAACATCAGAGAAAGAATGAAGAATAGCACGTGCCGCACGGATATTACTTCTTAACTCCCTTTTGTCAGCGTTTACACTAATAAGCAAACGCTGACCGAAGACTTCATCTTCTATCGCTGTCATTTTATATAATGCAAAGATACACTTTTTTCTCAAAATAGTAAAGGTTATTGGTTATTGTTTATTGAAGGCTTTTTATCGTTTGCACTCTAAAATTTGTTGCTCTGCACTCCAACAAGGGAATCATTGACCATTCACCATTGACCATTGAGATTACAGCTCTTTCCTAGCCTCTTCCAAGCAAGTTCCAGGCAAGTTCTCTCGACCAAAGTTCAGTATATGTCCAGTATATGTCCAGTATATGTCCAGTATATGTCCAGTATATGTCCAGTGGAAGACTGCACATATAGTGCGAAAATACTGCATAAATAATGAAATAATACTGGACGACATTCGAGAGAACTACGAGAGAACGTCGAAGGAAGAGCGAAGGAAGAACGAAGGAAGAGCGAAGAGGTAAGCGGGCAGCGGGCGAAGCCCTAAATGATAAATGACAAATGATAAATGAGGTTGCTCTTTAGAGTTTAGAGTTTAGAGGCAGTGGAAAGTTTAGAGTTTACGGTTTATTGTTTATTGTTTACCGTTTACTGTTTACCGTTTACTGTTTATTTTGGTTTTCCTTTCGTTTCTTTTAAAAAGCTCGCGGCCTTCACAGGTGGCGAGCTTGGGTTTGTTTGTTTAAGTTAGCACGCCATAGCGTGCAGAAAAACACAATTTTCGCGGCGCAATTCCTCTTCTGTGGGCATATACGTCATATCCACACTCATACGCATATCCCAAGTCTTGGAATAACGCTATCAGTGTGTTCTCATAGCTTTCTTCTGTATGGTGATTGGTATTCATGATGTTGCTATTTGTTAATGATCCAAGAACCACTCTTTTTACTACCTTGCCTACTTATAACTCCAGAATCCCTTAGTTTTTTAAATATTTTTTCTGCCCCACGAAGGCTGATTTCCATTCGTTCCGCAGCATCATAGGCTGTAATTGTAGGATTGCTGTCAATTAGGAGAAGTAGTTGTTTGTCGTTTATACCGAACTTTATACCATACTTTATACCGAACTCTTCACCGAATTTTATACCGAATTGTCTGTCGATAGGACTTACATCATTTGTTGGCAACTCATCTCCCTGATGTTCCTTCAGTGTCTTATATATCTCTTTCAGCATAAAGTCGATGAATGGGCCCGACTGCCCTGCTTTGGTGCTGGCCGTGATGGCATTATAATATGCTTGTTGATTAGCATAGATCATATTCTCTACTGGCAGGTGCTCAAACAACGGATGCAGTTTGCCAAGTATTAGTGATTGCCACAAGCGTCCAGTTCTTCCATTGCCATCTATGAATGGATGGATGAACTCGAATTCGTAGTGGAACACACACGAACGAATCAACAGATGGTCTTTCGATGATTTCAGCCACGCAAACAAATCGTCTATCAGTCCTGGCACCCGTTCTGCTGGTGGAGCCATGTGGACGAGTCCGCTTTCAGAGAAGACGCCCACACCAGAACGTCGGAAGTGACCTGCATCGTCAACCAAAGCCTGCATCATCACGCTATGTGCCTTCAGCAGATCTTTCACGTTGTAGGGGTTCAGCGATGGATATAGTTCGTAGGTGGCTATGGCATTCTTCACCTCTTGAATCTGCTTGATAGGGGCAACGACTGTCTTGCCATCGATGATGTCGCGCACTTCATCTTCACTCAACGTATTGCCTTCTATGGCAAGCGATGAGTGAATGGTCTTAATACGATTTGCTATACGCAATCTCAAACCGTCCTCCTGTTCCAAACGAATGGCGTAACGCTCTATCTGACCTGATATCTCAGCTATCAAATTAATGGCATCAGCACTTACTGTAAATGGTGGTATATACATATCTCGTTCGTTATTTTATAATAAAACCTATCGAGGTGGTATTTTCTTTATTTGCCATATTTATTTAATTGATAATTGACAATTGACAATTGATAATTTATGTTTTGTTTTCTTTCTTGTTCTCTTTAAAAAGCTCGCGGACCGTCTCGGCTGGCGAGCTTGGGTTTGTTTGTTTAAGTTAGCACGCCATAGCGTGCAGAAAAACACAATTTTCGCGGCGCCTCACGGCGATTTGTGCGAATTATATTTTTCTTCATGTACATAGTATCCACTTCCAAAGTGGCATAACCTCAATAGTGCCAAACTCATCGGTGATAGTGTCCGACTCATCGTAGGTCAGGATGACGCGACGGTCGCAAGGCAAAACCTTTGGCAATTTTTTCAGGGCATCAAGTTCACGGTCAAAAGCGGATTCTGCCTGAGCGATGCTATAGGATGCCTGTACGGCCAACTTATCTTCCGGGACATAGAAATCCACCTCGACCTTGTCGTTGTAGAAGAACACACGCTCGTTATCCTTGTCGTGACCATACTTGCGGAACATGGTCAGGGCGGTGAGGTTTTCAAGGAGCGAAGTGTCGCCATCAAGCAGGAAGAGGTTGAGTACGCCGTTGTCTACAAAGTAGTATTTGCACAAAGTCTCCTTGTCGGCAAAGGCGGCAGATACGTTGCGCAGACGCAGGAGTAGCCATGCGTCCTCGCTATACTCGATGTACTTGCTGACGGTGGGCATGGTAATCTTTCCGCTCACCGATGACAGAACGTTAGAGAGCCGGTTGTAGGAAACGGGCTGCTTGACGCTCTCGGCCAGCTTCTTAAGTAGCAGACGCAGGAGGTTGGCATTGGAAATTTTATTGCGGCTGACAATATCGCCCAGATATATCTTCTGGAGGGTACTGGTCAGGTAGTCACGCTTTACGCTGAGACCAACAGACTCCGGCAGTCCTCCCCAATGCAGGTACTCACTCCACGCGCGCAACATCTTGGCGCGTGATTCGGTGGCCAACAGGGCATGTTCATCGAAGGGCACTTCATTGACACGAAGGAACTCCTGGAAGCTATATGGATAGACTTCAGTGGTAAGGTAACGGCCTCCAAGGGTGGTCATAATCTCTGATGACAACATCTTGGCGTTGCTACCGGTAATCCAGACCCGATACTTTGCATCAGCCATACGACGCGCAAACTTCTCCCAGCCGTCGATGTTCTGCACCTCGTCAAGGAAGAGCATGGGACGCTGGTCGTACATCTCGGCATGACACTCCAGAATCAGCTCAAAGTCCTCGGCAGTGAAATCAGCCAAACGGTCATCCTCAAAATTAAGATAGAGCATACCGTCCCAACCGCGTCCTTCGGCAAGCATCTGTTGCATCTTCTGATAGAGCATGAATGATTTGCCTGCTCTGCGAACGCCTATGAACACACGCCTTTCGAACTCGTCAGAAGGTAACTCACGAGGTACTACCTGATAGTTCTCTACATCCTTCTGATTGGATGCCAATATCTGTTTTAAAACCGCCTTGTTCATTAATTTTCAAACTGACATTTTGAATTTATGCCACAAATTTACAAATAATATTTTGAATAGCGGCTGTTTTTGTTCTTTTTTGCCATATTTCTTTAATTGATAATTGATAATCGACAATTGACAATTAGTTTTCGTTTTAGTTTTCGTTTAATATATGCTGTTTCGGGTGTTCTAACGGTATTATAATTACAGTATTTCGCTCCAAATTTACAAAATGTTTTTGAATTTGTTTGATTTTCTACTCATATTTCACACTGAAATCACTGAAAACACGGAAAAAACGTCCTAGTGCTATGAAGAAAAAAACAACAAAAACCACCTCTATCGAGGAAAAAAACTAAAAAAAAACCAAATTAAGGAAAATGTCGTCATGATGGCAAGAGCTGTGCTCTTCTCGGAGATAGTCTCTCGTGCCCCCTTGAGAACAAGCTCTCAGATGTCCACGAAAGTCTTCTCCGGCTCTCCCGAGCTGCCCTCATGCCTCTCAAAAATCGCCTTTTAGCATAAAATTGCCTCATGGATGTTTCCATAGACATTCTACGCGCTTCAGCAGAATAAGCAAGCTTTTCTGCGTTAGCAGGGTTTTTCTGGTTTTTTTTCAAGACATTAAGCATTCGTGATAATTTGTGTGATTCGTGTTCGAGAAATGCCGAACTTTGACATCTTTGACATCAAAAGAAATGAAAAGAGAGAAAAGAAAACAGCTCTACAGGAAAGATGACAAAGCCCCCCCCTGTAATATTTCTACGTTTCTGAGTGTGCTGTTTTTCATGATTTATATGAGTATCTAGCCTTTATTTTCATCATTTTCGCGACAAATATACGCAATATTTTTTCATCTATTTCCATAATTGTTGATTATGACTGTGTGTCGGTGCAGATTTGCAGTTTGGGACATTGTGACACGTGACAGTGTGACATTAAGGATTTCTACCTATTGGGGAAAATGGGAAAAATAGTTAGAGTAGAATTTTATTATTATATATAATAATAACCCTTATAATGCAGCCTCTCTGCACATGGGAAGGTGCTTATTGTCACAAAATCACAGGTCACAAAATCACACCGCGAAAAGTTTGCGAAAAGTTTGCGAAACATTCGAGAACCGCAATGCCGCTGTCGTACCTTTGCGGTGTCAAATTGAGAATTGATAGTTCATGAAACTTCGTTCCATAGACATTGCTCACGCTCGGCTGTCATCAAACGAGTTTGTGACCGCTCTTGCTTAATCGCAATGTTGACAATTGATAATTCCCCTGCGCAGCGCCTGCAGTGCGTGTGCGAGGCCGCAGGCGAAAGTGAAGAACGAACCGCCCCCCCTCAGTCCCCCAAGGGGGGGAGGAAATAAAAACAATGACTCACCCTCCCTTGGGAGGGCACGGGGAGGGGTCTCTTTAAAAACTAACTACTATGGCAAAGATTGATATGATGTGGCTCAACGACGGCATGCACGGTCGCGCCGACAAGACCTCCCGCACCTACGTTAAGGTGGACCGACTCACTGGCAAGACTTACGCAGTGACGCTCCGCAATCCTCGCACGGGCAAGGACTTCGACAACAACCAGATCAAGAACAACAACCGCTTCGGTGCTCTCTGCATGGGCGTTCATGCATGGGTGAAGCTGGCCAAGGCAGCCGATGCTGACGCTGCCGACAAGGCACAGCTGGAGAAGTTCATCAAGACTCTCAAGGCCCAGCATCAGTACCCCAACCTCATGTCGCTCATCGTCGGCAAGCGCTACGCAACTGTGGCAGCTGACTACAGCTCAGTAACCATCAAGGACGGCGAGTACACCAAGACCGTGGAGTTCGTCTTCAACGCACGTCCTCTTATCGACGGTCAGGAAGACCCCGAGTTCAGCGGGTCTACGGATTCAGGAAACGGCGGTTCAAACAGTGGCAGCGCTGAGACCGTACGTCTCACCGTGAGCGCAGGCAACGGCGGTAAGGTGAAGATCGGCGACGGCGAGTACGGCGCAGGTTCCAACACTGACGTAGCACCCGGTACGAGTGTGAACATCTCTGCTCAGCCCAACGCAGGCTACAGCTTCTCGCAGTGGAGCGACGGCAACACGAGTGCTTCCCGTAGCGTAGCCGTGAACGCAGCTATGACGCTGACTGCCAGCTTCAGCCTCAATGGTGGTGGTAGCAGCGACGGACCAGGCGAGTGAGAAATGGCGCCCAAAAAATATTCAGAATAATCGGAGTAATCTGAATAATCGGAGTATTCGGAGGGCGCCTATAAAATATAATGTACACACGCGAAAAGAAATCCCCTGCCTCCAGATGGAAGCAGGGGATTTACCGCAGTTATGGAAATAATAAGGTTAATGCTACAACGGGTTCTGCGGCAATACCGTAGCGACGGTGGTCAGCGTTATCTTCTCGAGCTTGTCGTTGCCGGTCTGAATCTCAACATCTGCAGTGGTGGTGCCACCGGGATTCAGGCGAGTGTCAACACCGTTGCCGACAACAGCCTCAATGATACACTGCTTCTTGGTGTCGAGGTCCACAGTGTTCGTCTTGATAATGTTGACGAACTTGCTGGGATCCTCAGGATCGGGAATGCTCTTGACACTCCATATAGCGCCCTGAACGGTGAAGTTGGTGGCGCGGATGGTCAGCATGGTGTCTGCCAGTATCTCGTTGTTGGGATCGAGCTCGTAGGCCTTGATCTCCTCATTGTCCTTGCTGACAAGGGCAACGGCGGCAACAGTCAGCTTACAGGTCTTCTCGACGGTGGAAACCTTGTAGCCGGGCTTCAGAGTGATGGTAGCAGTCATGGTGACAGGAATCATCTTCTTCTGATCGTCCACCTTGTTGGTGTCGAGCAAAGCAATCTTACCGTCGGCGTCGATGGTGGCAACCTCCTCGTCGGAAGACGACCATTCGATGCTCTCGTACTCGAAGTTGGGATGAGCGGTCTCATCGTCGATAATATAGAGAGGATCCCATGCATCGTCGTAACCGAGGAACATGGTGCGGGTCTCAGCACTGATGGATGCCTTGGCAACAAACTCCTTCTGGAGGACGTTGAGCGTCTTGTTGAACTCGGGATGAGTGGTGCTGACAACAGTGACGGAACCGCTGCGTGCGTCGAGCTTGTTCTGGTCGATGCTGAAGCAAACGGCTGTGGTCTGACCGTCGTAGCCCTTACCGTCGACGATGGGATCGTCCGGGTTGTCGGGATCGTTGATGAGGCTTATCCATTCGTCGTTGGACTTCACTGTGAAGTCGGCGAAGTTGGTCCAGTACTTAACCTTTCTCTTGGCAACAGCGTCGCAGTCGACACCGGAAATCTCGTAAATCTCATTCTTCTTTGTTGTCACGAAGAAAGCGAACATGGGATGACCGGGCTGTGTGACGGTGAGCACGATATCGTCGTGGCCCTCAGCCTTGAGGGTGATGGTGCCCTCGCGGGTGAGATAGTCCTCACTCTCGTCAATGGTGTAGGACAGAGTCTCGCGGGAATACTTCGTGGAATTGTTGTGTATCCAGTCGACGGAAATCTCCTCCTTGTAGTCGAGGTTGCTGTCGATGATGAACGAAGCAACGGCCTGCTCGTAGCTGCTCAGCACATAAGAGTCGGCGCTCTGGTCGCCGTTGGTGGCTACGCGGAAGACATCCTTCTCAAGCTGCTCGAGATGGATGGTGTCGGAGATGGTGGACTGCACATCCTTAACAATAATGCGTGCATAGCGGGGCTGCTCGTGGGGATTGGCCACAGCAGTGACAGCCAGCTGCTTCTTGTTAATGCCGGAACCGTCAACAAGGACGCAAGAGAGCCAGCTCTGCTCGGGCTCGGCAATCAGCGTCTCTTCGTCGCCGTCGCGGTCGACATACTCGATGTTGGCAACCAACCTGGCATTGGTGGAGATGTCAACAAGGAAACTGGTGCTCTGGTTGGTAACCTGATAAGAACTGCTGGCGAACTTCACGTTGGGCGTACCCATCTGAATAACGGTGATGGTGATTGTCTCCTCACCGGCACTGATACGGATAGTACCGGTGCGAGAGGTGTAGCCGCTGAACTGAGCCACCTTGAACATACCGACCGTCTCAGTAGCTTTGTAGGACGTCCTGGCAAGATGTATCCAGGCGTCATCCGTCTCAACAGTCCAGTCTGCAGTGGAACTTACAATGAAGTGCTGCCAGGCGTCTGCCTGATCGCAAGTGATGGTGAACACCTTGGCGTTGTCACCACTTGAAAAATGAATAAAACCAGCATCGTCAGAACACGAAACCATGAAGGCGCTAGCAAGCACCATCAAGGCCATTATTAGTTTGTTTTTCATAGATAGAGTATATGATTTTATATATTTTTGCATTAAATGACAAGCAAAGATAGCCATTTTCACGCACATAACAAAGAAAAAGTTAAGAAAAGTTTAAAAAAAACATAAAAAACTTTGTTTTTATGATACAAAAAGGGTTGAAGACGCATTTCTGTCCTTCAACCCTAAGCCGTCGGGGTGACCCGACTCGAACGGGCGACCACCTGGTCCCAAACCAGGTGCGCTACCAACTGCGCTACACCCCGCGGGCGAACCACCTTATTACCGTGATTCGGCTGCAAAGGTACAACAAAATCTTCACATAACCGGAGTTTTACTCCAAAAAAGTTTCGTTTACTCCCCTCTTCTCCTCAAAAATCCGCATACGGGGACAGACGGACGGTGTCTTCCGGAGAGAATTCGGCCAGAGCAAGCAGTTCGGACATATTGTGGAGAGTGCCGTATCTGCGCTGGAAGTTTCTGAGGGCCTTCACCTGCTCAAAGCTGAGGAAAGGATGATTCACCAGACGTTTGAAGGAATCCCTGTTGAGATTCACCCTCGGGATGACGGCGGAACTGTCCCTTCCCGACGGCCGCTCCTCCCCTGCACTCTGCGCCCGGCGCAACGTGTCGGCCTGCACGGCGCGCTCCGCACGGCTCTCACGGGGCGAAAGAAGCTGATACTGCTCCCCTATCCTGATGAGAGGTTCGAGACGGGCCCACTGTCCCTTCGTGAGAAAGGGTACGCGCGAGAAATCCTCCTTGCTGCTGTAGACATATCCCTTTGCCCTGTGGCGGCATATGCTGCGCACCTGAGCGGGAGTGAGACCCAGACGCAGGAGCTGGGACGTGTCGGCCTCGTTGGGGTCGAAGACAAAGCTCTCCACACTGGGACGCGAGACATCGTAAGAAGCCGTTTCCCTATGGGAAGCAGCGCTGCGGGTACGCTCTGGGAAAAGCAGGCGTGAATTGCCGTCCTTCTCCTCGGGAGCAGACTGTCGGGAGGTGTATTCCCACGTGAGACGCCCGGTAAGAACGAGCGAAAGGAGCCAGAGAACAGCTACGGAAACGTGTTTGATATTCATTGCAGATGGTCGCCCTTAAGTGTTTCAAGGAGTTTAATCGCAGCCTCCACACTCACCACCTCCTGAATGGTGAGGGAGCGCGTGCCGCCGACCTCCTTCAGCTGGCAGCGCATCACATTGACAGCACAGAACTCTATGATGCGGCCGAAGAGCGAACTGCTGTAGAAGGGCGAATCGTCCTGCGAGACGAACTGCAGACGCATGCGACGCTGACGCAGCGTTATCTTCTCCACACCCAGCGACTTGCCCAGCATGCGCAATCGCACCACCCGGATGAGGTTCTCGCCCTCCTCGGGAATGGCTCCGAATCGGTCCATCATCCTCTGGCGGAACGCCTCTGTGTCCACATCGCGCTCAAGACCGTCGAGCTCCCGATAGAGCTGCATACGCTCTGTGGAGGTGGGCACATACGACTCGGGGAAGTAGAGCGGCAGGTCGCTGTCGAGCTGGCAGTCGTCGACGAAATCCTCACCACCTTTTATCACACCCATGCGCATGTCCTCTTCCAGGAGGTCGCGGAACTCCTCATGGCGCAGTTCCTTCACAGCCTCGGAGAGTATCTTCTGGTAGGTCTCGTAGCCGAGGTCAGCAATGAAACCGCTCTGCTCAGCGCCCAGCAGATTGCCGGCGCCACGTATGTCGAGGTCCTGCATAGCGATATTGATACCGCTGCCCAGGTCGGAGAAGTTCTCGATGGCCTCCAGGCGGCGCTTGGCTTCCGAACCGAGTTCGTTGAAAGGCGGCGCAAGGAGATAGCAGAAGGCTTTGCGGTTGGAACGTCCCACGCGGCCTCGCATCTGATGGAGGTCGGAGAGTCCGAAATGGTGGGCGTCGGAGATGATGATGGTGTTGGCGTTGGGGATATCCACACCGCTCTCGATGATGGTGGTGGAGAGGAGCACGTCGTAGTCGTAGTTGACAAAACCGAGAACCACCTCCTCAAGACGCTCGGGCGACATCTGTCCGTGACCCACAGCCACACGGGCCTCCGGCACCACGCTGTGGATAATCTCCTCCAGATGAGGAAGGGAACTTATCCTGTTGCACACGAAAAAGACCTGACCGCTTCGCTCAATTTCGAGCGAGATGGCCTCGCGTATGATGTCCGGAGAGAAGACGCATAGCTCTGTCTGTATGGGATAGCGGTTGGGCGGCGGAGTCTGTATGATGGAGAGGTCGCGGGCACCCATGAGCGAGAACTGGAGGGTGCGCGGAATCGGTGTGGCGGTGAGGGTGAGAGTGTCCACATTGGTCTTCATCTGGCGCAGTTTCTCCTTAGTGGAGACGCCGAACTTCTGTTCCTCGTCGATGATGAGCAGACCGAGGTCCTTGAACTTCACTGATTTGGAAATGAGGCGATGCGTGCCGATGAGTATGTCAATCTTGCCCTGTTTGAGGTCCTCGAGTATCTCCGTCGTCTGCTTCGCGGAACGGGCACGCGAGAGATAATCCACGCGGACGGGCATACCCTCCAGGCGCTTCTTGAAGGTGCGGTAGTGCTGATAGGCCAGCACAGTGGTGGGTACGAGCACAGCCACCTGTTTGCTGTCGGCAGCAGCCTTGAAAGCCGCACGTATGGCCACTTCCGTCTTGCCGAAACCCACATCGCCGCACACGAGGCGGTCCATGGGACGGGCGCGCTCCATATCGGCCTTCACGTCGGCTGTGGCCTTGAACTGGTCGGGGGTGTCCTCATAGAGGAACGACGCCTCCAGCTGGTGTTGCAGATATGAGTCGGGCGAATAGGCAAATCCCTTCTCCTGACGACGGCGCGAATAGAGCTTGATGAGGTCGCGGGCGATGTCCTTTATCTTGTTCTTGGTGCGCTCCTTGAGTCGCAGCCAGGCTCCGCTGCCGAGCGCCGAGAGTTTGGGGGCCTCGCCTTCCCTGCCCTTGTATTTCGATATCTTGTAGAGAGCATGTATGGAGACGAAGACGGTGCCCTGATCGCGGTAGTTGATGCGGATGACCTCCTGCATCGTGCCGCCGTTGTTCATACGCACCAGACCTCCGAAGATGCCCACGCCGTGGTCCACATGCACCACGTAGTCGCCCGGATGCAGCTGCTGTATCTCCTTGAGCGTCATCGCCACCTTGCCCTTGCGCACCTGTTCGCTGCGCAGAGTGTACTTATGGAAGCGGTCGAATATCTGATGGTCGGTGAAGAGGCACAGCTTGCGTTCGTTATCGCAGAATCCCGCATGGAGAGTGCGGTTGACGGGTGTGAAGCGTATGCCGGTCTCCTTGTCGTGGAAGATGCTCTCCAGGCGGTCGGTCTGCTTCTCGGAGTCGGCAAGGATAAAGAGGTCGTAATCCTCGCCGTCGAGACGCTGGAGTGTGGAGACAAGCAGGTCGAAATTCTTATGGAAAACGGGTTGCGGCGAGATGTCGAAACAGACGGCATCGCCCTTGCCGGCAGACGCACTCATCACTACGTGGCGGAAACCGCCGTATTCGCGTCCGAGGGACTCCTTGTGGACAAGCGTGACATCGGGGGAGAAATAGTCGAGAAGAGTGGCTGTGGACTCCTCGCCGCCCGCAAATTCCGGTACGATGGTGATTTCCTGCTTCTTCTCGACGGAGGTCTGCTGCTGTATGTCGAACGTGCGGATGCTGTCCACCTCATCGCCGAAGAAGTCGATGCGGTAGGGATATTCCGAGGTGTAGCTGTAGACATCTATCAGAGAGCCTCGTATGGCATACTGTCCCGGTTCGTATACATAGTCTACGCGGTGGAAACCGTATTCCTGCAAGGTCTCCTTGACGAATTTCTCGTCCACCTTCATACCGACGGAAACGGCAAGCGTATCGCGCTTGAGCTCTGTGGGCGGCGGCACCGTCTCATCGAGAGCATCGGGATGCGTCACCACGTAGAGCGCAGCACTTCGCCCGGCAGCCAGTCGGGAGAGCACCTCTGTGCGCAGTATCTCACCGGCTGAATCGCGCCGCTCGGAACTTATCGTGCGCTTCTTGCCCGAAGGGAATATGAGCACGTCGTTGTTGCCCAGGAGCTGGGTGAGGTCGTGATAGAAATAGCCCGCCTCCTCCTCGTCGTTGAGGATGAAGAGAAAGGGATGCGTCACAGCCTCGGGACAAGCCAGCGGCAACGAGGCAAACAGCAGCGGAGCAGCCGATGCCTGAAGACCGGCAACGGGGATATCCCGGCTGTCGGACACGAGCAATTTTCCGAGAGCTTTCAGCTTCGGATGTCGCGCATAAAGTTTCTGGAGTTCGTGAATATCCATAAAAAACCGCGTGCAAAAGTACAAAAAAGACTAAAGACAATGCTCTTCCGCAGCCAGTTTTTTCGTTATTTACGTTCTTTTTCGTACATTTGCAAGCATAATTGTGTGGAACAGCATTTGAAAATGAAAAATCTGGTCATTATACCCACCTACAACGAGAAAGAAAACGTAGAAGCAATCATACGTGCCGTGACGGGATTGAACGCCGAACTGAAGGACGGCAGGAAGGCCTCCTTCGAGGTGCTCATCATCGACGACGGAAGTCCCGACGGCACAGCCGACATCGTGAAGCGTCTCATGGAGGACGAGTTCTCCGGACGCCTGCACATCATTCAGCGCACGGGCAAACTGGGTCTAGGCACAGCCTATATCACGGGTTTCAAGTGGGCTATTGAGCACAGGTACGACTACATCTTCGAGATGGATGCCGACTTCTCCCACAATCCCAACGACGTGCCCCGTCTCTTGGAAGCCGTCGCATCAGAGGGCAACGACGTGGCTGTGGGCAGCCGCTACATTACGGGCGTTAACGTGGTCAACTGGCCTATCGGGCGCGTACTGATGTCTTACTACGCCTCCGCCTACGTGCGTACCGTCCTGGGAATCTCGCTGCGCGACACCACAGCCGGATTCGTATGCTATCGCAGGGAAGTGCTCGAGACCATCGACCTCGACAACATACATTTCAAGGGTTACGCCTTCCAGATAGAGATGAAATACACCGCCCTGCGCCTCGGTTTCAAGGTGAAGGAGGTGCCCGTCATTTTCGTCAACAGGGAGCTCGGCACCAGCAAAATGTCGGGCGGCATCTTCGGGGAAGCCTTCTTCGGTGTGATACGCCTGAGATTCATGAAGTTCCGCGCAAGATGAAAACCCTTCTGCAAAACGCCACCATCGTCAACGAAGAAGAGTCCTTCACGGGTTCGCTGCTCATCGAGGACGACCGCATCAGTCAGATATCCCGCGAGGGAAACATCTCCTCGGCAGGAGCCGAAGTGATTGAGGCCGAGGGTTGTCTGCTGCTGCCCGGCGTGATAGACGACCATGTGCATTTCCGCGAACCGGGCCTCACACGCAAAGCCACCATGCACACAGAGAGTATGGCAGCCGCTGCCGGCGGTGTGACAAGTGTGCTGGACATGCCGAATGTCATACCTCAGACCACCACCATAGACCTCCTCAAAGAGCGTCAGCGACTGGGACGGGAGATGATGCACGTGAATCATGCCTTCTTCCTCGGAGCCACCAACGACAATCTGGAACAGGTGAAACGGCTGGACCGCTCCGCATCTCCGGGCGTGAAACTCTTCATGGGCAGCAGCACTGGGAATATGCTGGTGGACCGTGAGGAGACGCTGCGCAGACTCTTCGCGGAATGTCCCTCGCTCATTATGGCACATTGTGAAGACACCGCCCGTATAAACCGCCGTGCAGAAGAATACAGAGCACTCTACGGAGAAGACCCTTGCGTGCAGTACCACAGCGAGATACGCGACGAGGAGGCCTGCTGGGAGAGCAGCCGTCTGGCTGCGTCGCTCGCCACAGAAACCGGTGCCCGACTGCATATCGCACACATCTCCACGATGGAGGAACTGACGCTCGCCTCCCCTGAATCCGGCATCACACTGGAGGTCTGCGTGCCTCATCTGCTCTACTCCACCGACGACTACGGACGACTCGGTTCGCGCATCAAATGCAATCCCTCCGTGAAAGCTCCCCGCCATCGCCGGGCGCTTCGCGAAGCACTCTCCTCCGGAGCCGTCACCACCATAGGTACCGACCACGCGCCACACCTCCTTTCCGAGAAGGAAGGCGGAGCCCTGAAAGCCGTAAGCGGTATGCCGATGGTGCAGTTCTCCCTCGTCTCGATGCTCACGCTGGCCGATGAGGGCGTGCTCACAAGGGAACGTCTCGTGCGACTGATGTGTCACAATCCCGCCACGCTCTTTGGTATTTCCCAGCGCGGTTTCCTGCGCGAAGGCTACAAGGCGGACATCACACTCGTGCGTCCCTGCCGCCACACCATCGAAAAGGAAGAAATCCTTTCGCTATGCGGCTGGAGTCCGAGAGAGGGCGACACGGTGAATTACGAAGTGCTCGGAACGTGGGTCAACGGCCAACGTGTGTGGGACGGAAAAAGCGTCCGCACCGATGTGAAAGGCGAAGCTCTGCGCTTCGTTCACGAATAAAAAACGGCCGTTTGCTGACTTTTAGCCAAGATTTAGACGAATTATTTTAACAGCTTGGATGCCCGAGTGTTATACCATGCGTATCCAGTCTGTCTTTCCTCGTCTATCTCCTCCAGACGGAAACGCATCACACCGTCTCTGCCGCAGAAGAAAGGGCGGTTGTCCTCAAGGGTGTAGTAGCGGGCCCAGCGTCCGTCCTCGAGTCTGTTTTCCCTGAACCATTCCACTGCCCACTCGATAGCCTCCTTCACCTCCGGATGCTCATCCTCGACGAGCTGCAGGAGTTCCACCACAGCGACACTCTCCGCTGTGGAAAGACCCGCCAGCTCGAAAGCACGCGCCCCGACAGGTTGCAGCGTCTTCTCGTCGTACTGCTGCGCCCAGATGGTGCGACGTCCGTTCTGCACATACTGGCAGGCAAGGATGCATTCCACACCCTTGTCCACAGCAGCGGCAGCTTCCACCGACAGCGTCAGCGGCAGACGGGCGTAGGGAGCTTCCCTTCTGCTCACCTGCAGAAGCAGACGCAGAGCGTTCTGCATCGCATTGTCGTTGAACGTGATACGCCCGTGATAGTGGTCGTGACGGGGGAAATACTGCGGGAAACCTCCGTTCTCGTATTGCATGGAAAGCAGATAATTCACTCCTCTCACGGCACTCTTCAGGTATATACTGTCCTTTGTGGCCTCGTACATCCGCATGAGAAAACGTATCTCCGTCATCGTGGCATCATTGTCGATGGTGGCCTCCTCCAGTGTATGCTGCCGGGGCAGACGGGAGAGGCTGTCTATTGCAGCGGGGATGTCGTTTTGAATATCCACACGGAAGAAGTTAATATTCTTCGGCCATGCCCCGTTCTCTATCTGATGGGTCATCACGTTGGCAGCCACGAGACGTGCGCTGTCGCCCGTGAAATATGTATCGTCAAGACGCGGTGCATAGCGCACCCAGTTCTTATAATCCTGCGAAAAGGCAAAAGCGGAGAGGCAAAAAGCAAAAAAAACGGTGTAAAATAGGTTTCTCATGCTGCAAATGTACGTTTTTTTTCATACTTTTGCGTAATAATTGCAAAAAAAGATGCGCATAGACATCATATCTGTACTTCCACAGATGCTCGAAGGCTTCCTTCAGGAGAGTATTGTGGGGCGCGCCCAGAAGGCGGGACTGGCAGAGATACATCTGCACAATCTGCGCGACTACTCCACCAACAGGTGGCGTCGCGTGGACGACTACCCCTTCGGAGGCTTTGCCGGTATGGTGATGCAATGCGAACCCATTGACCGCTGTATTTCTGCTCTCAAGGAGCAGCGCCACTACGACGAGGTGATATTCACCACGCCCGACGGCGAGCAGTTCTGCCAGCCGATGGCCAACCAGCTCTCGCTCCTGGATAACATCATCATCCTCTGCGGCCACTACAAGGGTATCGACCAGCGCATCCGCGAACACCTCATCACCAAGGAGATATCCGTGGGCGACTACGTGCTCACCGGCGGTGAACTGGCGGCAGCCATCATCACCGACGCCGTGGTGCGTATCATCCCGGGAGCCATCGGAGACGAGCAGAGCGCCCTCTCCGACTCCTTTCAGGACGGACTCCTCTCCGCACCCGTCTACACACGTCCCGCTGTCTACAAGGACTGGGGCGGTGTGCCCGACGTGCTGCTCTCCGGTCACGAGGCCAACATCAAGGCGTGGGAACTCGAGCAGGCTCTCGAGCGCACCAAACGCCTTCGTCCGGACTTACTTAAAAAATAGCATACCATGTCGAAACAGAAGCCAAAACTCTACATCATCGCGGGATGCAACGGCGCAGGCAAGACAACTGCCTCCTACACCGTCCTGCCCGAGATGCTTGGGTGCAAGGAGTTTGTCAATGCCGACGAGATAGCCAGAGGTCTCTCGCCCTTCAATCCGGAGGGTGTTGCCATTCAGGCCGGACGCCTGATGATAGACCGTGTGCTGCACCTCCTGAAGGAGGGCGTCGACTTTGCCTTTGAGACAACGCTCTCCACGCGTTCCTACGTGCGCCTCATCGAGCGTGCACAGCGTCGCGGATATTTCGTCACACTGCTGTTTTTCTCTCTGCCCACACCCGAGCAGGCCATCATGCGTGTAGCAAGCCGTGTGGCGCAGGGCGGTCACAACATACCCACCGACGTCATCATACGGCGATTCGGTGCCGGTCTCTACAACCTCTTCAACCTCTACACCCCCATCGTAGACTATTGGGCTCTCTACGACAACTCCACCTGTCCCACACGCCGCATCGCCTGCGGAATAAAAGGCAAGGAGCGTCTGCAGGTGGACGATGCACAATACTATATGGAGATGCAAAAGAAATACAATGTGCCTCCCAGCTCCGCTGCGCCCAACAGCGACGAGGCTGTAACCGATAAAAACTCTGCACTATGAGCGAACAGGACATCAGAGAAATGCAGCAGCGCATCGACGATGGCATCCGCCTGGCGCAGAGACGACTTGTGGAGCGCGCCCGTCATGAAGGGATATCCCTTGTGGTGTGCAAGAACGGAAGAGTGCAGCAACTCCCCGCGAGAGAACTGTAAATCAGTTGACAAGTTGACGAGTTGACAAGTTGACAAGTCAATGGTCAATGGTTATTCGGCCACTCCGATAATCTCACGGACGCTCTTGCAGGAGTGAGCATCCAGCCACGCATCGACACCCCTTGCCACCTTCACCGTCACAGCCGGATCAAGGAAGTTTGCCGTACCGATTTCCACGGCGCAGGCTCCGGCCATCAGAAATTCAATAGCATCCTCCGCTGTGGAGATACCGCCAAGTCCCACCACCGGTATACCGACGGCGTGAGCCACCTGCCACACCATACGCAGCGCCACGGGTTTCACGCAAGGACCCGAGAGACCTCCCGTACCTATTGACAACATCCTGCGACGTTTCTCTATATCAATGGCCGTACCCATCAGCGTGTTTATCAGCGACACAGCATCGGCACCCTCTGCCTCCACAGCCTTGGCGATGGACACTATGTCGGTGACATTGGGCGACAGCTTCACGATGAGCGTCTTTCCGTAGGCCTTCCTCACAGCCCTCACCACCGATGCCGCACCTTCGCACGTCACACCGAACGCCATGCCTCCGTCCTTCACGTTGGGGCATGAGATATTGAGTTCAATGGCCGGAATGCGCTCCAGCGCTCCGATGCGCGCCGCACACTCCGCATAGTCCTCCGGCGAGGAGCCCGACACGTTGACTATCACGTTGGTGTCGATGCCGCACACCTCGGGGTATATCTTCTCGCAGAAATGGTCTACGCCCTTGTTCTGCAGTCCCACGCAGTTGAGCATACCGCCGGCCGTCTCTGCCATGCGAGGGTAGTCGTTGCCCTGACGGGGATGCAGCGTGGTGCCTTTCACTATGATGCCGCCTATCTCCTCCAGAGGCACGAAGTCGCTGAACTCGATGCCGTAGCCGAACGTGCCGCTGGCTGTCATCACGGGATTCTTGAGCTTCAATGCTCCTATATTTGTAGTCAGATCTGCCATGTCAGTTCATTGATGTTGAACACCGGTCCTTCCGTGCACACACACACATTGCCCTTCACCGTCTTCTCCACGCAGCAGAGGCAGGCTCCCAGTCCGCACGCCATCATGTTCTCCAGACTCACCTCGCAGACGATGCCCTCCGCTTTGGCGTAGCGTGCCACAGCCTTCATCATCGGGCCGGGGCCGCACACGTGTATGCTTGTGAAGCGCTCCTTGGAGAGCACGCTGTGCTGCGTCACGAACCCCCTTTCGCCGTAGCTGCCGTCCTCCGTGGTGACGAATGTGCGTCCCAGCGCCTCAAACTCCTCCAGCTGCAACAGCAGCCCCTTGGAGCGTGCTCCCAGCAGGAATGTGGGCTCTATGCCCTGAGTCCTGAGCCACGCGCCGTAGTAGTAGAGCGGAGCCACTCCCACGCCGCCTCCCACGAGCAGGGGTCTGACGTCAGCTCCGGCAGCCGACTCGCGCAAGGCTTCCACCCGGCTGAATCCGTTGCCCAGCGGCATCACGAGATTGAGCGTGTCGCCTTCTCTGAGCCGTCCGAGCTGCCGTGTGCCCTCGCCCACCATCTGCACCAGCAGCCACACTTCTCCCCTCTCCCTGTCCACGTGGTGGAGCGATATGGGGCGGCGCAGGAAGGTGTCCTTCGCTCCGTCCACACGCACCTGCACGAACTGTCCCGGGCGGCACTCTGCCGTCACCTCCGCCGGCGCAGCCAGACGCAGCAGCACGGCGTTCTCGCCTTTGCGCTCTGCGGCGTTCACTCTCAAGTCGACAATGCTCTTCATCGCCCTGTCCTATGAGAATATGATGGTACGGTTCTTGTATGCCAGCACCTTGCGGTCGATATGTGCCTTCACGGCGCGTGAGAGCACTATCTTCTCCAGATCCTTTCCCTTGAGCACGAGTGTCTCGGGGGTATCCTTGTGTGTGATGCGTATCACGTCCTGTTCGATGATGGGTCCTGCGTCGAGTTCGGCTGTCACATAGTGGCTCGTGGCACCGATGATTTTCACACCTCTCTCGTATGCCTGGTGATAGGGCTTCGCACCCACGAATGCGGGCAGGAACGAGTGGTGTATGTTGATGATGTGGTTGGGATATGCTGCTATCATTTCGTCGCTGATGATTTGCATGTATCTTGCCAGCACGATGAATGTCACGCCGTGTTCCTTCAGCAGCTTCATCTCGGCCTCCTCCACTTCGCGCTTGTTCGACCAGTCCTTGTTGATGGAGAACACGTAGTAAGGCAGTCCGAACTGCTCTGCCACGTAGCGCAGGTCTTCGTGGTTGGACACGATGCACGGTATCTCCACGTCGAGCTCTCCCGCCTTCCATCGTGCCAGCAGGTCGTAGAGGCAGTGCGACATCTTGCTCACGAAGATGGCCATGCGCGGGCGCTCTGCTGAGAATTTCAGCATGAACTTCATTTCGTAGCGGCGTGCGTAGAGTGTCTCAATGTATTCCGCTATCTTCTCCTTCGGTATGAGGAAGTTCTCGAGGTCCCATTCCACTCGCATGAAGAAGCGGTGGTCTATCTGGTCTACGCTCTGGTCGAGGTGTAGGATATTGCCCTGATTGTCGGTGATGAACTTTGTCATCTCCATGATGATGCCCACCCTGTCGGGGCAGTGCAGCAGCAGTATGGCAGTTGATTTTTTCATCGTTTTCTCGTCGGATTTACTTATTTCGGCTGCAAAGGTACGAAAAAAAGTTTAGAGTTCAGAGTTTAGAGTTTAGAGTTTGGGGTTTTCCGAAAAAAAAACGTATCTTTGCTGCGAAAAAAAACAAAACATCATACTATGAAAATCCTCGGCAACATCATTTGGCTCATTTTCGGCGGCTTGGAAATGGCAATAGGTTATCTGTTTTTCGGACTCCTGCTGTGCATCACCATCATCGGCATACCCTTCGGCTGGCAGATTATCTGCCTTGCGGGTTTGGCTCTGTGGCCTTTCGGCAAGAACGTAAGGGACAAGGAGAGCGCGAGCGGCTGCTTTCCCCTGCTGATGAATGTGCTGTGGATTTTGCTGGGCGGCTTCTGGCTGGCTGTAGGTCATGCCGTTTGGGGTCTGCTGCTGTGCATCACCGTCATCGGCATTCCCTTCGGCATGCAGCATTTCAAACTGGCCTTCCTCATTCTCGCCCCCTTCGGCAAGGAAGTGGTGGATTAGTTGCTCTGATTATTTCCATAATATCACGTTTTCCATCAGGTGGTTCTCTTCGATATTTACGGAATAACTAACTGTCAACTGTCAATTATCAACATTGCGATTAAGCAAGAGCGGTCACAAACTCGTTTGATGACAGCCGAGCGTGAGCAATGTCTATGGAACGAAGTTTCATGAATTATCAATTATCAATTATCAATTTACTCGTCTACTTTCAAAAAAAATCATTACCTTTGTACCCTGAAAACAGAAAAACATGGCAGAAAACACAAATCAACTCCCCCACCCGCTGGTGGCAGCCATACCGCTGCTGACACTGATATCGCTGATAGCACTGATAATCGTCTACGTGCCCGACGACGCCCTGAGCGGAGCAAGCCAGCTGGCAATGGTGCTTGCAACGGCAGTGTGCGTGGGCATATCCATCATAGCGAACAAGATGTCGTGGGAGCGATTCGAGATGGCAATACAGGCCACTGTGGGCGATGCAGCTGTCTCCGTGCTCATACTGCTGATGATAGGCATGATGTCGAGCGCATGGATGATAAGCGGCGTGGTGCCTACGCTGATATACTACGGGGTGCAGCTGATGTCGCCCATGTTCTTCCTGCCCTGCGCCTGCATCATATCGTCGCTCATATCGGTGATGACGGGCACGTCGTGGACCACCATAGCCACGATAGGCATAGCCCTCATGGGCATTTCGGGCGCTCTGGGCATACCGCCCGCACTCAGCGCAGGAGCCATCATCTCGGGAGCCTACTTCGGCGACAAGATGTCGCCCATGTCGGACACCACGGTGCTCGCATCCTCGATGGCCAAGGCCGACCTCTTCTCACACATACGCTACATGATGTTCACCACCGTGCCGAGCATCACCGTATCGCTGCTGCTCTATCTGCTGATAGGACTGAAGTTCGGCGGACAGGCGCCGGAGATATCGCAATACGTCGACGCTCTGGACGGCACGTTCAACATCACGCTGTGGACAATGCTGGTGCCCGCCTTCACGGGTTATCTCATCTACAGGAAAGTGCCCTCGCTCGTCACGCTGACACTATCGGCGCTCGCCGCATGTCTCTGCGCCGTGGTGCTGCAGCCCGACGTCGTGGCCGGCATCGGAGGCGAGGGAGAAATGACGGCACCCGCGCTGCTGAAGGGCATCATGAAGACCTGCTACACATCCACACATGTGGACACCGGCGCGGAGGCCATCAACAGCCTCGTCGCCACGCGCGGCATGGTGGGCATGATGGGCACCGTGTGGCTTGTCATCTGCGCCCTGTGCTTCGGCGCGTGCATGGTGACGAGCAACATGCTGCAGAGCATCACCAACGTGATGCTGCGCGCCATCAAGGGCACGGTGAGCCTCGTGGCCGGCACGGTGGTATCCGGCGTGCTGTTCAATATGATTATGGGCGACCAGTTCCTCTCCATCATCATGAACGCATCCATATTCCGCAAGGAATACCATGAGCGCGGCTACCGTCCGGAGCTGCTCAGCCGCAGCACGGAAGACTCCTCCACCGTCACCTCCGTACTGATTCCCTGGACGGCCTGCGGTATGACGCAGAGCACCATACTGGGGATCCCCACCGTGGTCTATCTGCCCTTCTGTTTCTTCAACCTGATAAGTCCCCTGATGAGCTGTCTCGTGGCCGCACTGGGTTTCGTGCCCACACCTGAGAAGAAGCCTTCCGGAGAGCAATCAAGCACACCATCATGAAAAAACTGCTGACCATAACACTTGCCCTGTGGGCTGCGGCGGTGAGCCTGAGGGCTCAGTACACCAACAAGACGGATCTGCCGACGATATACATCGAGACATTCGACGGAGGCGGGATATACAGCAAGGACACATACAAATACTGCCGTCTGCACTACGTGGACGAAGCGGGCACAGTGACCAGCTACGACTCGGTGTCCATACGCGGAAGGGGCAACTCGACGTGGAACATGGCGAAGAAGCCCTACAGGATTAAGTTCAACGAGAAGGAGAAATTCCTGGGCAAGGGCTACGCGAAGTGCAAGAGCTGGACGCTGCTGGCCAACGCAGGCGACAAGACAATGATGCGCAACGCAGTGACGTCGGCCATGGGAGAATTCTGCGCCGCACAGCATCCGGAGGGCGGGAAGAAGTCGCTGCCCTTCAATCCCGCGGCGAAATTCACCGACCTGGTGCTGAACGGCACGTACGCGGGCACCTACCAGATAAGCGACCAGGTGGACGTGAGGCCGCACCGCGTGAACATCACGGAGCAGGACACACCGGCAACGGCCACCTCCGACATCACGGGAGGATACCTGCTGGAAGTGGACGGATTCAGGGACGGCAACAGCTTCAACACAAGCACCTACAACGTGCCGGTGCGCATACACTATCCCGACGAGGACGACATCGCAGCCAGACAGACAACATATATCAAAGGCCATATGGCGCGCTTCGAGAAGGCGCTCTCGTCGGCCGACTTCACCGACCCCGAGGCCGGCTATCGCGCCTACGTGGATTCGGCATCGCTCATCGACTGGTATATCTGCACGGAAGTGAGCGCCAACATCGACGGATTCTACAGCACATATTTCTACAAGGAACAGGACGACGACCGTCTCTATTGGGGACCGCTGTGGGACTACGACATAGCCTACAACAACGACTACCGCGTGACACAGGAACAGGGACTCAGCACCACAGCCGAGTCGATGATGACGGACGTAGCTTACAACGGGTCGAAGGTGTGGGTGAACAGGATGTGGCAGGATCCGTGGTTCCGGCGCTGCGTATATGCACGCTACAAGAAACTGCTGGAGGCCGGACTCGTGGCATACATGCACCAGAAGGTGGACAGCCTGCAGCAACTGCTGGACCTCTCGCAGAAGAAGAACTACGAGAAATGGGGCATCAAAACGAGGATGTATCACGAGATGGTGCTCTACTCCAGCTACAGCCAGTACGTCAGCGACCTCAAGACATTCGTCAGCGACCATTGCGCATACCTCGAACAGGAGTTCGCCAACCGCAAGCCGGACGACCCCACCCCGCCCTTCGTGCCGGAGCGCTACTACTACCACATCGTGAACGTCAAGACGTCGAAAGCGATAGACCTGTCGGGCAGCAATGCCGTGCAATACACCGACGACAAGAGCCGCGAGAGCGAGGACTGGGAGATGAGGAGCCTGGGCGACGGACTCTTCCTCATAGTGAACCGCAGCAGCATGATGGCGCTCAACGACCCCACACAGGGAGATGTGGGTCCCACCGTGAACGTGGGCACTCCGCTCAACACGGCACTGCCCGACGAGGAAGACCCCAGACAGCAATGGCAGCTGATGCCGCAGGGCAACGACGGACACTACAACCTGCTGAACGTGTACACGCAGCATGTCGCCAACCTCAGAGGCGGCAGCGCGGACGACTATACCGACATACTGAGCTACACCAACGACTCGCGCAACGGCGAGAGCCAGAACCGTCTGTGGCTGCTGACACCCAACGGACAGCTGCCCGACGACACCGGTGTGGACAGAGTGGAGCCCGAGGAATACGCTCTGGCATACAACCCGGCGACAAGGACGCTGCACTTCGGCTCGGAGACGCCCGAGAAGCTTCACTTCAGGGTGAATGTCATATCCCTGAACGGCGTGCGCGTGGGCTCGTTCACAGCCGACGGGGAGTTCCCGATGACAGGTCTGCCTGCCGGCATATATGTTGTCAGCTGGGCTGTCGACGGCAAGATACGCTCCGTGAAGTTCAACTACAGATAACGGGAATGAGAAAAATACTGGCGGCGATAGCGGCAGCAATGACTGTAGCAGCTGTGTGGGCACAGGAGAAGAGCATCGTGGTGCTCTACGAGAACGACGTGCACTGCGCCATAGACGGATACGCACGGATGGCAGGACTGCGCGACGCCATTGCCGCACAGGATACGGCATACGTCGTCATGGTGAGCTGCGGAGACTTCCTGCAGGGAGGCACGGCAGGAGCCCTGTCGCAGGGACAGTACGTAGCCGACGTGATGCGCAACATGGGCTATCAGGCCGTCACGCCGGGCAACCACGAATTCGACTACGGCACAGAGCGTATGCAGGAACTGCTGAGCGGCATCGGAGCACCCGTGACATGCGTGAATCTCTGCAAGGCGGGAGCCGCGGAGCCCTGCTACGCGAAATACGTGATGCAACAGTGCGGCGACAGACGCATAGCATTCATCGGAGCCCTCACACCCGAGACGATGCTGCTGGAGAAATACGCATTCTACGACACGAAAGGCGCCGCGACCTACGACCTCAGGGCCGACAGCTTCCACACCCTGATACAGCAGGCCACAGACGAGGCACGCAGAGAAGGTGCCGACTACGTGGTGGCACTGCTGCACGTGGGCGAAATGACACAGTCGATGGGATTCAACTCCCACCTCACAATAGCCGCCACGAGGGGTATCGACGCCGTGGTGGACGGACACAGCCACTCTGTGGTGAGGGGCGAAGAGGTGAAGAACAGGGACGGTAGAGAGGTGCCTGTCACCCAGACGGGAACGCTGTTTGCCAACGTGGGAAAACTGCTCATCAAGGACGGACGCATCACAACGGAGCTCATCCCGACAGCAGAGATTCCCTACGAGAACGCCCGCGTGAAGGCGACAACCGACAGCGTGAGAGCGCTGATGAAAAGCGTGGCAGGGAAAGTGGCGGGCAGCAGCCGTTTCCCCCTCGAAGTGACCGACGGGAAAGGCAACAACAGCGTGCGCTGGCATGAGACAAATGCAGGAGACCTGGTGACAGACGCCTACCGACACTTCTTCGGAGCCGAGATAGCGCTGGAAAACGGAGGAGGCCTGCGCAACGACATAGCGGCCGGCACCGTCACCTACGGAGATATCATATCGCTCCTGCCCTACAACAACAATATATGCTGCATCAAGGCCACCGGGGCGCAAATCATAGAGACACTCAAGAAGTGCACGGCAAAGACACCTGAAAGCGACGGCAGCTTCCCGCAATGCTCGGGACTGAGATACACCATAAACACAGCCGGCCACACGGTGAGCGACGTGATGGTGGAAGTGGCCGGAAGCGGCGAATACTCAGCAATCGACCCTGAGAGAATCTACAATGTGGCCGTGGGGTCGTACTACAGGATTGGCGGATTCTACAACGTGCTGCGCGACTGCCCCGTAGTGACAGCTGCACCGACACTGTGCCGGGACGTTGTGGAGCAGTATATAAGGGAAACGCTGGGAGGCATCATACCCGAACGCTACGCACGCCCGCAAGGAAGGATTGTTTTAGTGGACAAGTAGACGAGTAGTTACTTCCAGGCCTTGAGATTGGAGGAAGCCTCCACCCTATCCTCCAGGGAATCGGGCAGCAGGGGAAAGAAATCAAGACCCGTGAGCATCTCCACGCTGTCCACAGTGCACACAGCCGAATCCATAGGCTGACGGCTGTCGCGATTGGAATACACAAAACCTATCGCCTTCTCAGCGCCCTCGCACAGCGAGAGAACCACCTTGAAGAAACCGTTTGGCACACGCACCCTGACATTGCCGCCTACCGTCTTCTGACGACGTGAGGACTTGAAGAGAGGACCGCAGCAGATATACACGCTGCCCTCCCGACGGGCCCAGCGACGGCAGGCCGACTCAAGATGCTCCCACCAGCGGCGGTTGAGTTCACCCACCTGAGGACAGATGTTGCTCATGTAGAAACAGTCGGACATCGACCGGCTGCTCCACTTCATGTCACCGGCCGGACACATGTGACCGCGATCGTAGCCCGACTCGCGATAGTCGGAGGCCTCCACCCTGTGAGAGGCAGGCACGAGAGGGTCGCCCCTGAAGTCGTTGCCACGCACCACAGCCTTCGTCTCCACCTCCTCGCCTGTGAGCTCCCAAGCCACCCAGCGGGGGCAGTTGGTCTCCATATCGAAAGAGAGAGCAAAGCCCGTGTGCTCCACCAGAAAATCGTCGTCGGAGAGCTGCGGACGCTCGTAGAGAGGCGTTTCTATAATATTAGAGTCACGCTTTAATCCCACAATGCTATCTCCCTGACATACACCTTTATTACTATCCATCGCTACAGACACAAGATATGCCGCCAGAACGACGAAAAGCACGAAGAGAAAGAGCGGCGACTGCTTCATCACGGAGGGCATTACTGGAAATAGACGCGCTTCACACGGGAGGAAACGGAGGTGAGTATCTCGTAGGGAATCGTGCCGATGAGTTCGGCAAGCACGCTGGGCGAAAGGGCTTCTCCGAAGATAACCGCCGTGTCGCCTTCCCGACAGGGCACATCAGTGACATCTATCATCGAGACGTCCATGCAGATATTGCCCACGTAGGGGGCCTTGTGACCGTTGACCAGGCAATAACCCCGTCCGCCGCCCAGAAGACGGTTGAGACCGTCGGCATAACCGATGGGAAGCACTGCGATGCGGGAATCGCGCTGCAGACGTCCCTTGCGGGAGTAGCCCACCGTCTCGCCGGCCGGGATATCATGTATCTGGAGGATGGTGGTCTTGAGCGTGGAGACATTGGAAAGCATGGCGTTGGTGCGCGAGTCGATACCGTAGAGACCGAGGCCCAGACGGCAGAGGTCGTGCTGGTATTCAGGGAAATGCTCTATACCGGCAGAATTGCAGATGTGGCGCAGGATATGATGGGAAAAACCTTCCTGAAGAGCGTTCGCACCAACGGTGAAGCGACGGTACTGCTCGCGGGAGAAGGCATCGAAGTCATCGCTGTCGCTGCCCACGAAATGGGAGAACACGCTGCGGGGCACAAGTGCCGACTGACGATGCAGATGGCGCAGGAGTTCGGGCATATCCTTCTCGGGGTCGAAACCCAGACGGTGCATACCTGTGTCGAGCTTGATATGTATGGGGAAATCCGTGACACCCGACTTCTCTGCTGCACGTACAAGGGCATCGAGCAGACGGAAGGAATATACCTCCGGTTCGAGATTGTACTCGAAGAGAGTGTCGAAACTGGACATCTCGGGGTTCATCACCATAATACCCGCAGTGATGCCGGCCGCACGCAACTGAGCACCCTCGTCGGCCACAGCTACGGCAAGATAGGAAACACCCTGATCCTGCAGCGTCTTCGACACCTCGACGGCACCGGCTCCGTAGGCATCCGCCTTGACCATGCAGACGAAAGGCGTAGCGTGGGTGTCGCGCGAAGCATCGTGAAGGAGGAAGGAACGATAGTGATTGAGATTCTCCACCACAGCAGCGAGATTGACCTCCAGGACCGTCTCGTGAACCTTCTGCTCCAAAGCACCCGTGATGGCCTCGAAACGGAAACGGCGGGCACCCTTGATGAGGATGAGAGCTCCGTGAAGCCTCTGGAACAGTTCGCTCTGCATGAACGACTCCGTGTCGGCAAAACCGTATCCCAATCCGCTCTGCGACAGCACAGGACCGATACCTATGAAGATGTCGATGCCGCGACTCTGAAGGAGAGCACGCACGTGCCTGACGAGCTGCTGCTCGGAGAGTCCCGTCTGATAGATGTCGGAAAGGATGAGCACACGCTGACGGTCACGGCGCTCAGGACGGCGCATCATGAAATCCAGAGCGGTGTCGAGCGACGAGAGGTCGTTGTTGTAGGAATCGTTGATGAGCACGCAGTCGTGACGTCCCTGCTTCACCTCCAGACGCATCGCAACGGATTCGAGATTATTCATACGCTCTGCGATAACATCCTCGCCCATACCCAGATAGCGGCACACTTCGGCACACAGCCTCTTGCCCTCGAGCAAGGGATCGTTGCCCTCGCCGATGGAGAACACACGCTCGCAACCATCAAAGAGACGCCACTTCTCACGGCGCTTCTCCTCCATAGAAGAGAAAAACTCCTGGTGGGCGTCGCCGAGACCCGTGAATACGCCTATCGTAGGCTGTATGATAGCAGCCAGAGACTCCATCTCGCCCGGCTGGGAAATACCTGCCTCGAAGATACCAATCTGGGTGCGCCCGGAAAGTCCCCATACGGACAGAGGCACACCTATCTGCGAATTGTAGCTGCGGGGAGAGCGCGTCACCACGTAGTCGGGAGAAAGCATCTGATAGAGCCACTCCTTGACGGTGGTCTTGCCGTTACTGCCCGTGATGGCAATGACGGGAATATCGTATTGTTCACGATGGCGGGCAGCGAGACGCTGGAGAGCCTGCAACGAATCTTCGACGACGAGATATGTCGCGGAGGGTTCAGGCTGGCGGGGAAGCTGCTCCACAACGAACATGTGCACACCGCGAGTCAGAAGGTCGGCAATGTAGCGATGACCGTCGCCCGTAGCTGTGCGGAGAGCAAAGAAGAGCGTCGTCTCGGGGAAACACAGGCTGCGCGAATCGGTGAGCAGATGTTCCACCACGCCGTCGGAAGGACCGACGGGACGGGCTCCTATCCAATCGGAAATTCTTGAAATCTTTTCCATAGTATATCAATGGCCTCCTCGCTGGGATGAAGACCGTCGGAGGCGTAAAATTTGTAGTCACGAAGTTCGTCAATCATTATCTCGAAAGACGGGAAATACATCACTGAGGGCTGCTCCTGCTGCACAGCCTCCACAGCCATCAGAAGGACGGCCTTGGAGAGCGCATTGCCGTGAAGACCGTACTTGCGATAGCGGTAGGGACTGACGGTGAGGAGCACGCGGCAACGGGGATTGTGGCGATGCAGGCAACGCAGCGATTCCAGAAGAGAAGCTGTCACCTGGGAGACATCCATCCTCTCCTCACGGAAGAGACGGTCGGGCTGGCGCTGGCAGTTTGCCACCACAAGAGGCTGCCCGGAATTGAGAGGAGAAGGTGTCGTATAGACGACATTGGTGCCAAGCGTCAGGATAAGGACATCTGCTGCCAGAAGTCTGTCGCGCAGAGCGGCAAAAGCCTCACCGACCAGACGGGCGCATTCCTCACGGGCAGAAGCCCGGAAATGCGTATTGGCCAGCCAGCAGCGCCACTCCTGCATAGCCTCATCGAAGAAGAGAGGAAGTTCACCGCCATCCAATGCCTGAGAGAGGCAGGAACGAAGGCTCTCGGGGTTGTAGAGCGTGCCGAGAGGATTCACTATGGCATCCCAACCGTCATGGCACATCCTCTGCCCGACATTTTGGGCAAAACAACTGCCAAGAAGCACGTATCGAAGGGAAGAATCCATCAGTTGGACGCGGTTTTCATATTATTTCCGGCAAATTTACAAAAAACTATCCACTCCCGTAGCTCCACTCCTAACTTTTTTCGTACTTTTGCAAGGAAAATAAAATGAACTAGTGCAAAACGAGCCAAACAAACTCCTCGACCGTATAGAGTTCCCGCGAGATTTGAGACAATTGCCCGTGGAACAGTTGCCGCAAGTGTGTGCGGAACTGAGAGAATTCCTCATCAAAGCACTCAGCGATAACCCTGGGCATTTCGCCTCGTCGCTGGGAGCCGTTGAACTGACGGTTGCTCTGCACTACGTCTTCAACACGCCGGAAGACCGTATCGTGTGGGATGTGGGGCATCAGGCCTACGGACACAAGATACTCACGGGAAGACGCAAAGTGTTCAACACCAACCGACACATGGGAGGACTCAAGCCCTTCCCCTCACCGGAAGAAAGCGAATACGACACCAACACCTGCGGACACGCCTCCAACAGCATATCCGTTGCGCTGGGAATGGCCGTAGCCGCAAAACAGCAGAATATCGAACGCCACGTGGTGGCTGTGATAGGCGACGGCAGCATGAGCGGAGGACTTGCCTTCGAGGGACTCAACAACGCCTCCACAACGCCCAACAACCTGCTCATCATACTCAACGACAACAATATGAGTATAGACACAGCTGTGGGAGGCATGAAACAATATCTGCACAACCTGCACACATCGCCGTTCTACAACAGCCTGCGCAATACTGCCGCAATGAAACTGGGCGCATGGGGATGGATGGACGACAAGAGACGACGCTCGATACTGCGATTCAACAACTCCGTGAAGAGCCTGCTGCTGGGACAGCGCAACATCTTCGAAGGACTGGACATACGATATTTCGGCCCCGAAGACGGACACGATGTGGTGAGACTGGTGGAGACGCTGCAGCGTATCAAGGATATGAAAGGTCCGAGACTGCTGCATATCAACACCGTGAAAGGAAAAGGCTACGAGCCGGCAGAAAAGAACCCCACCGTGTTTCACGCTCCAGGACGATTCATACCCGAGACCGGCGAAAGAATAAAAACAACAAGCGAAGGAGAGCCGCCGCGCTTCCAGGATGTCTTCGGCGAAACGTTGCTGGAACTGGCAAAGGAAGACCCGCGCATCTACGGTATTACGCCGGCTATGCCGACAGGCTGTTCGATGAACATACTCATGAAGGAAATGCCGGAAAGGGCATTCGACGTGGGGATAGCAGAAGGACACGCTGTGACATTCGCTGCGGGAATGGCAAAAGACGGACTCATCCCGTTCTGCAACATATATTCATCGTTCGCCCAGAGAGCCTACGACAACATCATACACGATGTGGCGATTTCACGTCTGCACGTGGTGATGTGTCTGGACAGGGCCGGACTTGTAGGAGAAGACGGAGCAACACATCACGGGGCATTCGACCTGGCTGCCCTGCGACCCATCCCGGGACTCACCATCTGCTCGCCCCTGGATGAGGAAGACCTCAAGGGTATGATGCGCACCGGAGCCTTCGGGCAGGACGGCCCGTTCGTCATCAGATATCCCAGAGGCTGTCGCCCTCAAAACGGGACGGCACCCCGCCCTGCAGGCCCTGAAGAAATCGGTCGCGGCAGATGCATCAAGGAGGGAAAAGATGTGGCTGTGCTGACACTGGGACCGATAGGATACGTAGCTCTGGAAGCAGCACAGGACACAACAGCTGCCGTATACGACATGCGCTATATCAAGCCCCTTGACGAAACGTTGCTGGAAGAGGTGGCAAGAAACTTCAAGCGCATCGTCACCGTAGAAGACGGAACCAGAACGGGAGGAATGGGCAGCGCCGTGATGGAATGGATGAGCGATCACGGATACGACATACCTATCACGCGACTGGGCCTTCCCGACAACTTCGTGGAACACGGAACTCCGAAGGAACTATACCACCTCGTGGGACTCGATAAAGAGAACATAAAGAAAGCGATAACATGAAAATCATCATCGCAGGCGCAGGGTCGGTCGGCACACATCTGGCAGAACTGCTCTCAAAGGAAAATCAAGACATAGTTGTCGTGGATGAGAATCCCGCCAAGACGGAAGCCTTATCTTCGTCGGACTACGACCTGATGACACTCAATGTGTCTCCCACATCCATCGTGGGACTGAAAGAAGCAGGAGTGCAACACGCAGATCTTTTCATCGCTGTGACACCCTCGGAAACCACAAATGTGACATGCTGCGCACTCGCTCACACTTTGGGAGCGAAAAAAACTGTAGCACGAGTGGACAACTGGGAATGGATGCAACCTGCTGCACAGGCACACTTCAAGGGAATGGGCATCGACTCGCTCATCTATCCCGAAACACTTGCTGCGGCAGAAATCATAGAAGGACTGAAGCGCTCGTGGGCAAGACAGTATTGGGAAGTGCACGGAGGAGCTCTTGTCATGCTCGGCGTGAAACTGAGGGAAGAAGCTGCCGCTCTTTACGGAAAGCCTCTAAAAAAACTCTGCAAAGCAGATACACCCTATCACATTGTTGCCGTGAAACGCGACGAACAGACAATCATACCGACCGGCGACACGGAATTGCGAAAAGGCGATATTGCCTATTTCATGACAACAAAAAAGCATATCCTTACAATAAGGCAGCTTGTGGGTAAGGAGAACTATGCCGACGTGAAAGACGTGATGGTGATGGGAGGAGGAAGCATAGCATTCCATGTGATAAAGAACCGTCCGGAAAACATGCGCATGAAAGTAATCGAGATGAATGAAGCACGATGTCAGAGGCTCAATGAAATTCTCAATACGGAAGACGCAATGATCATACAGGGAGACGGACGCGACACACACCTGCTGCTTGAAGAAGGTATCAGGGGAATGCAGGCTTTCTGCGCATTGACTCCGAACGCAGAAAACAATATTCTGGCCTGTCTGGCAGCAAAACGGCTGGGCGTACGCAAAACCGTCGCACAGGTGGAGAACATTGAATACGTATCTCTGGCTGAGAAACTTGATATCGGCACAATCATCAACAAGAAGACCATTGCCGCATCGCATATCTACCGGATGATGATGAACACAGACGTAGCATCATTGCACCGACTCACGATAGCAAATGCCGATGTGGCAGAATTTATCGCCCAGGAAGGAAGCGAAATCACAAAGAACAAAATTATGGATATGAGTTTCCCGCGAGGCGTCACCCTCGGCGGTCTTGTGCGCGACGGTGTGGGTCTTCCTATAAGCGGCAATACACAAATAAAAGCCGGGGATATCGTTGTGGTATTCTCATTAGCCGGACTGATTCAGGAGATGGACCACTATTTTGCTGCTTCCACCTCTGTCATCAGTCGTCTTAAGTCTGCACTTATCCACTGATATTGAGGAGACTGCTTGTAAGCCGTACCTTTACGCAAAACAACATCGAGAGGGCTCTGCGCATGCTGATATGCAGAGAGTTCGTTCTGTCGCTGTGTATTATGTTCCGCAAGACGCTGTATCTCCTTCTCACGATAACGACGCAGCATCACACACACAGGTTCCAAGAGAGGCATCACTACCCCATCCCACAAACTGTGTCCGTGAATGTACATATAACTCGTCTCCGGCGTCAGTCCCATCTGAAGAAGATTCTCCCTTACTTTCGGATAACTGCCCTTTGCCTCGGGAAAATTATGCTGTAGCCAGGCTATACGGCGATTCACCTGCTTGCGCACATGTTCCAATGTCTGCTCCACATGATAAGGATTGACCTCACGGAAAGACACTATCGATGACATATCCATCAGAGAGAAGCGATTGTAATGATCGTTTCGATAACACCACACGAGCCACACCAGCAACGGCCATATAATACGGGAGTATTCTTCCATAAACTGCACTATATCCAGCAACTCATGGTCATTGAGCGTCGCCATAGTGCATGCAGAATGCAAAGCCGGTGCCCAACATTGCAGATTCTCGATAGCATAGGCATAAGTATGCATCACATAATGAGAATCACATAACATACGACTCATGACGGTATGTCCTTGCAGGAGCCAATCCATATCAGCATCCACACAAGCTATCATCCATTGCCCGAGTCCCTTGCCGAGGTCGTTCATCAAAGCCGTCTTCTTCCCCTTTCCAAGCGTAGTGCGAGACGGCAGCATCACCTCAAAATAAAACTCATCCGTCTCCCACTCATCAAGGACATTGCGCCAGAAGGAAATATCCTCATAACTCTCCACATAAGCAACAATACGCTTCCTTGCCCCCTTGGGACGGAGACGGTTAGCAGACGCGATATAGTCGCTGTTAAGGTTATCGGTGAGACGTTTCACAGCAAATCAGTTCACAATGATTTCCGATGCGTCTGTCACACAATCCGTCCATCCGTCCATTATTACCGCAGGCGAATGGGTCGTAAGAATTACCTGCACATTCGGATTAATCTGACGGATTAGAGAAATGAGGCGTTGCTGCCATTCTATGTGCAAGGATATTTCCGGTTCGTCCATAAGAAGCACCCCCGGTTCCTTGTTCTGGGAAAGTATCGTGAACAGGATGTACAGCATCTGCCTTTCACCGTTGGAGAGCTGCTCTAAAGTCAGGATTTCTCCTTCATGGTTGAAACGCGGCTCCGCACTGTTGCGAACAATTGTCTTGCCGGTGGCTTCCAACAGAGAATCTATGATGTCAAGAAACGCATTACTTTCGTTATCCTCCATTTCTTCTATCACATGAGCAACCTTGAGAAGCAATTCACGAGTGATGGCCTGAGGTTCATATCCCCTCACCACATTGTAGCACACACTCTGGGCCTCTTTCGGTTTGTACGTGATATGCACAGATTCCGTCTTCCCGGCAAGCCCCTCCTCCAAACGTCTGATGATGGTGGACTTACCCACCCCGTTAACACCGCTGAGAACATTAACATCTTCTCTCAACGTCCACTCCACACGATGCTTTCCACTCCACAGAGCATCGATTATAACCTTCTCAATCCACTTGCCCTTCATTGTCTATATAAATCCGAGTATTTTTTCTTTCCTTTAATATAATAAGCCCACAACAGGCTATTGGGCCTGAGTGTGATGCTATGCTCCGAAGCAGCGGACCTTTGATATTGCTTACGACACTTACAGGCATCACGGCGTGCACGCCACACAGCACACGCGCTCTGGAATTGCCCGGTGAGAAGCATCTGCAACGAGGCAACGGCATCCAGCAGCAGACGCCATCTCATTACCCTGCGATAATCTGATTCCGGCAGATTCTTCATCAAAAGCCACATATTGTTGCGAAAGTTGAGATACGTCTTTCGGGGATTGCCTTTTGGAAGTGTACCCCCGCCAAGATGGTAGACAACACTTTGGGGGACACACACCACCTTCTTCCCGTTTCTCCACAATCGCCAACAAAGATCTATTTCCTCCTGATGTGCAAAGAAAGAGCCGTCCAATCCTCCGACATTCCAAAAATCCTCTCTACGCACAAAAAGTGCCGCTCCTGAAGCCCAATGAACCTCCGCAACAGTATCATACTGGCCCTCATCCTTCTCCACCGTACCAAATATCCTGCCGCGACAATACGGATATCCCAGGGCGTCTATATAACCACCTGCTGCACCGGCATACTCAAAATGTGTGGGATTCCATTGACATAGCAACTTTGGCTGGCACGCTCCCACTTCCGGGTGCTCATCCATGTAATTCATCATTGCAGTAAGCCATCCCGGCCTCACTTCCACATCACTGTTGAGTAAAAGATAATAGGTATAGTCCCTCAAACGGCTTAAAGCCTGATTGTAACCTTCTGCAAAACCGTAATTTTTGTCTAATTCAATAATCTTTGCATCAGGAAATTTTGTTCGCAACAATTCAACACTTTTATCCGTACTGCCGTTATCTGCTACATAGATGTCAGCACCCTTAGAATTCTGCAAAACAGAGGGCAGGAAACGCTCCAGCATCTCCTGCCCATTCCAATTCAGTATGACAATGGCCAAAGCCGCCATGTCAGAAATCATTAAAATACAACACCTACACCGGCAATGATACCCTGCTGAGCACAAGACAGATCAGCGTGAGAGGTATCTTCTCCTTTGTAAATAGGACTGTTGTAGAAGTATGACAACTTGAGGTTCAGCATCTTATATCCGAAATTAACGCCAACCTCACCACATGCCTGAAAACGGCGATACTTTGACGAGAACTCCTCACCGTCGTATGTATAACTTTCTGTATCAAAAAGATTATTTGTCTCAAACTTTTCTCCACGTACAGACTTTACATAAGCCAGTCTCATCATTGCGTTGGCACGGAACTTAGCACCAATGAAAGGAGATACGTGAAAACCGTTTTCAAACTTGAAACGATATGTCAAGAATACTGGCACCTCAAAAGACAACATACGAACCGTCACGTCACACCTGTCTTCATCCAGAGCATTCAAGGGATTGCTCTCCTCGTTGTCAATACTGCTATACACCAGAGAAGCTCCCACCTCAAGGAACAGAGGCACAGACTTCGTCAACCTTATACCTCTCAAATAAGTGGCATCGAAGCCCCAGAACAAATCCTTATCGTTCGTTACCGGAGCAGTCTTCTGGAACTGACTGCCGCCCATACCTGTTGCGCTACCTGTCCACCATGTACCATTGTAGTCAAGTTGGAAACGGTTGTAACCCTTCTCTGTGTCTTCAATCAGCTTTGCGTTAACTGCCGTACACATGCCAAACAGCAAGACAGGCAGCATCCATTTAATTTTTCTAAACATGGTATTGATATGATAATTTTTGTTAATATACATACATTTCACATGCAAAAATAGCAAAAAAAACTTATTCCCGCACCCATGATGTCAAAAAAAGTTCAAAATATCTGCATTTTTTTGTGTTTTATCACACCAAATTGACACATGTCCCATTGTCATACGCCAATTAATCTCAACACACGGGTTTATTCTTCCCGCACTATCGACAAGCATATCAATCCCCATGGGTCCATAGTATCCAAATGCCCTTATATCCGAAGACATCAAACGGCTGCGCCACCATTCTATAAGTGTATTCAGTTCCTCTTCTTCAACCTTTGTTAATAACAGTTGTTTCCTTTTAGATTCGGAACGGCAGTCTTGTCCCAGAAAACGCCCTGTAGCAGCAGTATTGAAAATTGACAAACCCTCATAAACAGGCGTCCCGTCTTTGTATATATAAAACTCCAAGGCAAAATCGAGTTCCTTATCCATCCAAAGCTCACACACAACAGCCCCATCACGTGCTACGGCATTTTCCATCCATGCTCTGGCATTGTTCGCATCTGTCATCATCAGTCCCTTGCCACTACTGCTCCATAACGTTTTCATTACACTACGCCCGTGTTTTCTTACGAACAATTCAACCTGTTCCCAAGTTTGGCACACAGCAACGTTAAGTTTAAGTTCTTGTTGAATTCTAGCAGCAAACTCTCTAGATGACAGATTTTTAATATTACAAATCCACTCATCAGAAGGCATCGCTTCCCTTCTAACTCCGGCCTTTAGCAGCTCATGTACAATCGCCCTTGACCACCCCCAGGGATAAACCTCCGTAATATCATAATCACAGAGACTTTCTTTTCCGTCCCAAACAACATCATTTTCTCCTGCCCATATCTTTGGCAGAGTCCAATTGTCTTCACGAAATTTGCGAATAGGCGCTGGTGGTACGTATCCTGCAGACCCGTTTGCAAGGGCCATATCGTTTTCCGGATTGAAAACGTACAGTCGCATCACCTAAATTCTACGCCCAACACTTACTTTGCCTCATTGACGGTTGCTGCGGCCAGAGCCCCATCCCGTTCGCATATCGTCACAACCACGGTCTTGCCTACAACCAAATCTGTGTTGCACACCGTGCTGTCATCCATCACCAGACACAGGGTGTCATCACCGTTAACAAGCATCAGATTGTGCATAGAAGTACCGTCACCTATTTTTGCTTTCATAACCTCCGGTTCAGCCTTGCCTTTATCATTCGTCTCTGCATCTTTACAACCTGTCATCAGCAATAACGCAAAACCGAATAGAAACATCACGTTTTTCATAGCATTTCTTACTTTTGATTCTACTTGTGTTTACAAAGATACAACATTATTCACAAAATCATAAAGAAAAAAGCAACACTACTCACACTTCTCCTTCTTTTTTTATATTTTTGCATACAGATATGGAACTTCAAACACTTATAGATATTGTAAAAGAGGTTTCCTGCCTCGTTGTAAAATCATCTTCTGATTTTGAGATTATGGAAAAAGACGGCGTTGCAAATATCGTAACGTCTTCTGATATTGCTGTGCAAGAAGCATTGATTTCACGTTTGTCTGCCCTCATGCCGGAATCACAGTTCCTGTGTGAAGAGGAAGATGTCGTCTGTCAGGAAGAGAAATCACCGGAAACATCTGCGGTATGGATTATTGATCCTATAGACGGAACTGCCAATTATGCGCGTGGCATACGGGAATGCGCCATTTCCGTGGGATTGCAACTGAACGGACAGATAGAACTGGGAGTTGTGTACCTGCCTCGCACTGACGAGTGCTTCTCCGCACAGAGAGGCAAAGGAGCATGGCTCAACGGGAAGCCCATTCATGTTTCGTCTCGCAACTTTGCAAACAGCATAATGTGTACTGCAATGTGCGTGTATCACAAGGAAAATGCAAAAGTTTGCTCTGATATCATTCTGGAAACTTATATGCAATCCAACGATGTGCGACGTTTTGGAGCTGCTGCGCCAGAATTATGTTACCTCGCCAATGGCAACATAGAGCTTTACTTCGAATATTGTCTTTCCCCGTGGGACTATGCAGCTTCTCTTTTAATACTGTTTGAGGCCGGAGGATATATCTCCAACCTGCAGGGCAAACCTCTTGACCCAACCAAGCCTTCTGGTGTATTAGCAGCGAACACAAAAGAAAACCTGGCACGTCTTGTGGAGATAGTAAGCCATCACATCAAGGCTTCCTGACATATCGATTTTGCTACGGCATAACCCGTTGTCCACGCTGCCTGGAAATTAAAACCTCCGGTAACTCCATCTATGTCAAGCACCTCTCCTGCAAAATACAGATGACGAACGAGTTTGCTCTCGAGTGTAGAAGGATTAACAGAAGTCAATGACACACCTCCGCAGGTAACAAATTCATCCTTGAATTTTGCACGTCCGGAGATTTGATACACATCATTTGTAAGGGTATTCACCAGTCGGTTTATTTCCTTTTTATTCAATTCCGCCCAGCGCTTTTGAAAATCTTTTCCCAAAGCTCTTTCTGCAACAAACTGCCACAGACGGTTGGAAAAGCCAGTTATGCCGCAAGACAACACTTGCCTCTTCCCGTTCATCTCCATCATTTCGTCTACCAGTCTTCTCGCATCCAATTCTTGCAGCAGCAACCAGTTGACACCTAAAGAACAGGAATAGCCGTTCTCCGAAAGAAACCTTGCTGCATAACTCGAGAGTTTCAATATAGCAGGTCCACTCACTCCCCAATGCGTAATAAGCATCGGCCCTTCCGAATAAAACCTTGTGCCGGGAATACGCACAGCCACATCCTTCACCAATCCCATCAACGAATGCATGCGGTCGTCATTAATGGCAAACGTAAACAAAGAAGGTACGGGAGATTCTATTTCATGACCATGTTCCCCTAACCAACGCAGCCCCTGTCCACTCGGAGAACCACCGGTCGTAACTACGACAAAATCAAAGTCTTTGACATCATCCAAGGATTCCACTTTCTGCTCCATTCGTATATCTACGCCAAAACGTTTCGCATACGTCAGGAAGCAATCAATAACGACTCCGGAGTCCTGAGCTGCAGGGAAAACACAATTATCGTCCTGGGTTACGAGCGGGACACCATGCCTTTCGAACCATGAATATGCATCATTATAATCAAACACATGAAACAGTCTTTTCATTAAACGATGCCCACGGGGATATACCTCGGAAAGGTCGTTTACCCCATCAAAGGAATTGGTACAATTACAACGTCCACCTCCGGAGAATGCTACTTTAGACAACACTTTCCTGCTGCGCTCAAAGATTACCACATCCATCTCCGGCAACATCTCCTTTATGTTAACCGCACAGAAAAAGCCTGCCGCGCCACCTCCGATAATAGCCGTTTTCATATCTGGTAATCTACTGAATCCTGTTTACACGGGAACAAAAATAGCCTTCTCGTCGAAGGCTATCTTTTTTCATTGTCTTTGCGGAGAGACAGGGATTCGAACCCTGGGTGCCCGTAAGAGCACGCCGCATTTCGAGTGCGGTACATTCGACCACTCTGCCATCTCTCCTTTTTCAAGTATCCCCCGCTGTAGAAAAGCGAGGGATAACTGAAAATTCCTTACTTGCTAGCTTGTTTAACGATGGCCTTGAAAGCCTCGGGATTGTTGACAGCGAGGTCGGCGAGAACCTTGCGGTTGATCTCGATACCAGCCTTGTGCAACAGACCCATCAACTGGCTGTAGCTCAAACCTTCCAAACGAGCTGCGGCATTAATACGCTGGATCCAAAGAGCACGGAAGTTGCGCTTTTTGTTACGACGGTCACGGAATGCATAAGTAAGACCCTTCTCCCAAGTATTCTTGGCAACGGTCCATACATTCTTACGGGCGCCAAAGTAACCTCTGGTCAAACCCAATATCTTCTTTCTCTTAGCACGTGAAGCTACGTGATTTACTGATCTAGGCATAGTAGTTCTGTAAAATTAAAAGTGAATAAATTGGGTTCTTCCTTAACGCATACACAGAAGGTCACGAACCTGTTTCATGTTCTCTGTCACAACGATGTCCGTGTGGTCAAGGTTGCGCTTCTGTTTCTTGGTCTTCTTTGTCAAGATGTGGCTGTGGAAAGCATGACGACGCTTTACCTTGCCTGTTCCAGTCAGCGTAAAACGCTTCTTAGCACCGGAATTAGTTTTAACTTTTGGCATTTTTTTATTATTTATTAATTAATATTTGGTGGCCGGCATCCAAAAAGCGCAGCTCACCGTTCACTTTATTCAATCATCAAATGTTTCGCCTTCAACTTTCGGACCAGTATATTCCTTTTTCGCTTTCTGCTGAGGCTGACGCTTTACTGCAACTGTTTCGTCTTCAGAATCAGCAGCATCACCTACTGAAGCAGGCTTCTTTGATCCTGTTGCTTTCTTAGGAGCGATGAACATAATCATGCGCTTTCCCTCAAGCTGGGGCATTTGCTCCACCTTTCCGTATTCCTCCAAATCCTGAGCAAATCTCAGCAACAATACCTCGCCCTGCTCTTTGAAGAGAATTGAACGTCCACGGAAGAACACATAGGCCTTCACCTTGTCACCGTCTGAAAGGAAGCCCTGCGCATGCTTTAGCTTGAAATTATAATCATGGTCGTCCGTCTGTGGTCCGAAACGGATTTCCTTGACTTCAACCTTCACTTGCTTAGCCTTTATCTCCTTCTGATGTTTCTTCTGCTGGTAGATAAACTTCGAGTAGTCAATAAGCCTGCAAACGGGAGGCTCCGCGTTTGGTGAAATTTCAACAAGATCGACACCCTGATAGGATGCCATATCAAGTGCTTTGGAAAGACTCACCACCCGACTCTCTACACCATCACCTACAATACGAACCTCGCGGGCACGTATCTGTCCGTTAATACGATATTGCGACTTTAAATTGTCTTTTTTCATTCAGTTGAGACAAAAACCGGGTGCAAAGTTAGTAATTTTCTGTCATATTACGCACTTCCTGGTTGATTTTTGTTGCAAAATCTTCCATTTTTGCGCATCCTTGCTCTCCACCGCCTTGTTTTCTGTAGGAAACAGTACCTTCGTTCTGTTCTTTCTCTCCGACAATCAGAAGGTATGGAGTGTGCTTCAGTTCGTTATCACGAATCTTTCTGCCTATCTTCTCAGCACGGTCGTCGATATATGCCCTGACATCCTGTGTCTCGAAGTAAGCCTGCACCTTTTCTGCATATTCCTGATATTTCTCCGACACCGGCAGAATGGCAACCTGATCCGGAGCCAGCCACAAGGGGAACTTACCAGCAGTGTGCTCTATCAGCACAGCCGTAAAACGTTCCATCGAACCGAACGGAGCTCTGTGAATCATCACGGGACGGTGTTTCTTGCCATCCTCTCCTATGTATTCCAGCTGGAAACGCTCCGGAAGGTTGTAGTCCACCTGTATGGTGCCCAGCTGCCAACGGCGTCCCAGAGCATCCTTCACCATGAAATCAAGCTTGGGACCGTAGAAAGCAGCTTCGCCCAACTCTGTGGTTGTCTTCATGCCCTTCTCCTCACAAGCCTCGATAATAGCCTTCTCTGCTGCATCCCATACCTCGTCGGAACCGATATACTTCTCCTTGTTGTTGGGATCGCGCAATGATATCTGTGCCTCGAAATTATTGAAGTCCAGCGCACGGAAGATAATCTGTATAATTTCCATCACACGGATAAATTCCTGCTTCACCTGATCCGGACGACAAAACAGATGAGCATCGTCCTGTGTGAATGAGCGTACACGTGTCAAACCATGCAACTCTCCGCTCTGCTCGTATCTGTACACTGTTCCGAACTCTGCACATCTGAAAGGCAGTTCTTTATAAGAGCGCGGCTTGGATGCAAAAATCATACAGTGGTGAGGACAGTTCATCGGCTTCAGCAGATATTCCTCACCCTCCTCCGGAGTTGTAATAGGTCTGAAGGAGTCTGCTCCATAGTGAGCCCAGTGGCCGGATGTCACATACAGTTGCTTTCCACCGATATGCGGCGTGATAACCTGCTGGTAGCCGTAACGCTTCTGTATCTTTTTGAGAAAATCTTCCAGACGCAGACGGAGCGCAGTTCCCTTGGGAAGCCAAATGGGAAGTCCCTTGCCCACCATGTCGCTGAACATGAAGAGCTCCATCTCCTTGCCTATCTTGCGATGGTCACGCTTCTTAGCCTCTTCGAGCAAATCCAGATACTCCTGCAGCTGTTTCTGTTTGGGGAAAGTGATGGCATAGATACGTGTCATCTGCGGACGCTTCTCGTCACCGCGCCAATATGCTGAAGATGTGCTCAGCACCTTAAAGGCCTTAATCGGAGCAGTAGACATCAGATGGGGACCACGACAGAGGTCAGTGAATGCACCCTGAGTGTATGTCGTGATGTGTCCGTCTTCCAGATCTGCTATCAGCTCATTCTTGTACGTCTGACCTTTGTCACCGAAAAATTTCAGCGCATCAACCTTGGAAATATCGCGACGCACGAGAGCCTCCTTGCGCTGCACGAGCTCCATCACCTTCTTTTCTATTTCCGGGAACATTGCCTCGCGAATCACAACGCCCTCTGCGGGCATAATGTCGTAATAGAAACCGTTCTCGATGGCTGGTCCTATTCCAAACTGCGTACCGGGATACAGTTCCTGGAGCGCTTCTGCCATAAGGTGTGCAGATGTGTGCCAGAAGGCGTGCTTGCCTTCCTTGTCATCCCATTTATATAACTGGATTGTAGCATCCTGTGTTATCGGGCGATTCAGTTCCACCGTCTCTCCGTTCACACCGCATGCCAACACGTCCTGTGCCAAACGGCTACTTATGCTCTCCGCAATCTGAAGTCCTGTTACGCCAGATTCGTATTCACGCACGCTGCCGTCAGGAAAAGTAATCTTTATCATACTAAAATTAAATTTTCGAGCGCAAAGATAATGAAAAAAGAAGACTTAAGGCACTTTTCCTATTAAAAAGTTTTCCTTAATCAACGTGTTTTCTCAAAACAAATCATATGAAATTTACCTCAGGCCGTATCTCCACACCAAATTTGTCCCATACGGCCTTACATACAGCATCACTTAAGTGCGCTATATCTTCTCCCGTGGCTCCTCCCTTGTTCACCAGCACCAGAGCCTGCCGGTCATGTACTGCAGCAGGTCCCAGACTCCTTCCCTTCCAGCCGCATTGCTCTATCATCCATCCCGCAGGAATCTTCACACCGTTTTCCACATCATAGCTCGGCATCTCCGGATATTGGCTTTTCAACGCGTCAGCCTTCTCTTTTTTTACCACAGGATTCACAAAGAAACTTCCTGCGTTGCCTAACACCTCCGGATCCGGCAGCTTCTCCCTGCGGATGTCAATCACAGCCTGTCTCACTTGTTCTGCTGTAGGGTTATCCGTGCCGACCCTGTTGCGCAATCCGCCATAACCTAATTTAGGCACGAACGTGCGCGAGAGTCGGAATGTCACCGAAAGGACAGCATAGCGTCCCCACATATCCGGTTTCTTAAACACAGATTTGCGATAACCGTATTCCAGTTCTTCCGGTTTCCATATACGGATACATCCCGTCTGGAGTTCCAGCGTTTCCACTTCGCAAATAAACTCTGCCGCTTCGGAACCGTAAGCTCCGATATTCTGTACTGCAGCAGCACCGACGGTACCCGGTATCAGTGACAGATTCTCCAATCCGTAGAGTCCGTTGCGCAATGTCCACGCTATCAGGTCGTCCACCACCCACGCAGCGCCCACCCGCACCAGTTCGCCGCACGTATTGATTTCCCTGATATCGCTACACAGGACAATACCGTCATAATCCCCCATAAACAAGAGATTGCTGCCGGCTCCCACATGCAACACCTTCTGCCCGCAACCTTCGTGCTGCAGATATGTCACAAGTTCCTCCACATCCTCTCGCCCGTAGGTAATTAATGTACGTGCTTTTGCAGGAATGTGAAATGTATTCCGAATGGATATGTTACTGCCTACTTCCAACGTTCAGTTCTCGTATTTTACCAGTTTCCAGTCTTTACCGTGCTTTGCAAAAGTGAAAATCTCCTGCATTTCATTGGCACCGCTCGTCTTCTGCAGTATCATCTGGGCGGGATCGTCGTACGGCTGACCGTAACGTATGTTGGAGATACTCACACTCGGCACATCCGGACAGAATATCGGGAACTGCTCCCTCTCTATCGAACCCTCAATCCTCTCCATGTCATCCACAGGATCCATCAGACTCACGTCCAGATATTTTGAGATATGGGCTTCCCTGTATATACTGTCTGCTGCAAACTGGCTGTAAAATTTCAGGAAGTCTCCCACATTACCTTCGTCAAAAGGTACGAATCTCAGCCTCACAAGCAACCATTTTCCCTTCTTGCGCTGGAAATCATAGCGACGCACTTCCTGACTCACCAGGAGTATATGTTCCACACTCACCACATTTTCCGCAGTATCGCGCTTTTCTTCTTCTATCTGTTTCTCCGTATTCCACAGTATAGTGTAGTAATCGCTTTCTGCCAGGAAATAGAATTCGTCCGTCCAGTCCCCCTCGTTCATAAAATGTCTTGCCCCGTCTTCCATCACTACGGGAAGAGGGAATCTCACACGCTCTTTCTGCAGTTTGTTGCTACGGATAAAATTAAATAGGAAGTCATCAAACGTGCCGTCTGCTTTTTCAGGCATTTTCTCTTCATCCTCCACCTCCAGAGTGTCGCTTTCCAGGATGAGCAGAGTGCTGTCAACGGGCGTCTCCGTTACCTCCGGAGAAGACTTTCCCTGACACGCTCCCATGAGCAGAATCATTGCCGGGAACAGCAGAAACCAACCCTTATTTACCATGAACTGAGTGGTCTATTTTTGTTTGCGAGCGCAAAAATACAAAAAAAACATTAAATAATATAAAAAACTTTCTCCACTCGCTGTCCAACTCTCAACTTTTTTATACTTTTGCACGAGATTTTCAGTAAAAGCAAAGCTTTATGCTTGATAAAATACAACAGATTAAGGCTGAGATGGAACAGCTCCATGCTCAGACACTAGAGGATGCCGAAGCGCTCCGTATTAAGTATCTATCGAAGAAAGGCCTCATCCCCCAGCTTATGGAGGATTTCCGTAGTGTGCCTGCGGAAATGAAGAAGGAGGTCGGTATAAAAATCAACGAACTCAAGACACTTGCCCAGGAGCGTATCAACGCTCTCAAGGAGAGTTTGGCGACACAGGAGACTGCCGGTGCCGGCATTGACCTCACCCGCACGCCCTATCCCATCTCCCTCGGAAGCCGCCATCCTATCACCATTGTCAAGAATGAGATAGTCGATATCTTCTCGCGTCTCGGTTTCACTCTGGCCGAGGGTCCTGAAGTTGAGGACGACTGGCACGTGTATTCCAGCATGAACTTTGCCGACGACCATCCTGCGCGTGATATGCAGGATACGTTCTTCGTAGAATCACATCCCGACATCATCCTGCGTTCACACACATCGTCCGTGCAGGCACGTGTGATGGAGCGCCAGCAGCCTCCCATCCGCGTAATCTGTCCGGGTCGTGTGTATCGCAACGAAGCCATCTCCGCCCGTGCACATTGCTTCTTCCATCAGGTGGAAGGTCTCTACGTTGACAAGAATGTCTCCTTCACGGATCTCAAGCAGGTGCTTCTTCTCTTTGCGCAGGAGATGTTCGGTTCCGACACAAAGATACGTCTCCGCCCCTCCTACTTCCCGTTCACGGAACCGTCTGCCGAGATGGACATCTCGTGCCATCTGTGCGGCGGCAAGGGCTGCTCGTTCTGTAAGCACACCGGATGGGTTGAGATTCTGGGTTGCGGCATGGTGGATCCCGCTGTTCTCGAGGCTAACGGCATAGATTCGAAAGTTTATTCCGGATATGCCTTCGGAATGGGTATCGAGCGTATCACCAACCTGAAATATCAGGTCAAGGATCTCCGTATGTTCTCTGAAAACGACCTGCGCTTCCTTGATGAATTCAAGGCCGCAAATTAATCTGATTAATCTTTCACAGTCACCCTCTTAATGCGAATCTCCTTAAGAGGGTGTTCTTTTTCGTCTGTCGGAGTGTGGGTGAGGTATTTCACCACTTCCAGTCCGTCGACCACCTGACCGAATACTGTGTATTCTCCGTCCAAATGAGCTGCACCGCCTTTCGTGGTGTAGCTTTTCTTCTGTGCTTCCGTGAGTGCGGGAATCTTGTGCAGCGTGTCTGCATCCTGCATCAGCTGGTGCACTTCAGCCAGCTTTCCCGGAGTATACACCGTACCTCCGACTATATAAAACTGTGTGCCGCTGCTTCTCTTCTCCGGATTCACGTCATTGCTCTCACGCGCCGCAGCCAATGCTCCCGCCCTATGATAATGTCTGGGATAATGTATCTCTGCCGGCAACGTGTAGTTCATCTGTGAGGTATCCACAGTCAGCGCCTCACCTCTGGCCTTCAGTCTGGGGTCTCCGCTCTGAATGAGCATATCCTTCACCACACGATGCCAGATGATACCGTCGTAGGCACCTGCTTTGGCCAGACGAATGAAATTGTCGCGATGCACGGGTGTGTCGTCGAAGAGGCGCAAGGTGATTTTCCCCCGGTCGGTTTCTATCACCACTTCCGTCTTACCGATACGGTCGTTCCCGTCGCTGCACCCGCTCATCAAAAGCGTCAGGACGATGCCGCAGATCATCCGTATTGAATTCCTCATAGGTCAAAACGGACCACCGTCCGCCCGTTGATGTTAAACTTTTCTTTAAACGGCTCCACCATCGACTCTCTGAGCGAGATCGTCATCCTCACCTCGTTGCCTTCGTATTCCTGAGAAAGTATTTGCGGAGAGAAATCTTTCACCACTCGCATCACGAGATTCATCTGCTCGTAGGAAAACGTCAACGTGAGTTTTTTGTCAACGGTGCGCTCAATGATATCCGCATTGGCAAGAGCCTCCGCAGCAGCCGTGCGATAGGCGACGATAAGCCCCGAGGTGCCCAGTTTCACTCCTCCGAAATATCTTACCACCACAACCAGCACGTCCGACAGTTCGGCAGAGACTATCTGTCCCAGAATGGGTTTGCCTGCTGTGCCGGAAGGCTCGCCGTTGTCGTTGCTCCTGTATTCCTCCCCTTCTGCTCCGAGACGGTATGCCCAGCACACGTGGCGGGCGTCGAAATATTCTTTCTGGAAACCAGCCACAAGAGCCAGCGCCTCCTCCGCACTTCTCACCGGCAGGGCAAAAGCAAGGAACTTACTCCTCAACTCAGAGTAAGTTCCTTCGCTTCTTTTTGCTATCGTTCTGTATATGTCCCTCAAGAGAGTTTATGCACAACGAGTCCGCTTCTCAGTTTCGGTTCAAACCATGTTGCCTTGGGAGGCATGATGTTGCCCGAATCTGCAATATTCATTATCTGCTGCATAGAGACAGGATACAGAGCCAGAGCCACTCGCATCTCGCCGCTGTCCACGCGACGCTTTAGTTCTCCCAGTCCGCGCAGTCCGCCTACGAAGTCGATACGCTTGTCCGAGCGCAGATCCTTGATACCGAGTATCTCGTCGAGGATATACTTGCTGGAGATGCTCACGTCGAGACTTCCGATGGGGTCGTTCTCGTCCACCAGGCCCGGCTTCATCTCCACCTTGTACCATTCACCGTCCAGATAGAGGGAGAACTCGTGCAGCTTCTTGGCACGGTATTCCTCCTTACCCATTTTTGTTACGGCGAAGTGCTCTCCCAGACGCTGCAGGAACTCCTCCGAAGAGAGCCCGTTGAGGTCGCGAATCACACGGTTGTAGTCGAGGATGGTGAGCTGCGATGCGGGGAAGCATACAGCCATGAAATAGTTGTACTCCTCGTCGCCTCTGTGGTTGGGATTCTGCTTTGCCTTCTCGGCTCCTACCAGAGCAGCTGCTGCGCTGCGGTGGTGACCGTCTGCAATATATAAATAAGGTATTTTTGCAAACGTCTCCGTAACGGTGTCGATATCCTTCTTGTCCTTCACGAGCCACAGCTGATGACGGAAGCCGTCAACGGGTGCGATGAAGTCATACTCCGGTTCTGTCTGCGTGTAGCGTCCCACCAGAGCGTCTATCACAGCATTGTCGGGATAGGCAAAGAATACAGGTTCAAGATTCGCATTGTTCACACGCACGTGTTTCATGCGGTCCTCTTCCTTGTCGCGGCGGGTGAGTTCGTGCTTCTTGATGACTCCGTTCATGTAGTCCTCTACCCAGGCGCCCACTACCAGACCGTACTGTGTCTTGCCGTTCATTGTCTGGGCGTAGATGTAGTACATCTCCTGAGTGTCCTCCACGAGCCATCCTTTTTCCTGGAACATCCTGAAGTTCTCCGCAGCCTTTTCATAGACGCGCGGGTCATACTCCGATGTACCCACGGGGAAATCTATCTCAGGCTTGATGATGTGGTAGAGCGACTTCTCGTTGTCTCCTGCCTCCGCACGGGCCTCCTCGCTGTCCAGCACGTCGTAGGGGCGGCTCTCCACCTGCTCCACGAGCGCCTTCGGGGGGCGAATACCCTTAAATGGTTTGATTCTTGCCATTTATTTGTTTACCTGGAATTTTGTGATACCGTCCTTGAGGTAACCCACAATCTGCTTTGCAGCAGCGATACCGGCATTGGTGTTTGCCTCAGAGGTCTGGGCACCCATCTTCTTCGGTGTGGAGAAGTAGCGGCCTTCAAACTGCTTGAATTCAGCATCTGCGTCGGGCATGATGTCCGTGATGTACTTGAGATCCTCTCTCTCCTTCATCAGGGCGATCAGACCTGCCTCGTCAATCACTTCCTTGCGGGCTGTGTTGATGAGGATGGCACCCTTCTTCATTGTGCTGCAAAGCGCCTTGTTGATGCTCTGCTTCGTCTCAGCCGTTGCGGGGATGTGCAGGCTGACGATATCTGCCTCCTTGAAGAGTTCTGCCTGAGAGGCGGCAGCCTTGACGCCTGCCTGCTCGATAGCCTCTGCGGGGCAGTATGCGTCGTATGCCATCACCTTCATGCCGAATCCCTGGGCGATACGTGCCACATTGCGGCCCACATTGCCGAATGCCAGGATGCCGAGCGTCTTACCCATGAGCTCGCTGCCCGACTTGCCGTTGTAGAAGTTGCGCACGGTGTACACCAGCAGACCCAGCACGAGTTCTGCCACAGCGTTTGCGTTCTGTCCGGGTGTGTTCATCACCACCACCTTGTGTGCCGTTGCAGCCTCCAGGTCCACGTTGTCGTATCCGGCACCGGCTCTTACGACGATCTTCAGCTGCTTGGCAGCGTCGAGCACCTCTGCGTCCACTTTGTCGCTGCGGATAATCAGGGCATCCGCATCGGCCACAGCGCTGAGCAGCTGGCTCTTCTCGGTATATTTCTCCAGGAGTGCCACTTCATATCCGGCACCCTCTATCACCTCCTTGATACCGCTTACGGCAGCGGCAGCAAAGGGCTTCTCTGTTGCAATAAGAACTTTCATCTTTTTAACATTGAACATTGAATATTGACCATTGACCATTTATTCCTCGTTTGCCGTTTTTGCAGTCTTGATGATTTTGGTCAGAGTCGCAGCAAGTTTTCCGCAATCATTGTACATGGACTCAAACTGCCTGTCATCTATTATATCTGACTCATGCAATAACTCAAGCCAATATTCTGTTTCGTTTGCCTCCTTTAGAGCAATATTTAATTTGTTAATAAAATCTAACCGACTTTGTGCATTGACACTCTCACGAATGTTGGCCCCGATACTCGTGCCACTCCGTAATATCTGTTTTGACAAGACCACCACCTGCTTTTCATCTTTTAAGAATTTATAGAATTTAATTATCCGAAGAGCGAAAGCCTTACTCTCAATAAGTATCTGATTATCGGCTCTCATTAACGGTCAATGGTCAATGGTCAATGGTCAATGGTCAATGAATACTCTCAAATTCCTGCATGCAGGCAATCAGGGCCTTTACGTCGTCGATGGTGACTGCGTTGTAGCAGCTTGCACGGAAACCGCCCACACTGCGATGACCCTTGATACCTACCATACCGCGCTCTGTGGCGAATGCCATGAAGTCGGCTTCCAGATCCTTGTACTCGTCGTTCATCACGAAACAGATATTCATGCGGCTGCGATCCTCGGGGTTGGTCACAGTGGCGCGGAACAGCTTGTTGCGGTCGATTTCTGCGTAGAGTGCGTCAGCCTTCTCGATGGCGCGACGCTCCATTTCCTTCACGCCGCCCTGAGCCTTGATCCACTTCAATGTCTGCAGAGCGCAGTAGATGGGCACCGTTGGAGGTGTGTTGAACATCGAACCGTTCTTCACGTGTGTGCGGTAGTCGAGCATCGTAGGAATAGTACGGCTCACCTTGCCCAGACACTCGTCCTTCACGATGACGAAGGTGACACCTGCCATGGAGAGGTTCTTCTGCGCACCGCCGTAAATCATAGCGTACTTGGATACGTCAACGGGACGTGAGAAGATATCGCTCGACATATCGGCAATCAGGGGCACGGGAGAGTCGAAGTCCTCCAGGATTTCCGTGCCGTAGATGGTGTTGTTGCTGGTGATGTGGAAGTAGTCGGCATCAGCAGGAATTGTCCATCCCTTGGGGATATATGTGTAAGTAGCTTCTGCGCTGGAAGCAACCTCCACTGTCTCGCCGAAGTTCTTAGCCTCAGCCATTGCCTTCTTGGCCCACACACCGGTGTTCAGGTAAGCGGCCTTCTTCTCGAGGAAGTTGTAGGGCACCATACAGAACTCCAGAGAGGCACCGCCGCCCAGGAAGATTACACTGTAACCCTCGGGGATGTTCAGCAACTCCTTGAACAAGGCAACGGCCTCGTCCACTACGGGCTGGAAGTTCTTAGCACGATGGCTCATCTCCATAAGAGAAAGACCCGAACCCTCAAACTCGATACAAGCATCTGCAACAGCCTTCATCACCTCTGCGGGCAATTTGGAAGGACCGGCATTGAAATTGTACTTTTTCATTTTTTTATTGATACTTCAATCTTAATTTTCTGCCCCACTTTCACGCTTGGCAGGCGCTTATGCGCATGATTATTTCAAAATTCCGACCGCAAAGGTACAAAATATTCCCAACCCTGACAAATTTTCCATCACAAAATACTGCTTTTTAGCATATAATTTAAAGAAATGTTGTATTTTTGCATTAGCAAATGAAAGACACACATGCAGACACTTGAATTTACGCCGCAGGAAAGAGACGAAATCCTGTCGCTCTACAGTCAGATTTACGAGGATATCAAGGATACCCTCCGCCCCGACGACGGAAAACACATCCGCCGTCACATCACCGAGGCCATCGGCAACAGTTGCATCCAGCGCGACATCTTCGGTCTCAACCCCGTCCTGCTGGCCTTCCAGACGGCCCTGCTGGTGACCCGCGAGACAGGTCTCCGCCGCGATGCCGTCATCGCCATCCTCATGCGCCCCTGCGTGGACAGCGGTGCCGTCACACTCGACGACATGCAGCTTCTCTTCGGCGAATCCGTCACACGCATCCTCCACGGGCTCCAGCGCATACAGGAACTCTACAGGAAGAATCCCGTCATCGAGACGGAGAACTTCCGCAACCTCCTCCTCTCCTTTGCCGAAGACATGCGCGTCATCCTCATCATGATTGCCGACCGCGTGAATCTCATGCGCCAGATACGCGACACAGAGCAACTCGAAGCGAAGCAGAAAGTGTGCGAGGAGACTAAATATCTCTATGCTCCGCTGGCGCATAAACTGGGTCTCTACAAACTTAAATCAGAACTTGAAGACCTCTATCTAAAATACACGGAACATGACGCTTACTATCATATAAAAGACAAACTCAACGAGACGAAGCAGAATCGCGATGCCTACATCGACCGCTTCATCCTGCCCATTGAGGAGCGCCTCCGCGACGCCGGCCTGAAGTTCCACATCAAGGGTCGCACGAAGTCCATTCATTCTATATGGCAGAAGATGATGAAGCAGAAATGTCCCTTCGAGGGCGTGTATGATTTGTTCGCCATCCGTGTGATTCTCGATGCCCCTGCCGACAAGGAGAAGATACAGTGCTGGCAGGCTTTTGCCATCATCACGTCGATGTATCAGCCCAACCCGAAACGTCTGCGCGACTGGCTCAGCATCCCCAAGTCCAACGGTTACGAGAGTCTGCACATCACGGTGCTGGGCCCCGAGCAGAAATGGGTGGAGGTGCAGATACGCACCGAACGCATGGACGACATTGCCGAGCGCGGTGTCGCCGCACACTGGCGCTACAAGGGCATCAAGAGCGAGTCGGGCCTCGACGAGTGGCTCACGGGTGTGCGCAAGATGCTGGAGACCAGCGACGGTACGGAGGCTATGGACCAGTTCCGGATGGACCTCTACGAGGACGAGGTCTTTGTCTTCACTCCCAAGGGCGACCTCTACAAGCTCCCAAAGGGAGCCACCGTACTCGACTTTGCCTATCACATACATTCTCATTTAGGTAACACGTGTACGGGAGCGCGTATCAACGGGCGTGCTGTCAACATACGCCAGCAGCTCAAGAGCGGCGACCAGGTGGACATCATGACCTCCTCCAACCAGCATCCCAAGCAGGAGTGGCTCAACATAGTGAAGACCTCGCGCGCCAAGTCGAAGATACGTCTGGCCATGAAGGAGGCCCAGAGCAAGGACAAGATTTTCGCCAAGGAGATGCTGGAGCGCAAGATGAACAACCGCAAGCTGACGCTCGACGACAGCACGATGCAGCTGCTGCTTCACAAACTGGGCATCAAGGAGTTCAACGACTTCTATCACAGGATTGTCTCCGGCGAACTGGATGCCGGTCACGTTATAGACCTCTACGAGGAGCTTCAGGAAGGCACCGCCTCTCCTGCGGGTTCGTCCGGCAGCACGGCGGAAAGCGCTTCCAATTTCGTCCTCAACGAGTCGGCCATTGTTCCTCACCTTCGCGACGACGTCCTTGTCATCGGCAGCAATCTCAAGGGCATCGAGTACAGTCTCGCACGCTGCTGCCAGCCCATCTACGGGGACCCCGTCTTCGGCTTTGTCACCGTGAGCGGCGGCATCAAGATACATCGCACCGACTGCCCTAATGCCCCCGAACTGGAGCGTCGCTTCCCCTATCGCATCGTCAAGGCCCGCTGGAGCGGCAAGGGCGGCTCCCAGTATGCTGTCACGCTGCGTGTTGTGGGCAACGACAATATCGGCATCATCAACAATCTCACGAGCATCATCTCCAAGGACGACAAGCTCAACCTGCGTTCCATCAAGATAGATTCCCACGACGGTCTCTTCAGCGGCAATGTTGTCATCATGGTGGACGACACCTCCCGCATGGAGACGCTCATCAAGAAGCTCCGCACCATCAAGGGTATCAAGCAGGTGGACAGATTATAGGTTAATGGTTAAAGATTCTCATAGGCCCAATTAGTCCAATGAGCCCAATGAGCCCAATTGGCTCAATTAGGCCAATTTTCAATAATATTCTATCTGCAGTTGGCCTGTCGCATCGAAATCCTCGTGTCGGTTGTCGTCATAGACATATACGATACGCAGTCCCCTGTATGCTGCCGGCACCTTTATTGTTTCTATCAGGTGCCATCTGGGGCTTCCGAAGTCGTACGACATCCTGTCGAGCACGAGCCGGTTGCTCACCCAGTCGAACTGGTAATACCCTCCTCCGATGCACTCGTCTCCGGGCTGCAGCAGCTCCTTGTGCTGATCCACCATTCCCAGACGCAGGTGTCCGTCCATCGTTATTATGAATTTCGGCAAAGCCATATTTAGGCATTCTTACAAATTTCCTCAGCCATATCATTGAGCGCCACACAATCCGCACGACTGATGTGCCTCTTGCCCTCATCATACTGCCAAGGGCTCAGTATCAGCACTCGCCCGGCAGCAACGGCATCAAAAAGTGCGTCTGTCGGCTTGTAGTAATCACGGAAGCCGTTGTCGGTAAGACATACGAACGGTAATCGCTCACGCAGCAACACCTGCATCACCTGTTTTTCATGAGTTGATATAAACGGCGACACCATTACCGCCCCTTCGCGAGCCGCTATCACACAGGAGTTCTTGTAATTTCTCAATTGCTCGTCATTTCCCTGTTCTGCCGCTTTCACCATCACGTTTCGCACATGCACCGTTGCAAACTTATCGGCCATCAACAGCGTTGTATTACCCACTCCATCGTAGCTCCGCCCGCCAATCATTATATCCCTCTGCACACGGAAGAATCCTGGCCTAAGACGTTTGGTTGCCAGCCGCTGTGGATTCATGTCTATATAGCGGATGGTGTTGGGCAGTTGTGTGTTGCGCCCCATCGGACGAATAAAGGGCATTTCGGTAAATATCGGATGGAGATTATAGTAGGCAGCATCGCCCATCTGCTCTCGCAGCCCCGCAGAGATAGCTTCCAGCTGAGCCGTTTCTTCCTGAAGGCTCTGTCGCCTCGTATTTTCTTGGCAGTTTTTGTTTGCTTCTTGGCTATTATAGCTTTCTTGGCGGTTCTCGATGTTTTCTTGGTGGTTTTCGTTGTCTTCTTGGAGGTTTATACGCTCTTCTTGGAGGTTCTCGTTGTCTTCTTGGAGGTTTTTCCGCTCTTCTTGGAGGTTTTTCCGCTCTTCTTGGAGGTTCTCGTTGTCTTCTTGGAGGTTTTTCCGAATATCATTCGGGGAAATCAAAGAAGTCACAGAGCCGGCTCTTCCCAATTTCTTCGCAGCTTGCCAGAATCCTCTCACCACACTTTTGATGCCGGTGGGCATCGTATGCCTGACATATAGCACTGCATGCAGATGGTCTGGCATCAAACAAAAGTGCAGCACTTGTATCTCATGATGATAATGCGGAATGCTCAACAGACAGTCCACCAGCGCATTACCTAGCGCCGTGCGTCTGATTTTAGCCTTGTCCGGATTGTTGTCTGGAACGTCGAGCAGACCTAACAGAGGCTTGCGCTCTGGAATTGTCAGCGTGACATGATACAGGCCGACACCCTTCCATGCTGTACCAGGCTCCTGCCATTTCCACTTTTCCTGCTCCGCCATCTGTTGCTTATTTCCGCTTAATATAACGCACAAGCAGCATGATTATTGCGCCAATATCGCGTATAATACAGCTTCTCCTATGTCCGTTGTGTCCATTCACGATGCGTTCATAGCTGCTACAGAGCCGCTACAGCCCCCCCCCGATTCGCGGGCCTCAACTTCATTTTTCTCAACGAACATTGTGGCGACTGGGGTCTTTAGAGTAGCCACTGAATGTGGCTGCGGCCCCACAAAGGGCGAAGAAGGCCTTCAGAGGAAAGACTGAATGTCTTTCTGTGCCTGATGAGGGGAGCCACATCTCTTATGGCGACGGAGGGCCAGGAGAATTCCCATTCGCGACGGAGGATGGGACACGCATAAATCAGTGTCCTCACATTGTAATAATATCGTTATGCAATAGTTTATAATCGATTCTTAATGGAAAGGCACATATATTTCCTTTATAGAAAAAAATATTCAATATGCAATTGAATTTTCGACAACCATCATGATAATTTCCTGGATGGGTAAACATGAATGGATCATCTACTTTGTCTCGTTCTTTCTTCCAACCGTCATATGCCTTATCTACGATACCCGCCTCCTTTATTTTCTGTTCATAGAGTTTCCAGAACTTCGATGTGTGGCCTTTTACGTTAAAATGACACAGTTCGTGAATAATGCACCCTTTAAGCCATGTAAGGTCTGCGCAGAACATGGTGCGGAGGTTAAATTCAATTATATCACCAACTACATGTGCTGCCCACTTGATGCGACTTGATGGGCAACGAACAATTATCTGCTTTGGTTGTGGAAAACCCAGTATATCAGCGGCAGCATACGTCCATTCGCTCATAATTGGCTGTATCGAATTGTATAAAGATTCGAAATCTTCAAATGGAATTTTGACTATTTCCTTCATGGATTTTGCCATTATTGCCTGACATCTACAGCTCATCGCAACCAAGTTATTATCTGGAATCTTTCTCATCTGGATTATTGTAGCAACACTATTGCTCGAATTTCCTGTGCAGATTGGGTAGCCATTCCCCACTTAATCATAAGCTCTCCAGGTACAGACTCAACCCATTCGCAAAAGGGTTTCAGTTCTTCCATCAGCAATGGTAGAGTTGAGGGGAAATAGAAAAACACAAGAGCGTGATTATATGGCTCATGGCAATTGGAGCACTTCTTTATCTGTTCCATCAATAGCGCCATCCTGTTTTCTTTATCAGCGGGTACAGATACGTCAAATGCATGGATTTCTTCACCATCATGAAATAGGTCTCTGACATCATTTATGTCTATGTTAACGAGGCTATTGGTTGAGTTCAACACCTCTTTTATAAACCGATTAGTTCCAACATCTTTCATGTCATACGTTTTTATGGATTTCAATATTGATTTCTGTTTCGAACTCACGCACATAAATAAAGTCCGTAATGGCAAACTCCAAGTGCTGAAAGGTGTTGTGGAAGGCACTTGTCAGATGCAAGCCTTTTGTCAATTCACGGTCAAGTCCTTCATTCCAATTATTATAATCATCCTCCAGTCCGATGAAGCTCTCAAATGATTCGTCATCGTGAGGAATAGTGAGACTCCTTAGTGACAAACCATCGTCATACAATCTGTTCCAACCAGCGTCACATATTGCATTCCACAGATCCTGCCTCTCTTCACCTTGAACGGGATGAAGTTTCGGGTAGTCGTAGCTGAGATAGCATTTCGCCTCTATCTCTGCATCCTTGAAATCCGCATTGTCTTTGATGCTGTCCCAGATACGATACGCCCTGTCATATAATTCTCGTAAAGCCTCAGTTAAGGCATCATTAAACGCAATGATATCAGGTAATATCTCTTCCTGATGTGCCAGAACTCTTTTATTTATCATATCCTTTCTTAAGGACAATAAACAGTCGCAGTCAGGATAGTCACATGGAGATTTGTCATACCTCCACATGATTTCACGCTCAATGCATTGAATGTCGTAATCATGTATATCAACCATAGTTCTAATATTTTTGCGCAAAGGAAACAATGCAATCACATAAAATCATGAAGGTAAAGAAACAAATTCAGTAATGTCATTTCGTAGTTTAGGATAACTTTTGAGACTTTCTCAAAAGGATAAGTGCAAAACAACATTCTTTCGGGCTTATCCGCTTCTGCTTTAGAATGAGCGACGAATAAACGTTGGGTGGCGCCTGATTCAACATGGCATCCTGTAACCCACCTCATGCCAAACATCTCTGCCGGATCATTCTGCCAAAGTTGAGTACAATCAACCATCGTATGAACAATCGCCCGAAAATGGTTAAAGAAAGGATCTTTCAATAATTCTTTGTCATAAACAACGTAATAGCAAATATCCAGGACTTCTAATTTCTTTCCTTTTTTATCGTAAAGTAAATATTCAAATAGCTTTTGAAGGTATTTGAGGTCCTTCTTCTCGTTTCTTTCTTTTTGCGTGATAACAAGAATTTTTGCATCGGGATTACCACAACCAACATTCTTGTTAGGGAATCTTTCATTTAATCTCTTTAGTTCTTTACAATATGCCATAACTCTTTGTATTTAGACTTTTATGGTGCAAAGATAACAAAGACCTACGCCAACTGGTGGCAGAGGTCAAAGAAAAATGATATTATTAACTCCAATTATACGATTGGGTCTGGACAGAACTCTCTTCGTTTACAAGTTTTGCAATGTTTTCCCATCCATACTTCATCGAACTGGTTCATGGCCTTTTCTACGATTTCTTTTTCATCAGTTAATATGCCTGCCTCAAAGTTGCGAGTAGTTTCAGCCTTCATACCTATACCTGCACCCGTAAGGTTCGCACTTCCGATATACACTTCCTTGCCATCGAAAACTAGCATCTTGAAATGAACACGAGGACAGAGAACTCGCTCCAAGCGGTCGTATAGAACAGGGGACTGGTCAAAGTCCTCCGGAAAGGTTGGACGTGGTTCGTTGGCAGGTGCAATTCTGGCCTCG
>JAEEZX010000022.1 GCA_016292045.1 Bacteroidaceae bacterium | reverse complement strand
GACCAACAACGACGACTACAGCCGTGAGGACCTGACATCGGTTGACGAACTCTCTGCCGATATCGTCACCGACAACACTCCCGTAGGCATCTGGACGCTCTCCGGCATGCCTATCCCCGAGCTCCGTCCGGGCATCAACATTGTCCGCACCGCCGACGGCAAGACGAAGAAGGTTTACGTAGAGGAATAAACATTCCCTTTATAGCATGAGAAAGGCGCCTGCTGAGGGCGCAAATAACAATGTCGCAAATATAACAAGAGCCGTCGTAAGGCGGCTCTTGTTATATTGCGAATGCGCTGTCAAAACCTGACCCCTTCGGCGGTGGGGGGGATGCTGCGGATGCGGCCGTTGGCATCGTAGCTCATGGGTTCGGCAATGATGCTGCGGCTGTAGCTGCCGCCGTCGCCAAGACCGCCGTTGTGAGAGAAGAACAGCCACTGACCCTTGAACTCCACGATGGCGGGGTGCGTGGTGTTCGAATTACCGGCAATCTCGCTGATGATGCCCATGGGCGTGTAAGGACCTCCGATGTTGTCGGCAACGGCATAGGCTATCTTCTCAGGCCATTCAGAGGCGTAGGTCAGATAATACTTGCCGCCGCGCTTGTGCACCCAGGGAGCCTCGGTGAAGCGGGGCACATCAATCTGATGTATCTCGCCGTCAATCTCCGTCATGTTGTCCTTCAGTTTGGCATAGTAGCATTCGCGGTTGCCCCAGATGATGTAAGGCGTGCCGTCGTCGTCGATGAGGATGGCGGGGTCGATGCAGGCCCAGCTGTGCTTGGAGGCGAAGCAGTCCTTGTTGGTGAGCAGGGGTTTTCCCAAGGCATCTTTGTAGGGACCTGTTATCTTGTCGGCGACAGCCACACCGATGCCGCACCAGTTGGTGGAGACATACCAGTAGTACTTGCCGTCCTTACCCTTGGCCACATGGCCGGCGTAGGCCTGCTTGCTCTCGGCCCACTTGAATTCCTCGATGCGCAGGGGAGAGGGGTGTTCCGTCCAGTGCTTCATGTCGGTGGTGGAGTAGAGCAGCCAGTCCTTCATCACATAGCCCGTCTGATTGCCCTCGGCATCGTGCCCGGCAAAGAGCCAGAGCGTGTCGCCCTCAACGAGCACGGCAGGGTCGGCGGTGTGCTTGTCGCGTATGATGGGATTGCCGTTGCTCTCGAACTCATGCTTCAGCACATAGCCCCACTTCTGCTGCAGGCGCTCCAGTTCGTCGGCAGTGACCGACATCACCGTGCCGTGACGGGGGAAGAAGTCCTTGCGGAACGACTGCGGTTCGCGGGTGAATGTCTTGAGGTCCTTCGATGTCTGGTATTCATATCTGCCGGAACTGTAGAGGTCGTACATAAGGATGTATTCACCCCTTCCGTTCAACTTAAACACTCCGCTACCCTCCACACTCGTCCTCGTGCCGGCGTAGGCATCGATGTATTCGAAGTTTTCCTTATACGGGCCCGTCAGCTTCTTGGATGTAGCCTGCTGGATACCGTTGTTGATTTCCTTGCCTTTCTCGTCCTTGGTGTTGCCTTTGTAGAAGAGATGATACACGCCGTCCTTCTCGATGATGTCAGCGTCGATGCTGCCGTATTTGGCGGAGAACAGCACCTTGGGTTCGCTCTCGAAGGCGGTGAAGTCCTTGTTGGCGTAGGCATAGTAGGTGATGAGCGTCTTGCGGTCGCTGCGCTGCAAGGTGAAGTATATCATGTATTTCTTGGCCTTGCGGTCGTAGATGGTCTGCGGCGCCCACACCCAGTAGGCATCGCTGAAGTGCTCGCTCCAGTCCTTGGAGAGGTTTATCTTGGCGTGGGTCCAGTTCACCAGATCTGTGGACTTCAGCAGCACGATGCCGGGATTGGACCCCCAGCCCTGCTTCGGGTCGTAGGTGTGCATGTCGGTTGCCACGATATAGTAGCAGCCGTCCTCGCCGCGCAGGATGTGCGGGTCGCGTATGCCGCCGCTCTCGCTGATGCTGTCGGAGGCGATGATGGGACGGTTACCGTTCAGGGCGTACCAGTTCTTGGCGTCCTCGCTCACGGCGAAGCGCAACTGCTCCATCAGTTTCGTATCGCCGCGCCCCTCGAAGTAGGCGAAGAGATACCCTGTGAAGGGGGAGTTGAGAGTAGCCTTCGCTTGCTGCTCGGCCGCGTTTGCAGAGAGTTGAGAGTTGAGAGACTTTGCCGAAAGGGTCATGCTCACGGCGATAGCCAGTACTGAAAAGACGATTCGTTTCATATTATTTTTCTACAAATGTGTTGAAGGAATGGGCAGCGAGAGTGGCGTTGAGGTATTTACTATTTGACGATTTACTATTTACAATTTCGATGGACAGCTCACGAGCCTCATTGCCGGCATTGCCGCAGATGACGACGCGCTTGCCGTCGGGACGCTGGAAGACGATGGCCTGCAGACCTTCCTTAATCGGGTAGAAGGCGAGGAGCGTGCTGCCCGGTTCTACGAAGTGGGAGAAGTGCTTGTATGCGTAATACTCAGGAGTATAGCGGTATGTGCGGTTTGCGGAGCGCACCTGCACGAGGGCATTCTGCTTCCAGCCCCAGGCACTGCGGCCCTGGTCGCAGAGGATGAAGTTCCAGTTGTAGTACTCGTCGCAGCCGCGACCGATGTACTCGTGCAGCAGGTAGAAGGTGTGCTCGCCGGCACGCCAGTCCATCTGACCGTTGCCACACTCGCTCTCGCTGCTGATCATGTGCAGGTCGGGGTATTTCTCGCGCATGAAGTCAAGATTCTCGCGACCTTCCCATTGGAAACCGAGTCCCTCCACGCAGCCTTGCAACCCGTTGACGATGCGCTGCACGTAGTCCTGCCGGTTCGTATTGAATGTGCCCACATAGAGCTTCACCTCGGGATGCTTCTCCTTCAGCGTGGGAGCCAGATAGTCCTTGTTGAAGCGTATCGTGCCCTCTGCCGTCCAGGCGCAACCCGGATAGGGTGTGTAGCTGTAGGCCTCGTTCTGGTACATCACCATGTCGATGGGAATATTCTCTGCGGCATAGAGGTCGATGAAACGGCAGAACATGTTGGCATAGGCCTGCAGGTAGCGGGGGTCCTGAATGAAGTAGTTCTGAGAAGCCAGTTTCTTGGGGAAGAGGCCCTTGCGCTCTCCCAGGAACTGCATCTCGTTGGGGTCGGGCTGTCCGCCGTCGTCGAACAGAAGATAGTCCTTCTCCTTCGGCTGCGTGTTGAAGGGCGAACTGGCCACGCAGTAGTCCTGATTGATCTTCATCCACGACGGGGGAGACCACGGCGACACCCAGAAGGTCATCGCGGGCTGCCACTTTTGCGCCATCTTGATGAGTTGGATGACGTTCTCCTTGTCGTGCTCGATGTTGAAATACTTCAGCTGGAAGTCGCCCGCCACGGTGTCGCACGAGTACCACGCACGGCTGTAGTCGTTGGCATTCATCGAGAGACGTCCGCGTGTGAAGCGCAGGTCGCCGTCGGGGGCGAAGATGTCGTGCATTATCTTATCCTGCTCCTCGGCTTTAAGCAGACGGATGGCGTCGAGGTCGAGTTCGTTGAAGCAGGTGCCCCAGGCCCTGAAGGGCTTTGAATTGACAATTGATAATTGAGAATTGACAATTGGCTGCGCCTTGGCTTTTGCGGTGAGCGAGGTCTTGCCTTTCTGCTGCCACGGCTGCTGTTCCGTAGTGGTGTATTGCATGAAGGTCTGTGCCGACATCTGGGCGGCAATCAGGCTGAGGATATAAAGTATTTTTCTCATCGTAATAAAGCGCTTTTATCTGATAACGTATTTGTTGCCGTTTTTAATATATATTCCGCGAATATTAGCATTATTTAACCTGCGACTAAACTTTTTCGGCTTTGTCGTGTCATATAAGTACGGATATAACGATGCGAATATGAAAAGAATAACAATCATGGCGATATGTTGCTTCTTGGCTATGGGCAGTGTCGCACAACAGCAGTTGGGACAACGGCCCAGAGTGAAGTCACCCGTGATAAACGGCGACGGCACAGTGACATTCAACTTCTACGGACCGCAGGCGAAGCGCGTGAGCGTCAACGGCGACTTCAGGGGAACACGGGGCAGACGGCTCGAAATGACAAAACAGGAGAACGGAGTGTGGACGGCAACCACCGACACACTCGCTCCGGAGCTCTATTCCTACAGTTTCTTCGTGGACGGACAACGCTTCACAGACCCTGCCAACAGCTACGTGAACCGCGACATATCGACGCTGAGCAACATATTCATCGTGTCGCGCTCGGCAGATGACAGGGGACACTTCTATTCGGTGAACGATGTGCCGCACGGAACGCTCAGCTACGTGTGGTACGACAGCCCGACACTGGGACAGCAGCGGCGCATGACAGTGTATCTGCCTGCGGCCTACGACGGCAAGAAACGCTTCCCCGTGATGTACCTGCTGCACGGGCACGGCGGCGACGAGACATCGTGGGGCGACCTCGGACGCGCTTCGCAAATCATGGACAACCTCATCGCAGAGGGCAAGGCCGTGCCGATGATAGTGGTGATGCCCAACGGCAACCCCACCTGCAACGCAGCTCCCGGATGGTGGCACGAGGGTATGTACACACCCGACGGCAACGCCTTCAACCAGCGGGGTGCAAAGGCCACGATGGAGGAGAGCTTCATGGACATAGTGAACTTCGTGGACGACAACTACTGCACCGTCAGGAAACGTTCCGGACGCGCCGTGACGGGCCTGTCGATGGGCGGAGGACACACCTTCGGCATATCACGCCTCTATCCCGAAACGTTCGACTACTACGGCCTGCAGTCCGCTGCCTGCCGTATGCCGCGCGACAGGGAGAAGTTCGACGGCCAGATGGCGCGCCTCTTTGCATCGAATCCCAAGCTCTACTGGATTGCCATCGGCAAGGACGACTTCCTGATGCAGATGAATACGGAGCTGCGCAAATACCTCGACGAGAAACACTATCCCTACGAGTACTACGAGAACGACGGCGGCCACATCTGGCGCAACTGGCGCATATATCTCACGCTCTTCGCCCAGAAGATATTCAAGTAGGAGGGCAGGCCTCAGGAGTCTGAGAGAAGGCGGAAATAGGAGTCGATGAGCTGCTGGGCGGCGACGAAGGAGGTTTTCTGGCCCTCGAGCACGGCACGCTCCTCGGCCACCAGCATATCCTCAATGGTGGGGTTCTGGTAGAAGGAGTGGCGCAGACGCTCGTTGATGGTCTCGTACATCCAGTAGCGCGCCTGCTGTGCACGGCGATGCTCGAAATAGCCGTTCTGCTTCACGAAGTCGATGTAGCGATAGACCATATCCCACACCTCCTCGATGCCGAGGGCATAGAAGCCGCTGTAGCAGAGCACCTCGGGAGTCCAGCCGCTCTCCGGGGGAGGGAAGAGCTGGAGAGCGTTGCGGAAATGGGATGCGGCAAGCTGGGAGCGCTCCACATTGCTGCCGTCGCACTTGTTGATGACGATGCCGTCGGCCATCTCCATGATACCGCGTTTGATGCCCTGCAGTTCGTCGCCCGTGCCGGCCAGCTGGATGAGCATGAAGAAATCCACCATGGAATGGCACGCCGTCTCGCTCTGACCCACACCCACGGTCTCCACGAATATCTTGTCGTAGCCGGCAGCCTCGCACAGGATGATGGTCTCGCGCGTCTTGCGGGCCACACCGCCCAGACTGCCTGCCGAGGGGCTGGGGCGTATGAAGGAATCGGGATGCACGGAGAGCTTCTCCATGCGCGTCTTGTCGCCCAGGATGCTGCCCTTGGTCTTCTCGCTGGAGGGGTCGATGGCCAGCACGGCAAGTTTGCCGCCGTACTTCTTGAGCACATGGATGCCGAACTCGTCGATGCTGGTGCTCTTGCCGGCACCCGGCACACCGCTGATACCCACGCGCACGCTGTTGCCGCTGTGGGGCAGACACTTCTCGATGACCTCCTGCGCCATCTGCTGATGGACGGGGTTGGTGCTCTCGATGAGCGTCACGGCCTGACCGAGAATGGAGGTGTTGCCCTTGAGAATGCCCTCGACATAGTCGCCTGCCGACATCTGACGGCGGGCAAATCGCTGGCGGTTGAGGTAGGGATTCACCTGGGAGGGCTGCTCCACACCGCCGTTGACCACGAGGCCCTGATATTCTTCACTGTTTTCGGGATGTATCATTTGGGTATGATGTTGATGGTTTGTGCTGCATGAGCGGGATCGTCGGTGATGAGGAGGATGCGGGGACGCACCTTGGAGGTCTTCAGCATCGACGGAGTGAGTGTTATCTTGAGTTTGGTGGAAGCACCCGGAGCAATGGTGCGGTTGCCCAGGGAGACGCCCACGGAGCGGTGGGACACCTGAAGATGCTTGACGGAGAGCGGTGTGTCGCCCGCGTTGCTTACCACGACGACGGCCGTCAGCTTCTTTTTCTTATTGTCGGCGATGCCCTCCATCACCACATTCTCCTCAGAGAGCTGCATGCGCGGAGCACGCGACAACTGCGCCTCGCTGAACTGGTTGAAGGAGGGGAGCAGTATGGCGGACACCTGCAGCTCGTTGTCGTCGCTGACGCGCTCACCGTGATAGCGCGAGAGATAGACGGTGGTCTGCGTGAGACCGTAGTCGGGCAGCTGTTCGCTGTCGAGGGTGAGGCGTATGATGCCGCGCTCGCCCCCGTGCAGCACCTCAGGGATGCATTCGGCCGTGAGGTAGGTGGGCAGATGCATGAGCGAGGGTGTGTAGTTGCCGCGCTCGGTGTTGATGATTTCTATCTCCTGCACGGGACGGTCGCCGCGGTTCACCTGTTCGAACTCGATGTTGGCGGTGGAAAGGCGCACATTGCCCATATCCACGGGAAGCAGGGTGTCCACTGCGAGACGCTCCCTCACCACACGTCCCTCCATGGCGAGCTGCAGCGGTGTGTTGTCGCCGCGGAAATACACTGCCACCTCCTTGCGGAACGTACCCATCTGGCGGGCATCGTAGGTGAGACGTACGGTGGCGCTGCCGCCGGAAGGTATCACATCCGCAGAAGCCTTAGCCTGCAGACAGCCGCACGAGACACGCATCGAGCTGATGTACAGGGGTCTCTTGTCCTTGTTGGTCAGTGTGAACTCGGCCGTGCAGGGCTGCTGCCAGAGCACTTCGCCTACGTGACGCAACTCCTGATCCACCACGGGATGAGACCCGAAGGCCGGGAGCAGGGAGAGAGCGGAGAGAAACAAGAGGAGGATGCGCTTCATTTTCTTTGATATTTCAGGTTTTGACTGGCTGTGTGGGCGCGGAACTCGGGAGCGTAGAGGCACTCTATCTTAGCCACACCGGTGGAGACGCTGCCGCTGCGCGTGAGACGCTGCTTCTCCTCAAAGACATAGGTGCCCTGAGGAAGCTGTTCGATGAAGTATTCGGTGCGGTCGTCGTGCACCTCGCGGTAGTACATGAAACCGTCCTTCCATCCGTAGCCGGAGTGCTGTGAGAGGGGTTCGGCAAGAGAGGAGCGGGGCACGGTGAGATGCACGTAGTTGAAATTGCGCGTAGCCTGAATGGTGATGCGCTGCACGTCGGGTACATCGTGGGACACCTGCAGCGAGATGCCCGTCGCCTCGGAGCGCACGCGCTGCATCGGCAGGTCGTAGTCGGCCATCACTCCCACCCACTGTTCGCGGCCGGCCACGCTGCTGTCGCAGAGCAGGGCGTAGACGGCACATACCGTGAGCCAGGGATTCTTCCACCCCTCGGTGCGGCGCTGGTCGAGTATCCAGCGGCGGATGCCGCGATGCATGAGAGTGTCTTTGGGATAGGCCTCGAGCATGAGCTCGAGAGCCTCTACATTGCGTGCTATACGGTCGTCCACACTGTTAAGGAAACCGCCCGGGAAACTCAAATAATAGCCGTCTGGATGAGTGAGGCGGCGCTTCACGTCGGGAGCGTCCTTGAGGGCAAGAGCGTGCTCCTCATCGAGGGCCTTGCCCACCAGCGCCTCGGCTTTGCGCAGAAGAGCTGCATGGAGGGTGAATAGCGACGAGGAGGGGTCTTCGCCCGAGTAGAGCATCAGACGGTTGAGACGGCGCAACTGACGCACCACCTCGCGTGTAATCCACTCGTTGGCCTTCAAACCGGGGAACCATGCGAAATGTCCGTCGGCGCCCTGCAGACGGGCGAGCTGCGAGAGGCAGTACTCACGTCCGTAGACGGTAGCCTTAGGAGAATGCATGGCCTGGAGGAGGGTCTGTGCGTAGTAGTTGCCCAGGAGCGACCACACATCGGAGTGACGCGGCAGCATGAGCTGGGGCAGCGCCTCCTTGGCGGCGGTGACGGGGTCGGTGACCACCTTGCGCAGCTGGCGGTTGGTGGAGCCCTCCGGGAAGAGATGGTCGAAGCGCATACGCTCCAGTTCCTCAGGAGTGCAGGTGAGAGCCTCGCTGCTGGTGATGTGCTCTATGTCGGAGAGCACGGGCAGGGCGCGCTGCTCGCCGTCGCTGGCATCGCTGCTCTCTGCCTGCCAGCGGCATATCAGTTCGGGAGCACCGCCGGCACTGAGGCGGAAGGTGTATACAGTGTCCGCGTGGGAAGCAAGAGAGAAGGATACGCGCTCGCGACGCATAACACGCTCGGTCTCGGCATTGAGTATCTCAAGCACGGCACGGCCGGAGAGGGCCTCGTCGGAGATGTTGCTTACGGTGGCGGTAACAGTCACTTCATCGCCCACACGCAGGAAACGCGGGAGCTGGAGCTCCGCCATGAGAGGTTTCTGTGCTATCACGGTGTCGCTGAAGGAGAGCGACTCCAGTGTGGCGGTGTGGGTGAGGCCGCGCAGATGCCACGAGGTGAGACTCTCTGGGAGGGTGAACACTACGGCGACGCGTCCCTGACTGTCGGTACGCAGCGCAGGATAGAAGAACGAGGTCTCGGAGAAGTCGCTGCGCAGAGCCTTGCCCTCGAGGGATTCTTCCTCTTCCACAGCATCTTCCTGTGCCACAGCTCCTTCCTGTGCCCCGAAGGCCGTTTCCCGCATCGCTAAGCCGCTGATCTTAGCATCGCTCGCCGACAGCACAGCATAGTCGTTGGCGGCTCTTGCACTTTTCCTCGCACTCACCCTCACGGGCTTCAGTCTGAGGAATCGCATCGGGTAACTGCGTTCATAGCGCGGAGAGAAATAGAGGTCGTCGAAGCGCGAGAAGTCGGTCACCCGTTCGTCCTGCGCCCAGTGTGTCATCCACACGGAAAGCCACAGGGAGAAGGGGGAGAAGTCGCCACGTTGGTCGAAACTGGCCCACGGGAGAGAGGGATAGCGCGATACGTGCAGCGACCACGGCTGGGAGGCGAGGGCATCGAGGGATGCGTCGTAGAGCGTGAGCATCACGTTGGCGGAGACGGGTGTGCCGTCCTTGCGGGTGACGGTGAGCGACCAGCGCTCCTTGCTGCCGGGACGCACGCGGTCGCGGAAGGTGTCCCAGCGATAGCGCAGTGTGTCCTGAGGAAGAGGACGCGGTATGTTGCGCTGCTCGTGGTAGAGTTCTCCGTCCTTCACATAAGTCCAAGTGGCCACAGCACCCTCGCCGAAACGCTCCTCGTAGGGAGTGTCGGGAAGGAAGAGAGTGTCGGTGGCAATCCACATGGTGTCGCGCAGCACATGACGGCCGGCGATGAGTGTCTCATAGACGTATATCGTATCGGAAACGGAGCGAGCCCAAGGACTCTCGCTGACGGGTTGCGGAGGATCGGGGAAGAGGCGCTGGAAAGCGCTGGCCTCCTGCACTTCGCCCGTCTCGCTCTGCACCACAGCCTTCACCCTTAGACGGGGGAAGAAGGCCTGGCTCTTGTCGATGAGTTCGGAGGGAATGGTGTAGGAGAAACGTCCTTCAGAATCGGTGTAGAGCGTGTCGAGCTGATGAGGCTTCTGCGCCCCGCGATACCACCAGCAGGCAAGGCGCGAGGCGGTGGCTGTAACACGGGCACGACGCACGGGAACGCCGTTATATCCTGTGACAACGCCCTGCACGAGGGTGCTGTCCATCGAGAGCGATACGTAGAAAGTGGGACGACGGTATTCCTCCACGCTGAAGGGGCGCGAGGCACCTCCGGCATGCACGGAGAATGTGCCCGTGCGACCGCTCTCGGGAAGAGTGAAGCAGCAGGAGAAGACACCGAGTGTGTCGGTCTGCACCCATACCGTGTCGAGGGCACGGTTGCGGGCGTCGCGAAGGATGACAGGTATATTCAACTTGCTCACCACACGGGCATCCCAGTGGCGCTGTGCGTAGACGACACCGCCCACCTGCACCTGCTGTCCCGGACGATAGATGGGACGGTCGGTGAATATGGATGTGCGGCGCAGCTCGGCCAGCGAGGGTGGGGTGTACTGGAAGTGGCGGTACATGTCCGCAGTGTCGACGAGGAGCGTATCCATCGGAGCGCCCGTCATGGCGTCCACCTTCCACAGGCGCAGCGAACCGTCGGGCATCCCCATCGTGAAGACTTTCTGCGGGCAGACCTCAAGAGCGCTTTCCACACTCTTGGGACGATGCAGAAGACGCGTTGCGGCTTTGCCGTCCATGACGATTTTGTAGCGACCGGCAGGCAGAGCGCCCAGCGAAATGGTGTCATACCAGCGCTCGGTGGCAGGATGAGGGGGCAGGGAAATGCGCTGTTTACGCACCGTCTTCTTGCCCGACATCACCTTGAGCGTCACCTCCCGCATGTTGAGCAGGATCAGTGCCACGCGGATATCCTTTCCCGGATACACCGTGCTCGGCACGCGGGCACCGAGTGAGGGAGTGAGCAGACGGAGCGAGTCGTTGCGCTCCCATGTGAGCCAATGAACAGCCTCTTTCATCTCGTGCTCCTTGTAGAAAGCTATCAGGCGGTCGATGGATAGCAGCGAGTCTTTACGCCAATACTCGTCCGGCAACGAACCTTGCATCGCACGCCACACCACGTAGAGCATATCGCCGCCGAAGACCTTGTCCTTACGGCCGCGCTTCACCAGCGGGAGCCAGTCTTTCGTGCGCTCCCTGTGGAGCAGTTCCTGATTGGCGAGCACCTCACGGAAGAGAGCCTGCGAGCGGCGGTACCACTCCATCGTGCTCCATTGGCGGAGGCTGTCTGCAGGGGACGGCGTCTCACGCTCGTACACCTGAGCAAGGTATGCCCGCTCTGCGTAGAGGCGCGCGAGGGCTGCTGTGTAGACGGGATGCGTGTGGCGCACATTTTCCAGCTGACGTATGCCACCATAGATGCTGTCGGGTACGATTTCCTCCTGAGAGAGGCATGCTTCCAGAAGTGATGCAAGCGCTTTGCCCGGACGCTCTGCAGCGGAGCAGAACAGCGGGAACAGCATCACGATGGCAAGGAGTCGCTTCATCATAGGGTGGGGTGCTTAGATGGCTTTCAGGAGATTCTGCAGGAAGAGCCAGAAATCGGCAACGGTCTGTATGTTGACTCGCTCGTCGGGAGTGTGGGGACTCTTGAGCGTGGGACCGAAGGCAACGAGGTCCATCTGCGGATACACACCGCCGATGATGCTGCACTCCAGGCCGGCGTGGCATACACGCACTACGGGAGCCGTGCCGAAAGTGTCCTTGAAGACTTCCTGCATCTTGGCCACAATGGGAGAATCCCAGTTGGGCTGCCAGGCACCATACTCACCGTCCATCGTCACCTTCATACCTGCCATGGCGAAAGTGCTCTCAAGCATCTCCTGGAGGTATTCGAAATATGTGGACTGACTGCCGCGGGCCAGTATCTTGAATTCGGCGTTGCCTCCGCCCATATTGATGATGGCGAGATTGGACGATGTCTCCACAATACCCGGTATGGACGGAATGTAGCGCAACACACCGTCGTGGCATGCCATGATGGCATCCACGAGATTGTCACGTATCTCTGCCGGCATCTGATGGGAAGCCTTTTCCACGGCAATAAGCTGAACGCTGATGTCGTCCTCGATGAAACGGAACTCCTCACGGAACGCATTCTGACAGTACTGTGCCAGGTCGTGCAGGTCGTCGAGATTCTCCTTGGGAAGGGATATCACTACCTCACAACTGCGGGGAATAGCATTGCGCATATTGCCGCCGTTCCAGCTCACCAGACACGCGTCATCGTCCTGAATGGCCTGACGTACAATGCGTGCCATGAGTTTGTTGGCATTGGCGCGCCCTTCGTGTATCTCGCAACCGGAATGGCCGCCCTTGAGGCCTTCGATGCGTATCTTCACGGAAACGTCTTCGGGGTCGGTCTCCTCTTCTTTGTACTGGAGTTCTGCCTTTATATTGATACCGCCCGCACTGCCCACGACAAATTCGCCGTGCGTTTCCTCGTCGAGGTTGAGAAGTATGTCGCCGTGAAGTGTGTCGGCGGAGAGATTGTTCACTCCGAACATTCCCGTCTCTTCGTCGACCGTGATGAGAGCCTCCAGAGGACCGTGCTCAAGATCGGACGACTCCATGACTGCCATGATGGCTGCTACACCCATACCGTCATCGCTGCCCAGCGTGGTACCCTTAGCCCGCACCCATTCGCCGTCAACGTATGCCTGAATGGGGTCGTTCTCGAAATCGTGCTGCACCTCGTCGAGCTTCTGCGGCACCATATCCATGTGGGCCTGCAATACCACTCGCTTGCGGTCTTCCCTCCCGGCTGTGGCGGGTTTCTTCATCACGATGTTGCCGGCATTGTCCTTGAAGGCCTCTACGCCGTGCTCCTTTGACCACTGGAGCAAGAAGGCCTGTATCTTCTCAAGATGTCCGCTCGGACGGGGCACTTGGGTGAGGAGGTAGAAATTCTTCCAGATAACCTGGGGATTGAGATCTTGAATGTTCATCGTATTTGGATTTTAGTTAATGACAAAGCCATGAGGGCAGAGAGCCCGAGAAGCACCACGAGGAGAGTCTGCAGGGTGTGCACAATGAGAGCAAAGACGGCACCGTCGTCGCCGTTCACACCGTAGAGCATCAGGACGGTCTTCACTGCAAAATGCCAGGGACCAGCACCGTTGGGCGTTGGCACCAGCACGGCAAAGCATCCCACCACGAAAGCCACCAGAGCACAGTCGTTGCCAAGCGATGCGGTGAAGTCGAAGCACTGAAACGCCACCCAGAAATGCAGATAGTAGCTCGCCCATATACCAACGCTATATGCGATAAAGAGCGATGGATTGGACACATTTCTCACTCCGAGGAGTCCGCTCTTGAATCCGCGCAGGCGCTCTTTGACACGACTGAATAGCTGCACACGACGCACCAGCCACAAGGCTGTGAGGACGATAAGCACTCCGGACAGGACGGTGACCCACCAACCTGTAGGAGTGAAACGGGCGAAAAGACCTCCCATGCTCATTCCCGTCCGTTGCATGAAACTCAGGAATACGGGTATCTGCCATACAACTACGAGAAGAGCCAGAAGGAGTATCATCACCATATCGATGATACGTTCGCAGACAACACTTCCTACAAGTTTCGGGAAATCCAGTTTGTCGTAACGGCGCACCACTCCGCAGCGCAGCACTTCCCCGCTGCGGGGCACCACCAGCGAACTGGCATAAGAGAGAAATATGCTGTTAAGTATCACGGAAAGACGTCCCTCTTTGAGCACCATCTTCCAACGCAGGGCACGGAACAACTGCGCCGTGATACCGAACGGCATGGACAACAGTATCCATACCCAGCAGCGACGGCTCGAGAGAGCCATGCTTACCACTGACCAGTCGATGCCACGATACATCCACCAGAGTATGGCAGCAGCTAAAACCAGCGGCAAGCCTATTTTTATGACTATACTAGCGTGTTTTTTCACCAAAAATACTTATCTTTGCAACAAAATTACAAAAAATCTGCGAGACTATGCGTCAAGTTAGACCAAAAAAGTTCCTGGGGCAACATTTTTTAACTGACCTCGGTGTGGCGCGGCGCATTGCCGACACCGTGGATCTGTATCCGGACATACCAATTCTGGAAGTGGGGCCCGGTATGGGAGTGATGACTCAGTTTTTGATGCAGAAGAAACGGCATCTAAAGGTGGTGGAGCTGGATTATGAATCGGTGGAGTATCTGCGCAAGACATATCCCGACTTCGAGGACGACATTATTGAGGACGATTTCTTGAAGATGCATCTCGACAGGACATTCGGAGGTCCGTTTCTGCTGACAGGCAACTATCCCTATAACATCTCTTCGCAGATATTCTTCAAGATGCTGGATTTTAAGGACTACATCCCGTGTTGTACGGGTATGATACAAAAGGAGATGGCAGAGCGTCTTGCGGCTAAACCCGGAACAAAAGCATACGGCATCATCACCATACTTTTGGGACTGTGGTATGATGTGGAGTACCTCTTCACCGTACCCCCGACCGTGTTTAATCCTCCTCCAAAAGTTCAGTCGGCAGTCATCTGTATGAAGCGCAACGGCGTGACGGATGTGGGGTGTGATGTGATGCTGCTTACAAGGCTGGTGAAACAGGCTTTTCAGCAACGTCGTAAGATGCTGCGTGTTTCGTTGAGGAATATCATTCCCGAAGGACATGCTTTTTCCACAAGAAGACCCGAGGAGCTCTCCATAAAAGAGTTTATTGAACTGACAAATGCTGTAGAAAAACATACATAAGAGAAAAAAAGTTTCGGAGTTACTCCCTAAAATCGAAACTTTTTACTACATTTGCCCGCGAAAGTGACATCTTATTACGTAAATCAAAACCTAAAAACATTCCCATGGGATTCTTTGTTCTAGTTGGATGCGTCGCCCTGCTCATGTACGGCATGAAGGTGATGAGTGAAGGACTGCAGAAAATGGCAGGCTCCAAGTTGCGTAAAGTGCTCGCCACAATGACCACCAATCGCGTCACAAGCCTCCTTACCGGTACATTCATTACTGCAAGCGTACAGTCTTCAACCGCAACCACGGTGATGACTGTATCTTTTGTTTCCGCAGGGTTGCTGACTCTGTCGCAAGCCATCAGTGTCATCATGGGCGCAAACATCGGTACGACACTCACGGCATGGATCATGGTGCTGGGAGGAGCGTTTGATATGCGCAGCGTGGTGTATACGGCAATTGTCATTTCCATCATACTCATCTACTCCAAGAAGAATATAAACCTCGGAGAATTCATCATGGGTCTGGCGCTGATGCTGCTGGGACTCACCACCCTCAAGATGAACGCCGTGGAGATGCATCTCGACCAGAATCCTGCCATACAGAATTTCTTTGAATCCATTTCGGGATGGGGATACGGCAGTTATCTCCTGTTCTTGCTCATTGGCGGACTGCTCACATGCGCAGTACAGTCGTCTGCAGCAATCATGGCCATCACCATGACGCTCTGTTCGACCGGTGTGCTGGACATCTACATGGGAATTGCGCTGGTTATGGGTGAGAACATCGGTACGACAATCACATCCAACATCGTGGCGATGTCGGCTTCCACGCAAGCCAGACGTGCTGCTATGGCACACTTGATATTCAACCTCTTCGGTGTGTGCTGGATACTTTGTATCTTCCCGTATTTCGTAGACTTCGTATGTGAGACGGTGGGCTGTGATCCCCACAAAGAGATAGCCGACAAGAACATACTCACTGTTGTTCTGGCTGCATTCCACACGGCATTCAACGTGTGCAACGTGCTTATCCTCATCTGGTTTGTGCCGCTTATGGAAAAGCTCGTCTGCTTCATCATTCCCCAAGCACCCGGTGCCGAAGAGGAAGAGAGCCGTCTGCAGTATATCTCCGGCGGCCTGCTGTCCACAGCGGAGCTTTCAATCTTTGAGGCAAAGAAGGAACTGAACGTGTTTATCTCTCGCTGCGTGAGAATGTATGGTTTTGTAGAGGAACTGCTGCACACCAACAAGGGTGAGGATTTCAACAAACTCTTTTCCCGCATAGAGAAATACGAGAACATTACCGATAATATGGAGATAGAGATTTGCGACTATCTCACCAAGGTGGCGGAAGGCAGGCTGTCTGCAGAGTCCAAGATAGAAATTCAGCGTATGATGCGAATGTGCGGTGAACTGGAGAGCATCGGTGACTCTGTATATCACGCAGCACGCACCATCTCCAGAAAACGCCAGTACGGCAAAGAGGACTTTACCGAAAAGCAGTATCAGCACATACACTCAATGATGCAACTCACGAGGGAGGCAATGGTACTGATGCAAACCACCATCGAGCAGGGCGACCGTCGCTACGTTGATCTCAACCGCAACTACAACACGGAGCACGAAATCAACAACTACCGCAATCAGCTAAAGAACCAGAACATCACCGATATCAACAACAAATTATACGATTACCAGACCGGAGTCTTCTACATGGATCTTATTGCCGAATGCGAGAAGATAGGTGACTATGTCATCAATGTCATCGATGCTTCCGGACTGAAAGAAAAATATCCCACAAAGGTGGTAAAGAACTAATATAAACCAATGCTTCCCCTTCAGCGAGAAACTGCGACACAAGAAAAGAAAGGCCGATGAAAACATATTGGAACATCAAGGGAGGCCTCCATGCGATGGAGAACTGGCAGAGCGGATGCTGGATACAGATCACTTGTCCGACAGACGAAGAGACTGACTATCTGGAGAAGACTCTCGGCATGCCCGACTATTTCCTCGGGGACATCGCCGATACGGATGAGAGGGCGCGCTACGAATACGACGACGGATGGCAGCTTATCATCATGCGTATCCCGTATGTCAAGGAAGTGCGTTCGCGCACACCTTATACAACAATCCCGCTTGGTATCATCATGAAGGACGATATACTCATAACAGTGTGCAACTTCGAGACAAATATGATGATAGACTTCGTCACATTCCATCAGAGAAGGGGCGTAGGATTCACCGATGCGGTGGATTTCGTGTTCCGCATCTTCCTGTCATCTGCCGTATGGTATCTGAAGCGGCTCAAGCAGATAAACCTGCTCATCGATAAGAGTAAGCGTAATCTCGACCACCACATCGACAATGCAGACCTGATCTCGCTGTCACGCCTGCAGGACTCTCTGACATATTTCATTACTTCCATCAGAGGCAACGAGAATCTGCTCTCTAAACTGAAGTTCAAGTTGCCCGTCGACGACCTTGATGCCGATCTTATCGAAGACGTCAATATCGAGATGTCGCAGGCAAGGGAATCTGCTGGAATATATACCAACATTCTGGAATCTACGATGGATACGTATGCCAACATCATCAACAATAATATGAACGGCGTGATGCGTGTATTGACATCCATCTCCATTATACTCATGTTCCCGACACTTATCTCCTCGTTGTTTGGCATGAACCTTATCAACGGTATGGAAACAACAGTGTGGGGATTCCCCGTTGCCCTGATTCTTTCTGTGGGCACAACTGCCATCTTCTGGTGGTATTTTCATCGTAAACAATGGATTTAAATATGGAAAACGAAAATTCTCCAATCTACTCTTCAAAGGAAGAGGTGGTGGCCCGTGCGCAGGCAATCGTTGATGGCGGCACAGCGGGCGACAAGCAGGAATTTGATTTACTCAAGTCTCTTTATTACAAGTTCCATAACCAGGAGGTGCTCGCTGCACGTCAGGTGTTTATCGACAATGGAGGTGAGGCTGATGCCTTCGTTCCGGAAGTTGATGCGCTTGAACCGCAATTCCGCGAGGCTCTCCAGACGCTGCGCCAGCGACGTGCTCAGGAAATGCAGCGGCTGGAGCAGGAACGCGTGAAGAATCTCGACCGCAAACTCGATATTCTTGAACGTATAAAGCAGATGGCGCTCACTCCTGAGGATGCAGCAAAGAATTTCAATGAATTCAAGCAGCTGCAGGCTTCTTTTAAAGAAGGAGGCCCAGTACCGCCGGAAAGGGCTACAGAAATTTGGAAGAACTATCAGTTGTATTGCGAGCAGTTCTACGACCTGCTTAAGATGGGTCATGAGATGCGTGAATACGACTTCCGCAAGAATCTCGAACAGAAACTTCTGCTCTGCCAGCGTGCAGAAGCACTTGCGGATGTGGAAGATGTGCTGAGTGCCTTTGACACGCTTCAGCATCTGCATCAGGAATGGAAAGAGATAGGGCCTGTAGAGAAGGATTTGCGCGAGGAGCTATGGAACCGTTTCAAGGAAGCATCTACCGTTATCAATAAGCGCCATCAGGCACATTTCGACGCCTTGAAGGCCGAGGAGGAAGAGAATCTCCACAAGAAGGAGGCGCTTTGCGAGAAAGTGGAGGCTATAGATGTGACTCCCCTCGGCAGTTTCGCTGATTGGGATGCTATTGCCAAGGATATACAGGCAATGCAGTTGGAGTGGCACAATATCGGTCGTGCTCCGCAAAAAGAGAATCAGGCAATATACGAGCGTTTCCGTGCTGCGTGTGACAAGTTCTTTACTGCCAAGCAGGCCTATTTCAAGGCCATGAAGGCCTCCATCAATGAGGCTCTGGAGAAGCGTCGCGCCCTTGTTGAGAAAGCAGAGGCCTTGAAAGATAGCACAGAATGGAAAGAAACAGCAGAGGCGTTGATTAACCTTCAGAAACAGTGGAAGGAACTTGGTGCTGCTCCGCGCAAGCAGAGCGAACAGCTGTGGAACCGCTTCAAGAGTGCTTGTGATGCATTCTTTGAGGCACGTAAAGCCAATTGGGAGGAAGTACGCAAGCAACACGAAGCGGACAAAGAGGCTGCTCGAGCACGTTTCAAGGAAATGAAGGGTAAGGCAGAAGCACGTGCACAGAAGCATGCCGAACACCTGCAGGGGCTTATCGACGGTGATCGCCAACGCCTCAAAAAGGCGTACGATGCTCTCAAGGCCGAGATTCAGACCTATGAGAACAATCTGGGCTTCCTCACCGCTTCATCTAAGAAAGGTAATACACTCATCGACCAGATGCAGAAGAAGATAGACAATCTCCGCAAAGACCTTGAGCAGATGGCCCAAAAGTTAAGGGAGTCGTAAGTCTATGAAACATTTTCTTGCCGTTGATCTGGGAGCCACCAGTGGTCGCACCATACTTTCCACTGCCGATGGTGAAAAGGTCGTGATGCGTGAGTTTACACGTTTCAAGAACCCTCAGATACCTATCGGAGGACATATCTTCTGGGATTTGCCTCATCTCTTCAACGAGATTCTCAACGCGCTGAGGAAGGTGTCGGAAGAAAATATCGAGATAGAAAGCATCGGTATTGACACATGGGGATGCGACTTCGCATTCTTCGGTCCTGACGGATTGTTGAGCGGACTGCCGTACTGTTATCGCGACACTCACACAGACGGGGCGATGGAGGATTATTTCTCCACGAAAATATCACGCGAGAAGGTATATGAGAAGACCGGTATACAGTTTATGCCGTTTAATTCCCTGTTCCAGCTTCACGTTATCGGCAAGCATTCCTCAATGAACATTCAGGAGCAGAAAATAGCGTTTATCCCGGATGCTCTGTCATACATGCTTACGGGAGAGATGGTGTGTGAATATACTGTGGCATCCACATCTCAGTTGTTGAATCCTGTCACGGGAGATTTGGACGAGGACCTTCTCGGCAGCGTAGGTATCAGGCGTGAGCAGTTCGGACGTATGGTGCAGCCGGGAGAGCGCATCGGCACATTGACGCCACAGATTGCCGAATATACGGGGCTGGGTCCCGTACCGGTCGTAGCTGTTGCCGGTCACGACACAGCGTCTGCCGTCATTGCCGTACCCAGTAAGGATGCAAATTTCGCGTACCTCTCCTGCGGCACATGGAGTCTGCTGGGCATAGAAAGCCCCCATCCCATCATCACGGCAGAAAGTGCAGCCGCCAACTTTACCAATGAAGGCGGTATCGACGGAACAACGCGATTCCTCAAGAACATCACAGGGCTCTGGATATATGAGAACTGTCGCAGGGAATGGGGCGAAAGCGTCCCGCAGGACGTGAATGCTCTCAATGCCCTCTGCATGGAAAGCACTTTCGACGGTCTGATAAATCCCGATGACGCATCCTTTGCCCATCCGGCATCCATGACGGAGGCCATTTGCACCTTCTTCAAGAATAAGGGCGAGGCCGTTCCTCTGACACCGGCCGACTTCGTGCGTTGCATTTTCCGTTCGCTGGCCCGCCGCGTACATGAGGTGCTCGACCTGCTTGCCGCCATGTCGCCCAACCCCATAGAGCGTCTTCACGTCATCGGAGGAGGCAGTCTGAATACTTATCTCATGCAGTTCATTGCCACAGAGATCGGAATGCCTGTCATCACAGGCCCTGCAGAAGGTACGGCGCTGGGCAACACCATGATACAGCTGCGTGCTGCAGACCCGACGGTATCCTCTCTCAGCGAGATGCGTCGTATTATCAATAATTCAATAACAACAAAAACATATCTCCCATGAAAGAAAAACTTGTTTCACAGGCTTATGCAATAGCAAAAGAGCGCTACGCAGAAATTGGTGTTGACACGGAGGCCGCACTCTCCGCTCTTCAGAACTTTCATCTCTCGATGCACTGCTGGCAGGCTGATGACGTGCATGGATTTGAAGCATTGGCCGGCGATATGAGTGGTGGCATACAGTCCACCGGCAACTTCCCCGGAGCTGCACGCAACATAGATGAATTGCGCAATGATGTCCTCAAGGCAAAGAGTCTCATCCCCGGTAGTCATCGCTTGAATCTGCACGAGATATACGGCGATTTCCAGGGCAAGGCCGTAGACAGGGACGAAGTAACTGTCGACTACTTCAAGTCATGGATTGAATGGGGTAAGGAGACCGGCACCCTGCTCGACTTCAACTCCTCGTCGTTCTCTCACCCGAAGAGCGGTTCGCTGACACTGGCAAACCCAGACAAGGGTGTCCGTGATTTCTGGATTGAGCACACGAAGCGCTGCCGCGACATCGCCAACGCCATGGGTGAGGCACAGGGCGATCCCTGTATCATGAACCTGTGGGTGCACGACGGTTGCAAGGATGTCTCCGTCAATCACGCGCTCTACCGTAATATACTGAAACAGTCGCTCGATGAGATATTCGAGAAGACGCAGCCCATGATGAAGGACTGCATCGAAGGCAAGGTGTTCGGTATCGGACTGGAGAGTTTCACCGTAGGCAGCCATGACTTCTACACCGCCTATGCTGCGCAGAACGACAAGATACTCACCATCGACACCGGTCACTATCATCCCACAGAAATGCCCGGCGACAAGGTGTCTGCTGTGCTCCCCTTCATCAAGGAACTGATGCTCCACGTGTCCCGTCCCGTGCGCTGGGATTCCGACCATGTTACCATCATGGACGACCCCACTCAGGACCTCTTCTTCGAGATTGTACGTGCCGATGCTCTCGACCGCGTTCACTACGGACTCGACTTCTTCGACGGCAGCATCAACCGTATCGGAGCCTATGTCATCGGTTCGCGTTCTGCCCAGAAATGTATGCTGCGTGCTCTGCTCGAACCGCGTCAGCGTATTTCCCAGCTCGAACTCAAGGGTGAGGGCTACAAGGTGCTCGGTCTCATTGAGGAGCAGAAGGCTATGCCCTGGCAGGCCGTTTATGACGAGTTCTGCGTGCGCAACAACGTTCCTGTAGGCGAGGACTATATGCAGGAGATAGACCGCTATACTGCAGAAGTAATTTCAAAAAGATAACTTATGGCACAAGACAGCAGCCTGAAAAGCACTATTGCGGTGTCGCTCACGAATTATCTGGATGCGGGAGCTATCGTGGCGGGAGCCAGCGGTCTTACGCTATGGCAGAAGTATCTCGGCCTGACAGAGGTGCATCTGGGTTGGCTCAACTTCATCAGTGCCAACTGCCTGGGTGCCGCTCTCGGTGCCATCATCGGTGGCTTCCTGGCCGACCGCTACGGACGTAAGTTCATCTTCACCTACAACCTGTTGGTGTACATGACAGGTGTACTTCTGGTGATGTTTGCCACCAGTTTTCCTGTACTGCTGGCGGGTTTCCTCGTCACGGGTATCTCGGTAGGTGTCGGCGTTCCGGCCTCGTGGACATATATCAGCGAGAGTTCAGAGGTCAACAACCGCGGCCGCAATATCTGTATCTCACAGATGTCGTGGGGTGTCGGTCCCATGGTCATACTGCTTTTGGGTATGTTCTTTGCCCCCGACGGCTATCTCTTCGGTTGGGTGGAGAGTCTTGCTCATCTTGTAGGCGGTCGCAATATGTCTGAGGAGGCCGTTAATGTGTTTAGTTCACGCTGCGTATTCTTCTCGCTGCTTGCTGTGGCCTTTATTGCATGGAATCTTCAGCGCGGACTGCAGGAGAGTGCTGAGTATGAGGCGAATCAGGTTGGCGGCAACCGTACTGGTCTGCTGGACAACATCCGTGTGCTCTTCCAGAACGGTATTGCGCTGCGTACGGCATTGTATCTGGCTATCATTTATCTCACATGGAATCTGGTTGCTTCCGTTTTGGGCTTTTTCCTGCCTCACATCTATGAGACCGCCGGAGGAATCAGCAATGAGCAGGCCAACTGGATAGCCAGCACACAGTGGATGGCAACGGTGGTCACCACCTTCGGCCTCTCGTTTGTTCTTGATCGCACAAGTCACAAACTCGTATATATCGCAGGACTCATAGTGGCTATCAGCGCATGGGTGCTCATCGTCACAGTCGGAGTCAATTCATCGGCTGTGCTTTGGGCTTTCGCCTTGTTGTGGGGCATACAGAGCGGTCTCTCGGTGCAGATATTCTATGCCCTGTGGGGCTCTGAGCTGTTCCCTGCCAAGTTCCGTGCCGGAGCTCAGGGACTGATGTTCTTTGTCGTGCGCGGTCTGTCGGCTGTTTGGGGCATAATATTCACCGTTATCTACGGAGAGAACGGCGAAGGCTTCACCGTTGCCGCATGGTGTATGATTGCACTTCTCCTGACGTCCCTCATCGTGGGTGTTGCCGGTTGCCCAAATACACGCGGTAAGTCGCTGGAACAAATCACACGCGAACGCTACGGTGACAATTATTGATTAAGGTCGCGTAATAACGTAATAACGAAATAACATAACAACAAAATATATGAAAAGCATTCTAGAAGGCCGCCCCGCTTTGAAGGCTGTCATTGATCAGGTGGCCGAAGTCACCGGATATCTCTGGCAGAAAGGTTGGGCTGAGCGCAACGGAGGTAACATCACTGTCAATGTAACAGAGTTTATGGACGACGAATGCAAGGCACTTCCCGCCATAGCTCCTGTTGTACAGATTGGTATGACGCTTCCGTATCTCAAGGGTAAGTATTTTTATTGTAAAGGTACGGGCAAGCGCATGCGCGACCTTGCCAAGGCTCCCATGCAGAACGGTTCCATCGTTCGCATCTGCGACGATTGTGCATCGTATGAGATTATCGCAGACGAGCCCGTGTGCCCCACGTCCGAACTGCCCACACATCTTGCCCTCCAAAATCATCTGTTGGAGACCGGCAGTTGCTATAAGGCAACGCTTCATACTCATCCCATCGAACTGGTTGCCATGAGTCATATTCAGCGCTTCCTCAAAGGTCATGAGATGACAAGAATATTGTGGTCCATGATTCCGGAAACGTTGGCTTTCGCACCCTTAGGTATCGGCATTGTTCCCTATGCTTTGCCCGGTAGCGTGCATCTGGCAGAGGCCACTTTGGAACAGATTAAGACCCATGATGTCGTACTTTGGGAGAAGCACGGTACAGTGGCTGTAGGCGTTGATATAATGGATGCGTTTGATCAGACAGACGTATTGTGCAAGGCTGCCAATATCTACATGTGTGCACGTAATATGGGCTCCGAACCTGATGGAATGACTCAGGCGGAGATGAAGGAAGTACAGGACGTGTTCCACCTGCCCACAAAGCGTCCCTGTTAACCCCTTAACCCTTAACCTCTAACCTTTAACCTTTACAATGAAGCGTTTTGCTTTTAAGATGTTTCTCAAACCTGGTTTTGAGAAGGAATATGAGCGGCGTCATGCTGCGTTGTGGCCGGAACTCAAGAAGATGATAAAGGATGCTGGTGTGTCCAACTATAGCATCTATTGGGACAAGGAGAGTAATTTCCTCTTCGGTTATCAAGAAGTGGCCGACGGTGCTGCCAATACGCAAGATGCCTCTGTCGCTGATGAGGTGACGCTCAAGTGGTGGGACTACATGAAGGACATCATGGATACAAATCCCGACAACTCCCCTGTCACCGTTCCTCTTCAAGAGGTCTTCCATCTGGATTGACGAAGTAATTTCGTACCCAAATGACTACTCCGGGAAGTCGAACTCCAGCTGGGTGGGGGGAAGGAGCTGGAAGGTGAGACGGTGGTGAGGAGTGGTGCCGAAACGGCGGATGGCATCGCGATGAGCCACGGAGGGATACCCCTTGTTCTCGTCCCAATGATAGGCGGGAAACTCCTCATGAAGCTGTGTCATATAGTCGTCCCGATAGGTTTTCGCCAAAATAGAAGCAGCGGCAATAGCCATCATCTTGCCGTCGCCCTTGACAATGGTCTGATGGGGTACAGCAGTGCCGGTGGAGGGCTCGTGATAGGTGTAGAAGCGGTTGCCGTCCACAAGGATGAACTCGGGGCGCGTTTTCAGTTGGTCGAGAGCACGGTGCATGGCGAGGATGGAAGCCCGTAAGATATTTATCTCGTCTATCTCCCTGTTGTCCACCACACCCACAGCCCACGCAAGAGCCTCGCGCTCGATGACGGGGCGCAACTCATAACGTGCCTTCTCGGAGAGCTGCTTGGAATCGTTGAGACGGCGCAGTTCGCTCCGTGACACATCAAGGTCGGGAGGCAGGATGACAGCCGCCGCATAGACGGGACCTGCCAGACAGCCGCGACCCACCTCGTCGCAACCAGCCTCAAGACGACCGGGGAGAAGGGACAGGCTTAGCATCAGAACATGGATTTGACGCGCTCGATGGCGGAGACGAGAAGGTCCACTTCCTCGCGTGTGTTGTAGAGAGCGAATGAAGCACGACAGGTGCCCTCGATGCCGAGACGTCGCATGAGAGGTTCGGCACAGTGGTGACCTGTGCGCACGGCAATGCCGAGGCGGTCGAGCAGGGTGCCCATATCCAGATGGTGTATGTTGCCCAGCTGGAAGGAGATGACGCCGTGGGGCATCTGCCCCGTGGAGGGGTTGTGGCCGTAGATATGCATGCCCTCTATCCCTGAGAGGCGCTCCACGGCATAGCGTGTAAGATCTTCCTCATGGGTACGCAGGGTATCCATTCCGATTTCATCGATGAAATCGATAGCACGGGCAAGACCCGTGGTGGCGATATAGTCGGGGGTGCCGGCCTCGAACTTATAGGGAAGGGTGTTGAAGGTGGTGTGCTCGAAGGATACGTTCTTTATCATTTCGCCGCCGCCCATATAGGGAGGCAGACGGTCGAGCCACGCCTCCTTGCCGTAGAGCACGCCAATGCCGGTGGGACCATACATCTTATGGCCGGAGAGGGCGAAGAAGTCGCAGTCGAGAGCCTGCACGTCGATGAGACGGTGCGGTGCGCTCTGTGCTCCGTCGATGAGGATGGGTACATCGTGGGCGTGGGCTATGCGTACGAGGTCACCGACAGGAGTCTCCACGCCGAGCACATTGCTCACGTGGGTGACGGAGACAAGGCAGGTGCGCTCCGTGAAGAGGCGCCCGTAGGCCTCCAGATCAAGGTGTCCGTCGTCGCTCATGGGGATGACGCAGAGACGGAATCCGGCAAGCTGCCAAGAGACGATGTTGGAATGGTGTTCCAGCGAAGAGACGATGACCTCGGGAGCGTCGCCGATGCCTTTCAGCCTGGACAACGACGTAGCAACGAGGTTGATGCTCTCGGTGGTGCCCCGCGTGAAGACGATCTCGCAGGTGTTCCGTGCATTAAGGAATTGGCGCACGCGTTCGCGGGCGGTCTCGTGGAGGTCGGTGGCCTGCTGGGAGAGGAAATGCACGCCGCGGTGCACGTTGGCATTCACGTTGTAGTATTCCTCCGACATGGCTTCCACCACAAGGCGAGGCTTCTGTGTCGTGGCGGCGTTGTCAAGATAGACAAGGGGATACTTGTCGTAAATCTTGCGGGAGAGGATGGGAAACTGTTCCCGGATGGCTGTAAAGTCGAGTGTATTCAAGATTCTGGATTTTCTTCTAATTTGGGAAGGGGATTCACGTTGCTCTGCTTGGCACCGAGCTTCTGCAGCTTGGCGCAGGTCTGAAGGATGCTCTGTCCGGTGGGCTGCAGCTTGCGCTCGCCCTCCTCGTAGGCCTTGGCTGCAGTATCGAGAGCCTTGCCGATGAGCTGGTATTTCTTCATGAACTGGCCCACGCGGTCCATCATCTCGGTGGCGAGGGAGAAGACGCGCTGCTGGTTCTCAGCCTGTTCTATCTGCTTCCATGTGAGAGAGACGATGCGCAGAGCGGCAAAGAGTGTCTGTTCGTCGGCAATGAACACATTGCGCTCCATCGCCCTGCGCCAAAGGTCGGGACGCTCGCGCAGCGCCGTCCACAGGGCACCCGTGTTGGGCACGAACATGATGACATAGTCCATGCGCACCTTCGGGGGCTGGATGTATGAGGAATAATCCTTGCGGGCAAGTTGTTTGACATGGTTCTCGAGCGACTCCACATGGCCCCTCAGATACTGCTGGCGCTCGGCCTCCGTCTCGGCGTTGACAAAGTCGATGAACGAGGTGAGCGAGACTTTGGAGTCGATGATGACCTCGCGCTGGTGGTCGAGGTGGAGGATGACATCGGGACGCAGCATGGCACCTGAATCCGTGCGCACCGTCTGACCCGTGGACTCGCGTATGGAGGACTGTATGTCGTAGTGTACGCCGCGCGTGAGTCCCTGGCTCTCGAGGAGTTCGTCGAGGATGGTCTCGCCCCAGTCGCCCTGCACCTTGCTGCCGTGGTGGAGCACACGCACCAGTTCGTCGGCAGAACGCATCGTCAGTTCGCTCTGGTGCATCATCTTGTGGAGGCTCTCCCTGAGCGGCGTGACAATCTTTGTGATGTCCTGCGTGGATGTCTCGGCGAACTCTTTCTGGCGCTCCTTGAGCATCTCGTCGGTGGAGAGTTTTATCTCGGTTGTGACGCGAGAGAGCGTCTCCTCGAAATGTTTCTGCTGACTGCGCAGCAGTTCCTCGTAGTGCGACTTTTGCAAGGCAAGTGCGTTCTCACCGGCGGCTTTCTGTGCAGCAAGTGTCTCTTCGCTGTGTGTCTTCTGCGCACTGAGAGTGGCGGTAGCGCTCTGCTCCTGCGCCTCGAGGGCAGCCTGCAGACGGGCGATATCCGTCTGGAGCGGCTCCGTGCGCTTGCGTTCGCGCAGCGTGGCATAGAGGTAGCCGAGACCGGCACCTGCGAGGAGTGCTATAATACCTGTTATGACGTATATCATGATGCGGATAGTTTTTCGTTAGCCTCTGCAACCTTCCTGCGTATGCTGTCGGTGCGGTCGTGGTAGAGGTCGTAGAGAAGAGGCGCGTTGCGGCGGGTCATCTCACGGGTGAATGCGTTGTTGTAGAGGCGCATTCCTCCAGCCGAGAGACTCGTGAAGCGGGCGTCGTACCATCCCACCTGCAGACCGCAACTCCAGGCGCGCAGGCAGAGCTCGTAGTCGTCGCTCTGGAAGGGCGCAAAGCGGTAGTCAATATGGCGGAGGTGCTCCAGGAAAAGGTCGCGGCGCACCCACATCGGAGCACGGTTGACGGACATGCAGAAAGAGAAGTCGCCCTGCATGCTGTTGACGGCCTCATAGGCCTTCTCGCCGTCCTTGAGGCAGAACGTGATGTCGCGCCCCTGATAACCGCCGAGGATGACCATACGGGGATGCTCCTGAAAAAGCATCACGGCACGCTTCACCCACGTGGCGTCCGGCATATCGTCATCGTCCTGAAGGAGGCATACGTACTGACCCGTGGCCATGTGGAGGCAGCGGTCGTAGGTGATGTTCTCATAGAGGTCGTTGGCGCGGAAAAGGTATTCGTTGGCACCGGTGAGCTCACGTGCCAGCCGGCGGGTGTGTGACAGCGAACTGCCGTCGTCGATGACTATGATTTCGGCATCGGGGGTCTGGCGCAGACTCCGGAGGAAATGGCACACCTCAAGACTCTTATTGTGGCTCTCTACAATGAAGGTGATGAGGGGATGCTGGATATGTCCCTTCGCGAGCCATGCTGCATAGGTGCGACCGGACTTCTGGGAAAGTCCCGTGCGCTTGGCGATGGCCAGACGGATGCGGTTTAACTGTAGGAGGAAAGATGACATATTTTCTTGATTCTCTTGATTACGGCTGATATGATGTTGCGCAGGTTGCCGCGGCGGAGATTGAGGGCGAGTTCCTCGAGGGAATACTGCACCTTACGCCAGGGGGCGTTCCATGCGTTGCGCAGATAATAGCGGCGCTGGTAGTCGGGATATTCAGTTACGTGGAGAGGATGCGTGACGGGAAACTGGAGTTCGTGGCGCTGCATCGTGAACTGCTCCCTGAGGCGGCGCGGCATGAGTTCCAGTTGTGTGGCGTAGTGGGCGCCGTTCTCCATCCCGATATTGTTGATGAGATTGAGGCGCGGCATGACGGCGAGTCCGTCGTGAAGAAGCATATACGACCAGAATATGCTCTCGAAATACTGCTTTCCGGAGGCAGCGTGAGCCTGACACATGCGTGGCATATCGCGGCGCTGGTGATACAGACGCACTTTGTCCTTCAGTTGGCGGAATACGGAGGGGTCGGAGACGAAACGATAGTCGCCGTCCCAGTTGTTCACCACACGCGCCCATGACGCCCAGCCCCAGATGGAGAAGGCCCGTGTAAAAAAATAGTCGCTCTCGCCGCAGTATTCGGAGAAGGAGGGATAGCGGCTGCTGTCCTCATCGGTATTGAACCCGGAAATGAGTGTGACGCGCTCGTCGTCCTGATAGCGGATGAGCATCTCCTCGGCAAAACGGAAAAATGACTGCGAAGGCACGACGTCGTCCTCTAAGACGATGCAGCGGTCCACCTGCGAGAAGGCCCATCGCTGCGACATGAAGCCGGAAGGGTCGCATCCGTAGTTATGCGGCTGATAGAGGCGGTGGACCTCGCAGGGCCAGTCGATATTCTCGTCGGCGACGAGGGCACGGCAGGCCAGGATGCCCGGCGTGTCGTCGTGGTCGCCTCTGGGTCCGTCCTGATAAAGGAAGAGTTTGTCGGGACGCGCCTTCTTCACCTCCGCCCAAACTCGGGAGAAATGGTCTACGCGGTTGAAAAAGAGCATCAGGACGTTCACTTCAAGTCTTCGGGATATGTGATTTTTATATTGCCTGCCTCACCGGGAATCAGTTGGATGGGCACATCGGGAAGATAGTGCATCACCACGCCACAGTCATCGGTGGGGGAGAATGACGGGTCCTGCAGTCCTAGGTCGTAGGCCTTGCGTATGACGCTCTGCGGGAAACACTGGGGAGTCTGCATGTTCCAGAGTTCACTGCGCTGCAGTGTCTCAACGAGACGTCCGTCGGGAGTGGCTCTCACTATGGTGTCGGTGGAGGGCAGTGCGGCAGCCACGCAGCGTGTGCCTTCACCCGCTTCGATGAGGCGGGCGATGAGAGACGGTGAGACGAACGGTCGCACGGCATCGTGGAAGAGCAGATACTCGTCTCCGCCGGTACAGACATCCAGGGCGTGCAGACTGCTCTCGTAGCGCTCGCTGCCTCCGGGAACGACATCGGTCACCTTCGGGTAGGAGGCGGAAAGACGCTTCACTTCGTCGACATAATCCCTGTGCACCACGATGATGATGCGATGGATGAGGTCGCTGCGGTGGAACGCCTCTATGCTGTGCTCGAGGATGGTCTTCCCGTTCATGAGAAGAAACTGCTTGGGTTTGTCTGCTCCGAAGCGTTTCCCTGAGCCTCCGGCGAGTAGTATGGCTACGTTTTTCGTATTCATTGGATGCAAAAATACAAAAAAAACTTATTATTGCAAAAAATACTCCACTTGCGGCTTCGGGTAATTCTTGCTTTTTTTCTATATTTGCACGGAAAAGTGCTAATAATTATATAAAAAACATATCATCCTTATGGAAAAACTGCAAGAACTCACCGAAAAGATTTATCGCGAAGGTGTGGAAAAAGGCCAGGCAGAAGCTGCGCAGATAATTGAGAAGGCGCAGGTTGAGGCCGCAAAGATTATCGCGGAAGCCAAAGAGACGGCCTCTGCTACGGAAACGGCTGCCAAGAAGGCCGCTGCGGAGTTGGACAAGAATACCCGCAATGAGTTGAAGCTCTATACAGCACAGGCTCTCAACGCACTCAAGAGCGAGGTGGCAAACATACTGACAGACAAGATAACGAAGGAGGCTGCCGCATCGCTCGCCGGCGACAAGGATTTCCTCGGCAAGTTCGCTGTAGCGCTGGCAGAGAAATGGGTGAGCGACGAACCCGTAGTGATATCCGCCAAGGAAGCCGACGCCCTCAAGGTATATTTCGCAAAGCAGGCAAAGGCGCTGTTGGACAAGGGCGTGACAATCGAGAAGGTGAACGGCAAGGACACCATGATAACAGTAAGTCCCAAGGACGGTGCCTATCGCGTGGATTTCGGCGAGGAGCAGTTTGAGGCTTATTTCAAGAACTTCCTGCGTCCGGAACTTATCGACATGCTTTTCTGAAAAAGATGGCTGAATACTATTATTTGCTGGCAGGACTGCCCGACCTTAAACTGGAATCAACAGACGCAGCCGTATCCACCCGGGAGCTGCACGAGATGATTGATGACCAGATGGAGGATGTGGGGCGTGATATGCATCTGCTTGAACTCTTCTTCCTCAAAGGCGACTGCAAAAACCTGCAGATTCTGCTGGAGGACAATCTTGCAGAACTGCCCTACGGAAGCAACTGGGCGAAGAAGGACTTGCAGGAGATGATAGCCGATGCGCTGGAAGACGAATTCCAGGACGATGCCCGTTTCCCCTCGTTCATGGCGCCCTTTGTGAGAGAGTATTTCGAGCGGAAGGGAGAGGCCGGATATTTCCCTGAGGACGCACTGATGCTGCGCTACTGGAACTATCTGAAGTCCAAGGGCACAGGATTTGTGGGTCGCTGGGCTGCGCTCAATCTGGATATTGCCAACACGCTCACGGCACTCATCTGCGAGCGCCAGGGATGGCCCGTGGAGCAATACACCTACGGATATGATGCCGCAGATGTGGATGACGACTTGTTTGCCAGACTCAAGGAGATAGATGCTGAAACGGACCCTGTGCAGAAGGAGCGTCGCATCGATGCCCTCAAATGGGTGTGGATAGAGGACGAGACCTTCATCGAACCCTTCAACGTGGATGCTCTCTATGCCTACCTTCTGAAGGCCGAGATGCTGGAACGATGGGCTATCCTTGACCCCGAACAGGGCAGGGAACGCTTCACTCAAATCATCGAGGGACTGCGCAAAGAGGCCACAGTGCCTGCAGAGTTTACCGCCTACATGCCCAAGACGGAAGATGCATTCGACATGAGGTCGGAAGGCAGATACAATAAGAACGAAAAATAAAACGACAATAAGATATGACAAAAGGAACAGTAAGTGGCGTAGTGAGCAACATGGTCACACTCCGTGTGGACGGACCGGTTCTCCAAGGTGAGATATGCTACATCACCACGGGCGGTGACCGTCTCATGGCGGAGGTCATCAAGATTGTGGGCAGCGATGTCTACGTTCAGGTCTTTGAAAGCACACGAGGCCTGAAAGTGGGAGCCGAGGCTGAGTTCACGGGACATTCTCTGGAGATACAGCTGGGTCCCGGCATGCTGAGTAAGAACTACGACGGTCTGCAGAACGACCTTGACAAGATGGAGGGCGTATTCCTCAAGCGCGGACAGTATACCGAACCTCTCGACAGCGACCGTGAATGGGATTTCGAACCAATCGTAAAGGCCGGCGACCGCGTCATGCAGAGCGACTGGCTGGGTAAGGTGGAAGAGAACCACCAGCCGCTGAAGATTATGGTGCCCTTCCAGATGGAGGGTGTTGCCACGGTGAAGAGCATTAAGCCCGCTGGCAAGTACAAGATACACGACACCATCGCCGTGCTCCTCACAGAGAAGGGCGAGGAACTCAAGGTGGATATGGTGCAGCACTGGCCTGTGAAGTTCGCAATGACAAACTACAAACAGAAGCCTCGTCCCTTCAAACTTCTGGAGACGGGAGTGCGTACGATAGACACCTTTAACCCCATTGTGGAAGGCGGTACGGGTTTTATTCCCGGTCCCTTCGGTACGGGTAAGACGGTGCTCCAGCACGCCATCTCCAAGCAGGCAGAGGCCGACATCGTGATTATCGCTGCGTGCGGTGAGCGTGCCAACGAGGTGGTGGAGATATTCTCTGAATTCCCTGAACTGGTAGACCCCCACACAGGACGCAAACTGATGGAACGCACCATCATCATCGCCAACACGTCAAACATGCCGGTGGCTGCCCGTGAGGCATCTGTCTACACCGCTATGACAATGGCTGAATACTACCGTTCGATGGGCTTGCGCGTGCTCCTGATGGCCGACTCCACCAGCCGCTGGGCACAGGCTCTGCGCGAGATGTCCAACCGTATGGAGGAACTTCCCGGTCCCGACGCATTTCCGATGGACCTCGGTGCTCTCGTGGCAAACTTCTACGGACGTGCCGGATATGTGTATCTCAATAACGGCGAGGTGGGCAGTGTCACGTTCCTCGGTACGGTGTCTCCTGCAGGTGGTAACCTGAAGGAACCCGTGACGGAAAACACCAAGAAGGTGGCTCGCTGCTTCTATGCTCTGGAGCAGGATCGTGCCGACAAGAAACGCTACCCGGCCGTGAATCCCATTGATTCCTATTCGAAATATCTGGAATATCCCGAATTCGCGGAATACATCAAGCAGCATATCAACGAGGAGTGGATTCCTAAGGTGCAGAAACTGAAGACACGTATGCAGCGCGGTAAGGAAATTGCTGAGCAGATAAATATTCTCGGTGACGACGGCGTTCCTGTTGAGTATCACGTAACGTTTTGGAAGTCGGAGGTTATCGACTACGTCGTTCTCCAGCAGGATGCCTTCGATGAGGTGGATGCTGTGACTCCGTTGGAGCGTCAGGAGGAGATACTGAATCTTGTGACCCGCATCTGCGACAAGGAAGACTACTCGTTCGACACGTTCCTCGATGTGACGGACTATTTCAAGAAGATGATAAACCTCTGCAAGCAGATGAACTATTCCGCCTTCAAGAGCGAACAGTATTATGATTATATCAAGCAAATTGATAATATGCTTGAATGCAAATGATATTTAACATTAAACATTTGACATTCTACGATTATGGCACAAGCATTTCAGAAAGTATATACGAAGATAAGCCAAATCACCAAGGCCACCTGTTCTCTTAAGGCAAAGGGCGTGGGATATGACGAATTGGCTACCATCAACGGGCGTTTGGCTCAGGTGGTGAAAATCATGGGTGACGATGTCACCTTGCAGGTGTTTGAAGGCACTGGCGGTATTCCGACCAATGCAGAAGTGACGTTCCTCGGCAAGTCGCCCTCGCTGAAGGTGAGCGACCAGTTGGCAGGACGTTTCTTCAATGCCTACGGACAACCCATCGACGGAGGACCGGAGATTGAGGGCAGGGAAGTGCCCATCGGCGGACCGTCCGTGAATCCTGTGCGTCGCAAGCAGCCGTCAGAACTGATTGCTACGGGTATCGCAGGTATCGACCTCAACAACACACTGGTGTCCGGTCAGAAGATACCGTTCTTCGCCGACCCCGACCAGCCCTTCAATGAGGTGATGGCAATGGTGGCAATGCGCGCCAAGGCCGACAAGATTATCCTCGGCGGTATGGGTATGACCAACGACGACTACTATTTCTTCCGCAACACGTTTGCAGGAGCCGGTGCCCTCGACCGCATCATCTCCTTCATCAACACTACGGAAGACCCCGCTGTGGAGCGACTCCTCGTGCCCGACATGGCACTCACGGCAGCAGAGTATTTTGCTGTGGAGAAGCATGAGACGGTACTTGTGCTCCTCACCGATATGACATCGTATGCCGACTCCCTGTCTATCGTGTCCAACCGTATGGACCAGATTCCTTCTAAGGACTCAATGCCCGGTTCGCTCTATTCCGACCTGGCAAAGATTTACGAGAAGGCTGTGCAGTTCCCCGAAAGTGTGGGCGGCGGCAGTATCACCATCATTGCCGTGACAACGCTCTCCGGCGGTGATATCACACACGCCGTGCCCGATAACACGGGTTATATCACGGAGGGTCAGCTCTACCTGCGTCGCGATTCCGACATCGGTAAGGTCATTGTCGACCCGTTCCGCTCGCTCTCGCGTCTGAAGCAGCTCGTGGCAGGTAAGAAGACACGCAAGGACCACTCTCAGGTGATGAACGCAGCAATCCGTCTGTATGCCGATGCAGCCAATGCAAAGACGAAGTTGGAGAACGGTTTCGACCTCACCGATTACGACAACCGCTGTCTGGACTTCGCCAAGGAGTATGCCGACAAGTTGCTCGCCATCGATGTGAACCTCAACACAGAGGAGATGCTCGATGTGACGTGGGGCCTTTTCCGCAAGTATTTCAAACTCGAAGAAGTTAATATTAAGAAAGAATTCACCGACATTTACTGGAAATAAGTTGACAAGTACACAAGTTGACAAGTAGACAAGTTGTTTCATTTCTGGAAAAACTCTCTTGTCATATACAAATCACTCGTCAACTTGTAAACTCGTCAACTCGTCAACTAACATAATGATAAAGTTTCAATACAATAAGACATCGCTCCAGCAGCTTGAGAAGAACCTCAAGATGCGCCAGCGCACTCTGCCCATCATCAAGAGCAAGGAGACGGCGCTGCGCCTTGAGGTGAAGAAATGCAAGGAGGAGGCCGATGCCCTGGAGCGCAAGCTGCAGCAGCAGATAGACGGCTACGAGGCGATGTTCGCCCTCTGGGGTGAATTCGACACCTCCCTTGTGTCGCTCAAAGATGTGGAGCTCGGTGTCAAGAAGATAGCCGGTGTGCGCGTTCCTGTGCTCTCTGCCATACGCCTGGATGCAAAGCCCTTCGGACTTTTCTCCGCGCCCAAATGGTACTTCGACGGCATCAAACTGCTCGAGGGGCTTGCCAAGACGGCTGTGGAGCGCGAGTTCGTGTTAGCCAAACTGACGCTGCTCGACCATGCGCGCAAGAAGACTACCCAGAAGGTCAACCTCTTCGAGAAGGTGCAGATACCGGGATTCCAGGAAGCCGTGCGTAAGATTAAGCGTTTCATGGAGGACGAGGAGAACCTCTCCAAGTCGTCCCAAAAGATATTGAAGTCCCTGCAGCAGAAGCGTGCAGTAAATCAGATGGAGGAGGAAGCCGTATGATTGAGAGGATGAAAAAACTTACGTTCCTTGTCTACCACAAGGAATACGACAGCTTCCTTCACGACTTGCAGGCTTTGGGTGTGGTACACATTCAGAAGTCGGGCGACCAGACGATGGCGGAACCCGCCACGCTGCGTACGCTACGTCAGCAGGAACGTGATGTGAAGGATGTGCTTTATTCGCTGCAGCAGCTCGCGGGTGTCTTCCTTGAGGATGTTCCTGTGGGCAATGCCGGAGTGACGGAGAGTATCGAGGCATCGCAGGCGATGAAACTGGTACGCCGCGTGCAGGAGATAGGAGCCTCTCTCGCAGCGATTACGCCCCGTATGGAGCAGTTGCAGCGCGATGCAGAGGACTTGCGCCCGTGGGGTGCCATCGACAAGGCGATGATGAAGAAGCTGCACGATGCTGGCATCCGCGAGCACTACCGTATTGCATCCGCAAGCCGTTTCGATGAGAAGTTCCCCGAATATACGTCTTTGGTTATCAACCGTGACAAGCGTTTCGTGTATTTCCTCACCTTCGACATAGAAGGGCAGGAGAGTGAGCGCGTCGCTGCGCAGTCGCTGCGTCTGCCGGAGATGTCGTTAGATGAGGTGGAGCGCGAGATAGCGTCTCTTACTTCCCAGCGCGATGCTCTGGAGTTTGAGCGCAACAAGATAGCGGAAGACAACATAGGTGACATCATAGCCCTGCAGGGAGAAATCGAGAGCGCTGTGGCGCGCGAGGAGGCTACGCTGAAGACACAGCGTGCAGCCCTCGACACGGTGGTGGTGATGGAAGGGTGGTTCCCTGTGAAGGAGGAGAAGAATATCTCAGCATTCCTCTCCAAGGAACAGGCGTACTATGAGATGCGAGACCCTGTGGCTACGGACAACGTACCAATTCAGCTTCACAACAACCGCTTCAATCGTATGTTCGAGCGCCTCACGCGCATGTACGGGTTCCCCTGTTACAATGAGTGGGACCCCACGCCCATTGTGGCTCCGTTCTTCACCCTCTTCTTCGCCATCTGTATGGGCGACGGAGGCTACGGCATCATCATCACGCTCTATGGCCTGCTTGAGATTATGGGCAAGGCGCGTAAGACTCCCGTTGTGGGCGAGATGCTCCACGGTTGCGGCGATATGGTGTTCACCCTCGGTGTGGCGACCACATTGGTGGGTCTGGCCCTGGGCACCTTCTTCGGTCTCAGCATCATCGACTATGTCCCCGACGGCACACCTTTGCACGACTACTACGCCTTTGTGGGCGGTAAGTTCCCCGGCACCAACTATTCCTTCCAGATGGCGGCTGCCATCATCATCGGTGTGGTGCATCTGTGTATTGCCATGATGGTCAAGGCCATACTCTACACCGCCAAGGAGGGACTCTCTGCTACGCTTAGCACGTGGGCCTGGAACCTGCTTCTCATCGGAGGTATCATCGTGGGTACGCTCTCAATGGTGGGTACTCTCTCTCCCGAAACCACGCGTTTCGTCATCATCGGTATCGGAGCCGTGAGTGCGGTGGGCATCTATCTGCTCAACAATATCGGGCGTCTCAAGTCATCGCCCCTGAAGGCTCTTATCATCAATCCTTTGGCCGGTCTCTACGACACCTATAATATGGCCTCTGGACTTCTGGGCGACGTGCTCTCCTATGTGCGTCTTTATGCCCTGTGTCTGGCGGGCGGTGCTCTGGGCAGTGCCTTCAATCAGATTGGTGATATGATGGCGGCTCAAGGTATTTTGGTTGCTGCCTGGCTGATATATTTCATCGGTCACACCCTCAACCTGCTGCTCTCTGCCATCTCGGCTTTCGTGCATCCTCTGCGTCTGAATTTCGTGGAGTATTTCAAGAACTCCGGCTATGAAGGCAAGGGTACGGGATATGAACCGTTGCAGAATGCAGAGTGCGTAATGTAAATTATCAACAGTCAATTATCAATTAAAAAATAATATTTAAAACAAAACGTTTATGGAACAATTACTTGGTTATCTCGGTCTCGGACTTATGTTGGGTTTGGCCGGTATCGGTAGCAGTTATGGCACCACCATCGCAGGACAGGCTGCAGAAGGTGCTCTCAAGAAGGATCCCTCCAAGGCTTCCGGTTATATGGTGCTTTGCGCCTTGCCTGCCACTCAGGGTCTGTATGGTTTCATCGCCTTCATGATGATGGCAGGTCGTGATGTTGCCACGGAAGGCCCCCTACTCTTCGGCATCGGTCTCGGTGTAGGTTTGGCATGTCTGCTCTCCGGCATCCGTCAGGGCAAGATCTGTGCTGCAGGTATTCAGGGTATGGCTCAGGGTCACGATGTTCAGACCAACACGATGATTTACGCCGCTCTCCCCGAGTTCTACGCCATCTTGGCTCTCGTTGCCACCTTCCTCGTGTAAGGATTAAGTGACAACAGATACACAGGCGGCTACCCGAAAAAGGTAGCCGTCTGTGCTTTTTATGTGCTTTGACAGCATAAAACCGTACGAAAATGATGGCGTTTTTTATGGTGCGTAAAATAGTCCATATTCTTGCGGTGTTTTTTCCATATTGCAGATGTAGAAAATGCCGTATCTTTGCACCCGGAAAGAACAAAATGTGAAGTGTTATGCAAGGATTTAATAAAGGATTCCTCTATTTCATCTGTGCTGTGTCGGCCATGGGCGGTCTGCTCTTTGGCTACGACTGGGTGGTGATTGGCGGTGCAAAGCCTTTTTATGAGTTATACTTTGGCATTGCCGACTCACCTGTTATGCAGGGTGTGGCGATGACCACTGCCCTTGTTGGTTGTCTGATAGGTGCAATGGTGGCAGGCGGTGCTGCCGATAGGTATGGTCGTAAGCCCCTGCTGATGTTTTCTGCAGTGCTCTTTACGGTTTCGGCTGTCGCTACAGGTTTGTTTAATAGCTTCATATTGTTTAATATAGCCCGCTTTGTGGGTGGTGTAGGTATTGGTGTGGCTTCGGCCTTGGCACCTATGTATATTGCCGAGGTAAGTCCGGCTGAGATTCGTGGACGCATGGTGAGTCTCAATCAGATGACCATCGTATTAGGCATTCTGGGTGCGCAGATCGTCAACATGCTGTTGGCGCGCGATACCACTGTGGCCGAGTCTCAGGCTTGGAATTTGGCGTGGGGATGGCGTTGGATGTTCTGGGCCGAAACATTGCCTGCCGCGTTGTTCCTGCTGATGAGTTTCTTTATCCCCGAGAGTCCGGTTTTTTTAAAGGTTAAAGGTGAAAGGTTAAAGGTTAAAGAAGGGAGAAGGGAGGCAGGATTGGGCGAACTCTTCCAGCACAAATACGGCAAGGTATTGCTGTTAGGTTTGGTTGTAGCTGTATTCCAGCAGTGGTGCGGCACGAATGTCATCTTCAACTATGCGCATGAGATTTTCGTAGGTGCGGGCTTCGATGTGGATGGTATGTTTATCAATATTGTCATCACAGGTATCGCCAACGTGGTGTTTACCTTCGTGGCACTCTATACCATCGAAAAGTGGGGCCGCCGTACCCTCATGCTGATTGGCGCGGGCGGACTGGGACTGATTTACTTCACCCTTGGCACCTGTTACTTTATGGGCCTTACGGGCGTGCTGATGGTAGCCTTGGTAGTAGCCGCCATCTCTGTTTACGCCATGACGTTAGGTCCTGTAACCTGGACGCTGTTGGCCGAGATATTCCCCAATCGTGTGCGTGGTATCGCTATGGCCACCTGTACCTTTGCTCTGTGGGTGGGCTGTTGCACGCTTACCTTCTCATTCCCCTCTATGAATGCGGCCTTGGGTAGCAGCGGTACGTTCTGGATTTATAGCGGCATCTGCATGTGTGCTTTTATCTATCTTTTCCGCAACTGTCCAGAAACGAAGGGAAAGAGCCTGGAGGAGCTGGAGAAGGAGTTGATAAATAATCAAAGTAATCAGAGTAATTAGATAAACAACAATGGTTAAAGCTTGGAGAGAAATCGTGACTATTCCCACCTACGAAGTAGGAAAGCCCGAGAAGAACCCGATGTTCCTGGAGAAACGTGTTTATCAGGGGTCGAGTGGTGTAGTCTATCCTTATCCCGTTATTGAGACGATGAGTGATGAGAAGGTGGATAAGGATTATCTGGCCGTTTATATCGAGAACGAGTATATCAAGGTGATGATTCTGCCCGAACTGGGTGGACGTGTGCAGATGGCTTACGATAAAATTAAGCAGCGCCACTTTGTGTACTACAACCACGTCATCAAACCAGCCCTCGTTGGTCTGCTTGGTCCTTGGATCAGTGGCGGCATTGAGTTCAACTGGCCGCAGCACCACCGTCCCACCACCTTCATGCCTGTTGACACCTGCATCGAGGAGAATGCCGACGGCAGTGTCAGCGTATGGATGAGCGAAATGGAGAAGATGTTCCACCAGAAAGGAATGGCTGGTTTCACCTTGCGTCCCGGCTGTGCCTACTTGGAAATCAAGGGTCGCTTCTACAATCGCACTGACGTGCCTCAGACTTTCCTATGGTGGGCCAACCCCGCTGTCTATGTGAACGATGCTTATCAGAGCGTGTTTCCACCCGACATCAATGCCGTGTTCGATCATGGCAAGCGTGCCGTATCGTCGTTTCCCATCGCTACGGGTACCTATTATAAGATGGACTATTCAGCAGGTGTGGACATCTCGAACTACAAGAACATCTTTGTGCCGACCAGCTATATGGGCGTGAATTCGCGCTTCAACTTTGAGGGAGGTTATGAGAACGACACCAAGGCTGGTATGCTACATGTGGCCTCTCACCACTTCTCGCCTGGCAAGAAGCAGTGGACCTGGGGTAACGGCGACTTCGGACGTGCTTGGGATCGTAACCTCACCGACGAGTCAACCCCAGAGGAGCGCCAGAAGTGGGGCTTCGCAGAGGAAGGTTTCCGTCCCTACATCGAACTGATGGCAGGTGTCTATACCGAGAACCAGCCCGACTTCACCTGGCTGATGCCTTACGAGGAGAAGATGTTTACTCAGTACTTCATGCCCTATCGCGAGCTGGGCATAGTGAAAGAGGCTTCGAAAGACCTCGTGTTCAATATCAACGAGGTGGCTGACGGCAAGATGGAGTTCAAGGTCTTCGCCACCAACCGGCAGGACGTTTGCGTCATCCTGCGTAATGATAATGGTGAGGTATATTATAAGAAGATTTTGACTCTCTCGCCCGAAAAAGTGCTGGTGGAGACCATCGATGTAAAGGGTACCAAGATGAACGAACTGACCTTCGAGATTCGCAAGCAGTTCCCATACGGCGAGCGCTCCGTACTCAGTTGGCATGCTGAGAGCGACGAGATTCGTCCTATCCCCGACAGCGCAGAAGCTGCCCTGTTGCCCGAACAGATCAAGACCAATGAGCAGTTGCTCATCACAGGTCGCCATCTGGAGCAGTATCGTCACGCCACCTGGAATCCGCTCGACTACTACGAGGAGGCTCTGCGTCGTGACCCCAACGACATCCGCTGTCTGAATGCAATGGGTCTGTGGTTCATCCGCAAGGGTCGTTTCCATAAGGCTGAGCAGTATCTGCGCAAAGCTTACAAGTTGTCTATCAAGCGCAATCCCAATCCTTACGATAGTGAACCGCTTTATAACCTCGCACTCGCCCTGAAGTATCAGGGTAAGGTCGATGAAGCCTACGAACTCTTCTGGAAAGCCACATGGAGCAAGGGCTGGGCAGATGCCGGCTACTTCGAGGCCGCCAAGATTAGCGTGATGCAAGGCCGCTACGAGGATGCCCTCGGCGAAATAGACCGTTGTATGAACAACAACTGGCACAACCACAAGGCTCGTGCCCTGAAGGCATCCATCCTTCGCTATATGGATAAGAAGGACGAGGCACTCGCCCTCATCGATGAGTCGCTGACGTTTGACCTCTTCAACTACGGTTGTCGTTACGAAAAATACCTGCTTACTGGTGATGAGGCAGTACTGGCGGAAATAACAGAGATGCTGCGCAAATCGGCTCAGAACTACGACGAGCTGGCTCTCGATTATGCTGCTGCTGGTCTCATCGACGAGGCTAAGGCCATCTGGCAGATTGCCATTGAGGAGGGAGCTACATCGCCCATGACCTGGTACTACCTCTTTGCCTTCTGCGGCGAGCAGGATGCCCTGGCCAAAGCAGAGGTTGTCGACTCCACCTATTGCTTCCCCAACCGCTCAGAGGACATCATCGCCCTCGAAGCCGCCAAAGCAGCAGCTAATTCTCAATTCTCAATTGTCAATTGTCAATTATCAAAGGCACCGTATTACTTGGGTTGCTTGTATTATGCAGCAAGGCAGTATGATTTGGCCATCGAGAACTGGGAACTCTCTGCCCGTCTCGATCCTTCGTTCCCCACCGTTTGGCGCAACCTTGCTCTTGCTCGTTTCAATAAGCAAGGCCGTCATGATGAGGCTCTCGAATATATGGAGCGTGCTTTCCAACTCGACGAGAACGACGAGCGTGTGTTCATGGAACTCGACCAGCTCTACAAGCGCCTGCACCGCCCACATTCCGAGCGTCTGGCCTTTTACGAGGCGCATGCCGAGCTCACCCAGCGTCGCGACGACCTCGTGCTCGAACATGCCACCCTGCTCAATATGCTGGGTCGCTATGAAGAGGCCAAGGAAATCATCGACAACCGCATCTTCCATCCGTGGGAGGGTGGCGAAGGCAAGGTGAGCGGACAGTATCAGATGTGTCGTTTGGAGATTGCCAAAAAGATTTTGAGCCAACAGCCAACAGATAATTCTCAATTGTCAATTGTCAATTCTCAATTACAAGAAGCCAGGCAACTCTTGGAGGAATGCCTCGTGTTCCCGCACCACTTGGGCGAAGGCAAGCTCTATGGCTCGCAGGACAATGACTTCCTATACTTCCTCGGACGCTATGAGGAAGGCACCGCAGGACCTACTGAGCCCGCAGCTGCTATGTACTACAACGATGCAAAGCCCGATAAGATATTCTATGCTGCCCTTTGCTATCGCAAATTGGGTCAGGAGGATAAGGCTCGCTCGCTGTTCAACAAGCTCATCAACTACGGCAAACAGCACATCTTCGACCATGTGGTGATGGACTACTTTGCCGTTTCGCTACCCGACCTGCTGGTATGGGAAGGCGACCTCGACGAGATGAACCTCATCCACTGCAAGTACATGCTCGCCCTCGGTTACTACGGCATGGGTGACAAGGAACGCGCCTTGAAGTATCTGGCTGAGGTCGAAGCCCTCGACAACAATCACCTCGGTGCCCGCCAGTTCCGCACATTCATCAAAGCGAACTTTTAACTTTTAATTTTTAACTTATAAGTCGTCGGGCTCATTCCCATTATTTTCGAGAACAGACGCGAGAAGTATAGCGAGTCCTCGATACCCACCTTATAGCAAATCATATTGATTTTCATGTCTGTAGTGCGTAACAGCCTACAGGCATGTTCTATTTTAAGGCGGTTGATATAGGTGATAGGACTGACGCCGGTTTTCTTCTTGAACACCGTGGAGAAGTGGCTCTGCGAGTAGCCCACGTAGCGCAGCACATCGTCCATCGTGATGTGTTGCTCTATATTCTCCTGCATATAGTGTATAGCCTGTTCCACGATGTCTCTCTCTTCCTCCGTCTTTGCCCTGCGGAACTGTTCCAGGTAGCGCATCGATGCCAGGAAGTGGGACAACAGACTGCTGGCGTAGCGCAGGTCCTCAATGCCGTCGCCTAAGTGCAACGTGGTCAGTATCTCCTCGAAGATGTAGATACGCTCGCTGATACGCGACCGCATCGTTACATTGATGGTCTGCGGCGTGGCGGCACCCTCGGCAAAGACGTGAGCCGCCTTTCCGCGGAAGTGTACCCAGTAGATAGTCCAGTGGTGTCCTTCTGTTGCGCCATACTCGTGCGGCTTGCCGATGGGCAGGATGAAGTACTGGTTTTTCTTCACCTCATGCCGTTTGCCGTCCACCACGTAGAACCCGCTGCCGTCCACGCAGTAGATGAGCACATACTGATTCACTCCCTCCTCTCTCACACGATGGTGATGCTCCGCTTTCGGGTAATAACCGATGTCCGTGATGAACAGCCCCTCGCAGAAGTCATCCTTCTCCTCCATCTCCACTATCACCGGCGGCAGCACCACAGCCCGCTCCCCCTGGAATCCGTCTTTCCTGCTAATCATACGTTAAAGCATTTAGCAATTATTATGCTGCAAAGATATGAAAAAGTTAAGAGTTAAGAGTGAAAAGTGAAGAAAAGAACGCTTTTTCAAGTTGACAAAGTTATTAAGTTGACTAGTTGACGAGTAGATTCTTTTGTCCGTTGTCTTTTGTCTCCCTCCCCTTGGGGGCGCCTCAAATAGATGCAAAAGTGCTAAAAAGGGCATTAAAAGCCACCAAAGAGCAAGTTGACTCTACATTTCTCCGTTAGTTCTTCGTTAGTTCTTCGATAGTTCTTCGTTAGTCCTTCGATTTTCTATCGAACATATAACGAAAAAGAAACGATAAAATAACAAACATATATTGAGCCTGCTACCTGCTTGGTATGGCGCAAATGTATATTTTTTGTGTGTTTGCGAGTTTTGCTGGAGTGCTAAGGAAAACTTTTTCTCTAACTAGGGAAATATTTTTCTCTAACTATCGCGCAAATAATCTCTGGAGATTACACCCTCAAAGACTTTTTTATGGTATTTGAAGATGAAAAAGTTGCAAAAAGTTTGTTGTTTAGAAATTTATGTCTATATTTGCCACGTCTTCACGCCGAAAGCGGTGTAAAAACCGCTGGGAAAAACCGAAAAGAGGTGTCTTTGAGGTGTTTGTGGGACACCATATATGGAAAAGGCGTATATCACGCGCTTTGTTCTTGACACTCTGAAAGCGTAGGAAACTCTCAAATTACTGTCAAGGAACTCAGCAACGATAGACGCCCATGGGTGTGTATTTAGCACGCCGTATACAATAATTCTGCGTTTTGGAGTTATATATATGGCAATAGACTAAAGCATATCGGCGTGGGGTCTGGGTTGCTCGTTCTGACAGTAATGGGCAATCCTACGGCCTCAGAGTGTGGAGCGAGCAACAGGTAGAGTCTCCACGCTTTTTTTGTATCTTGGTAGGTGAGTGAAAAACATAGTTTGCCGAATCTGGAGATTATCGGCTTTCTCTGGATATATATCCAAGGTAGAAAGGTATACTGTATAAACAAGAAACAAAATCAAATCTTAATATAAGCAGTTATGAAAAAAATATTCGCGATTATCTTTTCCTTAGGATTCTGCACCATATTGTTAGCGGGTTCCATTACGGAGGAAGAGGCCAGAGAAAAAGCTATCCGATTCTTACAGACCAAGCCCTTTGCTTCTTCGCAGGAGGGTGGAAAACAGTTTCGAACCAGTGCTGCGACGGTGCTACAGACGGCAGAGAGCTGCGATGCCTACTATGTGTTTAACATAGACTCTGACGAAGGCTTTGTTATTGTCTCTGGAGAAGAGTCTACTCCGGATGTTTTGGGATTTAGCAGCAGTGGAGCATTCGACTCAAAGAGTGTTCCGTCAAATGTTCGCCTGTGGCTTAACGACTATGCTTCGCAAATCAATGCCATAATATCTTCTGTTGCGGAGCCAGTGAGCACAGAGGCATATGTCTCGCGTAAGCCTATTGCACCGTTACTCACCTCAAAGTGGGGTCAGGAATCGCCTTACAATCTACTTTGTCCTATGCAAGGAAATCTGCAGTGTGTCACAGGTTGTGTGGCTACAGCAATGGCTCAGGTGATGAACTACTGGCAACATCCAACTCGTACGACGGCCTCTATCCCCAACCGTATCTACGATTTCGAGCATGATGCCATAAGAGAAGGCACCCTTATTGACTGGGGGAATATGCCTGCCACGACGTATGATGTTGTAAATAATGCACAACAGAAGGCCGTAAGTGAATTGATGCTTTACTGTGGTATGGCGGTAGACATGAATTATGGATGTAACGGTTCTGGCGCGTATGGTTCCAATGTGGTTCCTGCCCTCAAGAACTATTTTGGTTATGGAAATTCGGCACAAATTATTTACAGGGGCAACTACGAGGATTGGCTTTACATCATATATAATGAATTGCGGCAAGGACATCCGGTTTATTATTCCGGAGCATCCTCAAGTTCGGGTCATGCTTTTGTGTGCGATGGCTATGTGGCGGAGGACTATTATCACATCGACTGGGGATGGAACGGCAGTTACAACGGCTATTTCCGACTCTGTGTGATGAATCCCGATGGACGCGGCACTGGTGGTGGTAGTCGTTCTGGCGGTTACACGAACAGGCAGGCTGCCATTGTCGGTTGTGTGCCTTCGACATATGTGGAGAAATCTGCCCCTATCGCTGTTCGCTCAATAGCGGCTGAACTTACCAAATATCAGCGTACGAGTAAACGTACCAATTTTCTGGCGGTGACGCTCACCCCGGATCTTTTCGTGACAGGATGTCAACAGGAGAACGAATACGGTCTCGCACTCTATCAAGGTGACAATCGTCTTTCAATGCTTTATTCTGCAAAAAGTTCTAAAACGGTGGGAACACGAATAAACAATACGTTGAACATTAGTTTTGGAAGTAACCTTTCAGACGGGTCTTACCAGATTGTGCCTGTATGTCGGCGGAACGGAGAAACGGAATGGGAGCGTTGTTTGGATGCAGACAAGGTGTACCTGGAAGCCGAAATCGAAGGATTGGATCTTACTCTAAAAGCATGCGAATACGAAATAGGTGCAGAGACTTTTAATATGACCTGTGTTGCTGCTCCGCAGTTTACAGAATCTGCTGCTACGTATGGCGTGAATTATAACATTTCTTTCACGCTGCATAACGATGGTGGAGAGTATGTAGGGCCACTGTGCATATTGAGCAGTACCAACAAATCTCTTTTGGCAGAACAAAATATCTCCATTGCTTCCGGAGAGACGCGTACATTGAACTTCACCATACACCGTTCTAGCTTCGACGAGGGCGAGTTATACTCTTTGGGCGGATATGGTGGTATTAGTCATGTTGCAGGAAGTGAATTCTCTGTGCATCCGCGTCCTCATTTGAAAGCTACATGGAATATCCCTGCGTTGAACGATGCAGAACTAGATGAATATGGTTTCCCATGGGTGTATGATGATAAAATTTCGGGAACGCTGAAAGTGGAGTATCCAAAACCGGATGGAAACGCCTGTGCACCAGATGCAACGGGTAACTATGAGATACGTATAGGGTCATCGCTTTACAATCCGAATGGTACTGTGGCATTCACCCTTAATTTGAAAGCAGGAGAAAGCGTAGAAATTCCGTTCTCTTTCAATAGCAGCAACTTCAATCTGATACGATATGCCTCAATAGCATTCTTTGCCACCAACGTGAATATCTGGGCAGATGCCAATTTCTACGACAACGATTATAAGAGCCGGCAATTCTTGCTAACAGGTGGTGCAAAACCTGCACAGATAACGTATTATGCGATGACATCCTCTGTAATTCCTGCAGAAGCGGGCTATATATCATCTACAGGTCGGAAGGAATTTGAAAAGGGAGAGACTTATACTCTTACGGCAAAAACGTGGGCAAGCACTACTGATACATACTACTTTGATTACTGGGAGGTGAACGGAGAAAGGGTCTGCGAGACACAAGAATTCACGTTCACAGTGACAGGCAATATGGATGTAAAGGCTCATTTCAAAGAAATGCCAAAAATTTCTTGTTTAGAGACTCCGATAGTGGACTTTGCGGCTCATGCGACTACTGGTACATTGCGAGCTACAATATGGAATGAGGGAGAAGATTTTAGTGGTAAGTTGCGAGTTTGGGTTGAAGGTCAAAGTAGTGAAGTGGACCTTAACCTAAAAGCCGACGAGACACGTGAGATTTCTATATCCACACCTCTCGTTCCGAATAGTCCGCTAAACGGAGGGAATTTATTATATCATAATGATAAGATGGGTATATGGCAAGATATGTCGGGCAGCCATTTTTGGGTAAAGCATTATCCTTCTATGGTTGGAAATATCATAGTTCATAACGTGGACGCGACAAATCGAGCTGACGCAGATTCGCTAAACATCACTTTACATCTGGAACGCCAGCCAAGTGCCGAAGGATATAAGGGTAGGATTCCCGTAAGACTGGTTTGGGGCACGGGAAGAACGGGAAGTTCTTTTGGAAGCGCAGAAATTGATGTGGATTTGCTAAACAATAGTGCTCAAGACTTCAATCTAACATATCACAGTGGCAATGCACAGACTCAGAACACCTATAGTGATTTTTACGACTATCCTCTCCGCTTTAAACTTTATACACTAAATGAGAACGGCGGCCAATATGAGACAACTCTTATTGGTGACTCCACGATATATTATTTGAAAAAGGATTGGGGGGCGCGCGGAAGGATTTATGTATATACTTCCAGTGGTGGCACAGTAGGTCTCAAGAATACGATAGATGATTCAAGCTATACAGTGTATTTCTCCACTGGCATGACAGCACATGCTCATGCCACTCCTGATGCAGGCTATTATTTCAAGAACTGGACAGATGCTGACAACAATGTGGTATCAACAGATGCATACTATACCTTCAAAACAGACTTTACGCAGACTGCGTTCTATGCATTGAAAGCGAACTTCGTACAGGGAACAGCTCCTGTTAAAAAGTATATTATTAAGGCCACAGCCTCAAATACGGCAGGTGGTACTGTGACGGGTGCCGGAACTGTTTCAGAAAATGAGATTGTAACATTGAAGGCGACAGAAAAAGATGGTTACAGTTTTGTTAACTGGTCAGAAAACAGTGTAGTCGTTAGCTCAGAGCCGAATTATTCGTTTGCAGCGACAAACAATCGTACGTTGGTGGCTAACTTCCGTAAATTGACAGATGAAGAGACCTCTGTGGAAACACTTTCTGCAACAGCAGAGGATTCAGAGCCAATGGATGTGTACAGCATTAATGGTCAGCTGTTGTATAGTAATGTTAATACACTTCAGGGACTGCCTGCCGGCATCTATGTTATAAATGGAAAGAAGTATGTGAAGAAATGAGGAACGCCAGGCAGAAAGATATACGATATAATTTAAAATCAACAAATACGATCAATTATGAAAAACATTTATTTTTTTAAACGTTCATTGACGGCGTTAGTGCTGTTAATGACTTCAATATTTTCCTTTGCCTATGACTTTGCGGAGGGTGGTTTTTACTACAACATTAATGAAGATGGCACGAGTGTTACAGTGACGTACAAGACATCGTCCGACAGAGGCTATTCCGGATCTGTGACTATTCCTTCTTCTGTGACGCACGGAGGTGTAACGTACAGTGTGAAGAGTATCGACAACCAGGCTTTTCGTGAATGTACAGGACTTACCTCAGTCGTTATCAGCGAAGGAGTGGAAAGCATTGGATTGTATGGTTTCCAGAGGTGTTATAATCTGACTTCCGTTGTTCTCCCAAGTACCATGAAGTTTATTGACAACTATGCATTCCAACGTGATAATTCTCTTCTCTCTATTGTTGTTCCGGAGGGCGTGACATTCATGGGATATGAGATATTTGCTGGATGTACAAGTTTGACTTCTGCGACATTGCCTGAGAGCCTGACAGAAATGTACGGCTGGATGTTTTATGACTGTACATCCCTTAAGTCTGTCAACATTCCCAGCCATATGACAACGATTGGCAACAGCGCATTCTATAACTGTCCCAACCTTACCGGCATTAATCTCCCTGAGAGTGTGACAAGTATTGAGAAAGACGCGTTCCGTTATTGCTCCGGTCTAACCAGTATTAAGATTCCCGAGAGTGTGGTAAATATAGATGAATACGCATTCTTGGGATGCACCAGCCTCGCTAAGGCAGAGTTTGCCAGCATAGAGAGTTTGTGTAATATTTCGTTTGGCGGTTATAGTAATCCTCTAACTTATGCAAATCATCTATATATAAACGGACAAGAGGTAAAGGATGTCGTGATTCCCAACAGCGTGACGAGAATCGGTAATTATGCGTTCACCAATTGCACGGCCATCACGTCAGTTAACATTCCTAACAATGTGACAGAAATTGGCAATGAGGCTTTCTATAATTGCTTTAGGCTTACGTCCGTTACCATTCCCAATAGCGTGATAAGCATCGGCAATAGTGCGTTCGGAAATTGCTCTGATATCACGTCCGTTACCATTCCCGGCAGTGTGCAAAAAATTGGTGAATCAGCATTTGCATATTGTGAGAATCTCGCTTCAGTTACGATATCAGAAGGAGTGAAAACAATAGATGCCGTTGCCTTTTTTGATTGCGATGCCTTAACTTCTATTGTTATTCCCAATAGCGTGACATATCTGGGTTATCGTGTTTTTGGTTACTGTTCTTCATTGGCTACTGCTGTTATCGGTAATGGGGTGACGAGTATAAGCGAACGTCTTTTTGAAGGTTGTCCGCTTACCTCCATTAACATACCCGACGGCGTGACGGCTATCGGAGACTATGCCTTTGGCTGGTGTCAGGAACTCAATTCTGTCACAATTCCAAATAGTGTGGAGACCATCGGAGAAGGTGCTTTTATTGATTGTGAAAGCCTAACGTCTGTAAAGATTCCAGGCAGTGTAAAAACGATAGGCAAGTATGCCTTTGAGGCATGCGCAGGACTAACGTCTGTCACGATTCCCAGCAGTGTGGAGACCATCGGCAATTATGCCTTTTGGGGCTGTACTGGACTCCCTGTATATGAAGGTGTCCAATACGCAGATACTTACTTAGTCTATGCAGACAGAATGGTGACCAGCCATAATATCAGAAGCGGTACAAGGTTTATAGGTTCTGTTGCCTTTGCTGGTTGCTCCGGGCTGACGTCAATTACCATTCCCAACAGCGTGACGAGTATCAGCGATAGGGCTTTCTACGATTGTTCTAATCTAAATACCGTTAGTATCGGCAGTGGAGTGACAAATATCGGTGATTCTGTATTCGCTTTTTGTCCGACACTGTCCTCTATGGCAATAAATAGTAACAGTCTTATCTCTAATAACTACACTGCTACAAATAATCTGTCGTCTATTATTGGGTCGGATATTAAAAATTATACAATAGGAAACGGAGTAACGTCTATAGGAGACTATGCTTTTGCTGGGAATGAAGGACTAGAATCGGTAGTTATCTCGGATGGGGTGACAGGTATTGGCGCCCGCGCTTTCTCCGGTTGCTCAAGTCTTAGCTCCATTAATATCCCCAACAGTGTAACAGCAATAGGCTCAGAGGCGTTTTCCGGATGTGAGAGTCTTCCGGTAGTGGGAAATGTGAGATATGCAGATACATATTTGGTAGAAGTGGTAGACAAAACTCAAAGCGCTTATAATATTAAGAATGGCACAAGATTTATGGCTAATCTTGCATTTGCATATTGTGAGAATCTCGCATCAATCTCAATTCCAGAAGGTGTTGAGGAGATTCCTGTGAACGCGTTCTCGGTTTGTACGAATCTGGCATCCGTATCAATACCCACGACGGTTAAAAGCATTGGGACGGGAGCCTTTAGTACATGTGAGAACTTGAAGAATGTGACATGTCTGGTGACAAACAGTGGCGTAAATACAGCAGATCTTCCTGTAGTGGAAGAGCCAACAAAGCCAAAGCCCGGAGTTGAACCAAGTACAATCACCGAATTATACTATCCCTTCAATCCCGCTCATAACACAGAACTTGATCCCCCAACGACCGCAAATTGTGATGAGACGACGGATGTGACCGTCGATAATCTATATACAGAAGATGAGGTCATAGTATTATGGCTTGATTACTATAAGAAAGTGTATAATACAAGAACAGCGACGACCAAAAGAAACGGCAAATGGAATGTGTTGAGCGCTAATCCTTATATCAAGGTAGATGAGACCACTTGCATGACTATGATGGAATACACAAACCTGTGGAATCTGTATTTGCAGGATTTGTCCAAGTATGAGGAATATATGGCGTATATGCAATATACAACACTTCCTTTCCCGGTAACAGGTCCGGATGTGTTCGATGGCGTTCCTCAAAGTGAGGGCACCCTTTATGTTTATCAATCTGTTCTCAATGCGTATAAAACGGCTCCTCAGTGGAAGGAATTCGGTAACATCCTGCCAATAGATCCTTCTGCTGTAGAGGAGATAAAAGCTGACATGGAGACAAATGCCAACGCTCCCATCTACGACCTCAACGGACGCAGATTGACAGAGAAGCCCACGAGCGGATATTATATCCAAGGCGGAAAGAAATATTTAGTACAGTAAGATGATTATGGGTGAAAACGTCTGGACTCTCATGTCCTTGGTAGTAGTAATGGTGGTAGTGTTCGTACTGCTGTTCTATTCCAAGGATTAACATTTGCACGATAGAAGTGTTTATTTAGTAGGTTGGTTCCTCCCGTCGCAAGTTGTGACGGGAGGTTTTTTCTTGTGATAGAGAACCTTTCTATTTCGGATACTCGGACAATCGGACTGAGCAGCAGGGCTATTCTTTGGCGTTGTAGTCTTCGCTGCAGGTGATGATCTGGGTGTTGGATGAGTCGCTGTCGGCCTCGCGGAACCAGTCGGAATACTCGATATAGTGGCGGGCGTAGGTCTGATTCAGGGCTGCAGCCTGTTCGGGGTCCACCTTCTTGATGAACTTGGCAGGAACACCGGCCCACAGTTCGCCGTCGCCAATCTGAGTGCCGGAAAGCACAAGGGCACCTGCAGCAACAATAGCACCGCGACCCACAACGGCGTGGTCGAGCACCGTAGCTCCCATACCGATGAGTGCGCCGTCCTTCACCTCGCAGCCGTGAAGCGTGACACTGTGACCCACAGTGACATCGCTGCCCAGAATACAGGGAGCCTTGCCGTTGAGCGTGTGGATGCAGCTGTTGTCCTGTATGTTGGTGCGGTCGCCAATCTTAATATAATGTACGTCCCCGCGCACGACGGCATTGAACCAGACGGTGCAGTCGACGCCCATCGAGACATCGCCGACGATAACAGCGCCTTCGGAAAAATAACAGTGACGGCCGAAACGCGGCGCAGGCATGCCCTTAAGAGTCTTTATGATTGCCATTTTCTTGTCTTTTTATGCTAATAATGCTACAAAAGTACCAAAAAGTATCAAAAAATGCCACCGTTGATTTGTATTTTAGAGAAAAAACGGTATATTTGCGTATCGAATACATATAAAAAACAATAAAAAACAACACAACTATGGCATTTTTGACTGACGAGAAACTCGTTATCGTTGGCGCCGGCGGTATGATCGGTTCCAACATGGTGCAGAGCGTGCTGATGCTCGGCCTCACCCCCAACATCTGCTTGTATGATATCTACGAGCCCGGCGTACACGGCGTTTACGACGAGATGTGCCACTGCGCATTCCCCGGCGCAAACATTTCCTACACGGTTGACGCAGCGGAAGCCTTCACCGGTGCCAAGTACATCATCTCCAGCGGCGGTGCTCCCCGTAAGGAGGGTATGACTCGCGAGGACCTGCTGAAGGGCAACTGTCAGATTGCAGCCGACTTCGGTGAGAACATCAAGAAGTACTGCCCCGAGGTGAAGCACGTGGTGGTGATCTTCAACCCCGCCGACGTGACAGCCCTCACGGCTCTCATTCACAGCGGTCTGAAGCCCAACCAGCTGACATCACTGGCTGCTCTCGACTCCACACGTCTGCAGCAGCAGCTGGCTCAGGAGTTCGGTGTGAAGCAGGACAAGGTGACCGGTGCCTACACTTACGGCGGTCACGGCGAGCAGATGGCTGTATTCGCTTCCAAGGCAATGATCGACGGCAAGCCTCTCTCACAGCTTCCTCTCTCCGCAGAGCGCTGGGCAGAAATCAAACACATGACCACTCAGGGCGGCAGCAACATCATCAAGTTGCGCGGTCGTTCTTCTTTCCAGAGTCCCGCATATCAGGCTGTCAAGATGATTGAGGGTGCAATGGGCGGTGAGTCGTTCGCATGGCCCGCAGGTTGCTATGTGAATGCATTCGGTTTCAAGAACGTGATGATGGCTATGCCCACCGTTATCGACAAGGACGGTGTGCGCTTCACAGCTCCAGAAGGCACAGCAGAAGAGATGGCTGCCCTGCAGGCTTCTTACGAGCACCTGCAGAAGATGAGAGATGAGATTATCGGTCTGGGCATCATTCCTCCCGTAGAGGAGTGGAGCAAGATGAATCCCAATCTTTAAAAAAAGCTTCATATAAATCTTATATAGGGATAAAGTGGGCTCTTTGCGTCTTGCAAGGGCCCACTTTTTTTAATTTTTTTGGAAAAATGTGAAAAAAAACGCTCCGAAGTGGGTTATTTCATAAAAAATGTTGTACCTTTGCGGTCGCAAATTTAAGAACGTACATATAAAGTAATTACAAACACAGATGATTGTAGTACCTGTAAAAGACGGTGAGAACATCGAAAGAGCGTTGAAGAAATTCAAGCGTAAGTTTGAGAAGACTGGCGTAGTCAAGGAGCTCCGTAACCGTCAGCAATTTGACAAGCCCAGCGTCCTGAAGCGCCTGGCTATGGAGCGTGCCGTATACGTACAGCAGCTCAAGCGCGCCGAGGAGTGCTAAGCCGCTTCATCGATTATCTTCGCTACGAGCGCAACGCTTCGGAGCGAACGCTTACCACGTACCGAGATTGCCTGGAGAAGTTCCAGGCTTTTTGGTGTTCCCTGGACTCTGAGCTCACGTGGGAGACAATAAGCACGGACATCATCCGCATGTGGATAATGCAGATGATGGACGAAGGGCTGAAGGCCACCACTGTGGCCAAGAACCTTAGCGGCGTGAAGTCCTTCTACCGCTATCTCCTGAGAATGGGCATAGTGGAGAAGGATCCTGCCTTCAGGCTTAACCCGCCCAAGCGCGAGCGCACGTTGCCGGGATTCATTCCGGAGGGAGAGATGGACAGGCTCTTCGGGGAGGTGCAGTTCACGCCCGACTACAACGGGCAGCGCGACAGACTCATCCTGCTGATGCTCTATTCAACGGGGCTGCGTGCAGCCGAACTCATCTCACTGGATGTGGAGGATGTGGACCTGAACCAGTGCCAGCTCAAGGTGACGGGTAAGCGCAACAAACAGCGTATCGTGCCCTTCGGCCCCGAACTGAAAGCGGCGGTGGAGAAATACCTGATGCAGCGTGGAGAGACGGGGGAGGAGAGAGCCTTCTTCCTCAACAGGCGCAAGACGCAGAGAATCAACTATGGAGACGTGCGCCAGACAACGACGAGAAACCTCGCGCTGGTGACAGACCAGAAGAAACGGAGCCCGCACGTGCTGCGTCACAGCTTCGCCACGGCGATGCTCAACCACGATGCCGACCTGATGAGTATCAAAGAACTGCTCGGACACGAAAGTGTGGGGACGACGGAGATATACACTCATATGGTGTTCGAGGATTTGAAAAAAGCATACAAAAAAGCGCATCCGAGGGACTGAAAACGACCTTAAATGTAAAAATGAGGGCCGAAAAGGAAGAAAAAACGGTTTTTTTTGAAAAAAACTATATTAATTGGCATTCTCTTTCATCAAAATGTTGTACCTTTGTGCCCGACTTAGCCCCGAGAGCGGTATGTCTGATGATGCGGAAGTAGCTCAGTCGATAGAGCACTAGCCTTCCAAGCTGGGGGTCGCGGGTTTGAGCCCCGTCTTCCGCTCAAGTTGCTCAGGGGTGCCTGAGAGGAGAGAAAAAGATGTTGCTGCTTTAGCTCAGTGGTAGAGCGCATCCTTGGTAAGGATGAGGTCCCGAGTTCAACTCTCGGAAGCAGCTCACTTTTGGAGCAACATACATTATTTATAATATATAATTAAACGTTTAATTAAAGATTGCTATGGCAAAAGAGAAATTCGAACGTACCAAACCGCATGTAAACATTGGTACTATTGGACACGTTGACCACGGTAAGACCACTCTGACTGCAGCTATTACCGCTGTGTTGGCAAAGAAGGGTCTTTCTGAGGTTAAGAGCTTCGACCAGATCGATAACGCTCCCGAGGAGAAGGAGCGTGGTATCACCATCAACACCGCTCACGTTGAGTACGAGACCGCTAAGCGTCACTACGCTCACGTTGACTGCCCGGGCCACGCCGACTATGTGAAGAACATGGTAACTGGTGCTGCTCAGATGGACGGTGCTATCATTGTAGTTGCCGCTACTGACGGTCCTATGCCTCAGACCCGTGAGCACATCCTGCTCGCTCGTCAGGTGAACGTTCCCCGTCTGGTTGTCTTCCTGAACAAGTGTGATATGGTGGACGACGAGGAGATGTTGGAGCTCGTTGAGATGGAAATGGGTGAGCTGCTCGCTCAGTACGACTTCGAGGAGGATACTCCTATCATCCGTGGTTCTGCTCTCGGTGCCCTGAACGGTGTACCCGAGTGGGAGGACAAGGTAATGGAGCTGATGGACGCTTGCGACACCTGGATTCAGGAACCCGTTCGCGACATCGATAAGCCCTTCCTGATGCCCGTTGAGGACGTATTCTCTATCACTGGTCGTGGTACTGTTGCCACTGGTCGTGTTGAGACTGGTATCGTAAAGGTTGGTGACGAAGTTCAGATCCTCGGTCTCGGTGAGGACAAGAAGTCTGTCATCACTGGTGTTGAGATGTTCCGCAAGCTGCTCGATCAGGGTGAGGCTGGCGATAACGTAGGTCTGCTGCTCCGTGGTATCGATAAGAACGAGGTTCGTCGTGGTATGGTTATCACACACCCGGGTGCTATCACTCATCACAAGGGCTTCAAGGCTTCTGTTTACGTGCTGAAGAAGGAAGAGGGTGGTCGTCACACTCCGTTCGGTAACAAGTATCGTCCTCAGTTCTACCTGCGCACCATGGACTGCACCGGTGAGATCAAGCTCCCCGATGGAATCGAGATGGTAATGCCCGGTGATAACGTTGAGATCACTGTAGAGCTCATCTACGCTGTGGCTCTGAACGTAGGTCTGCGCTTCGCTATCCGTGAGGGTGGCCGCACCGTAGGTTCTGGTCAGATCACTGAGGTATTTGACTAAAAAAAGTCAATTCAGTCTAGGCTGAAGAAAATAAAAAAGTGTGGGCGGTGACTCATCGTCCACACTAATTACGGGAATAGCTCAGTTGGTAGAGCACTGGTCTCCAAAACCAGGTGTCGGGAGTTCGAGCCTCTCTTCCCGTGCAAGAAAAAAGAAAATAGGAATATGTTACAGAATATCATTAAGTATTGCAAAGATTCCTACCAAGAACTTGTGTATAAGACCACTTGGCCTTCACGTCAGGAGTTGATGAACAGCGCAGTAGTAGTATTGACAGCTTCCCTCTGCATTGCACTGGTTATCTTCGCTATGGACTTCGTGTTCCAGTCTGGAATGGAAGGCATCTATGGTTGGTTGCGCTAATAAAAAAGAGTACTCGAGATGGCTGAAAGCAACAAGAAGTGGTACGTGATGCGTGCCATTAGCGGCAAAGAAAGCAAAGTGAAGGAGTATATCGAGGCGCTGATAGCTCAGCATCCCGATATTGCCTGTCACGTGTCTCAGGTGCTCATCCCCACGGAAAAGGTGCTCGCCGTGCGCAACGGCAAGCGTGTTGTCAAGGAGAAGAACCGTTTTTCCGGTTATGTCTTCGTTGAGGCAGAACTAGTGGGCGAGACACAGGCTACTCTCAGGAGTGTGCCCAATGTACTCGGCTTCCTATCAGCTTCCAAAGGAAGTCAGGTACCCATGCCTCTTACCGATGCAGAAGTTTCACAGATGCTTGGCACTGTGGACGAGCTTCAGGAGGTGCCTGAGGATATCGTCATACCTTACGAGGTGGGCGAGAACGTCAAGGTGACCGACGGACCGTTCAAGGACTTCGACGCTGTGGTGGAAGAGGTGAACAACGAAAAGCGCAAGCTGAAGGTGAGAGTCAAGATCTTCGGACGCAAGACGCCTCTGGAGCTTGGTTTTATGCAGGTTGAAAAACTCTAAAATTGTAGAAGAAAATGGCAAAAGAAGTTGCTGGATTTATCAAATTGCAGATAAAGGGCGGCGCAGCGAATCCTTCTCCCCCAGTAGGTCCCGCATTGGGCTCAAAGGGAATCAACATCATGGATTTCTGCAAAGCTTTCAACGCACGTACGCAGGATAAGGCTGGTAAGACTCTTCCTGTTGTCATCACGTACTATGCCGACAAGTCATACGATTTCATCGTTAAGACTCCTCCGGTAGCAGTACAGTTGATGGAGATGTGCAAAATCAAGAGTGGTTCTGCAGAGCCTAACCGTAAGAAGGTGGCTGAGGTCACTTGGGATCAGGTGAGGACTATCGCAGAGGATAAGATGCCTGACTTGAACTGCTTCACTGTGGAGAGCGCTATGCGTCTCGTTGCAGGTACAGCTCGCAGCATGGGTATCAAGGTAAAGGGTGAATTCCCTGCATAACTTTTAAACTTCAATTAACTTATGAGTAAACTGACGAAAAACCAGAAGTTGGTAGCCGAGAAGATTGAAGCAGGGAAAGCTTACACTCTGAAAGAGGCTGCTGCCTTGGTAAAGGAGATTACTACTACCAAGTTTGACGCTAGCGTCGACATCGACGTGCGTCTCGGCGTAGATCCTCGTAAGGCTAACCAGATGGTACGTGGCGTGGTGTCTCTGCCCAATGGAACGGGTAAGGTGACTCGCGTGCTCTGCCTGTGTACTCCCGATGCTGAAACTGCAGCTAAGGAGGCTGGTGCCGACTACGTAGGTCTCGACGAATACATCGAGAAAATCAAGGGTGGTTGGACTGATATCGACGTAATCATCACTATGCCCGCCATCATGGGTAAGATTGGTGCTCTGGGTCGTGTGCTCGGTCCTCGCGGCTTGATGCCCAACCCCAAGAGCGGTACTGTGACCATGGATGTCGCTAAGGCCATCCGTGAGGTCAAGGCTGGTAAAATCGACTTTAAGGTCGACAAGACTGGTATCGTGCATACCTCCATCGGTAAGGTTTCCTTCACCCCGGAGCAGATTGCCGAGAACGCAAGAGAGTTTATGGCTACTATCCAGAAGCTCAAGCCCAGTGCAGCCAAGGGTACCTATGTGAAGAGTGTTTATCTTTCAAGTACAATGAGCCGTGGCATCAAGGTTGATCCGAAGGCTATTGACGAAATCTAATAACAGCTACGAATCATGAGAAAGGAAGATAAGAGTGCAATCATCGCCCAATTGGGTGAATTGATTCAGAAATACCCTCACTTCTACCTGATAGACGTAGAGGGAATGGATGCTACTGCTACAAGCAACCTGCGTCGCGCATGCTTTAAGAGCAATTTGAAGATGGTGCTCGTGAAGAACACCCTTCTGGAGAAGACTCTGGAGGCTACTGATGTGGATTTCGAGGCTCTGAAGCCTGTCCTGAAGGGCACAACCGCTGTGTTGTTCACAGAGGTGGCTAATGTGCCTGCCAAGATGCTGAAGGAGATGAAGAGCAAGAAGCTCGAGAAGCCCGCCCTGAAGGCAGCTTACGCTGAGGAAGGTATCTATGTAGGTGCCAACCAGCTCGATGCTCTCTGCGCAATCAAGAGCAAGAACGAGGTTATAGCCGATATCGTTGCTCTGCTGCAGTCTCCTGCAAAGAACGTGCTGTCTGCCCTGCAGAGTGGTCAGAACACGATTCACGGTGTGCTCCAGACGCTGGAGAAGCGCTAATCGCGAGAAAAAGAAAAACTAAAATTAACAAACAAATAAATTTATACGAAAATGGCAGATTTGAAAGCTATTGCAGAAGAGTTGGTTAACTTGACTGTGAAAGAAGTTAATGAGTTGGCAACCATCCTGAAGGATGAGTATGGAATTGAGCCCGCCGCTGCAGCTGTTGCTGTTGCTGGTCCCGCTGCTGGTCCCGCTGCTGAGGCAGTTGAGGAGAAGGACAGCTTCGACGTTGTTCTGAAGGCTGCCGGTGCTAACAAGCTCGCTGTCGTTAAGGCAGTGAAGGAGGCTTGCGGTCTTGGCCTGAAGGAGGCTAAGGACCTCGTAGATGCTGCTCCCAGCACTCTGAAGGAGGGTATCGCCAAGGCTGACGCTGAGAGCCTGAAGAAGACTCTCGAGGAGGCTGGTGCTGAGATCGAGTTGAAGTAATTTCGACCCGGAAGCCCACAAAAACGTAATCACCTGTAAATCAGGATATACGGTAAAGGATCCCCTGGTAGGGGGTTCTTTACCTTTTTGCGTCTAAAAAATAATACGTACACACATACGCAAAGAGAAAAGCGAAAAAGTTCATGGCTAAAATTATCAACAACCGTGTTAATTTTGCATCTATCAAGAATCCGATGCCCTATCCCGATTTCTTGGAGGTGCAGCTGAAGTCGTTTCATGACTTCCTCCAGTTGGATACCCCACCAGAACAGCGCAAGAACGACGGCCTGTACAAAGTGTTCAGTGAGAATTTCCCCATCATGGACACCAGGAACAATTTCGTTCTTGAGTTTCTGGATTATTATATCGACCCGCCCCGCTACTCCATCGAGGAGTGTCTGGAGCGCGGTCTGACTTACAGTGTGCCCCTCAAGGCAAAACTGAAACTCTACTGCACGGATCCCGAGCATGTCGACTTTGATATGCAGGTTCAGGAGGTGTTCCTGGGCAATATCCCCTACATGACCCACAACGGCACGTTTGTAATCAACGGTGCCGAGCGTGTCATCGTAAGCCAGTTGCACCGTTCGCCCGGTGTGTTCTTCTCAAGTTCACTCCACACCAACGGCACGCAGCTGTATTCAGCTCGTATAATCCCGTTCAAGGGTAGTTGGATTGAGTTTGCCACGGACATCAACAATGTGATGTACGCTTACATCGACCGTAAGAAGAAGTTGCCCGTGACAACGTTGCTTCGTGCCATCGGCTACGAGAGCGACCGTGAGATTCTCGAGATATTCGACCTGGCTGAAGAGGTGAAGGTGACTCGCCAGAACCTCAAGACATACGCCGGTGAGAAGTTGGCTGCCAACGTGCTCCACACTTGGCACGAGGACTTCGTGGACGAGGATACGGGTGAGGTGGTAAGTATCGAGCGTAACGAGGTGTTGCTCCCCCGTGAGAGCGAACTCAGTGATGATAACATCAACCTCATTCTGGAGAGCGGTGTGTCGAGCATTCTGGTTCACAAGCACAACGCTCTGGGCACAGACTTCAATATCATATTCAACACCCTGCAGAAGGATACGTCCAACTCAGAGCACGAGGCCATATACTACATCTACCGTCAGTTGCGTAATGCAGAACCTGCCGATGATGCCAGTGCAAGAGAGGTGATTATCAATCTGTTCTTCTCCGATAAGCGCTACGACTTGGGTGATGTTGGCCGTTACCGTATCAATCACAAGTTGAATCTGGATATCGACGAGAACATCCGCGTGCTGACCAAGGAGGATATCATCGCCATCATCAAGTATCTGATTGAGTTGGTGAACTCAAAGGCCAATGTGGACGATATCGACCACCTGTCCAACCGCCGTGTACGTACGGTGGGTGAACAGCTGGCAAACCAGTTCTCCATCGGTCTGAACCGTATGGCCCGTACCATTCGTGAGCGTATGAACGTGCGCGACAACGAGAAGTTCTCTCCTGCCGACCTGATTAACGCAAAGACAATAGCCTCTGTGATTAACTCGTTCTTCGGCACGAACGCCTTGTCGCAGTTCATGGATCAGACCAACCCTCTTGCTGAGGTGACACACAAGCGTCGTCTCTCAGCCCTGGGTCCCGGCGGTCTGTCGCGTGAGAGAGCCGGTTTCGAGGTGCGTGACGTACACTATACACACTACGGACGTCTCTGTCCCATCGAGTCTCCTGAAGGACCTAACATCGGTCTTATCAGTTCGCTTTGTGTGTTCGCCAAGATAAATGACCTCGGTTTCATCGAAACCCCGTACCGTAAGGTAGAGAATTCGATGGTGGATCTCACAGATGCCGGTGTTCAGTATATGACAGCAGAAGAGGAAGAAGGTCTGGTAATCGGTCAGGGTAACGCTCCTCTTAGAGATGACGGTTCGTTCATCCGTAAGGTGGTAAAGTGCCGTAAGGACGACGACTATCCAGTCGTACCCCCGGCACAGGTGAACCTGATGGATGTGGCTCCTCAGCAGATTGCCTCTATTGCTGCCAGCATGATTCCCTTCCTGGAGCACGATGACGCTCACCGTGCACTGATGGGATCTAACATGATGCGTCAGGCTGTGCCTCTGGTGCGCTGCGAGGCTCCTATCGTGGGTACCGGTATTGAGAAGCAGCTTTGTGAGGACTCCCGCACAATGATTACTGCTGAGGGTGACGGTGTTGTAGAATATGTGGATGCTACTACAATCCGTATTCTTTACGACCGTACGGAAGAGGAGGAATTCGTAAGCTTCGAGCCCGCTTTGAAGGAATACCGCATTCCCAAGTTCCGCCGCACGAACCAGAATATGACCATCGATCTGCGTCCTATCTGTGAGAAGGGTCAGCGTGTGAAGGCCGGTGATATCCTCACAGAGGGCTATTCTACGGAAAACGGTGAGATTGCTCTCGGTCGCAACCTTCTGGTGGCTTACATGCCTTGGAAGGGTTACAACTACGAGGATGCTATCGTGCTCAACGAGCGCATCGTGAGAGAGGATATTCTTACAAGTATTCACGTGGAGGAGTTCAGCCTGGAAGTGCGCGAGACAAAGCGTGGTATGGAGGAACTCACAAGCGATATCCCCAATGTGAGCGAAGAGGCTACCAAGGATCTTGATGAAAATGGTATCATACGTGTAGGCGCTCGCGTGGAGCCCGGTGATATCATGATTGGTAAGATTACTCCGAAGGGTGAGAGCGATCCTTCTCCTGAAGAGAAGTTGTTGCGCGCCATCTTCGGTGACAAGGCAGGCGATGTGAAGGATGCTTCACTCAAGGCTACTCCTTCGCTGTCGGGTGTGGTAATCGACAAGAAACTGTTCTCCAAGGCTGTCAAGACCCGCAAAAGCCGTGCTCAGGACAAGTTGCGTCTGGCTGCCGTTGACGAGGAGTTCAACAGCAAGGTGGAAGATCTGCGCATGATTCTTGTGGACAAGCTCCTGGAGCTGACCAACGGTAAGAAGAGTGCCGGAGTGGTGGATTACAGCGGTGCAGAGATCATTCCCGCAGGTAAGGAGTTTGAGGAGGGTATGCTCATGACAATCGACTATACTGCAGTACAGCTCAGCGGTTGGACATCTGACAAGCACACCAACGAGCTTATCCGCCAGCTCATCATGAACTTCATTAAGAAATTCAAGTTGCTGGGTGCCGAGAATCAGCGTCGTCATTTTGCTATCACTATCGGTGACGATCTGCCAAGCGGTATCATGCAGATGGCTAAGGTGTATATCGCCAAGAAGAGAAAGATCGGTGTCGGTGACAAGATGGCCGGTCGTCACGGTAACAAGGGTATCGTCTCCAAGGTGGTACGTCAGGAGGATATGCCGTTCCTGGCAGACGGAACACCGGTAGATATAGTACTGAACCCTCTGGGCGTGCCTTCCCGTATGAATATCGGTCAGATATTCGAGACGGTGCTCGGTGCTGCCGGTAAGAAGCTCGGTGTGAAATTTGCCACACCTATCTTCGACGGTGCTAAACTGGACGACCTCAATGAATGGACCGATAAAGCAGGTCTGCCCCGCTACTGCTCAACGCAGCTGTATGACGGTGCAACGGGTGAGCCCTTTGACCAGTTGGCAACAGTAGGTGTTGCATACATGCTGAAGCTCGGCCACATGGTAGAGGATAAGATGCATGCACGTTCGATAGGTCCGTACAGCCTCATCACACAGCAGCCTCTGGGCGGTAAAGCACAGTTCGGTGGTCAGCGTTTCGGTGAGATGGAGGTTTGGGCTATCGAAGCCTTCGGTGCCAGCCACGTGCTGCAGGAAATCCTCACTATCAAGAGTGATGATGTGATGGGCAGAGCAAAGGCTTACGAGGCTATCGTTAAGGGTGATCCTATGCCTACGCCCGGTATACCGGAATCTCTGAACGTGCTGCTGCACGAACTGAGAGGTCTCGGCTTGAGTGTTTCACTGGATTAATAACGTCAAGGAACTATACGATATATGGCTTTCAAGAAAGAAACCAAAGTAAAGAACAACTTTACTAAGATTACAGTCGGATTGGCTTCTCCCGAGGAAATCCTCGAGAACTCATACGGTGAAGTGCTGAAGCCCGAAACTATCAACTATCGTACGTACAAGCCCGAGCGTGACGGCCTGTTCTGCGAGCGCATCTTTGGCCCCACCAAGGATTTCGAGTGCCATTGCGGAAAGTACAAGCGCATCCGCTACCGTGGTATTGTCTGCGACCGTTGCGGTGTGGAGGTGACAGAGAAGAAGGTGCGCCGCGAACGTAGCGGTCACATCAGTCTAGTGGTACCGGTGGCTCACATTTGGTATTTCCGCTCACTTCCCAACAAGATAGGATATCTGCTGGGATTGCCCAGCAAGAAACTGGACTCTGTAATCTATTATGAGAGATATGTGGTGATTCAGCCCGGTGTGCTGGGTCCCAAGAACGAGAACGATGACCGCTCTATCGAGGATGGAGTATACCGTCAGTATGATGTCCTTTCTGAAGAAGAGTATCAGGCCGCAATGGACAAACTCTCAAGAGAGAACCAGATGTTGCCCGATGAGGATCCTCAGAAGTTCATTGCCAAGATGGGCGCAGAGGCCATCTACGACCTGTTGGTAAGACTGGATTTGGACAGTTTGAGCTATCAGTTGCGCGATATGGCAAGCGTGGAGGGTGCACAGCAGCGCAAGAGCGATGCTCTGAAGCGTCTGCAGGTGGTTGAGAGTTTCCGTGCAAGTGCCGGACGCAACAAGCCCGAATGGATGATTATCAAGATTCTGCCGGTGATTCCGCCAGAATTGCGTCCTCTTGTACCTCTGGACGGCGGTCGTTTTGCTACGAGCGACCTGAACGATCTCTATCGTCGTGTCATCATACGTAACAACCGACTCAAGCGTCTCATGGAGATAAAGGCTCCTGAAGTGATTCTCCGCAACGAGAAGCGCATGCTTCAGGAGGCTGTGGACAGTCTGTTCGACAACAGCCGCAGAGCTTCTGCCGTGAAGAGTGAGAACAATCGTCCTCTTAAGTCTCTCAGTGACTCGTTAAAGGGTAAACAGGGACGCTTCCGTCAGAACCTGCTCGGTAAGCGTGTTGACTATTCTGCACGTTCTGTAATTGTTGTCGGTCCCGAATTGAAGATGGGCGAGTGCGGCCTGCCTAAGCTGATGGCTGCAGAGCTCTACAAGCCGTTTATCATCCGTAAACTCATAGAGCGTGGCGTGGTGAAGACGGTGAAGAGCGCCAAGAAGATTGTGGATCGCAGAGAACCGGTGATATGGGATATTTTGGAGAATGTGATGAAGGGTCATCCCGTACTCTTGAACCGTGCTCCGACACTGCACAGGCTCGGTATTCAGGCCTTCCAGCCCAAGATGATTGAGGGTAAGGCAATTCAGTTGCACCCGTTGGCATGTACTGCTTTCAACGCCGACTTCGACGGTGACCAGATGGCTGTGCATCTGCCTCTGTCCAATGAGGCGATTCTGGAAGCTCAGATTCTGATGTTGCAGAGCCATAACATCCTGAATCCCGCAAACGGTGATCCTATAACAGTGCCCTCTCAGGATATGGTGCTGGGTCTGTACTATATCACGAAGCTTCGTCCTGGTGCCAAGGGTAGTGGCAGCACATTCTACGGTACGGAAGAGGCCATTATCGCTTACAATGAGAAGAAAGTGGATGTGCACGCTCCTGTGCATGTGCTGGTAGACGATATCCTTGAAGACGGTACATATGGCAAGCATCTCGTGGAGACCTCTGTAGGTCGTGTTATCGCCAACGAGGTAATCCCCAATGAAATCGGCTTCTTTAACGATATCATTTCAAAGAAGACGCTGCGTGGTATTATTACCAATGTGATAAAGAATGTGGGTGTGGCTCGTGCATGTGAGTTCCTCGACGGTATCAAGAACCTCGGCTATAAGATGGCATACGAAGGTGGTCTGTCCTTCAACTTGGGCGATATTATCGTCCCCGAGGAGAAGAAGGCTCTTGTGGATGCCGGTAACGAGGAAATCGAAAGAATCACTTCAGACTATGCAATGGGTTTGATTACCGACAAGGATCGTCACAATAAGGTAATTGAGACATGGACTAAGGTCAACAACGACCTTACCAAGGTGCTGATGAAGGAGATGGCTTCTGCCGAGGACGGTTTCAATGCCGTTTACATGATGCTTGACTCCGGAGCCCGTGGTTCTTCCGGTCAGATCAGTCAGCTCTCGGGTATGCGTGGTTTGATGGCTAAGCCTCAGAAGGCAGGTGCTGAGCCCGATACAATCGAGAACCCCATTCTTTCGAATTTTAAGGAAGGTATGTCAGTTCTGGAGTACTTCATCTCTACGCACGGTGCCCGTAAGGGTCTGGCAGATACAGCCTTGAAGACTGCCGACGCAGGTTATCTGACCCGTCGTCTGGTGGATGTCTCCCACGATGTTATCATTACAGAGGAGGATTGCGGCACACTGCGTGGTCTGGAGTGCACAGCCCTTAAGGACGGTGATGAGGTGAAGGTGAGCCTGTATGACCGTATTCTCGGTCGTGTCAGCGTTCATGATGTGATAAATCCTCTCACCAGCAAACTCATTGTAGCTGCAGGTGAAGAAATCACCGAAGCCATCGCTCAGGAGATAGAAGATAGCCCGATTGAAATGGTGGAAATCCGAAGCGTGCTCACATGTGAGAGTCGCAAGGGTGTCTGCATGAAGTGTTATGGTCGCAATTTGGCTACACGCCGTATGGTACAGAAGGGCGAGGCTGTTGGTGTTATTGCAGCACAGAGTATCGGTGAGCCTGGTACACAGCTGACACTGCGTACCTTCCATGCCGGTGGTGTGGCTGGTAATGCTGCAGCAAACGCCATGATTAAGGCAAAGTACGACTGTCGTATCGAGTTTGATGAACTTCGTACTGTTGACGTACAGGACGAAGAAGGAAAGGCCGCAATGGTTGTTATCGGACGTCTAACGGAAGTGCGTTTCATCGAACCTAAGACAGGTATCGTGCTGTTGACTCAGAACGTGCCTTATGGTAGTACGCTCTACAAGAACGACAAGGAAATGGTGCAGAAGGGTGATGTCATCGCAAAGTGGGATCCCTTCAACGCCGTTATTGTAACGGAGGTTCCCGGTAAGATAGAATTCGTCGATGTCATCGAAAATGTAACATACCGTGTTGAGACCGATGAGGCAACAAGTCTTAGAGAGTTCATCGTTATTGAGAGCAAGGATAAGACAAAGATGCCAGCCATACATATCGTCAGCACAGACGGTGAGGTGCTGCGTACATACAACCTCCCCATCGGTGGCCACATTTCTGTAGAAGACGGCCGGGAAATCAAGGCCGGCGAGATTCTCGTCAAGATTCCTCGTGTCGTAGCAGGCGGTGGTGATATCACAGGTGGTCTGCCTCGTGTTACAGAGTTGTTCGAGGCCCGCAATCCGTCTAATCCCGCTATTGTCGCAGAGGTGGACGGTGAGGTCACAATGGGTAAGCTCAAGCGTGGTAACCGTGAGATTATAATTACAACTAAGGTTGGCGACCAGCGTAGGTATCTTGTGCCTCTGTCAAAACAGATTCTGGTACAGGACAACGACTACGTACGTGCCGGCACACCTCTGTCTGACGGTGCAGTGACTCCTGCAGACATCCTGGCCATCAAGGGTCCCACGGCTGTTCAGGAATACATTGTCAACGAGGTGCAGGACGTATATCGCTTGCAGGGTGTTAAGATTAATGATAAGCACTTTGAGGTGATTGTGCGTCAGATGATGCGCAAGGTACAGATTGTTGAACCTGGTGATACCCGCTTCCTGGAGCAGCAGATGGTTGATAAACTCGAATTCAACGAGGAAAATGACCGTATCTGGGGTAAGAAAGTGGTGACGGACGCAGGAGACAGCGAGAAGTTCCAAAAGGGCCAGATTGTGAGTGCACGTGCGTTGCGTGATGAGAATTCTCAGCTCAAGCGTCGCGATATGCGTACCGTTCAAGTACGTGATGCTGTGCCTGCAACATCAACGCAGATACTTCAGGGCATCACTCGTGCAGCCCTGCAGACTTCCAGCTTCATGTCGGCAGCATCCTTCCAGGAGACTACGAAGGTGCTTAACGATGCGGCTATCAACGGCAAGAGTGATATGCTCGAGGGTATGAAGGAGAACGTAATATGCGGCCACCTGATTCCTGCCGGTACCGGTCTGCGTGAGTTCGAAAAAATTGTAGTTCATACACGTGAGGAGATGGAGCGTCGTCGCCCGATTTCCCGTGCTGTGTTCGACTACGATTTTGAGTATTGATAATTGAAGGTGGGGGAGCGTGCGACAGAACGTCGTTTCGCCTTCCCACCTTTGATAAATAAGAAAAAAGTGATGAGGAGAATCATCTTCTTTTTCCTATTCACTCTTTTGAGTTACAACGCTCTGGCGCAGTATGTTCAGGGTGTTGTCTTGGATGATGCGCTTAACGAACCGTTACCTGGCGCTCATGTCTATTATCTGGAGGATAAGTCCACCATGCAGATGACGGACTATAACGGACATTTCAAGATACCCATACGCAAGGGAACATTGCAGGTGTCAATGATGGGTTTTGAGACGTATACCGAAAAGATAGCAGGCTCAAAGCGCATTACGGTGCGTCTGAAGGAATCATCTTCCCAAATGAAGGAGGTTGAGGTTAAGGTAAAAAAACAGAAATATTCTCGAAAGAACAATCCTGCGGTGGAGATGATGAAAAAGGTGATTGCCGCCAAGACAGACAATGACCTTCGCAGGAATGCGTTCTTCTCTTATCAGAAATACGAGAAAATGACATTCTCGCTGAATGAGTTCACGGAGAAAGTGTTCGATGATGATCATTTCAAGCGTTTCCCGCAGTTGAGAGAGCACGTGGAATATTGTCCAGAAACCGGCAAACTTATTCTTCCTCTCATGGTGCAGGAACAGGTGATGAGACGAGTATATCGTAAAGAACCCAAGACAGAGAAAACCATCATTGACGGTAAACGTGACAATGGTGTGAACGAGTTTTTCTCGATGGATATGTTCGAAACCATTATCGGCGATCTGTTCAGAGAGATAGATATATATCAGGATAATATACGTTTTATGCAGCATGAGTTCGTGTCTCCAATCTCTACGAGTCATGCAATTGCTTTTTATCGTTATTTTATTGTAGATACACTTGAAATTGCCGGGACAAAGTGTTATCAACTGGACTTCACGCCCAACAACAGTTACGATGTGGGATTCTCCGGTGCCTTGTTCATACAGGCGGATTCATCGTGGCGTGTGAAGAGAGCGGAAATTTCAATACCCAAGATGGCGAATCTCAACTATATGGACCAGTTGGATCTCCATCAGAATTTCATGACTCTGCCCACAGGTGATCAGGTGCTTTTTGATTCGAAGATGATTGCCCAGCTCAAACTGGCCAACTGGATTCAGAAAGCACAGGTGGAGCGTGTGGAGCGAATGACGGATTTTAGTTTCGATCCCATTGACAAGACCGTGTTCAAGTTTAATGGCGACACAAAGATAAACTCATCTGCTGAGATGCGTGACGAGGCTTTCTGGGAAAATGTGCGTCCCGTACCCCTCACGAAGACAGAGAGTACAATGGATTTGTTCGTGAAGCGTCTGTCCAATGTGCCTGGATTCAAGCAGGTGCTCTGGGTCCTGAAAGCGTTCATCGAGAATTACATCGAGACGAATATGGATCCCACGAAGCCCTCCAAGTTTGACTTTGGTCCGGTGAATACGACTTTTGCATGGAATAAAGTCGAGGGATTCAAATTACGTCTTTCCGGTATGACTACGGCCGCATTGAATCCTCACGCTTTTGCAGAAGGATATGTGGGCTACGGTTTCTCGGATAAGCAGGTGAAGGGTATGGGTAAGTTCACGTATTCTTTTAATGAGAAAAAGGCTCTTCCCTTTGAATATCCTGTGAACAATCTCTCCGCAGAATATTATTATGATGTTGTGACCCCGACAGACCGATTCATCGATACCGATAAGGATAATGTTGTTACGGCCTGGAAGTGGACGAGCCTCGATCATCAGGCTTACACTCAGAGGATACATCTGCAGTACGACCGTGAGTGGGAGAATGGTTTGCGTTTTACGGTCGGATACCGTAGAGAACGTATGGAGGGAGCCAGAAACCTTTTCTATCAGGACGTTCACTCTCATGGAGACGGGCAGGATTGGACGATGCCGGAAATGGACTTTAGATTTGACCGTCCGTTCAATCGTCGCTTTTTGACATTGAGTGAGTTCCATGTGCGTCTGGAATGGCAGCCTGGTGTGACATGGCTGAATTCCAAACAGCGTCGTCGTAAGACAAACTACGACTCACCTGTGGTGGCAATAGGACATATTGTAGGCGTTAAGGATTTCCTTGGCGGTAACTATAATTCAAACCAGACGTTTATCGAATTAGGTAAAAGATTCTGGATGCGTTCCTGGGGTCGTTTTGATATTAATTTCAAGGCTCAGTACCAATGGAATCAGGTGCCGTTCCCAATGCTCGTGATGCCGGCAGCAAACTTCTCATACGTCATACAGGACAATACGTTCTCGCTGATAGACAACTATGAGTTCCTTACGGATATGAATGCGACATTGATGCTTTCATGGGAAATGAATGGTAAGCTCTTCAATAGAATTCCAGGTATTCGTAAGCTGAAAATTCACGAATTCATCGGAGTAAGATTCTTCTGGGGTGATCTTTCAGAGAAGAACGATCCGTTCTCGGAACGAAATCGTGACGGAAGTAATCTGATGTATTTCCCGGGCTATTTCCAAAGAAACGGTACATATAAAACGATATATCAACCCCTTGATCCGTCGAGACCATACATAGAATTAGTTGCTGGTATTCACAATATCTTTAAACTTATACACATTGAGTATGTTCACCGTATCAACTATTTGCGCCCAGGTACGCAAACTTGGGGTATTCGCTACACTTTCCGCATGTATATGTAGCGCTTCCCTTGCACATGCGGAGGAGTTTACAGTAGCTGCGTTCAACGTGGACGGTATGCCGCGTAGAATTACCGTAGCCGGCATTAATGTAGACCTGAATCCCGATGCGAAGGAATCGGCTGGAGCCATAGCGATTGGCAACAAACTCAAGACAGAAGATTGGGATATTGTGGCTGCTTCTGAGGATTTTAATTATCATGGTGATATATGGGATGCCGCCTGGAACGGAGGTGTGAACGGTGGAGGTTTTTCATCATTTAACTCTACTACGCACAGGGGGAATATTTCTGTCACTCCTACTGCTGTCGCTCGCTTTCTGGCTCGGCAGAGCCCGGTCTTTGATATTGATGGTTTGTGCCTGTTTTACCGATGGAATCGCGTAACTCCGTCTAATGAGTCATGGACGTCATGGAACACTCATTACGGTTATACTGGTGACGGCGCGGACGGAATGATTGATAAGGGCTATCGCTATTATCTTGTTACTCTTGCTACTGGAGAGGAGATAGATGTATATATCCTGCATATGGATGCGGAAACTTCTGCAGGAGATAATGCAGCCCGTGACTCGCAGTTGATGCAACTTGCGGATGCTATTCTGGCAAATCACAATGGTCGTCCCATCGTTGTCATGGGCGATACAAACTGCAGATATACACGCGACCAGATAGAGAACCATTTTATGCATCGTATTGAGGCAGACGAGCGCTTTTCTGTACACGATGCATACATTGACCTCGTGATGAACGGCGTATGTCCTTCTGTCGGTGCAAACGCCATTATGGATCAGGGCAGTATTGCAGCCAATCGCGCTCTTCATGGCTATGATTACGGTGAAGTGGTGGACAAGGTGTTCTACATCAATACGACGGAGAGCGGGAAACGTATTTTGGCTAAGAGCTATAAGATGGAATACAGTTTCAAGAATGATCAGGGTGAACCCTTGGCAGACCACTGGCCCGTTGTTGTAAAGATGGACATTCATGACTACGACCCGGATATTGACGACAAAGAAACTACGGGAGGCGGATTGTCCGGTGAATACTATATTCGTAACGCCTACAGTAAACAATATATCAAACAAGGTGGATGGTACGACACACAAGCTGTACTGGGAACCTACGGTCCTTTGATGAAACTTACAAAAGTTTCTGGAAAGTATCTTATCCAAAGTCCGATAGGTTTTCTCACTCAGGGTGAAAGTATGTATGTGGACGGTTCCTCTCAGAAGATGTGGAGCTTAGCTCTTACATCCGACCGCAAGACATATAATATCAAATACGGTTCCGGTTCTTCAACGAAATACCTGAGTGGTGCGACAAATAAAGATTATCCTTACGGACCGAATCGGAGCAGTTTGAGGCTCACTACGACAGCAAGCAGTACACTTCAGCGCTGGGAACTTGTCACGAGGGAGCAGATAATGACCGAGATGCTGGATAACGCCACGGAGTCAACACCTTTCGAGTGCACATTCCTTTTGTCGGGAGCCAACTTCGACAGATATGACAATACTGTTGAGGAATGGAAGGGCTGGCCTGACACTGCAACGAAGATGACTTGTAACAGAAGTGGCGGAGTGACCGATATCGCGAATGGTAATCCTTGTGCGGAGGTTTATTGCCAAAGCTATAGCGGATGGACGACTTACAGCACTACATGGGAGTTGACTCAGGCTCTTTCGAACCTACCCAACGGTAGATACAAAGTTACGATGCAGGGGTTCTATCGTGACGGAGAGATGAACAGCAATAATCCTGGAGCTCAGCATGCGAGACTCTATCTTCGTTCCGGTGGGGCAGAGGAGCAGACTTCTTTGAAGAGTATGTATGAGGCACATTGCACGACAGCTCCCGATGAAACCGTAACAAATAAGGATAGGGACGGTTATTATATTCCGAACTCAATGGAGGATGCAACCTATTTCTTCAATGCCGGATACTACGAAAACGAGGTGACGATAATGGTGAATGACGGCAGTTTGACTATTGCTATCGGTAAACCGGTAACCACGAAGACAACATCCGGGTGGACGTGTTTCGATAATTTCCGCCTGTTCTATCTCGGACATCCCGATCATCCGGAAGGGGTGGATATTATCAATGCAGAACAGAAGGAAAATACAGAACGCAAGGTCTTTGAGGACGGCCGTATCGTAATCCTTAAAGAAGGTTTGCGCTATAACACAGCAGGTCAGCAAATTCGCTGACCCGCTGCTGTGTTAGAACTGCTCCAGATATTTTATTCTGCTTTCTGTGGAAGGATGGGTGGAGAACAGCCCTGAGAACCACGAAGAGAAACCCGAAGTGAGCGCTTGCGGGTGGATGATAAAGAGTTGTGCAACATCCTCCCTGTTGATGTTGCCAAGTGCGGGGTTTCCGCTTATCTTCCTGAGTGCGCTGGCGAGAGCAAGGGGATTGCCGCAGAGTTCTGCACCTCCGGCGTCTGCCATGTATTCGCGCTTGCGTGAGATGGCGAAACGGGTGAGAAGCGTGAACACATATCCGATGATGGCGAGCACAACAGCGATGGCCATCACAACAATCATCGACACTCCGTTGCCTCCTCCCTTGCGTGAACTGCGCTGATTCCCTCCTCCAAACAGCATCGTGTTCCATAAAAGGCGTATAGCCAGCGACATGAGTGTGGACATAATACCCACGAATATGATGCTGACGATGAGGAGACGTGTGTCGCGGTTGCGTATGTGCGTGAGCTCGTGACCGATGACTCCTGCCAGTTCCTCGTCGTTGAGCAGTTGACACAATCCCGTTGTCACAGTTACTGTATAACTGTCCTTGTCAATGCCGGAAGCGAAGGCGTTGAGCTGCGGATCGTCGATGACGTTGATTTGGGGCATATCCATATTGGCCGTCATGCAGAGGTTCTCCACGATGTTGTACACGCGCGGATTCTCGCTGCGCTTTAGAGGACGGGCTCCTGTGGCCTGTCGCACCATAGTGGTGTTGAATGCGTAGGAGATGAGAAACCAGATGCCGACGATGCCCAGTATCCAGGGTAGGAGAGTCAGCAGATTACCGTTCACGAAGTACCAGTCCACTCCGACAGCGTTGCCGTCATAGTCCTGCCCAGAAGACAGATATGAAATGACGGCAAGAAAGGCCCACACCATACCAATCAGGATGCACGGGAATAGTGCCAGAAGGAGCAGGCTGCGTGTATTGTTGCGCACCTGCTGCGTGTAGATGCCGACGTAGCGCATTTAGAACGAGATTTCGGGAGCTTTGTTGAGTGCAGCACGATTTACGGGTTCCACCTCAAACATCGGTTCTGTGTGGAAGCCGAACATTCCGGCGAAGATGTTGTTGGGGAACGACTGGCATGCAGTGTTCAGTTCCTTCGTGGCGGAATTGAATGCGCGACGCACGGCAGCGAGTTTGTTCTCGATGTCGGCCACTTCGTTCTGCAGCTGGATGAAGTTCTGGTTGGCCTTGAGGTCGGGATATGCCTCCACAGCCACTTTCAGGCCTCCCAGAGCCTGTGTGAGGGCGTTTTCTGCCTGCACCTTGTCGTTGATGCTCGTGGCAGACATAGCGGCCGCACGGGCGGCTGTGACGCTCTCTAGCAGGGTCTTCTCGTGTGCTGCGTAACCTTTCACGCAGGATACCAGTTGCGGCACCAAGTCGTGGCGCTGCTGCAGTTGCACATCGATATTGGCAAAAGCGGATTCACGGTTGTTGCGAAGATGCACCAATGTGTTGTAGATGCCGATAACCCAGAAAACAACGATAACGGCAACGATGATTGCGATAATAATACTTGTACTCATAGTAGTTTCTATTTTTCAGTTCACTAAATCTGTTGCAAAGATACGACAAAAATATTACGGGTGGAACGTTTTTGATGAGAATTTTACGTGACGATAAGTTTTTTTAAGTCTTGATGACCTGCCTTTGCCTTTCGTTTAACATCTCCCAGCCTCCTCTCAGAGATCAGTCATCCCCCGACATGACTACGAGCGGAATACGCGTAAACAACGAGTAAACTACGAGTAGTTAACGAATTTTCTCGTACACCACTCGTAGACCACTCGTTAACTGCTCGTTAACTGCTCGTTATCTGAGAGGTCTCTGCTCGGGCTCTGACAGCAACGTGAGTGAACCCTGTGACGGGGGGTATGATACAGAAAAAGAGTAAAATTCCGTCACATGTTTTGCCGAGTCGTGAAAAAAGCGTACCTTTGTGGCATCAATGAGCATTGGTCGCGAGGCGTTCTGCAGTTCCGGACTTCACAGCATCACTATACCGGAAAACGTCGTTTCCATCGGGAATCTGGCCTTTTCAAACTGCGACAGTCTCAGCGAAATAAGCATCTCTTCCAAAGTGGAAAGCATCGGGAGCTGTGCTTTCAGTTTTTGCCGTAATATTTCCTCTGTCACCTGTATGGCGGAAAAGGTGCCGACCACCAGTCCGGATGCCTTTTACGCTGTTGACTGCAGTGCCGCAACGCTTCACGTGCCTGCTATTGCGCTGAATCGCTATCGCGCATTGTCTCCCTGGAAGAGTTTCGGCACGATTCTGCCCATCGAACCTTCCGGCCTTGAAGACCTTCCGGAAGAAAAGGAGCAGGAAACCGACCAGCCCATTTACGACCTTCTGGGGAGAAGACTTTCCGAGAAACCCGCTTCCGGATATTTCATTCGCGACGGAAAGAAATATCGGGTGAAATAGGGCAAACAGCAGACCTGGAATAAGGGGGCAGTTCGGCTCTGCTGCAACGGACGGAGCGTGTTGTCCGTAATGTTGCTGTCAGAGGGTGCTAAAGATGGCTTTTTGGGGTAATTTTGCTCAAAAATGACCGGAATCGATAAAAAATGCATTTTTTCAAGAAAAAAGTTGCTAAAATGTAGTGAATATTTAAAGAAAAAGCTGTACCTTTGCCATCCGAATGCGCATAATGCGCCTGTAAACGCACATATATACACACAAAATAAACTAAATATCAAACAAAATGCCTACAATTCAACAATTGGTAAGAAAAGGCCGTTCGGTGTTGGCAGACAAGAGCAAGAGCCCCGCTCTGGACAGTTGTCCTCAGCGTCGCGGTGTTTGCGTTCGTGTCTACACAACCACCCCGAAAAAGCCTAATTCGGCTATGCGTAAGGTAGCCCGTGTTCGTTTGACTAACTCAAAGGAGGTCAACAGTTACATTCCCGGAGAGGGTCACAACCTGCAGGAGCACAGCATCGTGCTGGTGCGCGGCGGTCGTGTAAAGGACCTTCCCGGTGTTCGTTATCACATCGTGCGCGGCACGCTGGATACGGCAGGTGTTGCAAACCGCACACAGCGTCGTTCCAAGTACGGTGCCAAGCGTCCTAAAGGAGACAAGAAGAAGTAAAGAAATCCATCACTAACCCGTTCAGTTGCCAGGCCTGAGTAAACGCTCCAGTGGGAGATGTTGAAGACAAGGAAATCCTACAGCCCTGAACACAAAGAACAAACGAAAGAAAATGCGTAAAGCTAAACCAAAGAAGAGAATCATCCTTCCGGATCCTGTATTCGGCGACGTGAAGGTGTCCAAGTTCGTGAACCATCTGATGTTCGATGGTAAGAAGAGTATCTCCTACGATATCTTCTACAACAGTCTGGAGATTGTTGGCGAGAAGATGAAGAGTGAGGAGAAGCCCGCCCTCCAGATTTGGAAGGAGGCTCTCGACAAAATCACTCCTCAGGTGGAGGTGAAGAGCCGCCGTATCGGCGGTGCCACTTTCCAGGTGCCCACGGAGATTCGTCCCGATCGTAAGGAGAGTGTCAGCATGAAGAACATGATTCAGTTTGCCCGTAAGCGCGGCGGTAAGACTATGGCCGACAAGCTGGCTGCTGAAATCATGGACGCCTACAATGAGCAGGGCGGTGCCTTCAAGCGTAAGGAAGACATGCACCGCATGGCTGAGGCAAACCGTGCATTTGCCCACTTCCGTTTCTAATAATATATATTAAGGTAAAAGGAAATGGCAAAACAAGATCTTCATTTGACGCGCAACTTCGGTATCATGGCTCACATCGATGCCGGTAAGACAACAACGTCGGAGCGTATTCTTTTCTATACCGGTAAGACCCACAAGATCGGTGAGGTGCACGAAGGCGCAGCCACGATGGACTGGATGGAGCAGGAGCAGGAGCGTGGTATCACCATCACCTCTGCCGCTACCACAGCTTACTGGAACTGGAACGGTAACAAGTACAAGTTCAATCTGATCGACACTCCGGGACATGTGGACTTCACCGCAGAGGTGGAGCGCTCTCTGCGTGTGCTGGACGGCGCTGTGGCAACATATTGCGCCGTAGGTGGCGTAGAGCCCCAGTCGGAGACTGTATGGCGCCAGGCTGACAAGTACAACGTGCCCCGTATGGGCTATGTTAACAAGATGGACCGCTCTGGTGCCGACTTCTTCGAGGTGGTGCGCCAGATGAAGGACATCCTGGGTGCCAACCCCGCAGTAGTCGCTGTGCCCATCGGTGCAGAGGAGAACTTCAAGGGTATCTGCGACCTCATCAAGATGAAGGCCATTCTGTGGCACGACGAGACGATGGGTGCAGAGTACGACGTGGAGGAGATTCCTGCTGACCTCAAGGCTGAGTGCGACGAGTGGCGTGCCAAGCTCCTGGAGCAGGCTGCCGAGCAGGACGAGGCTCTCATGGAGAAGTTCTTCGAGGATCCCGACAGCATCACGGAGGACGAGCTCATCGCTGCTATCCGTAAGGGTACGCTGAACCTGAGCCTCGTGCCCATGACCTGCGGCTCCAGCTTCAAGAACAAGGGTGTGCAGACTCTGCTCGACTACGTCTGTATGTTCCTTCCCTCTCCTCTTGATACCCCCGACATCGAGGGTACAAATCCCGAGACAGGCGAGAAGGAGGTGCGCAAGCCCAGCGAGGACGAGAAGACCAGCGCACTGGCATTCAAGATTGCTACCGACCCGTATGTAGGCCGTCTGACCTTCTTCCGCGTCTACAGCGGTAAGATTGCTGCCGGTTCTTACATCTTCAACGTACGCAGCGGTAAGAAGGAGCGCGTAAGCCGCCTCTTCCAGATGCACTCCAACCACCAGAACCCCGTAGAGGAAATAGGTGCAGGTGATATAGGTGCAGGCGTTGGTTTCAAGGATATCCACACAGGTGATACCCTCGCCGACGAGGATGCACCCATCACACTGGAGTCTATGGACTTCCCCGATCCCGTTATCGGTATCGCCGTTGAGCCAAAGACTCAGAAGGACCTCGACAAGCTGTCCAACGGTCTCGCCAAGTTGGCCGAGGAGGATCCCACCTTCACGGTTCGCACCGACGAGCAGAGCGGTCAGACCGTTATCTCCGGTATGGGTGAGCTCCACCTGGATATCATCATCGACCGTCTGAAGCGCGAGTTCAAGGTAGAGTGCAACCAGGGTAAGCCCCAGGTTAACTACAAGGAGGCTATCACTCAGACCGTCAACCACCGCGAGGTATACAAGAAGCAGTCCGGCGGTCGTGGTAAGTTCGCTGATATCATCGTCAACGTAGGTCCCCGCGACGAAGACTATAAGGAGACTCCTCTCCAGTTTATCAACAGTGTCACCGGCGGTAACATCCCCAAGGAGTTCATCCCCAGTGTGCAGAAGGGTTTCGAGGCAGCTATGAAGAACGGTGTTCTCGGCGGCTTCCCTCTCGACAGCCTGAAGGTAGAGCTCGTTGACGGTTCGTTCCACCCCGTTGACTCCGACCAGCTTTCGTTCGAAATCGCAGCCCAGCTCGCTTACAAGGCTTGCTGCGCCAAGGCTAAGCCCGTGCTGATGGAGCCCATCATGCGTCTCGAGGTTGTTACTCCCGAGGAGAACATGGGTGACGTCATCGGCGACTTGAACAAGCGTCGCGGTCAGGTTGAGGGTATGGATACCACCCGTACCGGTGCCCGTCTGGTGAAGGCTATGGTGCCTCTGGCAGAGATGTTCGGTTATGTAACCGCTCTGCGTACCATCACCTCCGGCCGTGCCACCAGCAGCATGACATACGATCATCACGCCCCCGTTTCCAGCAGCATCGCCAAGAGCGTACTGGAGGAGATGAAGGGTAGAGTAGACCTAGTGTAAATCCGTAGCAAATGACTCTTACGGATTGAAAAGATAAAAGAAAACAGTAAAAACAAAAAAGAGTAAGATTATGAGTCAGAATCAGCCAAAGATTCGTATCAAGTTGAAGAGCTACGATCACATGCTCGTCGACAAGTCTGCAGAGCAGATCGTGAAGACCGTGAAAATCACGGGTGCTATTGTGAGCGGTCCTATTCCCCTGCCCACACACAAGCGTATCTTCACTGTGAACCGTTCCACCTTCGTTAACAAGAAGAGCCGTGAGCAGTTCCAGCTCAGCGCCTACAAGCGTCTGATTGACATCTTCAACAGCAACGAAAAGACCGTTGATGCCCTCATGAAGCTTCAGTTGCCCAGCGGCGTTGAGGTTGAAATCAAGGTGTGATAAAAGAGATTTATCTAGGATGTCCTAGGATTGCCTAGGATCTCCTAGAAACCTAGAATAGTTTAAACAATAAATAAATTCAAACTGAAATGCCAGGATTATTAGGAAAGAAAATCGGAATGACTTCCGTTTTCAGTGCCGACGGCAAGAATGTGCCGTGCACTGTTATCGAATTGGGTCCTTGCGTGGTTACTCAGCTGAAGAACGTTGAAAAAGACGGTTACGAGGCTGTTCAGCTTGGTTTTGAAGAGGCTAAGGAGAAGAACACTTCTGCTCCTATGATGGGCCACTTCAAGAAGGCAGGAACCACCGCCAAGAGACACTTGGCCGAGTTCACAGGTTTTGAAGGTGAGCTGACTCTGGGTCAGGAGCTCACTGTAGAGATGTTTGCCGACACGGCGTTCGTGGACGTTATCGCCACGAGCAAGGGTCGCGGTTTCCAGGGTGTTGTGAAGCGTCACGGTTTCGGTGGCGTAGGTCAGATCACTCATGGTCAGGACGACCGTCAGAGAAAGCCGGGTTCTATCGGTGCCTGCTCGTATCCCGCGAAGGTGTTCAAGGGTATGCGTATGGGCGGCCAGATGGGCGCACAGCGTGTGACCACACACAACCTGCAAGTATTAAAGGTAATTCCCGAGCACAACCTGCTTCTTATCAAGGGTAGTGTTCCCGGTTACAAAGGTTCAATCGTTAGCGTAATCAAGTAAGATGGAAGTTAGTGTACTGAATATTCAGGGTAAGGAGACCGCCAAGAAGGCTGTTCTCAACGATGCTATCTATGCCATCGAACCCAACGACCACGCCATCTATCTCGACGTGAAGCTCATTATGGCCAATCAGCGTCAGGGTACGGCAAAGTCTAAAGAGAGAAGCGAAATCAGTGGCTCAACACGTAAGCTCGGTCGCCAGAAAGGTGGTGGCGGTGCACGTCGCGGTGACATCAACAGCCCCGTGCTGGTCGGTGGTGCCAGAGTCTTCGGTCCCAAGCCCCGTGACTACGGTTTCAAGCTGAATCTAAAGCAGCGTCAATTGGCTCGTAAGAGCGCCCTTTCCTACAAGGCTAAGGAGAATGCAATTATCGTTGTTGAGGACTTCACTTTCGAGGCTCCCAAGACAAAGAGCATGATTGAAGTGTTAAATAATCTTAAAGTCAGCGACAAGAAGGTTCTCTTCGTCACCCCAGGTGCGGATAAAGCCGTATATTTGTCGGCCCGTAACCTGCAGCGTACTGCTGTGATGGCTGCTTCTGCACTCAATACCTATAAGGTGATGGACGCAGATGTGATGGTCATTGCAGAGAGCGCGCTTGCGGTGATTGAGGGTAACTTAACCAAGTAAAAAGGAGCTGAAAAGTTATGTCAAATATCATCAAACCTCTGGTCACTGAGAAGATGACCTCTATCACAGAGAAGCAGAACAAGTTCGGCTTCATCGTGCGTCCTGAGGCTGGCAAGATCGAACTGAAGAAGGAGATCGAGCAGAAGTATGGCGTGACCGTAACGGACATCAACACTTGCCGCTATGCCGGTAAGAACAAGAGCCGCTACACTCGCTCCGGCCTTATCAAGGGTCGCACCAACGCTTTCAAGAAGGCTATTGTGACGCTGAAGGAAGGCGATGTAATTGATTTCTATAGCAATATTTAATAGAGAATGGCAGTACGTAAATTTAAGCCCACAACTCCGGGCCAAAGACACAAGATTATAGGTACCTTCGAAGAGATTACTGCATCGGTACCTGAGAAGTCTCTCGTTTGCGGCAAGCGTTCTACTGGTGGCCGTAATGCTACGGGCAAGATGACCATGCGCTACATCGGCGGTGGT
>JAEEZX010000003.1 GCA_016292045.1 Bacteroidaceae bacterium | reverse complement strand
CGCATGAGATTTTCGCATGCCGTTTTTTCTAATTATAGGGAACTATGAACTACTATAGCATATAGTAGTGCGTAGTTAACTATAATATCTTTTCTTTATATTTCTTTTCTCTCTTTTCGCCGCTTTCTCTCTTTTCTTTTCATGCGAAAATGCGAAAATGCGAAAACGAGTATGGTTAATATGGAAAAAGTGTTGGAGTGCATAGCAACAAATTTTAGAGTGCAAGGGCGAGCAAACTCCGCTTCTTTTGTCACGGACATATGAGGCCGAGCGAAGCGAAGGCAACTTCCGGAGCGCTGTTCCGAAGTAACCGGAGCGCCGTTCCCAAACGACCGGGCTGCCGGCGAGCTACAATGTGGATATTTGGCCGTAGAAATCCAAATTTTCACGTTATTGCACTTTTTTTCCCATTTACTTGTCTACTTGTCAACTAAATTTTTTACCTTTCCAACAAGAAAGTAGAAATAAGTGATGCATCACGACCTACCTCAACCAATTCCACAAGGAAGCGACGGAGCGCAAGCTGCGGAAGATAACCGAATCGCAGCAATCGCCGATGAGCTCAGCAGACGCTGCCAATTATATGAAGCAGAACTTCGAGATAGCGAAAACCATGTGATGTTTATGTGATTGATGCTGAGATAAAGGCACTTCCTCCCAAGTAAGGAGATGGCAAGGACTTGGGCATAGCATTTACCGTTAAGAAATTTTACGTTCTTAAAAGCGATTCCTTTTTGCGCTTATACTATGAAAAACTTTTTCCCTGCCTAGGAAAATATTTCTCTATAGTTATCCCGTAAATTTCGCTACCTGATGTCACAGTTTCATGTTGTACAAGATTTTTACGAATTTTCAAACATCAATCGGAGTTTAATTGGAGTTGAACATGACTTTAACATGAGAGCAACATGACCTTGGAGACAGAGTTCGGATAGAGAGGTCTATGAGAAGTCCATGAGAGGTCCATGAGAGGTGTATGAGCAACGTATGTGTAAAAATAGAACCATGAATATGCCTGTTTGTGCTGATTTTTGTTGTTTAATAAAACAATTTTAGAAAAATTATTTCGATTTTGGAAATTAATTTCTATCTTTGTGGCTGTAAACAAAAGAAACAGAAATTATACAATGGATAAAATTGGCTTAAATACAGGGCTTATCATCTCTTTGAAAAATGTTCTTTTCATGTCCACCCCAAAGATAAGAGAGGCGGTATCAATATCTAGTACGACTTGGTACGAAATTATGAATGCACCAGAGAACATCACTATACAAAAGTTACTTGCAATAGCTAATGGCCTGCACATTCCTGTTCGACGTTTTTTTTCATTAGGGAAAAACAACGAAATTGGTCGTCGAGATGATTACATTGTTGATAATTACCAACCCTGTTATTACAACGCTGAGAGACTAAAAAGTGTTGTAAGTAGTCGCCCTGATATTACTTGGCAAAAAGCCGCCAAAGCAACAGGAATAAGTTATTATAATCTTCAGAAGTCTCTGCTTGCCGAAACACGTTTGCCCGTCGCACGCTTACTAACAGTTTGTGAAGCTTTCGAACTAGATCCATTCGATGTAATTATAGACCCCAATCCTCTGCGTAGCGACCAAAAGAAGAAAGAGAACACTATTACTACTTCTGGAGAATATGAAACAATTCTAGCTAATCTCGCTGCTATGCAGCGTGAAATATCTAGTTTTAAAGCCTTACTCGAAGAAACAAAGCGCGACATAGCCGAACTTAGCAAAAAGTTTGATGCTGTTGAAGGTGACATTGATGTTAAGTCCATTGCATGGAGAGCAAGACGCGCAGCATTTGAAGCAGCTAAAATTGCAAATAAGGCACAAAAGCAGAAAAAGAGACAGATTGTAAACGAATAATAAAATTAAGTTGTGTTCACACAAAAGTAATCCACAAGTATAAATAAATATTCCATGTTCAATTAACTAATATCCAATCAATATGACAACAAAAGAAAAATACAATAAATACATTCAATTGCTGGAAGCAAACAAAAATTTGATTTTGACAGGAGCACCTGGAACGGGTAAGACTTTTATAGCAAGGGAAATTGCAAAAGCTTTAATGCTTAAAAATGTCAACTGTTATGGGAATATGGCTAATGTTGAACCCCTGAAAGTACAAGCAGAGAATAGGATAGCAGACCAACTATCTAAGAAAATTTGCAAGATGGTTCAGTTTCACCCTTCTTATGATTATTCTGATTTTGTTGAGGGCTTGAGGCCGACAATGAAATCTGATAATCAATTAGGGTTTAAGCGAGTCAATGGAGTATTCAAAGATTTTTGTATTAAATCTTTAGATGCTGCTATCATCAAAAGAAAGTCTGATACAAAAGGTTCTCTTATGTCAAATTCCCTATTTGAGATTTATTCAGAAGGTTATTACGAGGCTGTTAGAAACATTTTGGATCATGATGGCAATTTTGTTTACTTTATGTATGATTACTCTACTGTTTTTTCAGTGGAAGAAGATGGAATTACATCTGAAGGCTCTGACCGTACATGGGCATATTCCATTAAATTCGAAGAAACACAATGGGTAGATGAAATTGAAAACTCATTTCAGCTATTTCAATATTTAATGAAAAGTGGCTCGTCCACTACAGATGTCATTTCGTCCCAAGCTTTAAATATTTATAGAATAAATAGTCCTTCTCAAGAGGATATAGAAAAAGCTATCAACAATCACGCTGTTTCTGATAACGCTATTGCTTGGGATAACAAGATTAAGAATTATGATATAGCCAAGGTCGCTAAATCATATATGGCTCTTTTCGCTTGGGTAATACATTATGCAAAATCTCATTATGAAGTCCAATATCTTCCTGCAGTATTTATTATAGATGAAATAAACCGTGGAGAAGTATCAAAGATTTTCGGCGAGCTATTCTTCTCCATTGACCCAGGCTATAGAGGGGAATACGATGAAAAAGGAAATGACAATAAGGTTCAAACACAATACCAAAACCTTATTCCCAAAGAAGGTGATAATAATTTCGACCCTCATAATGCTGATGTGTTTAGACATGGATTTTACATGCCAAACAATGTTTATATCATTGGCACGATGAATGACATTGACCGTAGTGTGGAGAGTATAGATTTCGCCATGCATCGTCGTTTCGCATTTGAAAAAGTTACAGCAGAGGAGAGCTATCAGAACATCATAGCTGAGAGTAGTGACTTCTCTGAGGATGAAAAGAAAGAAATCAAAAAGAGGATGGCTGCTCTTAATGATGCTATTCTCGAACCAGATCTTGGATTGGGCGAAGCCTATCAAATAGGCGCAGCATATTTCCGTAAGCTGCTAGACTACAAGGAATTCGGAATTAAACAAGCATTTTCAATGATTTGGGATTATCACCTAAAAGGGCTTCTTTCCGAGTATTTACGTGGAAATCATAATTCTAAGGCTCAATTAGAAGCATTTAAGAAAGCATACGACAATATTGATGTAATATAAGAGGATACTGATACGGACAATATATAGACCAACTTCATCCCAACCATATAATTTTGTAGAGATGGACACAACAGACAAATACGAAAAATACATCAAATTGCTAGAAGCGAATAAGAATTTGATTCTTACAGGGGCGCCAGGAACGGGAAAGACGTTTATGGCAAAAGCCATTGCGGAAGAGATGGGAGCAGAAATAGGTTTTGTACAATTCCATCCGTCATATGACTATTCTGATTTCATAGAAGGATTGCGACCAATTAAGAAGAATGATGGGCAGATAGGATTTGAGCGTAAGGACGGCGTATTCAAAGAATTTTGTCGTAATGTGATTATTAATAAGAGATTATCTCAAATGGCAATTAGTCAAGAGGATGCACGATGTGCGTTGCAAAAATTCAAAACTGTTTGTGGCGATAATAAATATATAATACAAGGGGGTACGGATAATACCACATATAAGGTTAGTTTTGAGGGAGATGCTGGTACTGGTATTAATATTGAAACTAATGACGGTGTCCTTCATACAACTGATTCATCAATTATTAATTGTCTTGTAGGTTTAGACAATTGCTCAGTTGTAGAATGTATTTGTAATTATATTAAGGATAATTATTTGGAACATGTTGATTTTTTTTCCTTAAAATATGTATTTATCATTGACGAAATAAACAGAGGCGAAATATCAAAGATATTTGGTGAGTTGTTCTTTTCTATAGATCCGGATTACAGAGGCAAAAAAGGGAGAGTATGCACCCAATATCAAAATATGATAGAAGAAGGTGATGTTTTCAAGAACGGATTCTTTGTTCCTGAAAATGTCTATATTATTGGGACTATGAATGATATAGACCGAAGCGTTGAGGATATGGACTTTGCTATGCAGAGGCGTTTTGCTAAGGTGGAAGTTACAGCGGAGGAGAGCTATCAGAATATGATTGCTGAGAGTAAAGACTTCTCTGAGGATGAAAAGAAAGAAATCAAGGAGAGGATGACAGCTCTTAATGATGCCATTCTCGAACCAGATCTTGGGTTGGGTGAAGCCTATCAGATAGGCGCAGCATGTTTCCGCAAACTACTTTACTATAAAGAATTTGGAATTGAACAAGCATTTTCAAAACTATGGGATTATCACCTGAAAGGACTTCTTTCCGAATATTTACGTGGAAATCATAATTCTAAGGCTCAATTAGAAGCATTGAAGGATGCATACGACAACAAGGTTACAAAGCATGAAGAATCCAATCAAGACAACGGATAATAATCTTAAGGGAGAGCCGTTTGACACAGCATTGCACTTGGATAACTTGCAGCATCTTGCTGCAAAGCCTCTGTGTGAGCTCTGCCTTGACGAACGTCCCAATCTACTGATTTTTCCTGTGGATTTCAAAACACATGGCGATGATATTGGAAAGCAACATATATTCACTATAGAAAATGAACGGCTCATAACTGGCAATATTATGGGGTTCATAGGATATCATGATACCCAAGTAAGCATACGTTCTCGCTTTGCTCAAGATGATTGTCACGACTACTTCATTCATTATATGCTCCAGCGCGTTTTTGCAATCAATCTATTTGATCTCAAAACTGGTACTGACAATGAGAGTATCTTTGACTTTCTCATATACCTATTTCCATCATTTCTGAAAAAGGCTATGCGTAATGGGATATACAAGGAGTATCAGACACGAGAGCACAATGATACCAACGTGCGAGGGAGGATAGACGTAAGCAGACATATCCGTCAAAATATTCCATTTACAGGAAAAGTTTCCTATACGACACGAGAATATGTCACGGACAACCGCCTCACCCAACTTATTCGCCATACTATAGAATATATCGCCCAGCATCCGTTTAATGGGAATATTCTGAACAATGATGAAGACACGAAAGTTGCTGTCAGCAAGATTCGTCAAGTAACTAAGACATATAATCGTGGGGCACGACACCAAATTGTTAATCAGAATCTACGTCCGGTTCGACATCCCTACTTTAGTGAGTACCGCAACCTTCAGCATCTATGCTTACAAATCTTGCGACAGGAAGGGATAAAATATGGCTACGATGGTTCCCCCGTATATGGCGTACTTTTCGATGGTGCATGGCTGTGGGAAGAGTATTTAAACACGGTGTTGAGTGATGCAGGTTTTCTACACCCAAGAAACAAAACAGGAGAAGGTGGAAAACGAATATTTGCAGACAAGATAGGTAATGAAACAGTAATGTCTGATTTCCATAAAGCGGGCATTGTCCTTGATGCAAAATACAAGAGCTATTCCAATTGGAAAGAAGTAACACGGGATGACCGCTTTCAACTACTAGCCTATATGCATTTATATGATGCAGGTAGAAGCGGCTTTATTGTACCTGTGTGCATTCCCCCTGATATTAAAACAACAAGAAGCCTGAATGGTCGTGGCGGAACAATGTCAATTATCGGAATGAATGTGGCAACTATCTGTAAGAATTATAATGAGTTCAGTTCTCATATGGCTCAAGAAGAGAAACTGTTAATACAGAAACTCGAGCAGATTTTCGCAGGTTAAGGTTATTCTTTTTAACAAGACTATTTTACAACGTACAATGCGAGTAAGTATATTCAAAAGTGTTATGGCAGCTTTGCCTCAAAAGACAGAGCTTGATAAGATTGCATATATGATGCAATTCAGTCAGGAACTCAGCGAACGGACACAAATATATAGGCAGTATCTGGAATGGAACAGTAAAAGGAAGCCCCGAAAAAAAATTAAAGAGAAACAAAAGAATATGAAAACGACACGATTCCCTACGTTTGCTCCTTGCGCAATTTTTTATGGGGGTAGCGCACGGAAGAATGTCATTGAGCTAACAGATTTGTGTTTTTTGGATATTGACAAGATTGAGAAGCAGCACGGATTAAGGAAGCCATGAGCATATTAAGCGATGACCCATGCGTCGTGATGGTTTCGCGGTCTGTGTCTGGTGAAGGACTGCATATCCTGATACGTTATCATTTGAAGGATATGGAGGAACCATTACAGCGCACCATAATGGCGCCTGATGAAATGCAGGAGGTCTATGCCAAGGTTCATAATTACTTCGCAATAAAATACCAGCAGAAATTAGGACTGACGCCAGACCCTCAGGCCAGACACATGGAGCATCTTTATATTGTATCATACGACCCAGAACTATATTATAACCCCAATGCGGAGTCGATGATGATAGACCTTTGTAGTATAGAGGCTTTTTTGGAGCAGGAACATAATGAAAAGAATCTTCATAAGGAAGAGATGAAACAGGTGAAAGAGGTGATAGTAAAGACAAAAGAACTTTTTGATGAAGCTGATGAGAAACTGGAAAGTCAAAATGGCAGAGAGGCATGGGAAAAGATTGAAGAGAGTAAAAGAACGCTGAAACAGATGCAAATGCCTGAGCACTGGAAAAAAAGGGTGAGAAAAATTAAGAAAAGAATAAGCGAAACGGAAAAAAGACTTGGCGCATTGAACAGAGAAATCAAGTGGAAGGAAAAAGAGAAGGAAACAAAAGAATGTAAATACATCATAAGAGGGAAAGAAGAGTATGCGAACGCTGTACTATATCTGATAAAGAAGTTCGAAACCTTACAAAGGAAATACGAACAGGGTGACAAGGATAATTGTGTGGACATACTGGATATTATCTCTGCCAGCATAGATGAACTGCCTGAGGATATTAATAAAGAAGTATTGCAAGCAAAATATAAAGAATACAAGGAACTAGTTTTAAAAGAAACGACATGAAGAAAAAAGATAAACAAAAACGAAGAGATTTTTTAAATGCACGCTATGGCCAGTCTCCGGATATGGTAAACTTGGCGTTGGGGTATTGGAATATCTCCTCGAGGATGATTGTTCCATCCCAAGATTGCGCACAAAACATGAAAAGAAAAATTTAAAGGTCGCGAGAAAGAATGTTAGAAGAAACAAATGAGAAGTGTGTAAATGCTGCTATCAATTATTATGACAATAAAGTATGAAAAAAAAGAATCCGATACATGCCTATAAACGGCTGTTGGCAAAAGATCAGGACTGGAGTTATAGTTTCCTTATAGCGCTGGAAAAGAAAAAGCTCCAGAGAATGCATGACTGCTTTAAACGTGAAAGTCTTTTGGAGCACAAGGATTTCGTTGTTCGCGACATAGCTGTTTGTATTCGTCTTATCGACATTTTCATGGAAAATGATGCCGTTTTTAACACATGGCTCCACCAATCTTTCTCTGGTGACTTGAAATTCATAAAACTTAAGGACGGTTTGTATGAACTTGACAATACAGATAGAACCATAGCCGATTTTCCTGTATATGTTAACATACGAAATGAAAAGCGCTTCTTTCGAAGCACTCCCATTAAGGATGCGAAGGCAGAGGGCAAGAGAGATTCTGCGATTCGTTCAATAGTAAGTCTGCGACAACTGAAAGCACTCCATCTGTATCATCTTATCAGAGAGTATAAGCTATTTGAGTGGTGGAGTTAGTTGCAACTTGAAATACTCACATAATTGTATTTTTTTTTGCAAAAGAAATAATTGGATTAACTATGGAACAAAATGAAAAAGAAAGAAAAGAAGAAAAAATCCGCATTTATAATGTGAACGATTACTAATTCGAAGAGATTAAGATTGAAGAAAAGGAGCCTGAGAATTATTGGGCATACTTAGAGGACGCAATTCGTATTGCCGATATGGGAACAGCTTTATTAGGATTAGAGGAGGAGGATATACAACCCCAGATTATTAGGGATGCTGAATTTGAAGAAATGAAATAATAAAGAAGTTAACCATAATGATTCTCTGTTCAGAAACAGATAAAAGATGCTATAGGAGTCGCATAAGTGCGATGCTGGCTTTAGCGGAGTGCCGACATTCAAAACCGGGATGTCGACAAGAGACTCGTTATTACAAATGTCCTTACTGCCATTACTGGCATCTCACCAAGAAACCATAATTAATAACCTTTAACCCGAGCAGAGATTAGAAGTAAGATGTCTGAGGGCTGAGATGTGAGGACTAATTTTTTTTTATGTCCCCAATGTCCGTTGTGTCCGTTGAGAAAAAATAAGTTATTGATTATAAGCGAGATTTTTTATAAGGTTTTCTGAATGAGTGGACATCCATACTGAAAGTGTTGACACATTTTGGACTTATCACGGATTTGAGTTGAATGCTTTTTAGCTTAACTCTGATTCTTGTTGAGTCTTATAATTTAGGGGCTCTGCAGCGGCTCTGCAGCGGCTCTGCAGCAGCTATGAGAATATGATAAATTTGGTTATGTCGGGATTTTTTCGTACCTTTGTAGCGGTAGAATACGTGAGAAATACGAATTATGGAAGTAATCAGAGCAACAAAGACTGCTGAGCAAGCCGGAGCATACTACGTGAGGATACAGGCGATGGCACGAAAGCATCGGATACCTCTTGAGGTGGAGTTTGACGAGCACGATACGCCAGAGACAAAATACATCGTGATAGTGGACGACTATCTCCCTGTGGCCACTTGCCGTATGTACGCCATCGACGAGGAAAGGGTAATGCTGGGACGCGTGGTGGTGCTGCAGGAATACCGACAACAGGGCCTCGGCACCAGAGTGATGCAGGAAGCGGAGGCATGGGCAAGGGAACTGGGATACAGGCGCGTCGTTGTGGAGAGCAGGGACAACAAGGTGCATTTTTACGAGACACTTGGCTACACCGCCGACTACTCACAGAAAATAGTGGGAGAGACATTCACCTGCTACCGGATGGAGAAAAAGTTGTAAGAGGGAAGAGGTAAGCGCTGGCGCCTAAATTTCAGAATAATCGGAATAATTAGAGTAATCCGAAGGCGCCTGTGAATTCTTCACTCTTCACTCAAAAGGCCGCCCGAAGGCGACCTTTCGACATCTCTGACAATAGCAGGTCAGTCCTCCTCGAAGAACGAACCCGTGGTCATTTCGACATCCTTCGCGAGGCAGCAGTTGTAGCGCGCACGGGAGCGGCGCTCACGGGCAAACATGGCCTTGGTGCCGGCCTCGTCCTGCTGGAACTCCAAATGCTCGTCGATGGCAAAGGAACGGGCCATCGTCTCCACATCCAGATTGTCGGTGCCGATGAGGGTGAAGGTCCAGTGCTGCTTCTTCAGCTTCTCAATCATGGTGCGTATCATCTTCAGCGTCCACTCACGCGAACTGTTCTCCTCGCCGTCGGTGATGACTGTGACCAGCACATTGTCGCCCTCGGACACCTGCGCATTGACCTTGGAGATGGCGGTGCCCATCGCATCGTAGAGCGGAGTGCCGCCGCCGGGGCAGTAGTCGTCCCACTTGAGGTCGCTGGTGGAGGAGGCGGGAAGGTTGTCGTAGTGCCAGGTGGTGCGGCCGGTGTCGAAGGTGACAAGGGTGACGCGCTGCTCCTGCAGGGGGAAGCGCTCCTGCATCTGACGGATGGTCTGCAGCGTCTCGTTCATGCCGCTGAAGGCCTGCTGGCGTATGATGGACATCGAACCGCTCTCGTCGACGATGATAAGATTGAATACACGCTTGCTCCCGGAATCATTCTGCTTCTTCATAATAGTACGTTTTTAATCTGTTAATACTCTTTTTCGACATGTCTTTATCTCTTTAAAGAAGCTTTTCGGAAAAAATTAAGCACAGGTGGGGATTTTTTTTTATTTTTGCAGAAAAATACAGAACATGCATCACGAGACACTCGCAGACAACGACATCATCAGGGGCTTCCGCGAGGGAGATGCCGGCATCATCCGTAAATACTTCTACGGGTACTGCCGCGTGGCATACAACATCTTCGACCAGCGCTACCAGCTGCACGAGAAGGAAAACCTGGACTTCATGTCGCTGTCGCACCAGTATGCGCTCTACCTGATGGAGCACGACTGGCGACCGCTGGAGGACCATGCTCCGGGTGTGAGTCTGAGGACATGGTTTGTCAACGGATTCCGCTATGTGGTGCTGGACGCCCTGAAGTGGTATCGCAAGGAGTACGGCAGCATCACATTCGAGGACTACCTGACGTCGTTCGACATGAGCGACGACCTGCGGACGCAGTTTGCACGCATGGTGGAGGATGTGTGCGACCACGCTCCGCTGAGCCGTCAGGAGAGGCTGATAATCAACATGCTGCTCTTGCAGGGGTTCAAGTCGAAGGAGATAGCGGCCGAGATGGGGATGAGCCCCTCGGCCATATCGCAGAAGTACATGAAGCTGAAGGAGCATATCATCGTGCCGTACTTCAAGAAGCATTTCGACATGGATCTGGATATGCCGGAGGTGATGGACGAGAGGCGCGTCCTGCAAAGGGAGTCTCCCGTGTGCGAGCTCTGGACGCCGATGCCTGTATCGGCTGCGCCGGAGGAGATGGCGGAAGCGGACTACGGAGGTGCGGACTTTATCATGGAAGAATATATGGAGAGAAGAACAACACCGGAGTTTATCACGGAACTGCAGCCGGACGAGGTATTCGTGTTCGGCAGCAACCTGAAGGGAATGCACGGAGGCGGTGCGGCGTATGTGGCCTATCGCAAGTTCGGGGCCGTCATGGGGCAGGGTGTAGGCATGCAGGGGCAGAGCTACGCCATCCCGACGATGCAGGGCGGGGTGGAGACCATACGCCCGTATGTGGATGATTTTATAAGGTACGCCAGGGAGCATCCGGAACAGACGTTCCTCGTGACGCGCATCGGCTGCGGCATCGCAGGATTCACCGACGAGGAGATATCACCGCTGTTTGAGAAGGCTCACGGTGTGGATAACATCGTCCTCCCGCCGAAGTGGTGATGCGCTGTAATAAATTGTAATTCAGGGAGAGCGATAGACGGGACTCGAACCCGCGACCCTCGGCTTGGGAAGCCAATGCTCTACCAACTGAGCCACTATCGCGTGATAACGGATGCAAAAGTACATAATTTTAATGATATTAGGCATTTTTTTGATGCTTTTCTTTGGCAAACACATTTTTTTTTGTATATTTGCCTCGCAAAATACCTAAAAACGATTATAGAAACCAAATTATTTTACTAACTAATAAAGGAAAATACCTATGAAAAAGAAGTTTGTTTGCGCAGTGTGCGGTTATGTGTATGAAGGTGCAGAGGCTCCCGAGCAGTGCCCCCAGTGTAAAGCTCCCAAGAGCAAGTTTACCGAGGTGAAGGAAGGTGAGAAGGAGTATGTGACCGAGCACGTGATCGGAGTGGCAAAGGGTTGTCCCGCCGATATCATGGAGGGGCTGAAGGCTCACTTCGAGGGCGAGTGCTGCGAGGTGGGTATGTATCTCGCTATGGCACGTCAGGCTGACCGCGAGGGTTATCCCGAAATCTCAGAGGCATTCCGCCGCTATGCATTCGAGGAGGCCGACCACGCAAGCCGTTTCGCTGAACTCATCGGCGACGTTGTGTGGGATACCAAGACGAACCTGGAGAAGCGTGCTGAGGCTGAGTGCGGTGCCTGCGCCGGCAAGATGGCTATCGCAAAGCGCGCCAAGGAGGAGAACCTGGACGCCATCCACGACACAGTGCATGAAATGGCAAAGGACGAGGCTCGTCACGGCAGAGGCTTCGACGGTCTGCTGAAGCGCTATTTCGGCAAGTAAATCCGAAAGGAAAAAAGGAAAAGAAGGCGGGCAGCTCAATCGAGCCGCCCGCTTTCGTATTAAACAGGAACTTTATGCCAGGGATTACAACACCTTGGTGTAGAGTGCCTTAATGTCCTCCAACGTGACGTCGCGGGGATTGCCCGGAGTGCAGACATCGGCCAGAGCCTGGTCGGCCAGAGCGGGGATGTCGGAGGCTGTGATGCCGAGGTCGCTGAGATGCTGGGGAATGCCCACGCGGACGGACAGAGCCTTCACGGCATCGACGGCAGCCTGGGCAGCCTGCTGGGGAGTCATACCCGTGGTGTCGACACCCATGTGCCGGGCTATGACGCCGAACTTCTCAATGCGCTCGGGCATGTTGAACTCCATGACGGTGGGAAGCAGCAGAGCGTTGGCAACGCCGTGGGGCACATCGTGGAGGGAACCCATCGGATGAGCCATGCCGTGAACGAGGCCGAGACCCACATTGGAGAAGGCCTGCGCTGCGATATACTGGGCAAGGGCCATTGCCTCGCGACCCTTGGGATTGGTGGGCTCGTCGACGGCGAGAGGCAGATTCTCGGCAATCATCTTGATGGCCTGCAGTTCGTACATGTCGGACATCACCCAGGCACCCTTGGTGATATAGCCCTCGATGGCGTGGGTGAGGGCATCCATACCGGTGGCGGCGGTGAGGCCCTTGGGGAGCGAATACATCAGTTCGGGATCGACAATGGCAACGGCGGGTATGTCGTTGGGGTCGACACACACCATCTTGGCCTGTCGCTCCTCGTCGATGATGACGTAGTTGATGGTGACCTCGGCACCCGTGCCTGCCGTAGTGGGAAGGGCGATGATGGGCACGCTCTTGTGCTTGGTGGGAGCGCAGCCCTCAAGAGACACGACGTCGGAGAATTCAGGGTTGTTGGCCACAATGCCGATACCCTTGGCGGTGTCCATCGAACTGCCGCCTCCGATGGCTATGATGCAGTCGGCACCGGATGCCTTGAAGGCCTCGACACCCTGCTTCACATTGGTGACGGTGGGGTTGGGCTTGATTTCGGAATAGATGTCGTAGGGGAATCCTGCGGCATCGAGGACGTCGGTGACCATCTTGGTGGTGCCCACCTTGATGAGGCCCTTGTCGGAGCAGACGAGAGCCTTGTGGAGATTCATACGGGAAATGACTTCCGGCAACTCCTTGCGGGCGCCGGCACCGAAGTAGCTGACTTCGTTGAGAATGAAACGCTGGGACATTTTTTGGGGTTAATGGTTAAGGGTTAATGGTTAAGGGTTAAAGAGTCTTATGGGGCCAATTAGCTAATTGGGCCAATAAGGCCAATGGGATTTGTCAATATTCAATGGTTTTCAGGTACAAAGATATGAAAATATCGGAAGATAGGAGCAGATAGGTGACAAATTACGGTCTTTAATCCATAATCTTTGCATATAATCCTCTTTAATTAAACAAATTTTCGTACCTTTGCGCCCGATATTTATGTAATAAACACAAAAAAGACGCTCTGAATATATGAAAAAACAGCTTAGAAGTGCAGTCTGTACGGAAGGACGACGCATGGCAGGAGCCCGCGCCCTGTGGGTGGCAAACGGAATGAAGAGGGAGCAGTTCGGCAAACCCATCATCGCAATTGTCAACTCATTCACACAGTTCGTGCCCGGACACACTCATCTGCATGAGATAGGTCAGATAGTGAAAGCCGAGATAGAGGCCCTGGGATGCTATGCAGCCGAATTCAACACCATCGCCGTGGACGACGGTATCGCCATGGGGCACGACGGTATGCTCTATTCGCTGCCTTCGCGCGACGTGATAGCCGACTCGGTGGAGTATATGGTGAATGCACACAAGGCTGACGCCATGATATGCATCTCGAACTGCGACAAGGTGACGCCAGGCATGCTGATGGCTGCCATGAGGCTCAACATCCCCGCAGTGTTCGTGAGCGGCGGTCCGATGGAAGCCGGTAAGTACAAAGGCGAGAACGCCGACCTCATCACAGCGATGATCAAGGGCGGAGACCCCACCGTGAGCGACGAGGAGCTGGCAGAGGTGGAGCAGTGTGCATGCCCCGGATGCGGTGCGTGCTCGGGTATGTTCACAGCCAACTCGATGAACTCGCTGACGGAGGCTATCGGCCTCTCACTGCCCGGCAACGGCAGCATACTGGCCACACACGTGAACCGCGTGCAGCTCTTCCGCGACGCAGCAAAGCTGATAGTGAAGAACGCCCTGAAATACTACGAAGAGGGCGACGAGAGCGTGCTGCCACGTTCGATAGCCACACGAGAGGCATTCCTCAACGCAATGACGCTCGACATCGCCATGGGAGCAAGCACCAACACCGTGCTGCACCTGCTGGCTGTGGCACAGGAGGGCGAGGTGGAATTCAAGATGCAGGACATCGACCGCCTCTCGCGCAAGGTGCCTTTCCTCTGCAAGCTGGCACCCAACTGGCAGAAATACTCCATCCAGGAGGAGAACCGCGCAGGCGGCATACTCGGCATCCTGGGCGAACTGGCCAAGGGAGGTCTGCTCAATCTCGACTGCAAGAGAGTGAACGGTGCCACACTGGGTGAGGACATAAAGAAATACAGCATCACGGGCGAGAGCATCGATCCCGAGGCAGAGCGCATATACAGAAGCGCGCCCGGCGGCAAGTTCTCCACGAAGATGGGTTCGCAGAACGCACAGTGGGAGACGCTCGACACAGACCGCAGCGAGGGCTGCATCCGTGACATCGAGCATGCCTACACGAAAGACGGCGGTATGGCCGTGCTCTTCGGCAACATAGCACAGGACGGCTGCGTGGTGAAGACCGCAGGTGTGGCTCCCGAGCTGTGGCACTTCGAGGGACCGGCTGTGGTGTTCGACTCACAGGAGGATGCCTGCGAGGGAATACTCGGCGGCAAGGTGAAGAAGGGCGACTGCGTGGTGATCACACACGAGGGCCCCAAGGGAGGACCCGGTATGCAGGAGATGCTGTATCCCACGAGCTACATCAAATCGATGCACATGGGTAAGGAATGCGCCCTCATCACAGACGGACGCTTCTCCGGCGGCACGTCGGGACTCTCCATCGGACATATCTCACCGGAGGCTGCCAGCGGAGGCAATATCGGCAAGATAAAAGACGGCGACATCATCGTCATCGATATCCCAAGCCGCTCAATCAACGTGAAGCTCTCCGACGAGGAACTCGCTGCACGTCCGCAGCAGCCCCTGAAGAGAAACCGCGTGGTGTCGAAGGCACTCCGTGCGTATGCTCAGAGTGTTGCATCGGCAGACAAGGGCGGAGTGAGAATCATTGATTAGTTTAGAGTTTAGAGGCAGTTTAGAGTTTAGGGTTTAAAGTTTAGGCTTAAAAATATAATGGCAGAAAAGGTAACAGGTGCAGAGGCATTGATGCTTTCGCTGAAGAATGAAGGCGTAACCACCATATTCGGTTATCCGGGCGGTTCGATAATGCCCACCTATGATGCTCTCTACGACTACACAAGAGGAGAGAAGAAAAGTTTTGAACACGTGCTGGTGCGCCACGAACAGGCCGCAACACACGCAGCAGAAGGTTTTGCGCGAGTGAGCGGCAAAGTGGGTGTGACGCTGGTGACATCGGGTCCCGGTGTGACAAACACGCTGACAGGTGTGGCTGACGCTATGATGGACTCGACGCCCATTGTGGTGATAGCCGGACAGGTGGGCACTGCGGTGCTCGGAAGCGATGCCTTTCAGGAGGTGGACCTCGTGAGCGTGGCACAGCCCATCACAAAATGGACATACCAGATACGACGTGCGGAAGATGTGGCATGGGCTGTGAGCCGTGCTTTCTATATCGCAAGGTCGGGCAGACCCGGTCCTGTGGTGCTCGACTTCACAAAGAACGCACAGACGGATCTCGTGGAATACAAGCCGGCCAACGTGGACTTCATACGTTCATACGTGCCTTCTCCCGAACCGAAGGAAGAAGCCATCAAGGCAGCAGCCGAACTCATCAACAGCGCAAAGAAACCCATGGCGCTGGTGGGACAGGGTGTGGAGCTGGGTAATGCCCAGGAGGAACTCAAGGCATTCCTCGAGAAGGCCGACATTCCCGCAGGACGTACGATGCTGGGACTCTCCGCTCTGCCTTCCAACCACAAGCTCAATATGGGTATGCTCGGTATGCACGGCAGCTACAGCGTGAATATCAAGGAGCAGGAGGCCGATGTGATTATCGCAGTCGGCATGCGCTTCTCCGACCGTGTGACGGGCAATCTGAGCAAGTATGCCAAGCAGGCCAAGATAATACATCTGGACATCGACGCCTCCGAGATAGACAAGAACGTGAAGACGACGGTGGCCGTAGTGGGCGACTGCAAGAAGACGCTGCCCGCCATCACGGCGCTGCTGAAGGAAGCTGATCACACGGAGTGGAAGGAATCGTTCCAGCCGCTGCGTCAGCAGGAGATAGACCGCGTGATAACACCTGCAACGAAGCCTACGAGCGGTCCGCTGCTCATGGGTGAGGTGGCACACGCTGTGGCAAAGGCCACCAATTCGGAATCCATACTGGTGACCGACGTGGGACAGAACCAGCTGATGTCGGTGCGCTACTACAAATTCCACAAGCCCCGCTCAATAGCCACTTCCGGCGGTATGGGTACGATGGGATACGGACTGCCCGCTGCAATGGGGGCCACATACGGAGCTCCCGACCGCACGGTATGCTGCTTCATGGGCGACGGCGGTCTGCAGATGATGATACAGGAGTTCGGCACCATCATGGAATACCAGATTCCCGTGAAGATGATACTGCTCAACAACAACTATCTGGGCAATGTGCGTCAGTGGCAGGATATGTTCTTCAACCACAAGCGCTCGTTCACTCCTATGGTGAATCCCGACTTCGGCAAGGTGGCTGAGGCCTACAACATTCCCCACCGCATCGTGAAGGACAGGGCAGAACTGCAGGATGCCATTCAGGAGATGCTCAACACGAAGGGAGCCTTCTTCCTGGAGGCTGTGATAAAGCCCGACGCCAACGTGGAACCCATGACGGCACCCGGACGTGCTGTGGATGAAATGCAACTTAACGTAGAATGCTGATGGAAACGAAACTATATACCCTCATCATATATTCAGAGAACTTCGCTGGTATATTGAACCAAATCACAGCCGTGTTTACACGCCGTCAGGTGAACATCGAGAGCCTCAATGTGTGCGCCTCGTCCACTCCCGGTGTGCACAAATACACCATCACGTGCTTCTGCACGGAGGAGATGGTGGTGACGCTGTGCAAGCAGATGGAAAAGAAAATCGACGTGTTGCAGGCTCACTACTTCACCGACGAGGAGATATTCATCATGGAGGCCTGTCTGCTGAAGATAAGCACAGAAGGTCTGCTGCAGAATCCCGCAGCCAGCAAGGCTGTGCGCCGTCACGGAGCCCGTATCGTGGAGGTGAACCCCACATTCAGCATCGTGGAGAAGAAGGGACTCACGGAGGATATCCTCTCTCTCTTCGAGGCACTCAACGAGATGGGTATCGTGAGACAGTTCGTACGCTCGGGACGTATCGCCGTGACACGCGACTGCATAGAACATCTCGACCAGTATCTGGAGCAGCGCGAAATGAATAAATAAGCAGACATGGAGAAGATAGATTCTCATAAGGTGTATGTCGAACCCTTCCACGTGGACTTCACGGGGAGGATATTCATGGGTGTGCTGGGCAACCATCTGCTCAACGCAGCCGGCAACCACTCCACACGGCGCGGGTGGGGCATCGGAGCGCTGAACGAGACACAGCACACGTGGGTGCTCTCGCGTCTGTCGATAGAGATGACGGAGATGCCGCGCAACTATGAGAACATAGAGATACGCACGTGGGTGGAGAGCGTGATGAAGCTGTTCACCAACCGTAACTTCTCCATCCTGCGCGAAGACGGCACACCGATGGGATATGCGCGCAGCGTGTGGGCGATGATAGATATCGACACGCGCAAGCCGTGCGACCTGTTGACACTCTACGACGGAGACATCCTGCGCTATGTGGTGAGCGAGGAGGAAAACGTATGCCCGATAGAGGGGCACGGACGCTTCCGTTTCAACAACGCCGCTCTGGTGCGCACCATACAGCCGCAGTACAGCGACATCGATATCAACGGTCACGTCAACTCCATAAAATATGTGGAACACATTCTGAATCTCTTCCCTCTGCAGCAGTTTGAGAAGGGTATCAGGCGCTTCGAGATTGCATACAAGACAGAGGCCAGAATGGGCGACGAACTCTCGTTCTACGTTCAGGAAGGAGAGCACGGAGAGAAGGACGTGGAGGTGAAGAAAGCTGACGGCAGCGTGGTGTGCCAGTCGAGGATTATCTTCTTTGAATAAGAAATACAAACGAGAATATATAAAGTAAACAATAACCAAACCATTAAAAAAGAAAGACAATGGCAAAAATGAATTTTGGCGGCGTTATCGAGGAAGTGATGACCCGCGAGGAGTTTCCTCTCGAGAAGGCTCGTGAGGTGTTGAAGGACGAGACGATTGCCGTAATCGGTTACGGTGTGCAGGGTCCCGGTCAGGCTTGCAACCTGCGCGACAACGGTTTCAATGTAATCGTAGGTCAGCGTCAGGGTAAGACCTACGACAAGGCTGTTGCTGACGGCTGGAAGCCGGGTGAGACACTCTTCTCTATCGAGGAGGCTGCCACAAAGGGTACCATCGTTATGTGTCTGCTCTCTGACGCAGCTGTGATGAGCGTATGGCCCACACTGCAGAAGTGCCTGCAGCCCGGAAACGCTCTGTATTTCTCTCACGGTTTCGCTATCACTTGGAACGACCGCACAGGTTGTGTTCCCCAGAAGGACATCGATGTTATCATGGTGGCTCCCAAGGGTTCCGGCACATCACTGCGCACCATGTTCCTTGAGGGTCGCGGTCTGAACAGCTCATACGCTGTATATCAGGACTACACCGGCAAGGCTCTCGAGCGCACTCTGGCTCTGGGTATCGGTATCGGTAGCGGTTATCTCTTCGAGACAACATTCCAGCGCGAGGCTACCTCCGACCTCACCGGTGAGCGCGGTTCTCTGATGGGTGCTATCCAGGGTCTGCTCCTGGCTCAGTACGAGGTGCTGCGTGAGAACGGTCACACTCCCTCTGAGGCTTTCAACGAGACCGTTGAGGAGCTGACACAGTCGCTGATGCCTCTCTTCGCTGCCAAGGGTATGGACTGGATGTATGCCAACTGCTCTACTACAGCACAGCGCGGTGCCCTCGACTGGATGGGCCCCTTCCACGATGCTATCAAGCCCGTTGTGGAGAAGCTCTATGCCAGCGTGAAGAGCGGCAACGAGGCTCAGATATCTATCGATGCAAACTCCAAGCCCGACTACCGTGTAGGTCTGGAGAAGGAACTCAAGGCTCTCCACGAGAGCGAGATGTGGCGCACCGCTGAGGTGGTTCGCAAGCTCCGTCCTGAGAACAACTAATCAATCACAAGCAGGAGAGCGCTGCTCAGAAACGTGTGGCGCTCTCCACTTTTTTAATCATTTCCACCATGAAAGTAGCACTTCTTCAATCAGATGTTTTGTGGGCGAAGCCCGAGAATAACAGACAGCACTTCGGAGAGATGATGCGTCGTACCGATGCTGATCTGTATGTGATGCCTGAGATGTTTGATACCGGTTTTGTTATAGAACCGGAAGACAGCTTGTCGCCAAATTGGAGCGCAGAGACGCTTGCCTGGATGAAACGTATGGCAGAAGAGCGCAAAGCGGCTGTGTGTGGAAGTGTGGCAACGAGGGTGGTGGAAGACGGTGTGGCACAATGGCGCAACCGTATGTACTTCGTCCGTCCGGAGGCAGAAGGGGGAGTGACGTATTACGATAAGCACCATCTCTTCGAATACGGCGGCGAGACAATGTCGTACACTTCGGGAAAGGAGCGTGTCATCGTGGAATGGAGAGGTGTGCGTTTCCTGCTTCAAGTGTGTTTCGACCTGCGTTTCCCGATGTGGGGACGCTGTATGGACGACTACGATTGCATCATCTATGCGGCTTCGTGGCCGAACAAGCGACAGCATGCATGGGATATCCTGTTGCAGGCACGCGCGATGGAAAACCAAAGCTACGTGCTCGGTGTGAACAGAATAGGCAACGATCCCGTGTGTGAATACGACGGAGGTACGGTGGTGGTATATCCCTACGGAAATGTGATAGCAGCAGCGCCTACGGGAAGCGAATCCGTTGTGACGGCAGAGTTTGATATGGGGAAGCTCCGCACGTTCAGGGAGAAGTTCCCCGTGTTGAAAGACAGAGATTTTTAAGGGGGAGGCTTAGTTCCTTTTCAGAAACTTTTCGTGTGTGATGCAGGGAGGAAGTTCCTCTGCGTAGTGCGACACCATGATGAGTGTCTTATTGCAGTCCAGCATATATTCATCAATGATTTGCTGCACCATCAGGCAGCGTCCCAAATCAAGTCCGTGAAGCGGTTCGTCGAGAATGAGCAAATCCGGCTGCTTCACAAAAGCTCTTGCCAGAAGACATAGACGCTGCTCTCCGCTGGAGAGTTTCAGGAATGTGCGCGAGGCAATGGCTTCAATGCCGAAACGTTTCATCCACACGAGACATTTCTCGCGCTCGGAGGCTGTGGGACGGTGATAGAGTCCCACTGAGTCGGAGAGTCCGGAGGCAACGATGTCGATAGCGGGTATATCCTTCTGATAGGCACGATGGAGCTCCGGAGAGACATAGCCGATTCTCTTCTTTATATCCCAGATGCTTTCGCCCGTGCCCCGTTTGCGTCCGAAGAGTGAGATGTCGCAGGCATATCCCTGTGGGTTGTCGGCAGTGACGAGGGATAGGAGAGTGCTTTTCCCCGCACCGTTCTCACCTCGCAGAGCCCAGCGTTCACCTTGTCGCACCACCCAGTTGAGATTCTTCAGTATGGTGCGTTCCCCATATCGTATGGTGACGTCTGTGAAACGCAGTATCTCGGGTTGCGACACCTGTGTCTCGCACGATGTCACACCCGTAGTGAATTCGTGTGACGATGTCTCTCGCCAATGTTTGCGCGGGCTGTATTCCTCGCGACGTATCATCGGGAGCACATCCAATCCTTCCACCGGTACGATATGTGTAACGAAATGAGGTATCATATCGTCCCTTGAGAGAATGAGCACGCAGAGCAACCGACACTCCTTAATCATCGTTTCGAAGAGACCCGTGAGCAGGTCTCTTGCCTCTGCGTCAAGTCCGATATACGGATTGTCCATCACGAGAACGTGCGGAGCGGTGAGAAGCACGCGTGTCAGTTGGAATTTTCGCAGTTCGCCGCTGGAGATACTGATGATATATTCATCCAGCAGCGACTCCATGTGGAACATGCTGTAGAGGCGCTGCCTCAGTCCCGGTACTGCTTCCGGAATCTTGGAGAGCAGTTGTCCCACGGTGGGTGTGTTCTCGTCTATATCATGTTGGTTCCAGCGCTGCTGCAGATAATACGTGCCGTCGCTTTCTCCGTAGCTGTCGCGGAAGGTGATATATTTCAGATTATCGGAAATGAGGGGGCGTGGTGTCTGCGAAAAATCGTAGTGCACCTCGTTGAGCAGGAGAGGATAGTGTCCCGTCAGTATTTCCACCAGACGGGTCTTGCCGGCAGCATTGTCGCCCACAACGGCAATCTGCATTCCATCGTCGATGGTGAGACTTACGGGCGCATTCATGCGCCATTCCGGGTTTCTCACCACGCCCTCTTCAATCCGAATAATGCTCATTTTATTCCCAGTAAAGTATCTGACGGTTTATCTTCCACTTGTGGTCCTTGGGGAAGTCGTCGCCTTCCCATGCTTTCTTGCTGGTCCACTTTTCTGCGGGCGCTGTCCAGAAATCATCGTTCTCCGGCAAACCGAGCGGCATGAACGACAGCGATGTCATATAGAGGCTGCCGTTGTTGGTATACCAGTCGGCCACGTTGGGATGACTGCCCACGAATCCGATAGTGAGATATCCGTCCTTTGTGAAGTTGCTTTCACCCTTGCCGTCGAACATACGGTGCATTACGGCTGTGAGAGCGGCTCTCACTTGTCCGTTGTGCAGTTCCTCGGGCAATTGCTTGCGCCATGCGAGCTGAGCCAAAGGCTGCATTGTGGCCATACGGTATGGGATACTGCGGCCGAATACGGGGAATGTGCCTTCCGGAGAAATAAGGCGCTCGAGTATGACACCGAACTTCTGCATTCTCTTCAGCGCTGCTGCATATCGGTAGTTGGCACCCTCGTTTCTGTCCGTTGTGGGGACGTATGTTCTCACGGTCCAGCTGTCGTTGCCTCTCACTTGGCGTATCATTTCCAGACATTCCACATACATGGGCTGGATGACGTATGAGTTGTAGTAGTCGAAAGCAAACGAAGGACCGTCGGAATACCATCCGTCGCCTACGTACCACTCCTCGATTTTCTCCATTGCGCGATGTATTCTGAACCAGTCGGCATCGCCGCCTGCCTTAGCGATGAAGCATTCCTCCATAGCGGAGAAGAGCAGCCAGTTGGTGTAGCAGGGGTCATAGCGTCTCAGTCCCTGGAATTCTTTGATATAACGTGCCTTCGTCAGAGAGTCGAGACGCATCCAGATGCCGTCCCATCCTCTGTAGAGCGACTCAGCCACATAGGCGCCGTCCACCAATGTCTGGCCACCGCTCTTCCATCCGAGATAGTCGGGACTCTCGGGATCTACGGCATTGGCGTAGGCCTTGATTGCCCAATCACGCAACTGAGCTCTCATCTTGCCTTCTGCTGTATCGTCATCGGGAAGATTGAGCCAGGGAGCGATGCCGGCCATCAGACGGCCGAAGCATTCCATATAGGCCACTTTCTTGTCGCGATTGTCCCAGGTGGGAGAGAGTTCCAGTTGCATGTTCTTCTGCAGTTCTCCCTTTGCCATATTCTCCAGCACAGGAGCTGCCATGCGATAGGCGAGAGCCGCCCAGTATTCACGGTCGGTCTGCTGGCGCTCGTTCTTCTTGCCCTTTGCGTTTACGGCAAAGACAGCCATCCAAAGACTGAGGATGACGATAAGTGTTTTTTTCATAATATATTCAGGTTATGGGTTAATAATGACAATGTTGTGTTATTCTGTCATTTCTCCTTCGATAGTCAGACGCACCACTTCCGTATTTGCGTTGCAGCGTACTGTGACAGTTTTTGTGAAGCGACCGTAGGGGCGTCCCTGTCCGTTGTACGTTACATCGATAGTGCCGCTCTCACCCGGTTTGATAGGTGTCTTTGGAAAAACTGGAGTTGTGCATCCGCAGGAAGCAAATGCCTGATTGATGATGAGAGGTGCTGTGCCCACATTCTTGAACTTGAAAGCGCAGGTGCGCACGGCTTCCTTCTCGCTGAATGTTCCGAGATTCAATTTCTGTGTCTCGAACTCGATTTCTGCATACTTCTCTTCGCCTCTCATGTTTGTCACGAAGAGCACCATTCCTAACAGAAACAATAAAATTTTTTTCATAGTTTTCCTAATATTTTATCTAATACCCAGTTGACCGAAGTGGCCATCTGCAAATCTTCTTTACATGTTGCTGTTCCCCGCAATGCTCCCACCACCTTTTCTATCAGAGGCAGTTGCACGTGAGGAGGGTTTGCTATAGTAATTTCTTCCTTTCCTCTTTCTGTGTAGAGTGATATGGGTTTGTATGTGAATACGGAGAAAGCGAGTCTTCCTTTGTCTCCGCTGAGTGCTATTCTGTCCACTTTTGCCGATTCGTCTGCCACGAAGCACCAGCTGCCGCTTCCCACCAGTCCGTGCTGGAACTGGAACGTTGCAGCCACAGTGTCTTCCGTAGCATACAGCCCGCCTCGGTTTGCCGTTACTCCCTGTGCTCTCACTATCGGTCCGAAGCACATCTGCAGGAGATCTATCTGGTGTGGTGCCAGGTCGTAGAAATATCCTCCTCCGGCAATGTCGCGCTGCACTCTCCAGGGGAGATTCGTACGGTCGTAGTCGAGATCTCTCGGCGGACAGGCGAAACGTATCTGGCAGGTGAGTATCTTACCGATTTCTCCGCTGTCCACCAGTTCCTTCACTTTCCGGAAGTAGGGGAGCTCGCGCCTGTAGTATGCCACGTAGCAGGGAATACCTGTTTCCTGACTCACGCGATTCACACGCTGGCAATCAACGTAGGATGCTGCCAGAGGTTTCTCCACATACACGGGCTTGCCTGCCTTCATTGCCATGATGGCGTATGTGGCGTGCGACGACGGCGGTGTGGCGATATATACGGCATTCACATCGGGGTCGCAGATGAGTTCCTGAGCGTTGTCGTACCATTTCTCCACATTGTGCCGGGAGGCATAGTCGCGCGCTTTTTCAGGATTTCTCGACATCACGGCCACCACTTGCGAATGGTCCACCAGCGAGAATGCCGGTCCGCTCTTCCGCTCCGTCACCTCGCCGCATCCGACGAATCCCCAGCGTATGTCTCTTATGTTGTTCATATTGTCAGTCAAAGAAATTCCACGACAGACCGAAATTGATCGTCATAGGGTTGATGGGATAGTGTGGAGCCAGATACATTCTTCCGTGCCCCGCGTTCACGTGAGCGGCAGCCACATAGATGCGGCATCTCTTGAGATGCAGGTTAACGTATGCGTTCACGATGGGGTAGGCTCCTATCTTTATCGGTCCGTTGTCGTAGTCCTGCACGGCAAACTGTCCTATTGCCGTTGCGTAGTCGGGTGCGTAGTATTTCGTGAAGAAGCGGATGTCGCCTCCCAGCTGCACTCTCAGCACCTTGGCAATCCTGAAGAGCAGATAGAGATTGGAGTAGCAGTTGAGCTGGGGCAGTGGCAGCACTTCCGAGTCGGTGCTCTTCTGCCACGTGATTTCGTTCTCCCAATGCAGGGGACCGGCCACGAGGTCCTGACACAGCTGCAACATGAACACCTGTACGCTGCCGCTGTTCTGCCTCACCACCACGTCGTGCTTGTAGTCGCCCGGAATGAGGCTGCCTTGCTGTTTGCCGTCCTTGAGCGTATTATTCATCGCGTAGTAGGTGTAGTTGGTGAGATTGTTCCATCCGAATCTTATCTTTGTGCGCGTGCGCTTGTTCGAGAGCTCTGCCATCAGTCGTGTGCGGAACTCCTTCGAGAGGTCGTTGTCCCACCACGCAAACTGCGTATGTGTCTCTTCCATCCAGAGACTCGGCTTGCGGTTCTCCACAACAGCCGTTGCCTTGAACTCCATTGTGTCCCGTCGTCCCAGGGGAATGTTGAAATCCAGATCTGCTGCGGCCCTGAAGTCTCCCACAGCGTGTCCTGCAAGCCACACTTCGCCTTCCGCACCGTAGTGGTAGATGTCTCCCTGCCGTTTGCTTATCTGTCCGCCCACGGAGAATTTGTTGCGTGTCCTGCCCGTATAGGTGGTATCAAGCGCGGCGACGACGTATTTCTGTTTCTGTATGAGCAGTTCGTGTGTGGCAAAGAGTGTGATGCCGAACTTCGCCCATTTGTTGAAACCCTCCCGCATACTCACTCCCAGTGTGTTGCGGAACGAGCGCATCGCCTGTCTGTCGTCGTGCTCATCGGGTTCTCCGTAGTAGTTGTGAGTGTAGTATTCCTGTGTGGAACGCGAGCTGGAGTAGTAGTCGTGCGTCATATTCTGGATGTCCAGCGTGTGGATGAAACTCATCACGGGCACAAACTCCTGTTCGTATTCTATACCTGCCTCCCAGGCACGTTTCAGGCTGTCGAGAGTGACAGAGAGTCTCAGCGTGTCGGCCATCACCACGTTGCGTACAGAGTCTCCCAGTTGCACCAGCAGGAGGGAGTCTGCCGGCATCTTGGGCTTCAAGGAGTCGGGCATCTCGATTCTTTTGTAGTATCCCGTATTGTAGCGATGCGAGAGATAGTAGCGCTGGTCGTAGTTGGAGTAGAAGTTGTTAGCCAGGTTCACAGGTATGTCGTCGCTGCTGTACGACTGCGGGAACGACTGCGGATTCTCAATGTAGTCGTCGTTCTCTATACCGCCGTTCACCGCATGTTTTATGCGGTCGGCCTGGAAGTAGGCGTGCGCAGAGTATTTCTCTCCTCTGTAGTATCCGTAGAGACATCCTCCGAAGGAGCTTATCTGCGACTGCACGTAGTAGCCTCTGCCGTAGTCGTAGTCTATCTTGAAACCGATGCCGGCCTTCTTGTTAATGTTGCTTGCGAAATAGGCTCTCACGCGGTCTTCTCCCGTCTGCTTGTTGCCGCAGGAGTGATAGGCCAGATTGGTCATCGGCGACTTGGTGTTCGTGAAGCGGAAGTCGAAGAGTCCGCCCAGGAAGAAGTCGTAGGGAGAGAGCGTTTCGAAGTCCCTCTGCGTCCTTCTGTCGAAGAAGATACGGTTGAGACGCGGGCTGCCCGTGTTGCCCAGGAACGAATAGTCGCCCGTCATTCCGTCGGTGAATCTCCAGTTCTGGAAGTTGTTCACCACGGTGTCCGTATTCTCAGCCGGTATCACTTCGCCGAGCCTCTCGTCGATGGTCCACATGAACTGTCCCCAGGGCACCACTCTGTTCTTGGTGTGTCCGGTTGAGTCACGTCCCCAAATCCCGTTTCCCTTTTCCGTCTGCAGGGCGTTGGCCAGCTTTTGCTGCTGGAACGAGTCGTACATCTGCGACCTCGCCGTCAGGGGCAGCATTGCCAGCAGCAGGGCTGCTAACCTTATGTATATAATATGTCTGGTGCTTTTTGTCACTTTATTCCTCCGTGATGAACTTTCTCTTCTTCACCTCGACGGGCTTTTCCTGCTTCTTGGCTTCTTCCTGCTTGGCTTCGTCCTCGAAGAAGTCCATCATCTTGTCGAAGATTTTCTCCACGCGCTCGCAGGTTCTGTAGCGGAACTTGCCGCTGCCCTTTGCCAGTTTTGTCTTCTTCTTGTTGAGTCCGTGGGCGTCGTCAATCCATTCCTCAGCCACATAGACGGTGCCTTCTTCGCCCGTGGGCTTGTTTTCATCATCTATCTTCTCGTCGTAGAGGTAGCTGATCTGGTTGATTTTCATCGTCACCTTGTTGCCCTCCACCTTTGCTGTCACGGTGTAGCGGAAACGTGTGGCATCCAGATATGCGAATGCTCTCTTGAACACCATCCATTCCTCCACGCGGGCCACCATTGTGCCGTCTTCCTTGCCGTCGTCCACGAGACGTGTTCTGGGGCCTTCGATACCGCCTCCCACGAGTGTCGTCTTGATGTATCCCAGCACGAGAGAGCGTATCTGTGCCTCTTCCATACCCTTGATGGAGAACGTCTTGGTGAAGGTCACGATACCGTTTTCCTCCACTACGGCTCCGGCCAGATACTTGGTGTAGTCAATCTTGTCTGTCTTGTTCTTTGCCCCGAAACTCATCAGGGAGCACACTGCACACAGCAGCACAATTGCAAATCTTTTCATGTCTGTTATGTTTTTCATTTTATTCATATCTTATTGCTTCGATGGGATCCATCAGGGCAGCCTTCCTTGCGGGCACGTAGCCGAAGATGAGACCGATGCAGGCGCACACTCCGAACGACAGCAGCACGCTCCACAGGGGCACGCTTGCGGGCAGCGACATCAGCATTGCCACCCAGCTGCCCAGATATCCCACTCCGATGCCTATCAGTCCTCCCGTCAGGGATATTATGATACTCTCGAAGAGGAACTGTCTCGAGATGTCCCTTCCTCTGGCTCCCACGCTCATTCTCAGTCCTATCTCCTTCGTTCTCTCCGTCACGCTCACGAGCATGATGTTCATGATGCCGATACCGGCCACCAGGAGCGAGAATGCTGCAGCCACCACGAGTATCAGCGTCACGGTGTCCATCGTGGTGGTCATCGTCTCCATGATTTCCTGCTGTGAACGTATGGTGAAGTCGTCGTCCGCTCCGTCCTTTATCTTGTGGTTGGCACGCAGCAGCTGTGTGAGTTCGTTGATGGCCTTCTCGCTCATTTCCTCCGAGAGTGCGCTCACGTTGATGGTGGAGAAGTAGTTCTGTGCAGCCAGTCGCTTCATCACGGTGGTGTAGGGGGCTATCATCAGGTTGTCCTGGTCCATACCCCAGTTGTTGTATCCTTTGCTCTTGAGCACTCCCACCACTCTGAAGGGTATGTTCTTGAAGCGTATCGTGCGTCCTATGGGGTTCTGCCCGTCGGGGAAGAGTTCGTCCGCTACGGTCTTGCCTATGATGCACACCTTAGTGTTCTTCCTCACGTCTTCGTCCGTGAAGCTGTCGCCTTCCTGCACCTTCCACAGTCTGATGCTCAGATATTCCGGCGAGACTCCGTAGACGGTTGTCACCGTGTTGTTGTTGCCGTTCACCACCTGTCCGCTCTGCGACACTTCCGGAGATACGTGCTGCACGTATTTCAGTCCCGAGAGCATACTCTCGTAGTCGGACATCTTCAGCGTCTGCATTGCGCTGGGGTCCTGTCTCACGCCGCCTCTCGTGTCGGCTCCCGGACGTATCGTGATGACGTTGGAACCCATCTTGGATATCTCCTTGCGGATGCTCTCCTTGGAGCCCTGTCCGATGGCCATCATGATGATTACGGCTGCCACACCGATGATGATACCCAGTGTGGAGAGCAGTGTTCTGCTCTTGTTGCTCAGTATGGCTGTTATCGCCACTCGTATGAGATTTGTAAAACTCATGTTGTCTTTTTTCCCGTTTTATTTATCAGTCGTCCTGCGGCTTGGGCAGTGCAGCCAGCGCCTCTGCGGCATCCAGTATGTTGGTGTTCTCCACATCCTCCCTTATCTTGCCGTCGCGCAGCGTGATGTTTCTTGAGGAGTACTGTGCTATCTCGGGGTTGTGCGTCACGAAGATTATCGTGCGTCCTTCCCTGTGCAGCTTCTGGAAGAGCACCAGCATCTCGAAGCTCGTCCTCGTGTCCAGATTACCCGTAGCCTCGTCGGCCAGTATCACGGCGGGATTGTTCACCAGCGCCCTCGCTATCGCTACGCGCTGCATCTGTCCGCCCGACATCTGGTTGCTCTTGTGCTCCAGACGGTCGCCCAGTCCCACGGCCTGCAGAGCCTTGATGGCTGCCTCGCGGCGCTGCTTGGCAGAGTAGGTGGTGTTGTACATCAGGGGCAGCTCCACGTTCTCCACAGCTGTCGTCTTTGCCAGCAGGTTGTAGTTCTGGAAGACGAAACCGATTTTCCTGTTTCTCAGCACGGCCCTCTGCGAGCGTTTCATGTTCTTCACGGGGGTGCCGTCCAGATAGTATTCTCCCGAGGTGGGTGTGTCGAGGCATCCCAGCTGGTTGAGCAGCGTGCTCTTGCCCGAGCCCGATGTGCCCATGATGGTGACGAATTCGCCCTCGTATATCTTGAAGCTGACGCCTCGCAGAGCGTGCACCGTCTCGCTTCCCACCTGGAAGTTGCGCTTCACGTCACGGAGCTCGATGACTACTTTCTTTTCCATCACCTTATTTCTTGGTATTCTTCTTGTTATCTCTGTTTCTCGGGCGCGGCATGAAGGGGTTTGTCACTTCTTCCTCTTCTTCTTCCACCTCTCCGGCCGACACGTCGGTGATGACTGTCATCCCTTCGTTCACTCCCGACTTCACCTCGGTGAGCATACCGTTTGTTGTGCCGGTCTCCACGATGTATGCCTTCAGTTCGGGTCCTTCCTTCACCCACACTTTGGCTCCCTGTGCGGGATTGTCCACTATTGTCTCACCCTCGTTGAGCATAGCCTCCGAGGGGTGGAATCTCAGCGCCTTGCTGGGCACGGCGATGGCATCCTTCAGTTCCAGTGTGTATATTGTCACGTTGGCTGTGAGTCCGGGCTTCAGTTTGAGGTCGTCGTTGGAAGCCGTTATCACCACTTCGTATGTCACCACGTTGCTCGTTGTCGTGGGTTCCAGGCGCACCTGTGCCACTTTGCCCTCGAACACGTCGTTGGGGAATGCGTCCACCGTGAATGTCACTCTCTGTCCTTCCTTCACTTCGCCTATGTCGGCCTCATCCACGTTGGCCACTACGCGCATCTGTGTGAGGTCCTGTGCGATGGTGAAGAGAGTGGGGGTGTTGAAGCTGGATGCCACGGTCTGTCCCTGTTCCACTTCCTTCTTGATGACGATGCCGTCGATGGGGCTTGTGATGGTGGCGTAGCCGAGGTTCGTCTCAGCCTTCTTCACGTTCTCCACGCGCTGCACCATAGCTTCCTTGGCCTGTTCGTAGGAGAGCTTTGCCTTGTCATAGTCGTTGGTGCTCACGAGTCCCTTCTCGTAGAGCGTCTTGATGCGGTCGTAGTTCAGCTGCTGGTATGCCAGATCGCTCTGTGCGCTCTTCTGCATGGCCCGTGCGCTGGCCAGTTCCGACATCAGGTTGGTGCGGTCCAGTTCGGCAATCACCTGTCCGGCCTTCACCGTGCTGTTGTAGTCCACATACAGTCGGCTCACGATGCCGCTCACCTGCGTACCCACGTCCACTTTTGTCACGGGTTCGATGGTACCTGTTGCCGTCACGCTTGTGGTGATGTCCATCCGTCGCACCTCTTGTGTGGTGTAGGTGAACTCGGGCCCTTTGTTGCAACTGCTCGCGAGCATTGCTCCGGCAGCCAATATGAGAAATATCTTTTTCATTGTCAGTCTTTAACCTTTCAATTATCAATTATCAATTGTCAATTATCAATTACAAGCCGATAACTTCCCCTTTATAGAACTTCAGCAAAGCGACGTTGAGTATGGTGTTGTATTTGCTCTCCAGCTTGTCGCGCTCTGCTGTCAGCATCTGGTCTCTTGCTTCCAGCACGTCCACCACGTTCTTCAGTCCGTTGCGGAACTGCTCGTCCACCAGTTCGTAGCTCTCCGCCTGGCTCTTCACCTTTGTCTGTGCGCTCACGAATTTCTGCTGGTTGCTCGTTGCGTTCAGCCAGAACTGCTCTATGTTGCTCGACAGCGTCTTCTTCTTGTCCTCCAGATCGAGGTTTGCTGTCGTTATCTGGTAGCGTGCCTTTTCCTTGGCCGTCGAGGTGCGTCGCTGGTCCCACAGGGGCACACTTATGTTGAGTCCTGCGTTCATGGCGAAGTTGTTTCTCAACTGGTCGCCGTAGCTCTGCGTTGTTGCCGTGTTGTGCGAGTCGCCCACGCTGGCTCCGAGGGAGATGGTGGGGAAGTAGCCTCTGCGTGCGATGTCGTATTGCAGCTGTGCCTGCTCCACGGTGAGTTCAGCGCCCTTTATTTCGGGCCTGGTGGCAAGTGCTTCGGCATACACCTCCTGTGCGGACGGTATGACGACCATTGCTGCATCGTCGTCGGGCACGTCGCTCTCCACGTCGAATTCCGTGTTCATGTCCAGCTGCAGCAGACGCTTGAGCTGGCGCTTGTAGTTGGCTATCTGTGTCTCCGATGCCACCACGTTGTAGTCGGCGGCGGCTTTCTGTGCCTCCAGCTGCACCACGTCGGCTCTTGCCATCTGTCCCTGCTGCTGCATTTCCTTGCCGCGCTCCCATTGGGTGTTGGCTGTCCCGGCCAGGCGCTCGTTCACCTTCTTGGCTTCCTTCGCGAAGAGTATCTGCACGTAGAGCTGCGTTATCTGCTCCTGTATGCTCACCTCCGAGGCCTCTGTGGTCTGTACGGCAATCTTGTTGCTCACTTTCTGTTTCTCCACGTTCTTGTAGTTGACACCTCCGTCCCAGATGGTCCAGTTCATCGACAGGTTGTAGCTGCCGTTGCCCACCACCTTGTTTGCGCTTGCCGTCACCTGTCCGTCCACAGTGCGTGCCTCTGCCGTTTGCTGCAGGGGTCGGTACGTCATGTTCTGCGATGTGGAGAAGGTGAGCGAGGGCCACAGCTGACTCTTGTACTGTGTCAGGCTGCTTTCGCCTGTCTCCTCGGCCACTCTGTTCTTGTTGATGGTGATGTTGTTCTCCAGTGCGTAGTCGAGGCACTGCTGCAGGTTCCACGTTTCCGCTTTCGCTTGTGTGCTCCACGCGCAGAGGAGTCCCACCGCCATTGCCGCGTATTTCTTCATCTCTGTTCTGTTGTATTGATTATCTCTTATTTCTGCTCCAGCAGACTGCTCATCCTGGCGATGTACTTGCCGAGGATGTCGAATTCGAGGTTCACTGTGGTTCCCTTGCGTATGCTGTGGAAGTTGGTGTTCTCGTAGGTGTAGGGTATGATGCACACCTGAAAGGTGTCCTCTGTGGGGCGGCACACGGTGAGCGACACGCCGTTCACCGTCACGCTGCCTTTGTCCACGCAGAAGTATCCTCGCTCCACCATCTCACGCGATGTCTTGTAGCGGAAGGTGAACTGGTAGCTGCCGTCCTGTTCCTCCACATCGGTGCACGTTGCCGTTTCGTCCACGTGTCCCTGCACGATATGTCCGTCCAACCGTCCGTTCATCACCATCGAGCGCTCCACGTTCACTTCGTCGCCCGTGCGGAGCTCTCCCAGATTGGAGCGCTCCAGCGTCTCGCGCATTGCCGTCACGGTGTAGCAGGGGCCCTCGGGCCGTTCTTCCATTCTCACCACCGTCAGACACACTCCGTTGTGTGCCACCGACTGGTCTATGCTCAGTTCCCCTGCGAAGCTGCATGTCAGCGTCAGATGCACATTGCCTCCGTCCTGCTCGATGCCCACCACTCTGGCTGTTTCTTCCACTATACCTGAAAACATATATCTTTTACTCTTATTTTATAGTTATTTTCGCGGCAAAGTTACGAAAAATTCTTCTTATACCGAAAAAATATTGCCGCAGCTGTGGTCTAACTCTCGTTTTTTTCTTACCTTTGCGGCGTTTTTGGATGGTCCGGTAGCTCAGCTGGATAGAGCAACAGCCTTCTAAGCTGTGGGTCCCGGGTTCGAATCCCGGCCGGATCACTTCCCAAAAGCATCCTCCCTTTTACCTATTTCTTTTTCAGTTCCGCCTTGATGTCGTTTTCTATGTCGGTCATCTTGTCGGTAGGTTCGTAGCGCTTCACCACCTTGCCGTCGCGTGAGATAAGAAACTTGGTGAAGTTCCATTTGATGTCCGTCTTCTTGTCGTAGTCGGCATCTTTCTTGCGGAGCATTGCGTCCATCATCTTGCCTGTGCGGTCCGTTGTGTCAAAACCGCCGAACTTCGCCTGCGACTTGAGATACACGTAGAGGGGATGTGCTCCCTCGCCGTTCACCTCTATCTTGTCAAACTGCGGGAAACTTATCTCGTAGTTGGCTGTGCAAAACTGGTGTATTTCTGCTATGCTGCCCGGTGCCTGCTGTCCGAACTGGTTGCATGGGAAGTCCAGTATTTCGAGTCCCTCTCCGCTGTATTTCTTGTAGAGTGCTTCCAGTTCCTTGTACTGCGGCGTGAATCCGCATCGTGTGGCTGTGTTCACTATCAGCATCACTTTTCCCTTGTATCCGGCCAGCGACACTTCTTCTCCTCCCATGTCCTTCACTTTGAAGTCGTAGACACTCTTTGCCGCAGCTCCTGTCATGCAGAGCACAGCCAGCAGGCTTAATAGCATTTTTTTCATAATGTTTATCTTGTTTTGTGTACGGAATCAACAGTTTCCGCGACAAAGATAATAAATTTAGTTCACTTCGGCTTAGCTCGTGCTCATTTTGCCGTCTTAAAACGTCAAAAAGTAGACAAGTTGACGAGTAAACGAGTTTTTTGTAGACGAGTAGACAAGTGCACAAGTTGGATGTTTTGTCTTCTATCTTACTTCTTACTTCTTCCATCTGACATCTTCCGTCCTTCCTTCGCTCTTCCTTCGACGTTCTCCCGTAGTTCTATCGAATGTCGTCCAGTATTCCTTCATTATTTATGCAGTATTAGCGCAGTATATGTGCAGTCTTTCACTGGACATATACTGGACACATACTGGACATATACTGAACTTGGGTCGAGAGAACTTGCTTGGAACTTGCTTAGAAGAGGCTAGGAAAGAGCTTGCAATGATTTGTGCTGTTTTTGCTTGGATTTGAGATTTGGATTTTGCGACATTTCACGAAGCTTCGCTCCGTAGACATTCTACTCGTCTCAGCAAAGTTCAAACAAGTTTGGCTTTGCGTTCGACTCGGGCGAATGTTCGCGACATCCGCGACATCCGCGACACGAATATTTTGTTCCCTCAAAGACTTTTTGCAGCATTTGAAGATGAAAAAGTGGGGGAAAGGGTGTGTGTTTTGAGAAAAAAGTGTATTTTTGTCAAACCTGAGCAACAGATTGGCGTACCTTTGACATACCTTTGCACAAAAACTAATAAAAATGAAAAACGATAGAGGACAAAGTTTGATAACCAAATACGTCTGGGTGATAGAGACTATCTATCGCAGGCGTAAGATATCATTCAAGGAACTGAACGAGCTTTGGCTCCGCGATGATATCAGCAGAGGTGTGGAGATACCCAAACGTACCTTTGATAACTGGCGCTATGTTATCTTTGATATGTTTGGCATTATCATAGCAAACGAAAAATGCGGCGAGTACCGCTATTATATTGAAAACGAAGAGGACATCAGCAAGAACGGACTTCGTTCCTGGCTCTACAATACACTCTGTGTGAGCAATACCTTGGCCAATAGCCAAAGCATTAAAGATCGTATTCTTCTGGAATATGTCCCATCTGGACAACAATATCTTCAGTCCATCATTGAGGCAATGAAGGAAAATCGCGTTCTCAACCTGACTTATCACAGCTATTGGAAGGATGAAGAAAGCAATTATGACGTACAGCCGTACTGTGTAAAGTTGTTTCGCCAGAGATGGTATATGGTGGCCCGCAGCACCGATCCTTATTATTATGAGCGCGGGCCTCGCATTTATGCGCTCGACCGCATTCAGGACCTTCATCCTACGGAAGAAACGTTTGAGATGCCAAAGGATTGGAATGCTGAGACGTACTTTGACGGCTGCTTCGGAATCATCCCTGATCAAAATGTGAAGGTCCAGCCTGTGAAGTTGAAGGTTGTCGCAGGACAAGCAAACTATATCCGCGACCTGAGGCTACATGAATCTCAGGAAGAAATAGAACGCAATGAGGAATACAGCATCTTCACCTTCAATCTCCGCCCTTCTTTCGATTTTCAGCAGGAACTGCTTTGGAACGGCGAGGATATGGAGGTGCTCGAACCACTATGGCTTCGGAAAGAAATGGCGGGAAAGATAAAGAGAATGTGGAACAGATATAAGGAATAGTACGAGCTTATGAAAAACAACACTATCACATCAGAGCCTTTAGTTGTCAGTGATTTAACTTTGAAGCATCTCTGCCAAAAACACCTCTTTGAGATAGGTGCAGGTATCACAGACCTGCTCCCTGAAATCAAAATACGCTATGTCTCAGACAATAATGAATTCAGTTATGCATATTTTGGTGATTTCTTCTTTTTCTTTGATAATGAATTATATGTTTGGGAACAGGATGAAAAATATGCAGAAGATCATAATCAAGATGTTGTAGAAGGTGTGTTCAACGACCCTTGCCAAGGGCGCGGCTATGCCCGAAGAGTCATCTTTGCAGGAGTCCTTACACCATTCAAAGATTGCAATGGAGAAAACATCTTTACAGGCGATGTCATCCAGATAGAGAAAGACCAAGAACGAACGGAATATTTAGCCGTTGGGGCTTGGAGCCGTGAAGATGGGAAAGGCCAGTATTGCTTCATTCTCGACAATCACAATTGGGATTTAGTGGATTGTGTTTGGCAGAAGTATAAGTTAACACGTGTTGGCACCGTGTTCTATCAGCTCGATTACGGTGATGATATTGATGTCAATGAGCGCACGATGCGGTTTAATGGATGGAGAGACACTGAGGAGGAAAGAAAAGAGAAAGTCTTAATGGCAAAATATACCCCCAACTTTGACCAAGAGTTCTGGAAATATGGAGGTCTGGAGATATTGGGAGTAGAGTATAATTGGAGATAACGAAAAAAAATGATGATTATGAGTAACATAACAAATTCACAAAAGAGCGAAAAACAGGCAGTCAAAGCTCGTTTAGGGGCTATCGGGGAAAACTTGGTTGTTGCCCAATTGATGCAACATGGCTGGGATGCATTCAACGCAAATTGTTCTATAAAGAATTACAAATCAATTGACATTATCTGTTTAGATAGTTCATCTTCTGAAAGTAAAGATCGTTGGTGGAAGCCCCAAACAGCCTTGATTCAAGTAAAGACTAGTGTAGAAAAGAACATTACGACAGGATTTACTCTTAAAGAGGCTCTTGACAAAGACTATCTATGGAAAATGGTGAAAGGACCATACGTGTTCGTATCGGCGGAAAAGGATAAGAATACTGACACTTATTCCTTTCGATACTTCATTGTTCCAAGAAGTCTGTTTGTGAAGTTACTCTATGAGGCGCATAATTATTATGTAAATGTGATACATAAGAACGATCATCTTGTGTTAAGTGCGCCTGCATGTTTTTCTGTTAGTTGGTTAGAAGGAAATAACGAGTTTTCTCCGAGAAATAAAACCGTTTTTGGTAATCCGATAACCGAAACGTGCGAAGATAAATGGAGTAATATTTGGAAAGACTAATAAATGAAAAACTTTGCAGCAATAGATTTTGAAACGGCTAATAATGAACGTTCTTCGGTTTGTTCCGTTGGAATAGTCATTGTTCGTGGTGGTGAGATAGTCGATTCGTTCTACTCTCTCATTCAACCAGAGCCGAACTATTATAACTACTGGTGTTCTCAGGTTCATGGTCTTTGTCATGAAGACACGGATGATGCCCCAGTATTCCCCAAAGTTTGGGCGCAGATAGAACCTCTGATAGAAGGTTTACCTCTTGTGGCTCATAATAAGCCTTTTGATGAAAGCTGCCTGAAAGCCGTATTCCGTGTCTATCAGATGGATTACCCCGATTATGAGTTTTACGACACGCTGACAGCCTCGCGAAGAGCCTTCCGCTATCTAGAGAACCACCAGCTCCATACCGTTGCCGCCGAGTGTGGCTACTGTTTAGAGAACCATCACAACGCCCTTGCTGACGCAGAAGCTTGTGCGTGGATTGCGAGGGAAATATTGTAAAAATGATATACACCATACAATATGGAAGAGGACAAGATTATCATATATCAGACGGAGGACGGACAGACACAGATTGATGTCCGCTTGGAGAACGAAACTGTGTGGCTAAATGTAGAGCAGCTGTCGCTCCTTTTTAATCGTGAGGAATCAAATGTTCGTCGCCATATAATTAATGTATTCAAAGAGGGTGAACTTGAAAGAGAGAATAACGTGCATTTTTTACACGTTAATGGAGTGAAAAAGCCTGTGCCATTTTATGACCTCGATGTCATCATCTCCGTCGGTTATCGCGTCAAAAGCAAACGAGGTACTGCTTTTCGCATATGGGCTCGTAAGATTATCAAAGACTACCTTGTAAAAGGCTATGCAGTAAATGAGCGCATCCGAAAGGAGCAGAT
>JAEEZX010000021.1 GCA_016292045.1 Bacteroidaceae bacterium | reverse complement strand
TGCTTATTTACAAAGCCAGCGCGCTGGCTCCGAGTATCGCTGCGTCGCTGTCCTTCAGGTTTGACAGTAAGATTTGTGCCTTTCCTTTGTATATAGGAAGCACGTTTTCCTCAAATGCCTCTCTCACGTGCTTCATGAGCGGCTCGCCGGCTCTCACGGGTCCTCCGAAGAAGATGAATGCTTCCACCGAGCAGAAGTTCATGAAGTTGGCGCAAGCCTCGCCCAGGCGTCGTCCCGTTATCTTCAGGACCTCCATTGCGAGTGCGTCGCCGTTGTTGGCGGCAATGCTCACGTCCTTGCTCATTATTTTTGATGAGGCGATGTCTCTCAGGACGCTTTTTTCGCGTGTCTGTGCCATCAGTTCGAGCGCTGTGCGTGCCACGCCGGGGCCTGAGCAGTAAGTCTCCAGGCATCCCTTGCGTCCGCAGCCGCATTCTCTGCCGCCCGGCACGATGATGGTGTGACCCAGCTCACCTGCAAATCCGTCGCAGCCGTAAACCACCTGTCCGTTCACCACGATACCGCTGCCCACACCCGTGCCCAGCGTTATTTCGATGAAGTTCTTCATACCCTTTGCCGCACCGTAGGCCATTTCTCCCATCGCAGCGGCGTTGGCGTCGTTGGTTATCGCTACGGGCACTCCCAGAGCGTCGCCGAACAGCTTTGCCAGAGGTATGCAACCCGTCCAGGGGAGGTTGGGGGCCTGCAGGATTTCGCCTGTGTAGTAGTTTGCATTGGGGGCGCCGACACCCATACCCTGAATCTGCGAGATTCCTCCCACGCGCTCAATCACGGGCATCAGTGCTGCCACACAGTCTTTCACGTATTGCTCCACAGTGCCGTGTCCGGTTGTGGGTACTGTCACTCTCTCCACAATATTGGCATCGCGATCCACGATGCCGAAAGCGGAGTTTGTCCCTCCCAAGTCCAAGCCGATTACGAACGGTTTCTTTTCCATGTCATTATATTAGCACATTTTCGCGACAAAGATACGAATATTCTCGCGGCTTGACAAATATAATTGCTATAGATTTGAAAAAAAAGTAAAAAAAAGTAAAAAATACCTTTTCCGCTCCTTGTTGATGTGAAAAAAAGACGTATATTTGCGGACGTTTTATATGTGGATACAGCCGGTCGATACACTTGAACTCGTGGTGAAGGGCATTTTTGTGGGTGCCATCGCCAGTGCGCCGATGGGTCCCGTCGGGGTGCTCATTGTGCAGCGTACGCTCAAGAAAGGTCGCTGGTATGGTTTTGTCACAGGAGTGGGAGCTGCGCTCTCCGATCTCATCTACGCCGTCATCACTGGTGTGGGTATGGCAATGGTGCTTGATTTGATAGAAAAGCCCTCAAATCTCTACTGGCTCAAGGTCATCGGAGGTTTCATGCTGTTCTGCTTCGGCATATTCTGTATGATGTCCGACCCCACCAAGGAAATGCGTCCCAGCGGAGCCAACGGCCGGGGCACTCTTTTCCACAATGCCGGCACGGGCTTTCTCCTCACTCTCTCCAATCCTCTGATTATATTTCTCTTTATGGCCATGATGGCCCGTCTGGACTTTGTGGTGCCCGAGCACTACTGGTCGCAGGCTCTGGGTTATACCAGCATCTTCGGCGGGGCACTTCTCTGGTGGTTTGCGCTCACGGCCATCGTCGACAAGGCGAGGGCTCATTTTCAGGTGCGCACCATACGCTTCTTCAATCGCGTGTTGGGTCTCATCGTTGTGATTGCGTCGCTCGTGGCCGTATTCACAACAGTATTGTAAATGTTTATCGCACAAAAACTTAAGGCCAGCAACATTGTGGCCTATGTCCTTTATATGATGCAGGTGGAAGACACCATACGTGCCTACGACCTCGATGCCGATCGTCTGGAAAGCGAGTATCTCACGCGCTTCGACTACGACGACGAACAGCTCGCTCAGGCAAGGGAATGGTACGAGGGTCTCATCGATATGATGCAGATGGAGATGTGTCAGAAGACGGGACACGTTCAGGCGCTCACCAATGTCATCTCCGACCTCGAGGATGCCCATCAGGCTCTTCTAGACGACTCTCAGAAGCCTTTCTATCAGGCAGCCTACGGTGCTGCGCTTCCCGTTTTGGGCGAGTTGCGCTCCAAGGGTATGGACGAAGAGGTGGGCGATGTGGCCAATGCCCTCGATGCCGTCTATGGTGTCACACTCCTGAAGATGCAGGGCAAGCCCGTTTCCACAGAGACGTCGGCAGCTCTGGCTCCTGTCATCCGCATGTTGGAACTTTTATCAGAAAACTATGAATCCTGAAATAGAACGCAGACGCACCTTTGCCATCATCTCTCACCCCGATGCCGGTAAGACGACGCTCACCGAGAAGCTCCTGCTCTTCGGCGGTCAGATACAGGTGGCCGGTGCCGTCAAGAGCAATAAGATTAAGAAGACCGCCACGTCCGACTGGATGGAGATAGAGAAGCAGCGCGGTATCTCCGTCACCACCAGCGTGATGGAGTTCGACTATCACGACTACAAGGTCAACATCCTCGACACTCCCGGTCACCAGGACTTCGCGGAGGATACCTTCCGCACGCTCACGGCCGTCGACTCCTGCATCATCGTGGTGGACGGCGCCAAGGGTGTTGAGGCTCAGACGCGTAAACTCATGGAAGTCTGCCGTATGCGCAAGACTCCCGTCATCATCTTCATCAACAAGATGGACCGCGAGGGCAAGGACCCCTTCGACCTTCTCGACGAGCTCGAAGAGGAGCTCCGCATCAAGGTGCGCCCCTTCTCGTGGCCCATCAATCAGGGGCAGCGTTTCAAGGGTGTCTACAACATCTACGAGCAGCGCCTCAATCTCTTCCAGGCCGACAAGCAGCGTCTGCAGGAGCGCATCGAGGTGGACGTCGATTCCCCTCAGCTCGATGAGATGGTGGGGGAGGAGGACGCAAGGCGTCTGCGCGACGACCTCGAGATGATAGAAGGCGTGTATCCTGCCATCGACGATGTGGCGAAGGGTGCCGACAATCTCTATCTGCAGGCCGACACGGCACCTGTCTTCTTCGGCAGTGCGCTGAATAATTTCGGTGTGCAGGAACTGCTCGACTGCTTCGTCGAGATAGCTCCCTCGCCGCGTCCCACGCAGGCTGAGGAGCGCCTCGTTTCCCCCGAGGAGGACAAGTTCTCGGGCTTCATCTTCAAGATTACGGCCAATATCGACCCCAACCACCGTTCCTGCATCGCCTTCTGCAAGGTGTGCTCCGGACGTTTCCAGCGCAATGCTCCCTATCTTCATGTGCGTCAGGGCAAGACGCTCCGCTTCTCTTCGCCCACGCAGTTCATGGCGCAGCGCAAATCCACCATTGATGAGGCCTGGGCCGGCGATATCGTAGGTCTGCCCGACAACGGCACGTTCAAGATAGGCGACACGCTCACCGAAGGTGAGAAGATACATTTCCGCGGGCTCCCGTCGTTCTCGCCCGAACTGTTCAAATACATCGAGAATGCCGACCCTATGAAGACCAAGCAGCTCGAAAAGGGTATCGCCCAGCTCATGGACGAGGGTGTTGCGCAGCTTTTCGTCAACCAGTTCAACAATCGCAAGATTATCGGCACGGTGGGTCAGCTGCAGTTCGAGGTGATACAGTATCGCCTTGAGAATGAATACAATGCCAAGTGCCGCTGGGAGCCTCTTTCGCTCCACAAGGCCTGCTGGATAGAGTGCGAACCCGGTCACGAGGCAGAATACGAGAATTTCAAGAAGCGCAAGTATCAGTATATGGCTCTCGACCGCGAGGGACGCGATGTGTTCCTTGCCGATTCGGGCTATGTGCTCACTATGGCGCAGCAGGATTTCCCCCACATACATTTCCATTTCACAAGTGAATTCTAAATGACGCAGAAAGATATTGCTGAGGACATACGCCAGGCTGTGGAGACGCTCCGCAAGGGCGGTCTCATTCTTTATCCCACCGACACCATCTGGGGTATCGGTTGCGACGCCACCAACGAGGATGCTGTGCGCCGTGTGTTTGCCCTCAAGCAGCGTGCCGACTCCAAGGCGATGCTCTGCCTTGTGGATTCGCCCGACCGTCTGCAGCGCTATGCTCGCGGCATTCCCGATGTGGCGTGGGATCTCATCGAGTTTGCCGAGCGTCCTCTCACGCTCATTCTCGACGGTGCCGTCAATCTGGCTCCTTCGCTCGTGGCTGAGGACGGCAGTGTGGGTCTTCGTGTCACCCGCGAGGCCATTTCCCGCGAACTGTGCTATCGCTTCCAGAAGGCCGTTGTCTCCACGTCGGCCAATATCAGCGGAGAGCCTTCTCCCGCCATTTTCAGCGAGATAGACCCCGCAATCGTTCAGGGTGTCGATTATGTGATGCGTTCCCGTCAGAACGACACGCATCCCTCTCGTCCCTCCCAGATAGTGCGCCTCAAGGCCGACGGTGAATTCAAAGTGCTACGCCCATGACACGCTGGCTCCTCTATCATATCCTCCGCTGGTGCCGCAGCAATCGCCGCCATCGCCGTTTCATGCTTTTCCTGGCTTTCCTGGTGGGCATCGGTTCTGCGCTGGCAGGAATGCTGCTGAAGGCTATCATCGAGGAGATAGAGGTGTTCATCACGCAGGGATATAAGATAACGCATGCCAACTGGCTCAACCTCGTCTATCCCGTCATCGGCATACTCCTCACCGGCCTTTTCGTGCGATTCGTGGTGCGCGACGACATCGGTCACGGCATCACCAAGATACTCTACGCCATCGCCCGCCGTCGCGGCTTCATACGCCGTCACAACTGCTGGACCTCCATCGTGGCTTCCGCCATCACCATCGGCTTCGGAGGCAGTGTGGGTGCGGAGGCTCCCATTGTGCTCACGGGCAGTGCGCTGGGCTCCAATCTCGGCCGCCTCTTCCGTCTCACCGACAAGCAGATGATGGTGCTCGTCGGCTGCGGTGCGGCAGGTGCTGTCGCCGGCATTTTCAAGGCTCCTATCGCGGGTCTTGTCTTCGTCCTCGAGGTGCTCATGATAGACCTCTCGATGGGCTCTCTTCTGCCGCTCCTCGTGAGCTGTGTGACGTCGACGGCCGTAGTGTTTATCTTCACTGATACACAGACGATTTTTCGCTTTCAGCTCGAGGAAGCCTTTAGCATGTCGCGCATACCTGCCTACATCCTCCTCGGCGTCTCTTGCGGTCTGCTTGCGCTCTACTTCGCACGCACCATGAACTGGCTCGAAGGCATCTTCCAGCGCCTTGCCAATCCCACCCGGCGCTTCCTTCTCGGAGGCTCTGTGCTCAGCGTGCTCATCTTCCTCTTCCCTGTGCTTTACGGTGAAGGATATGCTCTCATCGAGCTGCTCCTCAACGGCAACTCTATGGCCGACTGGCAGCATGCTCTCGACGGTTCGCTGTTCTACGGGCGGGGGGAGTCGCTCATCCTTTTCCTCCTTCTTGTTATCCTCACCAAGGTCTTCGCCACTACGGCTACCAACGGAGGCGGCGGTTGCGGCGGTATCTTCGCTCCCTCGCTGTTCCTGGGATGCATTGCGGGCTTTGTCTTTGCGCTGGTGTGGAACCACTACAATGTCTTCGGCATCTACATTCCCGTGCGCAATTTTGCCATGCTGGGCATGTGCGGCATGATGAGCGGTGTGATGCATGCGCCTCTCACGGGTATCTTCCTCATTGCCGAACTCACCGGCGGCTACCAGCTCTTCATGCCTCTGATGATTGTTGCCGTGGGTGCCTATATCACCATCAAGAGTTTCGAGCCCCACAGCGTCTATGCCATGCATCTGGCCCGTCGCGGTCAGCTTGTCACGCACAACACCGACAAGGCCATCCTCACTCTCATGTCTATGGACAGCGTCATCCAGCACTACGACGAGGTGCTCCGTCCGGAAGATTCTCTCGGCACTGTGGCCCGCCAGGTGGCCGGCACCACCAACGATGTCTTCCCCGTAGTGAGTCCCAGCGGCCGTCTTCTCGGTGAGGTGTATCTCAATGATATACGCCATCTGGTGTTCCGTCCCGAGTTGTTCAATGAGTTCCGTGTCAGCCAGTTGATGACGCAGGCTCCCACGCGCCTGAACATCAACGACAGTATGGACACAGTGGCCCGTGTGTTCGATCGTACCCGTGTGTGGATACTCCCTGTGGTGGACAACGAGGGCAACTTCAAGGGCACCATCCGCAAGTCCACCCTTCTGAGTGTCTATCGTCAGATGCTCGCCGACAGCTCCGAGGAGTAGTTTCAGCTCATCTTTTGTGTAGCAATAAGTCAAAGAACGCTTTTCGTCTGCTCCTTCGCACACGCACTGCAGGCGCTGCGCGGACCCTCTGACGACAGTCTGAGAACAGTCTGAGAAGTCTTTGATTGAAATCCGCTGCAAAGGTACGACATTTACATAACGAGTGTTGTTATTGAAAATGAATAAGTTGCATATCTTGCTTCATGACGCATTTGCGATTGTGGTGGGAAAATTGCACTATTTTGGTGTGTATAAGGAGTGCTAAAAGGCAGATTTTTGACGAAAAAAAAGATAGTCGTTTTTCTCACTTTTTCAACAAAAATCCGTATATTTTTTGCTAAAACGCTGAAAAAAACTGCATAAAACTCGCCCAAAAGGGCAAAAACTTCTCGCTTAAGAGTTCACTAATAAGGACTCTGAAAGTACTCTGTAGGTATTCTGTAAGGAGTCAAAAAGCTTCTTCCTTCGACGTTCTCCCGTAGTTCTCTCGAATGTCATCCAGTATTCCTTCATTATTTATGCAGTATTTTCGCACTATATGTGCAGTCTTTCACTGGACATATACTGGACATATACTGGACACATACTGGACATATACTGAACTTGGGTCGAGAGAACTTGCTTGGAACTTGCTTAGAAGGTGCTTGGAAAGAGCTTACAATGACCGGTGTTGATATTGCATGTTTTGATTGCCTGCATTTTTTTTTCGACATTCGCGATATCCGTGACACGAATATTTTGTACCCTCAAAGACTTTTTACCGCATTTAGAGATGAAAAAGTGTGGGATAAGGTGCTTATTTTGAGAAAAAAGTGTATCTTTGTTACCGATTTGTGAGAAATAAACACATTTAACCTTAATAATAGTCGACTATGAAAAGAATTACTCTGTTTTTCAGTTTAGTCATGATTTTAGTGATGCTGCCAGTGATGGCATTCGCTGAGCTGCCGGCAAATGGTGCCACGGGTTATCTCTACAATGTCAGAACGGGCAAGTTCTTGAGTCACGGCGTCACCACAGTGGACAATAGTGGCGCCAAGGTGGATGACTACGGCGTACCCGTGGAGGTGAAGGACGAGGGCACCGCAGAAGCATTGTTTAGCGGATATTGGTATCTGCGCTTTCGGATGGGTGACTATTACAGCAGGTATTTGTGCGTAGCTTCCAACGGTTTGACCTGCGCAGCAGCATCGTACCACAAGTGGGCTGTTAAGGAGACAGAAGACGGTATGCTTATTCGTTGTATATACGATTACACAAAGGAACCGAAACACCCGGAATATGCTGTTGAGGGATATTATCTGGCAATAGACGAGGACGGCAAGTTGGTGCTGGTGGATGGCGAAGCGAATGCAGACTTGTGGCTATGGAAGAGCGCCAGTGAGCAGATAGCCATCGTGGACGCTGCTGAGGCTGCACGTGCTGCAGCCATTGGAGCAAAGGGCGGTCTGAGCGTTTCTTCAGTTTCCGAACTGGTAGCGGAACTTGCGTCAATGAGTACAGCCGACATGACCTCCAGTATTACCAATCCTACGATGTTTGAGAACACAACGGGATGGACGGTGAACAAGATACAGGGCACGGCCATCACCAACGATTCGTATCAGATACAGAACGCAGCCGGAACGCAGGTTACAGTGAGCCAGCAGGTGACAGGACTCGCGTCCGGTTTCTACAAGGTGGAGGTGCAGTCGTTCTACAGGGCTTCCGTCTTGGCGCGTTGTAAGACATTTGGCGACAACGGATACCGTTTCTCCAATGCCTACGTGCAGGCCAACGACAACAAGGTGCTCATCAAGGACTGGTATGCCATCTCCACCGAGAATTATACTAAACCCACTTCCAGAAGCCAGATTCAGGATGAGTTCAATGAAAGTACGAAATATACCAATACTGTTTACACGTGGGTGGGGGATGACGGCGTGCTCGACCTGAGCATCGTGGTGCCCAGCTACAGTGGAGGCAGCAGTTATCCCAATTGGATATGCTTCAACAATGTGCGTCTGACACAATACTTTTCACCGGAGGATCTCGGTCCCTACAAGACACAGCTGGATAACGCCGTATCGACGGCCAACGCGCAGAAATCGTCGCTGCCCACACTACAGAAGGGTATACTCGAGACCGTGGTGGAGACGTATGATAAGGAATGGACCACAGTTGCTGATTATGAGGCGGCAATAGCCGCCGTGGTGGGCGCAACGGAGACTGCGCAGCCCTTCGCTGCTCTGTATACCGACTACAAGGCTCTGCGCACGAATATTAACGACCGCTTGCTCAGCCAGACCACAGCCTATACCGACCCCGACGATGCTACGGCAGACTACAACGATGCACTGAGTACCCAGAATGCAGCCGTAGAGGCAGCGGCAACGGTGTCGGACATAAACAATGCCAAGACAGCTCTGTGGGCTGCCGCAATGACATGGATGAAGAGCGTGAGCGTCAAAGGCAACGGTCTGGACCTCACATGGATGATAGTGAACAACGACTTCTCCAATACGAACTACAAGGCAGCTTGGACGGAAGAGTTGGAAAGCAGTACGACGGTGGGCGTGACCAGCGGAGTGATGCGCTACTACAACAGCAACTTCAACCTCTATCAGACGCTGCCGTATCTGCTTCCTGCAGGTCGCTACACAATGACAATGGACGGCTTCGAACGCACTAACGACCCGAGAGACACGGCCTACAGCGACTATGCTGCCGGTGAGTCAACTGTGACCGGTACGATGTATTTTGGAGAAAACGCTAAGACGGTGATGAACCTCTTCGACGTGCAGAGCATCACGGACAACAGTCTGGGCGGAAAAAAGCCGACGGGTGCTTCGTTCTACATACCCGACGGTTCCAGTGCAGCAAACAATTATCTGGCAGCTGGTCTCTATCCCAACACGCTGAATGTCATCATGAATTCAGATGCCGACGATATCCGTGTGGGTTATCGCTGTGCCAACACAAAGGCCTGGACCTGCGTGGATAACTTCAAACTCTACTACAAGGGTTCTGAGACCACCGTTTCCGCCACTCTCGGCACTAACGGTTACACCACATTCGCTTGTCCGTATCCTCTCGACCTGGAGAATCTTCCCGACGGCGTGGAGGCATACAAGGCATACGCAGCAAGTGCTACCACGGTGAACCTTCGTACGATAGAGCAGGCTGTGCCCGCCAATACGGGTATGCTGCTCAAGGGAACACCAAGTGCCGTGGTGAGCATTCCGATGGCTGCAGAAGGAGAGGCGTTGGAGGACAACCTCTTCTATGTGAATGTAGGCGGTAGCACTTTCACACCGGAGGTCAATACCACCTACTACGGTCTCATTAAGGATTCCAATCCGTTGAGTTTCGGATGGTTTAATCCCTCTTCGGTGGCAATACCTTCGGACAAGGCTTATCTGAAGGTGACTAGCGGCGGAGCACGTTTGTCTGTGTCGTTCGATGACGATGAGGTTACTGCAATCGGCAGTTTGGAGGCTTTGGATGCGGAGACTCCGAAGGAAGGCAAGTTCCTCGAGAACGACAGGATTGTGATTGTGAAGAACGGTGTGCGCTACGGCGTCGGCGGTCAGAAGTTGAACAGGTAATCGGACTACAACTATGAAAAAGACATATATAGAACCCAAAAGTGAGGTTATAGGTTTTGCTGAAGAGGATATCATCTGCAGCAGCACTACGGCAGGTATTCAGGATGTGGAGATTGACGACCCCAACCTTTTTGGTGCCCGTGAGGCAGTAGATGACTATATAAGACCTTCCCGTGACGTGTGGTCGGAGGAATGGTAAAATATATAGAGTGAATTAATTCGCGGATTTACGAATTTGCGGATGAATGGAATGGATGCCATGCAGAGATTGTCTGTGTGGCATCTTTTTTAGCAACTCGTCTACTTTTGCGCAGCAAATGAGCGCGAGTGTAGTCGAAGCGAACTAACAACTCTTCACTCTCACGTTTTCCATCGGCACATTGTCCCAGCGGAACAGAGGGATGAGTTCCTTAGGACGTATGGGGCGGGGGAGAGGAAGGATGCCGGCAAACCATGCCAGACGGCCGATGATTTCCTCTGCGCTGTATCTCGAACGCAGATACTCCATATCAATACCGTGATCGCGCTTGGAGAGGCGCTGACCCTCCGCATTGCACAGCAAAGGCAGATGAGTGAACGAAGGAGCGTCATATCCCAACAGGCGCGCCACATATATCTGCTGGGGCGAGGAGAGCAGCAAATCCCTGCCGCGCACCACCTCCGTGATGCCCATCGACGTGTCATCCACCACCACAGCCAGCTGATAACCCCACGCGCCGTCCTTGCGCCTGATGATGAAGTCGCCGCAATGGCGGGCTAGATTCACCGACTGAGCCCCGTAGTGGCCGTCCGTGAAGCAGATATCCTCGTCGGGCACACGCAGACGCACAGCAGCCCGCTCCAAATCCTTATCTATATATGCACGCGCGCGACATGTGCCCGCGTACACTATGCGCCCGTCGCTCTCGTGGGGAGCCTGCGTAGCCATGATGTCGGCACGGGTGCAGAAGCAGGGATAGACAAGCCCCTCCGCCTTGAGCCTCTCGAGCGCTTCCTGATAAAGTGCATGCCGCTCGCTCTGATAGTAGGGGCCTTCGTCCCACGTCAGACCCAGCCATTCGAGGTCGCGCATGATATGGTCGGCATACTCACGGCGCGAACGGTCGGGGTCGAGATCCTCGATGCGAAGCAGCCAGATGCCGTTTTTACTCTTGATGGAGAGCCATGAGAGAAGAGCGCAAAAAACGTTCCCAAGATGCATTCTGGCCGTCGGAGAAGGGGCAAAACGGGCTTTCATGGGGGTAAAGGTACGGATTTTTTCACTTTTTTCAAAAAAAGTTGCGATATTATTTGGTGGGTTTGTAAAAAAGCCATACCTTTGCACCCGCATTTGAGAAAGTGCGTTGTTCTTTGACAGAATTTCATAGACAGAATTGTAGTACAGGAAATACAAGCGACCTGTCAATTTCCTTATATTAGGAATTGAGAAAAAGAGAATGATGTC
>JAEEZX010000020.1 GCA_016292045.1 Bacteroidaceae bacterium | reverse complement strand
GAAGCGTACAGCAAGACGGGTAGCCTCGTTGGCACCGCAGAATGCGTCAACAACGTACAGCTCCTTGTTGCAGAGCTCCTTGATGGCGATTTCCTTAACCTTTGCCCATACGTCCTCAGACATGGGGTGGTTGTCGTTCTTATACTCCTCGGTGGTCCACCATACCTTGTCCTGGCTCTGTGCATCCTTCACGATGTACTTGTCCTTAGGAGAACGGCCGGTGTAGATACCGGTCATAACGTTTACAGCGTCCAACTCGGTGTTCTGACCCTTGTCGAAGCCGGTCAGGCCAGCCTTTGTCTCCTCCGCAAAGAGAGTCTCATACGATGGATTGTGAGCAATCACGGTAGAACCTGTGATGCCATACTTGGTCAAATCCAATTTTGCCATTTTCTTATAAACTTTTTATAGGGTTAAAATATCTATTGCGCGTACAAAATTAGAGAAAAGTTATGAAATAACTACCCTCTTGGGCAATTATTTATAAACTTTTCACACTTTTTGTGACAGAAAGTGTCGGTTTCGGGCTTACAAGGCAACCGCAGAAGCGCTAATTATTCTTATTTTGCTTCTGTCGCTCGCGCTCCGCATTGCGGCCGAGAATGAACTTCACTTTGTCGGCCTTCTGCTTGATAAGGTCCTTCGGTTTTTGCTGCATTACGGGAATGCCTCTGGGCTCCCAATCCTGTTCGATATCCCACATGGCTCTCACCTTCAGAGGCTGGGGGAAATAGAACATCAGTTCGGGCTGACGGCCTGCATCGTAGTCGCCCGTATCCCACAAATCGTTGCCGTTTACGTCAAGGAAGGCCCGCACGTAGTAGCTGCCCGGAGTCAGATAGAAGAAATCGGCATCTCCTTTCTCGTTGGAACGCGCGGTGTAGAGCACCTTGTCGTCCTTATTGAGAAGCTGCACGACAAAACCTGTATCGGGATCCTTGAGATGCATGAACAGCGTGCCGTACTCATCGAGACTGCGCACCCTCATTTCCACAGAGGATGGGAATGTGCGATGTCCCAATATGCTGCGGGCAGCCAACGTGTCTATGCTCACCTTGTATTCCTCTTTAGGCAACCAGTCGGCAAAAAGTGTCCATGCCATCGGGTTGTAAGGGTCTTCCTGAAGAACGTACGGTTCGTCCTGCCAGATACTGTCCTTCTGATTGAAGCGCTGGAAGTGGACGGCATCTTCATTGAATTCGGCAAGGGGTTCGTCGATGGTGATGCGCACATTGCGATTGGGGTCGAGCGAATGGGACGGTGTGATACTGAACTTGAGTTGCACCACATCGGGACGCGTTCGATCGGGTTCGCGCAGCTTGCCCTGCTTCACACGCTTCTCCTGGCGCTTTTCCCAGTCCTCTATCTTCTTCTGCATCTGCTTGTGCTTCTTGCCCCACGTGTTTTTGGGAATCAGTTCGAGAGTGTCAGTCTTGGGAGAGAATCCCCCGAGTGTGTCGCTCTCCATGTAAGTCAGCTCGATGCGGGCGGTATCCTGATGATGCACATAGGCTGTGTCCGTAAACCAATAGGTAATGGTATCGTTAGTGGGAACGGTGAGAACCACCAGCTGGTTTTCGTCAAAATTCAGGCCACGCACCGTGGGCAGCGAATCGAGAGGTGCCGTGAAATAGAGCTTGAACCAATCAGGCTCCTGTCTCTCGCTCTTGAGGAAATGACGCTCCTGCCCGTCCTCCAGGAAACTGCGCAGGATAATGTCGGACGGACCGAACTTCGGACGCGGCGTATAGAATATCGTGTCGATGTGCAGGGAGTCGCGCCATATAGTGTCGGAATGGTTTTCGTAGTAGACGGTCGGCACAATTACTGTGGTGTCGAATGCTATCTCCTCCGACTTCTGGGAGAAGCGGAAGTTTCCGTCACCGTCCTTCAGGGCAAAACAGCGGTAGCGACCGGGCTTCACTCCCTTGATGGTGAAACGTCCGCTGCCGTTGGTGCGTCCCAGACGAAGGAGCGGAATGGTGCGGAAGAGGCTGTCGTGCCAAGTGCTGTCGCAGGGAATCAGTCCCACGAGAGTGCCCTTCACCGGTTCCAGATTGGATGCCGCAACGACATTGCCGGACACCTCCATTGTGTCGATGACATCGCCCGTAGAGAACGAGAAGGTATAGTTGCCCATCGGGTTGCCCTCGTTGTTGTCCTCCACGGCATCGGAGAAATCTATCGTGTAGGTGGTGTTGGGCTTCAGAGAATCGTAGAGATCCACCTTTATCTGCTTCCCGTCGGCACGCACATTGGCCGGTTCGAGCTGCGCAGGTGAGATAATCACTTTCTCCGAAGCGTTCTCCAGTTTGATGTATTCGTTGAAATTGATACGTATTTTCTTCGTAGTCACTCCCGTTGCCTTGTCGCCGGGATTACTCTTCACCACGTAGGGAGGCTCCTCGTCGTAGCGACCTCCGTCGGGAGTACCGATAGTGGCACACGCTACCAGGAGAAATGCCAGCATTCCCATCATTCCCTCTCTGATGGGGATACGACGCCGTCCTTTATTATGGTTCAGGTTCATCATGCGTTCAAAGCCAGTAGTTCCTCAATATGTTGGCGGCTGTTGGAAAGACGCGGCACCTTGTGCTGTCCGCCCAGACGTCCCTTACTGTCGAGCCAGTCGTGGAAAAGTCCCTTGCGGGCTTTCACCAGTTGCAGGGGTTGCAACGTAATATTCTTGTAGCGCTTCGCCTCATAGTCGCTGTTGATGCGCTGCAGCGCCTCGTCGAGAATCTGTGCAAACTGCGCCTCGTCGGCCGGTTCCTTAGTGAATTCCACCACCCACTGATGACGGCAATGACCGGAGGCATCCATATATATCGGAGCTGCGGTGTATTCCAGCACCTCAGCGCCCGTCTTCTGGCACGCCTCGTGGAGGGCCTTCTCAGCATTGTCCACAATGACCTCTTCACCAAAGGCGTTGATGAAACTCTTCGTGCGCCCCGTGATGACGAACTTGTAAGGATTGCAACTCGTAAAACGTACGGTGTCACCGATAAGATAGCGCCACATACCGCTGGAGGTGGATATCACCATCGCATAGTTGCGCCCCGTCTCCACTGCCCAGAGAGGCAACACTCTGGGATTGTCCCTGTCCAGTTCGTCCAGAGGGATGAATTCATAGAACACACCGTAGTCTATCATCAGCGACATTGCCGGGTCACCGGCATCTGTCTGCACACCGAAGAATCCTTCCGACGCGTTATATGTCTCCATATAGTGCATCTTATCCGAAGGAATGAGACGGCGGTAGAGTTCCCTGTAGGGAGTGAAGGCCACACCTCCGTGGAAGAACATCTCGAGATCGGGCCACACCTCCGTGAGGTTGTCCTTGCCGGAAATCTCCAGCACCCTGTTCATCACAGAGAGCATCCACGAGGGCACACCGCTGAGATTGCTCACATTCTTACCGATTGCCTCCCGTGCTATGCGGTCGCGCTTCTCCTCGAAGTCGGGCAGAAGAGCCGTAGATTTTCTTGGCACCCTGATGAGATTCACCAGAGGACTTATGTTTTCAATCAGTATGGCAGACAGATCGCCCACCATCGATTCCTTCGTGCTGTCGGCCGCAGAACGGCTGCCTCCCAGTATGAGAGCCCTGCCGTCGAGAATGCGGCTCCCGGGATTCTGTCTGAGATAACATGCCACACAGTCCTGACCGCCACGATAATGTGTATCGCGGAGAGCGTCCTTGGATACAGGCAGGAACTTGCTCCTGTCGGAGGTCGTACCGCTGGATTTCGCGAAATGCGTCACTCTGCCCCGCCACAGCACATCGCTCTCGCCGTGCACCATACGTTCGACGTAACCCTTGAGGTCGTCGTAACTGTTTATCGGGGACGTAGCGGCAAAGTCTTCGTAAGTTCTCACACCAGCGAAACCGTGTGCTCTGCCCCACTCCGTCTGCGCAGCTCTGGCCGTAAGCCGGAGCATGACATCCGTCTGAAGCCTCTCTGCCTGTGTGCTGTAGAGGTCCAATTCACGCAGTCGCGAATTAAACAGCGGCCTTATTACACTGGTGATACTCATAATTACGTTTTCTTATCGCCTTGAGAGCCATCTTCGCAGCATTCTGCTGGCTCTCCTTCTTACTGTAGCCCCTTCCCTCGCCCATAGCTTCTCCTCCTATTATGGCGGTAGCAACGAAGAGAGGAGAGGTGTGTCCGTCTTCCTGCTGTGTCTCCACGACAAAGTCTATCTCCACGTGGTGCTTCTGACTCCACTCCAGGAGTTTCGACTTGAAATTCATTTCCTCGAAGGCCAGCTTGTCCACATTGAGACAGCGGCCCATCACTTTCTTCTCCCAGAAGGTCTTGCAGGCCTTGTATCCCCTGTCAAGATAGAGAGCACCCACGAGGGCCTCGAAAGTGTTGCCGCCCACATGGCTGTGATGCTGCTGCTGTTTTATCTGCGGGGCATTCACAAGCGACGTGATTCCCATCTCGTCAGCCACACGCCCCAGCATTTCGCGCTTCACGAGCTTGGAACGGGTATTCGTCAGGAAACCCTCTCTGCGCGTAGGGAAACGCTTGTAGACAACATCCGCCACAACGGCATCCAGCACGGCATCACCCAAAAACTCCAGGCGCTCATTCTGCACGTGAGTGAGCGCCTGGCGATAGAGTGATATCCTGCGAGGCCAGAAACCGAGAATACGGTGAAGCCTTAGTATTTCTTGAAGATAGCGCATGCGTTATGTCCACCAAAACCGAATGTGTTGGAAAGGGCGGCACGCACTGTGCGCTTCTGAGCCTTGTTGAACGTGAAGTTGAGCTTGTAGTCAATCTCCTCGTCCTCATCGCCCTCCTCGTGGTTGATCGTGGGAGGCACGATATCGTTCTGCACAGAGAGCACGCTCACCATTGCCTCGATAGCACCTGCGGCACCCAGGAGGTGTCCCGTCATTGACTTCGTGCTGGAGATATTCAGCTTGTAGGCCTGTTCGCCAAACACTTCTTTGATGGCCTTCACCTCCGAGATGTCTCCCACATGCGTAGATGTGCCGTGCACATTGATGTAGTCGATATCTTCGGGCTTCATTCCGGCATCGTCCAGCGCATTCTGCATCACGAGCATTGCGCCCAGTCCTTCGGGGTGAGAGGCTGTGATGTGGTGAGCATCGGCACTCATGCCGGCACCTGCCATCTCAGCATAAATCTTCGCACCGCGGGCCTTGGCGTGCTCCAGCTCCTCGAGAACGAGGCTCACACTGCCCTCAGCCATTACGAAACCGTCGCGCGAAGCGCTGAAGGGACGCGAAGCGCCCTCGGGATCGTCGTTGCGGGTAGAGAGAGCATGCATGGAGCAGAAACCTCCCACACCGGCCTGTGTGATAGCAGATTCGGCACCGCCGCTCACGATGACGTCAGCCTTGCCCAGACGAATCAGGTTGAAGGCATCGGCCAGAGCGTTGGTAGAACTGGCACATGCGGATGCAGTGACATAGTTGGGACCGTGGAAGCCGTACTTGATACTGATGTGTCCGGCACAGATGTCGGCAATCATCTTGGGCACAAAGAAGGGATTGAACTTAGGTCCGATCTTATCCTTTGTGAGCGCATAGTTGGTCACTTCCTCTTCGTAGGTCGTCATACCTCCGATACCGACACCCATAATCACGCCGACGCGATTCTTGTCGATACCCTCAGCAGCCACACCGGCATCCTCCACAGCCATCGAGGCAGCAGCGAGAGCGTACTGGCAGTACGGGTCAAGCTTGCGAACCTCCTTGCGGTCCATACCGAAATCTTCCGGATTGAAATTCTTCACCTCGCACGCAAACTGCGTCTTGAAACGCGAGGCATCGAAATGTGTGATGGGCGCAGCGCCGCTCTTACCAACGAGAAGATTCTGCCAAGTTTCCTCGACAGAATTTCCGAGCGGTGTGACAGCACCAAGGCCCGTCACAACGACACGCTTTAATTCCATGTTAAAAAATAACGGATTTTTAGTAGAATCTAAAGCGGCTGCCGTTTACTTATTTTCCTCAATATACTTGATGGCGTCGCCAACAGTAGAGATCTTCTCTGCCTTGTCGTCGGGAATAGTGATTTCGAAAGCCTTCTCGAACTCAAGAATCAACTCAACGGTATCCAGAGAGTCTGCACCCAGGTCGTTAGTAAAGCTAGCTTCGGGAACGACGTTAGCCTCATCAACACCCAACTTGTCAACAATAATCTCTTTTACTTTTGCTTCAATTTCAGACATAATCGTACAATTTAATAAGTATACTTTTTTATTTCGTCATTTTCAATTTCGCCGCAAAGGTACGACGTTTATAGCACATAAGCAACATTTTTTTCACATTTTTTATTTAATATTGCACATTTTGCGTCAGAGTGTGCAAAAATCAGTGTGAAATGATGTGTACGTCGCGTTGCGGGAAGGGTATTTCGATACCATTTTCGTTCAGCGTGTTGTAAATTGCCTCCTTGATGCGGGCCGTGAGAGGTGCGCGCTCTTCCACCAGCATCCATACCAGCACTTTAAGGTCGACGCTGCTGTCTCCGAAGTCCTCGAAACGCACCTGAACGGGCCGGCTGGTGTCGCTGATCGGGAGTCCCGACTCCGTCTCCTCCCCGCAAATGGGTTCGACGGCCTTTATTATCATCTCACGCACCTTTTTCACATCCGTCCCGTAAGCCACACCGACAGGAACGGAAATGAGTTCGTAGCTGTGGTTGCGCGTCATATTCTTGAAGTTCTTGCTGAAAAGGGCCTTGTTGAGGAAAGCGATGACACAGCCGTCGCTCGTGATAATCTGAGTGCTCTGATAGGCGATGCTCTCCACCTTGCCCCTGATGCCGTCACACTCGATGAAATCACCCACGCGAAGGCGTCCCGTCATGAGGGAGAGGCCGTAGAAGAAATTCTCGATGAGGTCCTGCATCGCGAAGCCGAGACCTGTTGCCAGACCTGCCGTCACAATGGATATGCCGCTCTTGGGCACATGCAGTATGACGAGCGCGATGATGAAGTAGATGCCCCACATGAGGATGGCTATCACGTTGCGCGCCAGAGTGAGGTTGGGAGTCTCGTCGGATTCCGCCATGATACGTCTGTAGTGCACGTAGAAACTGCGGACAGCGTAGTTGAGATAACTGAATATGAACCACAGCGCAGCCACCTGGCACAGTTTGAAGAGCGACACCTGAATGAGGTCCTCCTGATTGATGAAATTGTAGAAGAATGCCTTCTGGCACACACTCGTCATCGCGAATATCTCTGCCGCCCAGTAGATGCTGACAAGCACGGAGAGAACGGCCAGAATGGGCACGAGGGTGCGGTTGAAGAGGTCGTAGAGCCAGGTGCTTGTGATGTATCTTCCCTGCCTTATATGCCTCAGCAGACGTTTCATATTCGGCTCCTCCTGACCCTCGTCGGATGTCACCCAGGCCTTCGACGACGTGACCCTGCGGATGAGACTGTTGTTCTCATACATCTCCATGATGTCGTAGAGACAGGTGATTGTGGTGATTGCGGCGAGCTGGAACGTCCACCACACCATAATCTGCACAGCCATAAGTGTATAGCCCGACCACGCAGCTATTGTGGCTATCACCATCGTGACAGCTGTGACGTAGCTGTATATCACATCCAGCATCGGAAGCCCGTCCTGATGGCGCTTCACCATCCTTATCTGCCAGAATGCGAAAGCAAGCAGTATGGGAGGGAAGATGAGATTGAGGATTCCGTTGGGGATGAGTACGATGCGGAACATGATGACTATGGTCGCCATAATCATCAGCGGAGTGTAGATGAGAGCCGCGTGAATCATCTCCTTGCCCTTCAGGCGTATATATAAAGAAAGGAATATAGCCTCGAGGAGCCAGGCGATGTTGATAATAAGGCCCGTACCCATGTAGATGAAGTTGAACTTGACAAACGAACGTATCGCCATCACGATGACGGCAAAGAGGGCCACACCCACCACCCACGTGAGTATGCGGCGCTTCGTCTCGTAGTCTTCTCCGCGCCAGCGCCTGGGCATCAGCCAGCGGAGAGCCACGTAGGTGATTGCAAGTGCCACAGAGAGATAGAACAGCACGAAGATACTGATAAAGAGCACCGACATACCTCTCCACTCGGAGAATGTGTGCTCGTGCTGCTTGAACGGCTTGTATTTCGTGACGGCAGCCCTCTGAGCTGAAGCGACATAGCGGGGCAGATTGGCGAGGATGGTGAAATAGTTCGTGCCGCCGCTCTTGAATATGTTGTCCTGCAGCATCTTATAGCGCATCTGCGCAAACCTGTTGAGATTGCTCACTTTGTCGCGCACGCTTTCATAATAGGAACTCTCGGCTTCGAGACTCTCGAGGAACACCTGCATATTGTCCCTCAAGGTCTGCGCATACTCCAGACACTCCTTGCGGTCGATGAGCTGCTGTCCGCTGAGATAGAGCGGTTCGCGGTTTTCCTGCGCCTCGTCGTCAAGCATCGGTGTCGGCAGGAGGGCTTTCTCGTCGACATCCGCAGGCCCTATTGCCGCAGCCAGGGAATCGATGGCCGAAAGCAGGATACTGTCGCTCTGGGTCAGTACCTCCCCGTCGCTCTCTGCTACGGGAGGCATACTTTTGAGGGAAGCGATGAGCGCATCGTAGCGCTCTATCTCCGTCTTCATACGGGCGATGATTTTCTCGTAGGGAAGCGTATTTCCGCTCTTGGTGCTGAGCTGACGATAGAGGTCCACAGCCTGCTGACAGGCATAGGCCATATCGAAGGTGTTGTCCGTCGACTGTGAATAGAGCATCAGACCTATCTGCTCGCACTGGTTCATATACGACACCAACTGCTGATGCTGTGCAACTCCCTGCTGCTCATACATCTGCATGAACATCTGCTGCTTGTCGTAGTCGGCTGCCAGCTCTGCCCGCAGCACACCGAGCGTTCGCGCCAGGTCCCTCTCTTTCAGTACGGCTCGTCCAGGCAGCACCATCAGCAGCAAGGCGAGAACACAAAACATTTTCAGTTTCATAATCCGATGTCGTCTTAAGTGTCGTTTTTTGCTTTTTCACATGCAAAGTTACAGTGTTTCTCTCACATAACTGTCTTTTTCCTCACCTTTTTCATCCGTCGGAAGCATTTTTTTTCATTTTCCGTCCGTTTTGCCCCAATGTCGCCACTCCTTCTCCCCGCTGTTTCCCGCCATACTCCGGAGACCTCCCAGAGTCCCTGCAGAGCCTTACCAGAGTGCCTTCAGTTAACGAGTGGTATACGAGTGGATAACGAGTGGATAACGAGTGGTGTACGAGAAAACTCGTTAACTGCTCGTTATCTGCTCGTACTCTACACGCATTCTACTCGTATTCCAGCAGGAGGAAGAGAAGGGGAACGTCGGAGGAAGAACGGACATCGGGTACGTCCGAAAGCACAAAAAAAAGAAGGAACCGAAGCTCCTCCTTACTGTCTGTTCGCAGGAAAATGCAGTTTATACGAGATCTGCAGCAGCCTTGAACTTAACCACCTTCTTGGCAGCGATAGTGATCTTCTGCTTTGTCAGGGGGTTAACACCTTCGCGGGCGGGACGCACGCTGGCAGAGAATGTACCGAAACCAACGAGCTGAACCTTCTCGTCCTTCTTCAAGGCACCGGCAACAGCAGCGAGAGCAGCCTCAACAGCCTTCTTTGCATCAACTTTACTCAGAGCGGCGCTCTCAGCAACACTGTTAATCAAATCTGTCTTGTTCATAACTAAGTAAATTAGATTTGGGGTTATTAATAGGTTAAATACACTGTTTCATCACGTTTTGCATCACAAATATATGAAAAAAACGAAGAGAAAAACAGTTTTTTTTCGAAAAAAAAGCAAAAAAAAGTGCAAAATGTGTGTATTATAGGTCTGTTTTCTGCGATTTGGCGTACCTTTGTCACAAAATTTGCGCAAAAAACAATGCTACAATTAACTCCTGTCGTAAAAAACCTGCTCATCATCAATATTCTATGCTTTGCAGCGATGGTGGTGGGGCGAATGTATTATATCGACCTGAACGGATTCCTGGGTTTGCACTTCCTGCTCGCACCCTCGTTCCACTTCTGGCAACCGCTCACCTACATGTTCATGCACGGCAGTTTGGAGCACCTTTTCTTCAATATGTTTGCCCTCTGGATGTTCGGCAACATCCTGGAGCAGCTGCTGGGTCAGAGGAACTTCATCTTCTATTATTTCGCCTGCGGACTCGGAGCTGCCTTCACGCAGGAAGTGGCACAGTTCATTCAGTCGATGCTGACGGGCGTCATCTATGATGTCAGCGTAGTGGGCGCATCGGGAGCCGTCTACGGAATACTTCTCGCTTTCGGTTATCTGCTGCCCAACGAGCGCATGTTCATATTTCCTCTGCCAGTGCCCATACGTGCGAAATACTTTGTGGTGGGATACGCCGTCATCGAACTCGTCTCTGCCCTCTCCCAAAGGGGCGACGGAGTGGCCCATTGTGCTCATCTGGGCGGAATGCTCTTCGGATTCCTCCTGCTGCGTCACTGGCGCAAGATGAGAGTACGCTGACACATTATCTTTCAGAGCTGTCGTGAAGAACCTGATTGTCACTCTACTCGCAGGAGCGAATGTCTGCACCATACTGATACTGTGGGCGGTGTGCTTCTCCTCCTGGCTCAGTCCTACGCTGTATCCCCGACTGGCGCAGGCCGGACTGCTCATGCCGATAGCCCTCGGAGCAAATCTGGCGTTCGTATTCCTGTGGTTCGTCATCGACATCAAGGGCATCCTGCTTCCGCTCATAGGTATACTTCCCGTATACAGCATCTGTCTGGATTACTGTCCGTTGAACTTCTCAAGAGACGACACCCCCGACAGCACGCAGACACTTCGGGTGGCATCCTTCAACTGCGGGAACTGGGCTGTCAAGGACAGCACTGACGGCAAGTGGAACACGCCGCAGCTGCTGCAGGAACTCAATGCCGACATCCTGTGCCTGCAGGAACAGGGCAGCATAAATGGAGAAGCGGGAACCACATTGAAGGATATGGGCTACGAATGGATATCAAACAGCAACGTGGCCATATGCAGCAAACTGCCCTTCATCGGAGACAGCATTCCCACTGGAAACACAGGTTATTCAATCATAGCTTGCAAGGTAAAGAACGGAGAAGATACGCTGCTGGTTGTGAGTGTACATCTCGAGAGCTCGCATATCCCTGTGGAAGAACGCATTGCGCTGGGCGAACACATACAGACGCACAATCGGGACGAGATAAAGAAAAGCGGCCGGGTGATACTCGGTTTCCTGAGCACTTCTGCCGTCACGAGAGCCGGGCAGGTAAACAAGCTGGACAGCCTTCTGACCGCACACAAGGGCGAAAGCATCGTGCTTTGCGGCGACTTCAACGACACACCTGTTTCAAACGCCTACAGGAAGATGAACCGGCATCTGAAGAACTGCTTCCGCGAGAGCGGCAGAGGGCTGGGACTGACGTATTCACGTCCCGGTTTCTGGGTGCGCATCGATCACATCTTCGTGAGCGACGACTGGGAGAGCTGTCGGACGCGTGTTGTACGCAAATACCCGTCGTCCGACCACTTCCCCATCGTCACGACACTCTCCAGAAAGAGCATTTCTGCTCTCTAAACCAAATTTTTTAGGAGGAAAAATGATGTTTTTCACTTTTTCTTCGTATCTTTGTGCCCGAATTTTATAAATAAAACTACAAAATTTCATAAACAACAATGCAAAACAAAGGATTAGTTAAGTTCTTCGCGGTATTGCTGACGTTGGTATGTCTTTTCTATCTGAGCTTCTCTGTGGTGACAAACCACTTCGAGAGCAAGTACGAGGAGATGGTTGCCACGGAAGGCCAGGACGCTGCGGACCGCTACATGGATTCGCTCCAGAACAACAAGGTGTATCTGGGCATCTGGACGCTGAAGGACTGCCGCGAGATGGGTATCGGACTGGGTCTGGACCTCAAGGGCGGCATGAACGTTGTGCTCGAGGTGAGCGTGCCCGATGTTGTGAAGGCCCTCTCCGACCACAAGGAAGAGACGGATGAAACGTTCCGCAAGGCTGTTGAGCAAGCCACCAAGGAAGCCACTCAGAGCCAGAAGGACTTTATCACACTTTTCGTCAAGGACTACAAGGAGCTCGCTCCCGAGCGCTCTCTTGCCAAGCTGTTCGCCACTCAGCAGTTGCGCGACAAGGTGACCACCAAGAGTACCGACAAGGAAGTGGAGAGCGTGCTGCGCAGCGAAGTGAAGAGCGCCATCGACAACTCTTACAACGTGCTGCGTACCCGTATCGACCGCTTTGGCGTGGTGCAGCCCAACATCCAGGCTCTCGAGGGTCAGGAAGGCCGCATCATGGTGGAAATGCCCGGCATCAAGGAGCCGGAACGTGTCCGCAAGCTGTTGCAGGGTTCTGCCAACCTCGAATTCTGGGAGACCTACTCCACCAGCGAGATTGTCCCCTTCCTCGTGCAACTCGACCAGAAGCTGGGCGCTGCCGCTTCTGCAGGCGCACTTGACGAGAAGGCCGACACAGCTGCTGTAGCTCAGGAAGAAGAGGCTGCTGCCGACACAGTGAAGGCCGACCTCGCTGCCGCTATAGGCAAGAGTGCTTCTCAGGACACCAAGAGCACGATGAGCGAAAGCGAACTCGAAGCTGTCCGCAAGCAGCATCCCCTGCTCTCCCGTCTGCAGCTGATGCAGCAGGATATGGGCAGCGTGGTAGGTTACGCTTCAAAGCGCGATATGGATGCTATCACCGCTCTCTTCGATACACCTGAAGCAAAGGAAGTGCTTCCCTCCGACCTCAGCCTCAAATGGGGCGTAAAGGGTATGGGCGACGGTGCCGCTGCCGACATCTACGAACTCTATGCCATCCGCATCACAGAACGCAACGGACGTGCTCCTTTGGAGGGCGATGTTGTGACCGATGCAAAGGATGAGTTCGACAACAACGGCCGTCCCTGCGTATCCATGAAGATGAATGTGGACGGTGCACGCCGCTGGGCTGCCCTGACAAAGGCCAACCTGCACAAGAGCGTAGCCATCGTGCTGGACAACAACGTATACAGCGCTCCCACCGTGCAGAGCGAAATCACCGGTGGTAACAGCCAGATTACAGGTAATTTCACAACAGAGGACACCCGCGACCTTGCCAACGTGCTGAAGAGCGGTAAGATGCCCGCTCCCGCAAAGATTGTGAGCGAGGAAATCGTAGGTCCTACACTCGGTGCCGAGTCCATCCGTCTGGGTATCTGGAGCTGCGTCATCGCCTTCGTAGTGCTGATGTTCTACATGATGGCAATGTACGGCATCATCCCCGGTATGGTTGCCAACTGCGCCCTGCTGCTCAACCTCTTCTTCACCGTCGGCATCCTGACAAGTTTCCAGGCTGCCCTGACGATGAGCGGTATTGCCGGTATGGTATTGACACTGGGTATGGCTGTGGACGCCAACGTGCTCATCTACGAGCGCACCAAGGAGGAGATGAGAGCCGGCAAGAAAGTACGCGAGGCCCTGAAAGCAGGTTACGACAACGCATTCTCTGCCATCTTCGACTCCAACCTCACCAGCCTTATCACAGGTATCATCCTCTATAAGTTCGGTACCGGTCCTATCCAGGGCTTCGCTACGACACTTATCATCGGTATCATCGTGAGCTTCTTCACCGCTGTGTTCCTGACACGTCTGGTTTACACCACAATGATGGCACGCGAGAAGTGGCAGAGTCTCACATTCACCAGTCCTATCGGCAAGGCTGTAAGCTTCAAGAACCCTCAATACAAGTTCATGAGCGCTTACAAGAAGAGCTTCACGGTATTCGTTGCTATCTGCATCGTTGCCATTGCCGGCATCGTGACTCGCGGATTCTCCAAGAGCATCGATTTCACCGGTGGTCGCAACTTTGTTGTCCTCTTCGAGAACCAGGTTGAGCCCGAGCAGGTGCGCGGTGTTCTGGCCGAGGCATTCCCCGAGAGCAACACCAGCGCCATCGCACTGGGTGCAGAGGGTAAGACCATACGCGTCTCCACCAACTACCGCATCGACGAGGACGGTATCGAAGTGGACAGCGAAATCGAGCAGCGTCTGTTCGAGGCTCTGAAGAAGGGCGGTGTGCTCTCCGACGACCTGACGCTGGAGAACTTCATCAACCGCGATGAGCGTGCAGGCGGCAGTATCATCTCCTCTCAGAAGGTGGGTCCCGCTGTGGCAGAAGATATCACACGTGGTGCCATCATAAGCATCATCCTGGCGTTCATCGCTATCTTCATCTACATCCTGGCACGCTTCCGCAACGTGGCATTCTCCGTCGGTGCTATCGTGGCTCTCGGCTTCGACATCATCTTCATTCTGGGTGCATACGCTCTCCTGTGGGGCATCATGCCTTTCTCACTGGAAATCGACCAGACATTCATCGGAGCCATCCTGACGGCTATCGGTTACTCCATCAACGATAAGGTGGTGGTATTCGACCGTATCCGCGAGAACATCACACTGTTCCCCAACCGCGACCGTCAGCAGCTCTTCAACGACTCTGTTAACAGCACTTTGAACCGTACCATCAACACCTCGGTATCTACCTTCATCGTGCTGGCCGTAATATTCTTCATCGGTATCTTCGGTGGCGGTGCAGGCAGCATCATCAGCTTCTCCTTCGCCATGATACTCGGTGTCATCTTCGGCACATTGAGCTCAATCTTCGTGGCCGTTCCCACCGCCTATGTGACGATGGGTAAGACCATTAAGGAATAAAGACTTTGTCCACACCTCCCGGCGGCAGCACTGCCGCCGGGAGAGGGCAGGCTGCTCCTGTAGTTAAATGGATAGAACGGAGGTTTCCTAAACCTTTGATCCGGGTTCGATTCCCGGCGGGAGTACACAGGCGCGCAAGCGCACACACACGAATAAATTTAGGTATTCAGATATGGCAGAAAGTTTTGCACCACAGAAACAAGCAGAAGAGACCGAAGTGGTCGTTCGCTTCTCCGGAGACTCCGGAGACGGAATGCAGTTGGCCGGCAACATCCTCTCTACGGTGTCAGCCACTGTAGGTAACAGTATTTCGACATTCCCCGACTTCCCCGCTGACATCCGCGCCCCGCAAGGTTCGCTGACGGGCGTGAGCGGATTCCAGGTACATATCGGCAGCAACGAGGTGTTCACACCCGGTGACCTGTGCGATGTATTGGTGGCAATGAATGCCGCAGCTCTCAAGACGCAGCTGAAATACGCCAAGAAGAACGCGGCCATCATCATCGACACAGATGCCTTCGGACCAAAGGATTTGGAGAAAGCACAGTTCAAGACAGAAGACTATCTCGGTGAAATGGGCGTAGATCCCGACCGCGTGATAGCATGCTCCATCACACAGATGGTAAAGGACTGTCTCTCCAGCGAGCCCGCTTTCATCGTAGACGGCAAGGTGGACATCAAGGGCATCATGAAGTGCCGCAACATGTTCGCTCTGGGTCTGGTATGCTGGCTCTTCGACCGCGACCTCGACATCGTGGCCAACTTCCTGCGTGAGAAATTCGCCAAGAAGCCCGCTATCGCAGAGGCAAACATCAAGGTGGTGCAGGCCGGTTACGACTTCGGACACAACACACACTCCTCTGTGGCCAACGTGCGTCACATCGAGACGAAGAACAAGGTGCCCGGACGCTATATGGACATCACCGGCAACAAGGCCACAGCATACGGTTTCATCGCAGCTGCAGAGAAGGCCGGGCTGAAACTCTATCTGGGTTCGTATCCCATCACTCCTGCCACCGACGTGCTGCATGAACTCTCAAAGCACAAGTCACTCGGTGTGACTACCGTGCAGTGTGAGGACGAGATTGCCGGTTGTGCATCGTCTCTGGGTGCAAGTTTCGCCGGCGCACTCGCAGTGACATCCACCTCCGGTCCCGGTATCTGCCTCAAGAGCGAGGCGATGAACCTGGCCGTCATCATGGAGCTCCCCCTTGTGGTGCTCGATGTACAGCGCGGCGGTCCTGCCACCGGTCTTCCCACAAAGTCTGAACAGACAGACCTCCTGCAGGCTCTCTTCGGACGTAACGGTGAAAGTCCCATGCCCGTGATGGCAGCAAAGAGTCCCACCGACTGCTTCAACGCTGCATACGAGGCTTCGAAGATAGCCCTTGAGCACATGACTCCTGTGGTGCTTCTCACCGATGCATACGTGGCAAACGGCAGCGGAGCATTCCGTCTGCCCAATCTGGCCGACTATCCCGCTATCAATCCTCCATACGTTCCCGAAGAGATGAAGGGCACGTGGACACCTTACATGAGAGCAGAGAACGGCACGCGCTACTGGGCTGTTCCCGGACGCGAAGGATTCACCCATATCCTCGGTGGATTGGAAAAAGATGACAAGACCGGAGCCATCTCTACAGCACCTGAGAACCACGACCTGATGACACGCAAGCGTGCCCGGAAGATTGCCAACATCCCCGTGCCCGACCTTGAAGTGGAAGGCTGCAAGGATGATGCCGAACTGCTCATCGTGGGCTTCGGAGGCACATACGGTCACCTGCGCGCAGCCACAGAAGAGATGATGCGCAGCGGCAAGAAAGTAGCTCTGGCACACTTCCGCTATATCAACCCCCTGCCTGCAAACACAGCCGAGGTGATGAAGAAATATCCCAAAGTGGTGGTGGCAGAACAGAATATGGGTCAGCTCGCAGCATGGCTGCGTATGAAGGTGGACAATTTCGTGCCCATGCAGTTCAACCAGGTAAAGGGTCAGCCTTTCGTGGTAGAGGAGTTAGTCAACGCATTCACTGAAATCTATAACAAGTAAGCAACTATGTCACAATATACATCTGCAGATTACAAGAAAGGCCAGCCGCGCTGGTGCCCCGGATGTGGCGATCACTTCTTCCTGAGTAGCCTCCACAAGGCAATGGCAGAAATCGGTATCGCACCTCACGACACCGCTGTAATATCCGGTATCGGATGTTCCAGCCGTCTGCCCCACTACATGGCAACATACGGTATGAACACCATCCACGGACGTGCTGCTGCTATCGCAACAGGATGCAAGGTGGCAAACCCCAAACTCACCGTATGGCAGGTGAGCGGCGACGGTGACGGTCTGGCAATCGGTGGCAACCACTTCATTCATGCCAACCGCCGCAACATCGACATCAATATGATACTCTTGAACAACCGCATCTACGGTCTGACCAAGGGACAATATTCACCGACCTCACCGAGAGGTTTCGTATCTAAGTCATCACCTTACGGCACTGTGGAAGACCCGTTCCGTCCTGCCGAACTCTGTTTCGGAGCACGTGGACATTTCTTCGCACGCGCCGTTGCAACCGATGCAACCGGCACTGTGGACATTCTGAAGGCTGCACAGGCTCACAAGGGCGCTTCCGTCTGCGAGATACTGCAGAACTGTGTCATCTTCAACAACGGCACACACGAGAGCGTGTACACGAAGGAAGGACGTGCTAAGAATGCCATCTACGTTAAGCACGGAGAGCCCCTAATCTTCGGTGAAAACCAGGAATTCGGCATCATGCAGGAAGGTTTCGGCCTGAAGATTGTGAAGATTGGCGAGAACGGTATCACACGCGACGATATCCTCGTGCACGATGCACATTGCGAGGACAACACCCTGCAACTCAAGCTTGCACTTATGGGCGACGGAGACGGATTCCCCATTGCGCTTGGCGTGATACGCGACGTAGAGGCTCCCACATACAATGATGCCGTGGAGGCTCAGATAGAAGAGGTGAAAGCCAAGAAGCCTTACCACACTTTTGCCGAATTGCTTGAGACAAACGACATCTGGGAAGTAAAATAAACAACACGATAGTCATTAGATGATAAAAAACTTTGTAGAAGAACTGAAGTGGCGTGGAATGCTGGCACAAATGATGCCCGGCACGGAAGAACTGCTCCAGAAAGAAATGGTAACAGCCTATCTGGGCACTGACCCTACGGCCGACTCTCTGCACATCGGACACTTGTGCGGAATCATGATGCTGCGCCACCTCCAACGCTGTGGCCACAAACCCATCATTCTCGTGGGAGGTGCAACAGGTATGATTGGCGATCCTTCCGGAAAGAGCCAGGAACGAAACCTGCTGAACGATGAAACGCTGCGCCACAATCAGGAGTGCATCAAGGCTCAGGTGGCAAAGTTTCTTGACTTTGACAGCAAAGAAGCCAATGCTGCCGTCATGGTGAACAACTATGACTGGATGAAGGATTTCACATTCCTCGACTTCGCACGCCAAGTAGGTAAACATATAACAGTGAACTATATGATGGCCAAGGAAAGTGTGCAGCAGCGCCTGAACGGTACTGCCCGAGACGGCCTCAGTTTCACGGAATTCACCTACCAGCTCCTTCAGGGCTACGACTTCCTCTACCTCTATCAGCACTATGGTGTGAAACTCCAACTGGGAGGCAACGACCAATGGGGTAATATGACCACCGGCACGGAACTCATCCGCCGCACTCTGGGCAATGACGTGGAAACCTTCGCTCTGACTTGTCCGCTTATAACAAAGAGCGATGGCAAGAAGTTCGGCAAGACCGAGCAGGGAAATATATGGCTCGACCGCGAGCGTACAACTCCCTACGCATTCTACCAGTTCTGGCTGAATGTGACAGACGAGGATGCCGCACGGTATATCAAGATTTTCACATCTCTCGACAAGCCTACTATTGATGCTCTCATCGAAGAACACCAACAGGATCCCGGACGCCGCGTACTGCAGAAGAGACTTGCTGAGGAGGTAACTCTCATGGTGCACGGCAAAGAAGATCTCGAGATGGCACAGGAGGCCTCCAATATACTTTTCGGCAAGGCCACAAAGGAAAGCCTCATCAAGCTCGACGAGAAGACCCTTTTGGACATATTTGACGGTGTGGATAAGTTTGAAGTGAACCGCAGTCTGTTGGAGGGTGAAGGCATTAAGGCCGTTGATCTCCTGGCCGGCGAGACGCAGTGCTTCTCCTCAAAAGGTGAGATGCGTAAGATGTGTCAGGGCGGCGGTGTTTCACTTAACAAAGAAAAGCTCCAGGCCTTCGATCAGATGATTACAACCGGTGATTTGCTGGATAATAAATATCTGCTTGCACAGCAAGGTAAAAAGAAGTACTTTTTACTCATCGTTAAGTAAAAAAACTACTATTAGGCAATAAAAACAGACGTTTTCTTGCAAACAGGCAAGAAATGTTGTATCTTTGCACTCGCAAATGTATGCCGCTACGGTAATGATTTGCATTTGGATTGGGCTATGGTGTAATGGTAGCACAAGACATTTTGGTCGTCTTAGTTCTGGTTCGAAACCGGATAGCCCAACTCTCTTTATAACAACAGGAAAGTCTGTAACCTTAAACTTCTTTAATAATGAACATGTTTTCTCTTGAAGGTAAGAACGCTTGGATTACCGGTGCTTCTTACGGTATTGGTTTTAACATCGCCAAGGCATTTGTGGCAGCAGGTGTTAAGAACATCGTTTTCAACGACATCAACGAAGCCGCATTGCAACGCGGTTTGGACAACTATAAGGAAGCCGGTATCACCAACGTAAAGGGTTACGTTTGCGATGTTACCGACGAGAAAGGAGTGAAAGCTCTTGTTGAGAAGATTCACGAGGAAGTGGGTCAGATTGACATCCTGGTGAACAACGCCGGTATTATCAAGCGCATTCCCATGCACGAGATGAAGCGCGAGGAGTTCCAGCAGGTCATCGACATCGACCTTGTTGCTCCTTACATTGTGAGCGCCGCCGTGATTCCCGAGATGATGGAGCGCCGCGAGGGTAAAATCATCAACATCTGCTCTATGATGTCTGAACTGGGACGTGAAACGGTAAGTGCATACGCTGCAGCCAAGGGCGGCCTGAAGATGCTGACCCGCAACATCTGCTCAGAATACGGTGAATACAACATCCAGTGCAACGGCATCGGCCCCGGTTATATCGCAACTCCTCAGACAGCTCCTCTGCGTGAGCGTCAGCCGGACGGCAGCCGCCATCCTTTCGACAGTTTCATCTGCGCCAAGACACCTGCCGGTCGTTGGCTTGATCCCAGCGAACTGGGCGGTCCCGCAGTATTCCTGGCATCTCACGCTTCAGATGCCGTGAACGGTCATGTGCTCTATGTTGACGGCGGTATCCTCGCATATATCGGCAAGCAGCCCAGCTAAAAAATAATCAGTCATACATTCATAACACGTCACATAAGTATTGAAGAAACTCTTCATTGAGACCTACGGATGCCAGATGAATGTCGCCGACAGCGAAGTGGTGGCAAGCATCATGGGACAAGCCGGGTATGAGACAACAGATATTCAGGAGGAAGCGGACGCTATCCTCCTGAACACTTGTTCTGTGCGTGACAACGCAGAGCAGAAAATCCATGCCCGTCTGGAATTCCTCCAGAGCGTAAAACGTAAGAAAAAACTCATTGTCGGAGTTCTCGGATGTATGGCCGAACGGGTAAAAGACGAACTGCTGGAACATCACGGCGCAGACCTTGTATGCGGCCCGGACAGCTATCTTTCCCTGCCCGATTTATTCGCACAGGCAGAACTCGGTTACAAGGCCATTAATGTAGAACTCTCACTCTCGGAAACATACAAGGACATCGTCCCTCAGCGACTTCACGGAGCACGCATAGGAGGATTTGTCAGTATCATGAGAGGATGTAATAACTTCTGCCATTACTGCATCGTGCCGTACACAAGAGGTCGTGAACGAAGCAGAGACGTGGAAAGCATCCTTCGCGAATGCCGTGATCTGGAACAAAGAGGCTATAAGGAAGTGACACTTTTGGGACAGAATGTGAATTCCTACCGTTGCGGCGATGTAGACTTTCCTGCGCTACTGAGAGAGGTGGCACACACAGTACCTTCAATGAGAGTACGTTTCACCACTAGCCATCCCAAAGACATGAGTGATGCCACTCTGCATGTCATCGCAGAAGAGCCGAACGTATGCAAGCATATACATCTGCCCGTACAGAGCGGCTCGAATGAAGTGCTGAAGCGCATGAATCGCAAATACACCAGGGAATGGTATCTCGAACGCGTCGAAGCCATAAGACGTATCGTCCCCGACTGTGGCCTGTCTACAGACATTTTCTGCGGCTACTCCGGAGAGACAGAAGAGGATCATCAGCAGTCGCTTTCCCTGATGAGAACATGTGCCTACGACTCTGCGTTCATGTTTAAATACAGCGAACGTCCCGGAACATACGCATCAAAACATTTCCCGGACGACATTCCAGAAGATGTCAAGACCCGACGCCTCAACGAACTGATTGCACTACAAAATGAACTTTCTGCAGCAGCAAACGCACGTTGTATCGGCAAGACATTCGAGGTGCTTATTGAAGGAACCAGCAAACGCAGTCGCGAGCAACTGTTTGGACGTACGGAGCAAAACAAGGTCGTAGTTGTAGACAGAGGTTCTCTACACATCGGAGACAAAGTAATGGTGCGTATCACGGAAAGCACTTCAGCAACATTAAAGGGCATTCAAGAACAATAGAGAGATGCGAAAGATAATGAAAAAAAGAAAGCAGGATTTATTTCGTTGGCAAGCTCTGACGAGTACGATAAGTACCACGATGGTGCTCATTCTATTGGGTATTCTGGTACTGTTTGTCCTGACCGCTAAACAATTACGTGACGAAGTGAGAGAGGATCTTGCTGTCACGGTTGTACTGAAAGACGGCATCGACAACCAAAAGGCGCTGGCGATTAAAGAAAAGTGGGAACATCTCCCATACATCAAACGTCTCGACTACATAAGCCGCGAACAGTCGCTCAAAGAACAGGTAGAGACAATGGGGCTTGACCCCACTGAATTCCTAGGCGCCAATCCTTTCTCTATTTCTATGGAACTGCATCTCGTCGCAGACTATGCATGCAGCGACTCCCTGGAATGGATTACCAAGGAACTGAGACTGGAAAGGAACGTTTCAGAGATTATGTACCAGAAGGATATGGTGGAAACGCTCAACAGCAATCTGCAGCATATCACCGTCGTACTGCTCGTTGTCACCGCATTGCTTTGCATCATCTCACTGAGCCTGATCAACAACACTGTACGTCTGAGTGTCTACTCACGCAGATTCATCATCCACAACATGAAACTTGTAGGAGCACGCTGGAGCTTCATCCGCAGGCCATTCCTCCTGAGAAGTCTTTGGATAGGACTGCTTGCATCCGCTCTCGCTGTACTCATACTCGCGGCCGGAGTAAACTGGTTGCGCACTTACGAGATTGACCTTGAGAACTTCCTCACCTGGAAGAATCTCGGAATCGCTGTCGTTGTGGTCGTAAGTTTCGGACTTGCAATAACGCTTATCTGCACTTATGTAAGCGTGACACACTACCTAAGAATGCGTGAATCTAATCTTTATAAATAATCCCTTATTGTCACATCATAACATTAAGACGAAAATGACATTCAATAAGATTAACTACATCATACTCGCCGCCTCAATGGCGGTTATCGTCACCGGGTTCATTCTTATGGCCGGTAGCGGGAGCACAGAGACATCTTTCAATGAGGATATCTTCTCTCCCACCCGAATCAAAGTGGCACCTGTTGTATGTTTCATCGGATTCATCGGCATTATTTTTGGTATAATGTATAAAACGAAAAACAACCGTCCATCATGAGCGAACTGCAAGCACTTATCATGGGTCTCATACAGGGACTCACCGAATATCTACCCGTTTCCTCAAGTGGCCACCTGGCTATCTGCGGAACGTTCTTTGGTCTGAGCGGTGAAGATAATCTGGCGTTTACCATCGCCGTACATGTTGCCACCGTGCTCTCCACATTGGTCATACTGCGAAAAAAAATATGGGCTATCCTGAAAGGTATCTTTGATACCACCACTCCGTTATGGAGCCAAGAACGCCGCTATGCCGCCTGCATACTTATCAGTATGATTCCCGTTGGTATTATTGGGCTTTGCTTCAAGGATTATGTAGAAGACGTGTTTGGTAGCGGTTTAGCCATCGTCGGTTGCTGCCTCATTATTACGGCAGCCCTCCTGACAATGAGCCACTATGCACGTCCCCGTCAGAAGGAACATATCGGACTTAAAGAAGCTTTCATCATCGGTTTGGCCCAGGCTGCGGCCGTAATGCCGGGTCTGTCACGTAGCGGCAGCACTATTGCCACAGGACAAATGGTAGGATGCAAGAAAGAGGATGTTGCCGAATTCTCGTTCCTCATGGTAATACCGCCCATTCTTGGCGAAGCACTTTTGGATGTTCTTAAGATGCTGAAAGGCGGTACGGAAGCTGCAATAGGAAGTATTTCCCTTACAGCGTTGTCTGTTGGCTTTATCGCCGCTTTTATCAGCGGATGCATAGCCTGCAAATGGATGATTGCGCTCGTCAAGAGAGGACGCCTTGTGTGGTTTGCCATATATTGTGCAATTGTCGGCAGTAGCCTGTTAATCTATTCTCTGCTTTGATAGACTACAAGGAGGGAGTCGTCCTCGCTTTCGACAAACCGCTGGGTTGGACATCTTTCCAACTTGTAAGCAAAGTGCGAAATACGCTTTGCCAGCATCTGCATGAGAAAAAACTCAAAGTGGGACATGCCGGCACTCTCGACCCTTTAGCTACGGGAGTCCTTCTTATATGCACAGGCAAGGCTACCAAAACAATCGACGAGCTCCAGGCAAAAACGAAAGAATACGTTGCCACCTTGCAGCTTGGTGCGACAACAGCAAGTTTCGACCTCGAGAAACCTATTGATGCCACATTCCCTACAAATCACATCACTCAAGCCCTTATTGAAGACGTACTGAAACAGTTTGTCGGGCATATAGAGCAGATTCCTCCTGTCTTTTCCGCAGTCAAGGTTGACGGCAAGCGCGCCTATGACCTTGCCCGGAAGGGACGCGACGTGGAGCTAAAACCGAAAAGTCTGATTATCGATGAAATCGAGATTCTAGACTTCTTTGCAGAAACCATGCAACTGACCCTGCGCATTGTATGCAGCAAAGGCACATATATAAGGGCACTTGCCCGAGATATCGGCGAAGCCCTGCAGTCCGGTGCCCACCTTATAGCCCTTCGACGCACACGAATCGGTCAATGGCACGTTGACGACTGTCTTACATTAGATAAATTTGAAGAAACAATATGAAACTATCTCAATTCAAGTACAAGTTACCGGAAGAACGTCTTGCACAGTATCCAACTCCCTTCTCTCCCGGAGAGGAGCGCCCGTACTTCCATCGCGATGAGTGTCGTTTAATGGTGATTCATGCAAAAAGCGGAATCATCGAGCATCGTGAGTCATTCCGCGATGTAATAAATTTCTTTGACGAGAAAGACTGCTTCGTTTTCAATGACACGCAGGTCTTCCCCGCACGCCTCTACGGCAACAAAGAAAAGACCGGTGCCAAGATTGAGGTGTTTCTTTTGCGTGAGCTGAACCCGAATCAGAATCTCTGGGACGTATTGGTGGATCCTGCGCGCAAGATTCGTATCGGAAATAAGCTGTACTTTGGCGAAGACCAGTCTATTGTGGCAGAAGTTATCGATAACACAACGAGCAGAGGGCGCACTCTGCGCTTTCTCTATGACGGTCCGCACGATGAATTCAAGCGTATTCTTTATGCTATGGGAGAAGCACCGCTTCCCCGTGAAATCATCAAGCGTCCGTCCGAACCGGAAGACCTTGAGGACTTCCAGTGTGTTTTCGCAAAACACGAAGGAGCTGTCACGGTGCCCACGGCAGGACTTCATTTCTCGCCGCAGATGCTCAAGATAATGGAAATCAAGGGCATTGAAACAGCTTTCGTTACGCTGCATTGCGGACTTGGATGCTTCCGTGAAATTGATGTGGAGGATCTCACAAAACACAAGATGGACAGCGAGGAAATGCACGTTGATGAAACCGCTTGCGACATTATCAACCGCACCAAGGAAGAAGGTCATCATGTCATTGCTGTCGGAACAACCGTACAGCGTGTTCTCGAGACGGCAGTCAGCGCTGACGGCAAACTGAAGCCATTCGACGGATGGACCAATAAATTCATCTTCCCTCCCTATGAGTTTCAGACAGCTGACGCAATGATTGCCAACTTCTATCTTCCCTATTCTTCCCTTCTGATGCTGTCGTGCGCTTTCGGTGGATACGACCTGGTCATGAAGGCATATAAGGAAGCTCTTAAATACAACGAGGCCGATCCCAAACGCCGCTATCGTTTCGGTACATTCGGGGATGCTATGCTCATACTGAAGGATTGACACATCAATTGTACCTTTCGCTAGGCAGCAATCTCGGGAACAAAAAGAAGAATCTCGAAGATGCCCTCTCACTGATAGGTGATTTGGTGGGACACGTTTGCCGTGTTTCATCATTCATTGAAACTGAGCCCTGGGGGTTTGACAGCAAGAACACCTTTCTCAATGCAGCCTGCTTGGTGGAGACTGCTCTTACACCCGAACAATGCCTGAATATCACACAGGAAATCGAGCGGAAACTCGGCCGAAAAGCAAAGAGCGTAGACAGCTACGAGGATCGCCCGATAGACATTGACTTGCTGTCATACGACAATTTAAATATCAACACCCCGGAACTCACTCTGCCGCACCCCAGAATGCATGAGCGCGAGTTCGTAATGATTCCCTTAAAAGAAATTACTCACTGACATGTGGACAGATTTGAGCGCTTGCAACCACATGAAAAAATGCTAAAAACCAAATGAACAATTATCTCTTTACATCCGAAAGTGTTTCAGAGGGTCATCCCGACAAAGTTGCCGACCAGATCAGTGATGCTGTGTTGGACAAACTCCTGGCCTTCGACCCTAATTCCAAGGTGGCTTGCGAAACACTTGTCACCACCGGCCAGGTAATTCTCGCCGGAGAAATCAAGACTCAGGCTTACGTGGATCTCCAGCGTATTGCCCGCGAGGTCATCAGCCGTATAGGTTATACGAAAAGTGAGTATATGTTCGAGGCGAACTCCTGCGGTGTCCTCTCTGCCATCCATGAGCAGAGTGCAGACATCAACCAGGGTGTGGAACGTGCCAAGCTGGAGGACCAAGGTGCCGGGGATCAGGGTATGATGTTCGGCTACGCCACCTCCGAAACGGAGAACTACATGCCTCTCTCTCTCGACCTCGCCCACCGTCTTCTCATTGAACTTGCCGCAATCCGTAAAGAAGGCCGTGAGATGACATATCTGCGTCCTGATGCTAAAAGTCAGGTCACTGTGGAATACAACGGCGACAACCGTCCCGTACGCATCGACACCATTGTGCTTTCCACACAGCACGACGAATTCGACAGCGACGAACGCATGCAGCAGCAGATTCGTCACGATGTCATCAACATTCTCGTTCCGCGTGTCAAGGCCAACATCAAGAATGAAAACATACGGGCTCTTTTTGATTCCGATATCACCTACCATGTGAATCCTACGGGAAAATTCGTCATAGGAGGCCCGCACGGCGACACCGGACTCACAGGCCGCAAAATCATTGTCGACACCTATGGCGGCAAGGGTGCTCACGGCGGAGGGGCATTCTCTGGAAAAGACCCCTCGAAGGTGGACCGCTCGGCTGCATACGCTGCACGCCACATCGCCAAGAACATGGTGGCTGCAGGAGTGGCAGACGAGATGCTCGTACAGCTTTCCTACGCTATCGGAGTGGCCCAGCCAGTGAGCATATATGTCAACACCTACGGGACGTCACACGTTTCCCTTCCCGACGGCGAGATAGCCACAAAGATCGGTGAAATCTTCACCCTTACGCCATACCAGATAGAGCAGCGTCTCAAACTGCGCAATCCCATTTACGAGGAGACTGCTGCGTATGGTCACATGGGTCGCACTCCACAAACCGTCACCAAAACATTTGAGAGTCTCTACAACGGAGGAAGGAAAACCGTTGAGGTGGAACTCTTCACCTGGGAGAAACTGGATTACGTTGACCGCATCAAAAAGGCATTCGCACTATGACTATAGCTGTATACTGTGCCAGTAGCGACGAGATAGACGCAAAATACTTCAAGGCGGCAGAGCGTCTCGGTCAGCTCATGGCAGAGAGAGGCATCACCATGGTCAACGGCGCCGGTCGCGTAGGACTCATGGGGGCAGCCTCAAATGCATCTCTCTGCAACGGGGGCCGTGTGGTAGGTGTCATTCCCGGTTTCATGGTGGAATACGGGTGGAATCATCCCGGATTATCCGAAACAATTCAGACACCCGACATTCAGTCACGACAGGCAAAGATGGCCGAAATATCCGACGCAGCAATAGCCCTGCCGGGTGGTGTCGGCACATTGGCCGAACTTTCAGAAGTAATCACCTGGAAACAACTCGGCATATACCACAAACCCATTGTCATCATCAATACGGACGGATACTGGGACGAACTGCTGCTTTATTTTGAGCGTGCATCCAGAGAACATTTCATGCGCAGGCAAAACGCAATCGTCTGGGACGTTGCATCCACACCGGAAGAAGCCATCGACATTATTTTAAGTTCGAAGCACCATTGAATAATCTCTCACTTCTGCAGTACACTCCATCTGAAGATCCCCTGTTTGTATGCCTCTTTATGGTGTGCATGATACTATTCGTGCCGCTTCTCTTTTTCTGCCGCAAACGCTCCCTGCCGTGGTATCTTCCCCTCTCTCTCTTCGGAGGACTCACGCTCCGCTATCTGCTTAACGACCCCTCTCTTCTGTACATCAGCTGGCTGACTGTCCTGTCTTATTATCTCTATCGCGCAATTATGGGAAGATTCATCAACTGGGTCTTTTTTACCCATGAAAAAATTTTACAATGGGAACCGACATACAACATTTCCCTACGTATTGATTATATACTTTTCGGTCTTTTTCTCAGTTGGCATTTATTCTATGCGAAACCAGATATGTGGAGTCCTTCAGTCCTACTCTACGGGCTTATTTTATGCCGAATTTGGCTTTACTTTAAGACCTATCCCATATTTTTTTCAAAAATAAGCTCTTGTTTGCACTTTTTTGTGTACCTTTGCACCCTTGAAGTAACACCAATGCTCATAATTTCTACATTATTCAGCATCACAGAATAGAAGTTTAAGGTAAAAATATTGGACCGGACATGATTAAGAAAATTCTCGTTTCGCAGCCTAAGCCCGCCACTGAAAAATCACCCTATTATGAGATTGCCCAACGATATGGAGTAGAGGTCGTTTTCCGTCCCTTCATCAAGGTGGAAGGTCTTACGCCCACCGAGTTCCGTTCTCAGCACATCAGTATTCTTGAGCACAGCGCCGTGGTTTTCACTTCCCGCCACAGCATCGACCATTTCTTCGGTCTCTGCAAAGAAATGCGTGTACATATCCCTGAATCGATGAAGTATTTCTGTCTGAGCGAACAGATTGCACTCTACATCCAGAAGTACATCCCCTACCGCAAGCGCAAGGTGTTCTACGGTGAAACGGGTAAGATGGAGTCACTTGTGCCGCAGATGTCGAAACACAAGAACGAGCGCTACCTCATTCCTCTGAGCGACGTGCACAACGACTCCATTGCCAATATGCTCGACGAGGCCGGTATCGCACACACCGAAGCCGTCATGTATCGCACCGTGTCCAACGATTTCAAGGAGGACGAGCCTTTCGACTACGATATGCTCATCTTCTTCTCACCCAGCGGTATTCAGTCGCTTCTGAAGAACTTCCCCAAGTTCAAACAGAACAACATCGTCATCGCCACCTACGGCCCCACCACTGCACAGAGTGTCATTGACGCCGGTTTGCGTCTGGACCTCCAGGCTCCCAACGACGAGCATCCCAGCATGTCGTCTGCCCTCAATTCCTATCTGCTCCAAGTCAATGACGATTAACGGCCTTCCTCGGGAAGAAAGGCTCAAAAGCCTGAAGGCCATAGAAGCTCTCTTCTCCGGCACAAACCGTTCTGCAACAGATTTCCCGCTGAAGGTTATTTGGCGCAACACATCCGAGCCGACATCACGTCTGCTCGTTTCTGTTTCCAAGCGGCAGCATCGCAGAGCCGTTGCCCGCAACCGCATCAAACGCCAGATACGCGAGGCCTACCGCCTGCACAAGGATTCCGTCACCACTCCGTGCGACATAGCATTCCTTTGGCTCTCAAAGGATTTCTTTCCCACGACAGTCATCACCAGGAAGGTCACTTCCCTGCTCAATAAAATCTCATGCGCCGACTCCTGATTCTTCCCATACGATTCTATCAGCGGTGCATATCTCCACTGACACCGCCCTCCTGCCGGTTCACTCCGACATGCAGTCAGTATGCCATTGAGGCTATTGAAAAGCACGGCCCCGTGAAAGGGCTCTATCTGGCTGTCCGCCGTCTCCTGAGGTGCCATCCCTGGGGAGGTCACGGCTACGACCCTGTTCCATGAATATCAAACAACACAAATAACTCACACACTATGGATTTTAACAAGATTTCCGCTGCAGAAGCCGCAGCACTCATTCAGAACGGTCAGACCATCGGTCTCTCCGGCTTCACTCCCGCAGGTGTGCCCAAATGCACTCCCGCCGAAATAGCAAAGAAGGCAGAGGCAGAACACGCTGCCGGCCGTCCCTTCAAAATCAGCGTTTTCACCGGTGCTTCCACAGGTCAGAGCTGCGACGGTGCGCTCTCCAACGCCGGTGCCATTGATTTCCGCGCTCCCTACACCACCAATCCCGATTTCCGCAAGAATGTCAACAAGAACACCCTGAACTACTCGGACCTCAACCTGTCCAACATGGCCACACAGATCCGTCAGGGATATCTCGGTCCCGTGAACTGGGCCATCATCGAAGCCTGCGACATCGAGCGTGTCGGCACTAAGGCTCACATCTACCTCACCGCAGCCGGCGGTATTTCTCCCACAGTGTGCCGTCTCGCCACAGAGGGCATCATTGTGGAGCTCAACGCCTTCCACTCTTCCAAGAGCAAAGGTATTCACGATGTCTATGAGATTGAGGACCACCCGCATCGCACCCCCATCATGATCAACAAGGCCAGCGACCGTATCGGCAAGCCTTACGTTGAGGTGGACGCCTCCCGCATTGTAGGTGTCGTGGAGTGCAACATCCCCGATGAGGCACGTGCCTTCAAGGATCCCGACCCCATCACGTCGCAAATTGGTCAGAACGTTGCCGACTTCCTGCTCCACAATATGAAGCAGGGCCTCATCCCCTCTTCGTTCCTCAATCTGCAGAGCGGTGTGGGCAGCGGTGCCAACGCAGTGCTCGGCGCTCTGGGTCAGTGCTCCGAGGTGCCCGATTTCAATATCTACACCGAAGTGCTTCAGGACGCTCCCGTGGGACTTATGAAGCAGGGCCGTGTGCTCTCGGCCAGCGCATGTTCTCTCACCGTCACCAACGAGTGTCTGCTGGACATCTACGACAATATGGACTTCTTCAAGGACAAGCTTGTGCTCCGTCCCTCTGAGATTTCCAACTGTCCCGAGGTCATTGCCCGTATCGGTGTCTGCTCTCTCAACACGGCAATCGAGTGCGACATCTACGGCCACGTCAACAGCACCAAGATCTGCGGCACGAAGATGATGAACGGCATCGGTGGCAGTGCCGACTTCACCAACAATGCCTACCTCTCCATCTTCACCTGCGGTTCCACGACTAAGGGCGGTGCCATCTCAAGCATCGTACCGTTCGCCAGCCATATCGACCACACCAACCATTTCATCGATGCTGTCATCACCGAATACGGTGTTGCCGACCTGCGCCACAAGAGCGACATGCAGAAGGCCGAGGCTCTCATCGCCGTTGCACATCCCGACTACCAGCCTATGCTCCGCGACTATCTGAAGTACGCAGAGAAGACCGGCGGTCACACGCACCACTGCCTCTCAGCAGCGTTCGCCATGCACGACACATTCATCCGTAAGGGCGATATGCGCCTTACCGATTTTTCCGAATACGTGAAATAATCGAGCTCAGCTCGGTCTCCCATCCCTCCGACGGATACACGAACCAGTATCCGTCGGCATCGGGAACCTCAATAGCGACGCGAAACAGGTCGCGTCCTTTTTCTAATAGCATCTCCAGACCCTTATCGGATATCTCAAAGCAAGGCACCTGCCAGTATTTCGGGCTGTGGCCGGTAGTTTGGTTTGCACGGAACTGCAAATCCCCTGATGTTGTCGGCACGCCTCCGTCGCCGTGTATTATCGACTCCAGGTCGGGTGTTTCACCCGTTCCCACTACAGGATAACTGTCGGCAATACACTTTGCTCTCAGTATTCTGCGGTCCGCTATGTCGAGGAAGAGAAGTCCCCTTCCGGCAGGATAAGTGGGCGCTTGCGGCTTTGATGCCAGGGCAATAGCGAAGATATAGGATGTGTCGGTCAGTTGCTCGAGTCTCACCCACTGCTCCGATGCCTGTCCGTTGGTTGCATGTCCTTCCACTATTGCCTTCGAATCCTCTCCACGCGGTTTCTTCACCGTCTGCAGCGAGTTGACATCCACTATTTTCTTCGACGGCATCGTGATTCTCACCATCGTTCTTCCGTTGATGGGTTCGGTGATTTGCTTGTATCCGTTCTTTGACACCCGCACCTTGTTCCTATTGCTCTGCACGGGCAGCAGGAAGAGTCCGTTGCCGTCTGTCGTTGTCTGGTTGAGCACGCGGTCTCTCTTGTCCACCTCCATCACGGTGGCTCCCTCCACAGCTCCCTGTGCGTCCATCACCTTTCCGCTCACCTGTTGTGCCTTCATTCCTACTGCCACGCTCAGCAGCAGCGCCATTGTCATTAGTAGGTTTTTCATTTCTTATCCTCCTTATACTCGTTTATCATAGTTTTTTTTATCATTTCCGCGGCTACGCACAGTTCGTCGTACCACTTTTCTCCAAACCGTCTCACGAGCGCCTCCTTCAGGAAGCGATACAATTCCACTCCCTCTTTCTCTCCGCGCCTGCGCGCTGCCTCGCATATGTTCCACCGGTGATACTGCAGCCCCACGAGTCCTCCGCCGAAGCGCTTTTCTCTGATGGGATACAGGTGGCAGGATATCGGTTTCTCGGGCAACAGACATCCTTTCGGACCCCTGAACACGCAGTCTCCCCCGTCCACGATGCTTGTCACGAGTTCCCCTTCCGGGTCGGCGTACGCCACGCCCTGGCGGTCCACCACGGCCTGCGCCGAGGCTCTCATTGCGGGCCATATGTCGTCCAGCACGCTTTCTATCCGGGCTATCTCGTCCATTGTCACGGGCGCTCCCGCGTCGCCCTCCTCGCAGCAGCGTCCCGTGCAGGCACTTATGTCGCACGCAAATTTCTCCGTGATGATGTCCGTATGCACGATGACATCGCCCACTTGCAGCATAGGAGGCAGTTCGCTTACCATCGTATCGCCTCCTTTCCGTGCTCCGTGAGATAGCGGTTGCACAATTCGAAATGATGATTCCCGAAGAATCCCCTGTAGGCCGACAGCGGACTCGGATGCGCGCTCTGCAGGATGAGATGCTTCCTCCCGTCGATGAGCGACGCTTTCTTTCCCGCCGGTGCACCCCACAGCATGAACACCAGCCCTTCCCTCTCCTCCGAGAGCGTCTTTATCACAGCGTCCGTGAATGTCTCCCAGCCCCGTCCCGAGTGGCTGAATGCCTGGTGTGCCCTCACCGTGAGACATGTGTTGAGCAGGAATACTCCCTGCCGGGCCCAGCGTGTCAGGTTGCCCGACTGCGGTATCTCCGCCCCCGTCTCGTCCTTCACCTCCTGGAATATATTGCGCAGCGAGGGCGGGAACTGCACCCCTTCCGGCACAGAGAAACACAGGCCGTGCGCCTGTCCCTCGCCGTGGTAGGGATCCTGCCCCAGTATCACCACGCGCACCTTGTCAAAGGGTGTGGTATCGAAGGCGTTGAAGATGAGCGGTCCCGGCGGATAACAAACACAGGAGCCGTACTCCGAGCGAACGAATCGTGTCAGTTCCTCAAAGTACGGCTTCCCGAATTCCTTATCCAGATGAGCCTTCCAGCTATCTTCTATCCTTACATCCACTAGTCACTTATAAGGCATTTGCCCGTCATTTCCTCCGGTTGTTCCAGACCCATGATGTGCAGGATGCTGGGTGCCACGTCGGCCAGCACTCCGGCTTCCACCTTGGCCTGCTTGTTTTCGGTCACGTAGATGAAGGGCACGGGGTTGAGCGAGTGTGCCGTGTTGGGCGTACCGTCGGGGTTCAGTGCGTTGTCGGCGTTTCCGTGGTCGGCGATGATTATTGTCTCGTAGCCGACAGCCTTCGCTGCCTCCACCACTTCGCTCACGCACTTGTCCACAGCTGCTACAGCCTTCTCTATTGCCTCATACACTCCCGTGTGGCCCACCATGTCACCGTTGGCGAAGTTCACCACGATGAAGTCGTACTTGTCTTCCTTGATGGCAGCCACCAGTTTGTCCTTCACTTCGAAGGCCGACATCTCGGGCTTGAGGTCGTAGGTCTGCACTTTGGGTGAAGCCACCAGCACGCGCTCCTCGCCCTCGTAGGGAGCCTCGCGACCACCATTGAAGAAGAATGTCACGTGTGCATACTTCTCCGTCTCGGCTGTATGGAGCTGTGTCAGTCCCTTCTGCGAGAGGTATTCGCCCAGCGTGTTCTCCACGTTCTCCTTGGGGAAGAGAATGTGCACGCCCTTGAACGATGCGTCGTAGGGTGTCATGCAGTAGTACTGCAGACCGGGTATCGTCTTCATGCCCTGCTCCGGCATATCCTGCTGTGTGAGTGCTATTGTGATTTCCTTGGCGCGGTCGTTGCGGTAGTTGAAGAATATCACCACGTCGCCCTCCTTGATGGTGCCGTCCACGGTGGCGTTGTGTATGGGCTTGATGAATTCGTCCGTCACGCCCTCGTCATAGCTCTCCTGCATTGCCTGCACCATGTCGGTGGCCTGCTTTCCCTCGCCGTTGACGATGAGGTCGTAGCCCACCTTCACACGCTCCCATCTCTTGTCGCGGTCCATGGCGTAGAATCGGCCCACGATGCTTGCTATGGCGGCGTTTCCAGCCTTTTTGCATTCATCCGTCACCTGCTGTATGAAGCCCTTGCCGGACTGCGGGTCTGTGTCGCGACCGTCCATATAGCAGTGCACGAAGGTGTTCTTCACGCCGTATTCCTTACCTATCTCGATGAGTTTGAACAGGTGGTCGAGCGAGGAGTGCACACCGCCGTTGCTGGTCAGACCCATCAGGTGTACGTTCTTGCCCTGCTCCTTGGCGTAGGTGTAGGCGGAAATGATTTCCTTGTTTTTGAGGATGCTTCCGTCCTTGCATGCGCGGTTGATTTTCACGAGGTCCTGATACACGATGCGTCCTGCACCGATGTTGAGGTGTCCCACTTCGGAGTTGCCCATCTGTCCGTCGGGCAGTCCCACGTTCTCACCGCATGCCAGCAGATAGCTGTTGGGGTAGTTTTCTGCCAGATAGTCCATGTAGGGTGTCGGTGTGTTGTAGATCACGTCACCCTTTCCCTTGTTACCGATTCCCCATCCGTCGAGGATCATCAAAAGTGCTTTCTTTGCCATATCTTTATATATTTTCTGTTTGTTTTTGTGCATAAAATGCCCCCAATAAATGCAAAGGTACGACATTTTTTCGCCGTTTCCAAATTTTTTGCGGATTTTTTGTCCTGATGCTATTACTTGTCTACTTTTGCACAGCAAATGAGCGCGAGGCTTCAGCCGATGCGTACTTTTGTCTGGCCAATGAGCGCGAGGCTTTTGCCGAAGCGAACTTAGTTGAAGCGAACTCGTCTACTGAGTAAATCATTTTATGCGCACATTTTCGTTGAGCGAATGCGAGGCACGAGCTGAGTAGGAAATGAAGCAATTTTATGTGGAGGCAAGGCCGGAACAATTTTTGATTTGGATTATGGCGATGCCATGCAATGGCGACTGGGGTCTTTAGAGCTGCCACTGAATGTGGCTGCGGCCCCACAAAGGGGAGCGAATCCCCATTCGCGACGGAGGCAAGGTGGCAGACTTTGGGCGACGATGAAAGCTCGCTTTTGATCTCGCCAAAATGTCTGCCGACAAGGAGAGCAAAGCTCTTGCCATAAGACAAATATTTTCCTCAATGAGAGTATTTTTGCGGAAAATGTTTCTGTGATTTCTGTGATTTCTGTGTGACATTGTATTTCTTGGTTTTTGTTTTTAGGCACTAAGCATTTTTGAGGGGGACTCTGAATACGCTTGGCCGCAGTGGCCGATATGGCCGAAGATATCTACTATAAACCTTCTGTAAGGAACGTTCTCAGATGTAAGTGTGTGATACCGTCGTAATCCAATCTTGTGACAAGAGGGGTCATTGAGATGACGTATTTGGGGTAATTGTCCTTTATGGCCTGCAGATTGCCAAACTCACGATTTCGTGTGATGTCGTCTGCGATAAGATACGATGCCTGAACATAGACCCGGCCTCCACCCGGTTTAGTGCAGACAAAATCCACCTCTCCGGCTTGCAACTGCCCTACAGTCACTTCATACCCCAGACGGACAAGATGATTATATACTATATTCTCGATGACTTTCTCAATGTCACCCTCGCGGGAACCTCCGACAAGAGCATTGCGAAGCCCATGATCCTCAAAATAATACTTTTCGTTGCTTTCGAAAAGTTTCTTCCCATGAATATCGTACCTGCTTACTTTATGTATAACATAAGCCTCGCATAAATACTTGATATAGTTGATCACTGCTGTGGGAGTGACGTTCTCCCCCTGCGACTTCATGTACTTTGCAATATTATTTGAGGAAATTATCTTACCTGTGTTGTCGGCAAGAAAATGCAGTAGATTCTCCAGAAACGGCACATTGCGTATCTGATTACGCATAACAACATCCTTGAGCAACACCGTGCTGCAAACATCTGTCTGATATTCCCGTACATCAGCCTCGTCAAGACCTATCTTCATCAGTCCGGGAAGACCTCCGCATTGGATGTATTTAGCCAACGCATCATCGGACTCCGGCAACTGGTGAAAATTCAAAAACTCATCGAAGCTTAGCGCTTGTATGTATATTTCTTTATAGCGACCGCCTATGATTGTACTCAAGTCGCTGCTTAGCATTTTGGAATTGGAGCCCGTTACTATTATCTCAACATCAGGTTCTTCATAATAATTGCGCAAACTTCTCTCAAATTCCGAGATATCCTGAATCTCGTCAATGAGGATATAGTTCTTTCTTCCTGAAACACGCTTGCTGTCAATATGTGCATTCAAATCCCGATAGGTCTGAATGCTGTCAAACTCTTTCTTCTCCTTGTCGACATAGATGACATTTGCATCTCCACTCGACAGGATTTCGTCCCGGAACAAACGCAAAATCACACTTTTCCCTACACGTCGCTGACCCGTGAGAATGATTATTGTATCCTTGCCGAGAAATCTCTTTATCTTATCAAGATAGTTCTGTCTGACAACCATATCTGCATCTTTTATAGTTAGATTTTGGTGCAAATATACCACTTTTATCTTTTATAGAAGACAAAACCCTGCGTTTTTGTTGTTTTATTTTTCAAAAAAGACGGTTTTAGCGCAATATTAAACCGTTTTAAGGAGTTGAAGATTTCAAAAAATGGTTTTTCTGGTTTTTTTCTTTATAGCACTAGGACATATCTGTGATTTCCGTGATTTCAGTGTGAAGTTTTACAAAAAAATGGCTCTAAAATGCAAAAACAGCACTTTTTTGCAAAAAAATCAAAAAAGACAGAACAACATATATAATAAAAGGTATATCTTTGTTCTCGCAAATGTGCATTTCCGCATATTTTTGCACTAAACCTCACCCGAGCGCGGGTGGCAGCCTGTAAAACCCTGACATAGGGCAAGGGCAGGCAAAAAAATCCTGGCAAGACATCCAGGTAGACAAGGCGTTCCGCGCTTTATCCTATTATTCGAAATCGCCAATTTCACATGAATAAATCAGAGAAGGATAGAGAGTATGCGACGCCCTTCCCGTGTGTTTATTGTTAGCACGTGGTGACCCTACGCCGCGATAGCAATTGCATACACGGCGTGGGGTTGCTATCTTTACTTATTTCTCTAATGGTGTTTGGCGATACCAGAATAATGGTAAGTAAGGACAGGCTCTCACGCTTTTTTGTTTGAGGTTGTCAGACATCTGATTTCCCGCACCAGACATTTCCGTGAGTTGTTTTGGCAGTTCTTTCTGCACGTCGTTGTGTTTGAGGATGATGTGACGAGAGAGAATTGAAAACAAAATAACTAATTAATTAACTAAATCATTTTACTATGAAAAGAAAATTATTTCTTTTATTGGCCCTAATGCTCGGGTTTGTAGCGAGCGTGAACGCGGAGGACTTAAATATTACGTCCTATCTAGGAAACCTAAATTCTTTTTCTAATGGTGACTGGGCTGATCATTGTGAAAACAACCATGACAACGAAGATGCCGGTGCGTGGTGGAATTCACAAACTTTACCTGGTGACCCCGGCCCCGGACATTCTTTCAGAACATGGGCAGGTGCATACGAAAGCTGGTCACCGGCGAATGGCTCTACTGGTGTAGCAATCGGACGAACAGTTGTACTGTCTTCAGGAAATTACACGTTGACGTTTAAGGCGTTTGGAGGAATTTCTAACAACGCTTCAGATACATCAACACCACCTTCTGCAGGAGATGTCGTAGCCTTTTGTACAGGTGCAGACAATGTAGATGTTACAAACACTACAATTGATGATGGAACCTTTCATGATATAACATTTAATTTTTCTGTCACAGAAAACAATACTACATGCAAATTTGGCCTTGAGAAAACAGATGGAAAGGCAAACTGGTTCCAGATAAAAGAAAACTCAGTTTCGCTTGTTAAACATGTTGTCGCACCAAGTGGCAGCACCCCTACATCTGGGAGTACATATTATCTGTATAATGTGGGAACAGGTAAGTTCCTCAGTCGTGGAGCAGCATGGGACACCCAAGCTGTCATAAATGAATCTGGTGTACCATTCAAAGTAACGATTGCAGATGGAAAGTACACTCTTACATCCTTGAATAAAGCCAAAAATAAAGATATCTTATTTGAGACCACAGATCATTACATTTATACTGACTATAATACCTCTGGAACAAATGCTGCCACAGTTGCTTCAGTAGAAGGTGGCTATACAATCACTTTCCAAAGTGGCACAATAGGTGTTGCCAATTCAAATAACAATGAACCTATTGCTGCAAACACAACCAATAATAATGTTTGGAGATTCGTTGGACAAGATGATTATCAAAAGAATCAAAGCATGGCATTAGTTGGTTCTGCCATAACCTTAGCCGATAATTTAGGTGAAACAAGTAGCAGTGCTTACACGGCAGCAAAGGCAATCACAAGCTCGAATACAGTAGAGGAAATAGTGAATGCAGCATATAATCTTTATGTAGAACTGGGTCAAGTGCCAACATTCACATTCTTACAGGCAGCTAGTCGCAACTGTTTCCTTAACGGAAATGGCGCAACTTTGGGCGGCGGTGCTTATAATGCCAACTATGTAAATCGTTTCCGTTTCGCAAGCTATACATCATCTAATGGTGACAGTTATCTTTACAACGTTCAAACAGGAGGATTTGCATGGTCAAAGAATCCAACCTCGAACGAGTCGGGTGGTTTCTACTCAAGAAAGGTATATCCTGCAAAAACAACTGTGGAGATTGACGGTAATAAATGGTATTTCGGAGTATATGGCTTTGATAATACGACACCGACAAAATATATTAACGGATATTCAAGTACTAGCATAGGAACGTATAATAACGATAAAAACAACAACGAAAACAAATGGTTTGGCGTTCCTAGTCCATCTACAATCAGCTTGGCGACACTCTATAACGCAGCGACTCAATCAACAACATCAGAGACAGATAACGCAAAACTAAAGGAGATGCTTGATAATTTCCTGGTTACCCGTATGGAT
>JAEEZX010000019.1 GCA_016292045.1 Bacteroidaceae bacterium | reverse complement strand
TTGAAAACAAGCTTTCATCGTCTGCCGCTCAAATCCCCTCTACTTGCCCCCCGTCGCGAATGGGGGATTCGCTCCCCTTTGTGGGGCCGCAGCCACATTCAGTGGCAGCTCTAAAGACCCCAGTCGCCCATTCTGCAAAATTAAAAATCGGACCCCTTTCATTCATCCCTCCGTCGCAAATGGGGATTTGCTCCCCTTGGTGGGGCCGCAGCCACATTCAGTGGCAGCTCTAAAGACCCCAGTCGCCCCGTTATCGGGGGACAGAAATGTGTGAAATTTAGATACAACTGTAATTAGTAAATTGTAAAATTATAAAATAAAAGAGATGCCGAGAAAAGCAAGAATTAAAGCAAAGTCTGGGATTTACCACGTTCTCCTGCAAGGAGTGAGGAGGAGGGAACTGTTTCTGGATGATGAGGATTCGAGGCAGTTCCTGGATATCTTGGCCAGATGCCAGAAAGAAGACGCCAAAGGAGATGCCTCCGGAAGCGGGAAACGCTATACGGTATTTGCGTACTGTATGGCAGGTGAATACGTGCACCTACTCATAAAAGAGGAGGAAGACCCGATAAACATATCCATATCGAGGATTGCCGTGGCGTATGCACACTATCTGAACAACAAATACGACAGAGACGGAGCCGTGTACCGTGACCGCTACTACAGCGAACCCGTGGACGAAGAGGGACGCTTCAATATCATACTGCGGTATATACACCAGACTCCCCTCAGGGATAAGCTGGCAGAGACGCTGGAGGAATACCCCTACAGCAGCTGGCATGAATACGTGGGTGAGGACAGCGACATGCCATGCGTGTGCGATATAAGGGAGGAGTACCGCAAGATGTCAACGGATGATGTGAAGCGTATGCTGCAGTCGGAAGTGCCCGGGAGCATTCACTGCCTCGGACCGAAGGCACACACGAAGCACAGACCTGCTGACAGTAAGGTGAGGGAGGAGATAAAGCGTATCACGGGAGCAACAGACGTTGCGGAATACCTCAGACTGCCTATGAGCGTAGGGTACAGTGCGATAAAGGAACTGAGGAAGAGCGGGGCCTCAATACGGCAGTTGGAACGCCTGACGGGGCTCGGGAGAGGAGTGATACAGAGTTTATAGTTAAAAGTTAATAGTTAATAGTTAAAAGTTAAAAGTTAAAAGTGGGGCGCCTAAAATAATCGGAATATTCTGAATATTCGGAGTAATCAGAGTATTCTGAGGGCGCCTACTTGTCTACTAAAAATGACGTCCAAACGGGCGTCATTTTTTTTATCTCACTGTTACCTTGAAATGGCGGTCGGCAGGGGTGGTGAGCTTGCGTCTGGCATCGTGCCAGCGCAGCACAGTGCGTGAGAACTTACCATGCTCGTAGGCCGTCGTGGTGCCATCGTCCTCATAGAGCGCAAATGAAGCGTCGGCACCGGGATACACCAGCAACTCATCACCGCTGACAGGAATGATGCTGCCTGCTTTCACAAAGACAGGGATACGCGACTTGTCGATAACAGTGGTGACAGTCTGGCCTCCGTAGTAGTGGCGGCCTGTGTGATAGTCGTACCATCCGCCCTGCGTGCGGGGCAGGTAGGTCTTCCACACCGTAGCTCCTGGAGCCGTCACGGGACTGATAAGCAGCGAGGGTCCGAACATATACTCATACTTCTGATCCAGCGCACGGGCATCGTCAGCAAAATCAAACACCAGCGGACGCATCAGTGTGGAGCCATCAAAGGACACCGCTGCAGCGATGCTGTAGATATAAGGCAGCAGGCGGTAGCGCTCCTGCAGGCAGCCTGAGATGACAGCCTGCGCCTCCTGACCGTAGCGCCAGGGCTCCGTGTCGCTCATGTAGCCGTGCACGCGCATCAGGGGCAGATAGACGCTAGTCTCAATCCAGCGCAGCATACGCTCGATATAGTCCTCGTCGGTGTACTGGTTTGCGGGACGGAAGAAGCCCCCTGCGTCGTAGGTCCACCATGGGATGCCGGCAGCCTGCATGCCAAGGCCTGCCGTGAGCTGACGACGGAAGGTTTCCCAGTCGTTACCCACGTCACCGCTCCACATGGCGCAACCGTAGCGCTGGATTCCGGGGAAGCCGCAGCGGGTGAGTATCATGGGACGACGGTCGGACATCTGGCGCAAACCCTCGTAGACGGTCCTGTTGACCAGCAGCGGATAGACATTGCGCACCTGTTCGCCGCTCCATTTGCCGCCATACACACGACGTCCCAGCAGGTCGTCGTTCTCGGGTTCTGTGGCATCCTGCCACCACGCATCAATGCCCAGAGGCACAAGACGGCGGCTGAAATTCCTCCAATAGGCCGCAGCGGCATCCGGATTGAAGAAGTCGATCCAGTCGGTACCTGGGATATAGTACCCCGAGCGCTCCATCTCCTTGCCGACCTCTGAGGTGCGGTCTATCTTCGACCATACGCTGACCATGAAACGTATGTCCATGGCATGGAGGCTGTCGGTGAGAGCCTTGGGATCGGGATAGCGGTCCTCATCGAAGCGCATGGCATTCCAGCCGTATTTGCCCCAATACTGCCAGTCCTGCACCAGCACGCTGACAGGCAGTTGCTCGCGACGGAAGCGGTCTGCCGTCTGCAGTATCTCATCAGAGGAATGGAAACGCTCGCGGCAATGTATGTAGCCCAGCGCCCAACGCGGCATCAGCGGGCATTTGCCCGTCAGTGTGCGATAGGAGGCAACGACCTCGTCAGCAGAACCTACGAACACCGTATAATCCACAGCCTCTGCCAGAGGCGAGCGGAATGTGGTGAGATTCTGCACCTTGCCGTAGTGCACAACGGGTTTGTCGCCCCGTGACAGTTCCGCCCTCAGGAGATGACGGCCTGCCTTCAGCGGCACAATGGCAGAGGCAGTGGGCGGCAGCCACAGATTCTGCATCTCGATGACGGGCTGTCCGTCGATGGAGAGATTATGGCGACGTGCCATCTGCTGACCGACATCCAAAAGGAAGGAATAGTCCCCGTCTTCCGTAAGGTCGATGGCAGCCTCATAGACATTGCTCTGACGCACCTCCTGCCTGTCACCCTCAGTGGTGGTGACATTCACCACCTCAGTACGTCCGTCTGCATCTGCAAGATGCATCCCGATACTGTGCTCACAGGGGTTGAAGTCCACAAGACCGTAGTTGTTCCACAGCACTCCGTAGCCTTTGCTGGAGATAAGCATGGGGATGCTGATCTGCGTGTTCACCTGCGTCAGGCGACGTGACAGGCCGCGTACATTGCTGTATCCGTCCTGAAACTGTCCCAGGCCGTAGAGGTGCTCGTCCTGCGGGGAGAGGAAGGACAATGTGGCCTGTGTGCCCTGCATGCTGTGTAGTGTGGCCGTGAAGACGGGAATGCCCTGACTGTTGCTAATGGTGACGGTCTGTCGCGAGGTGTCCACCGCAACCTTCACATCGCAATGCTTCACCTTGCCAGTGCTGACATAGAGCCAGTCGGGCAGGGTGGAAGAGGGGTCCTGCTCACAGTACTGTATCCTCACGGCATTACGGGCCACGCGACGCACGTTCAGCGTACCCTTGCCGAACGGTATTCTTTCCGCCATCATCGGGACAGCGATGAGGAGAGCCAGGCAAAGCCTTAATATACAATTCATAAGGAGAGAAGCTTGATAAACTCCTTCATACCCTCGGAGGCACCCTTGCGGATGTGGGTGACGGACATCGGACACTGCACGTCAGCGGGATCTATGAGGTAGATGGGGCAACCCATGGGGGCATACCTTAACAGACCGGCAGCGGGATAGACATTCAGACTCGTGCCGATGACAAGGAATATGTCGGCATCGCCACAGAGCTCCATAGCCGGTTCGATATTGGGTACGGACTCACCAAACCATACAATGAAGGGACGCAGCTGGCTGCCGTCAGCAGCCTTGTCACCAATCTTCACATCAAGGGCATCGGGAGAAAGGGTGCGTATCTGTGTGGGGTCGTTGGGTTCGCGCGAGGAGGTCACCTTGAAGAGTTCACCGTGAAGGTGCAGCACATTTGTGGAACCGGCACGCTCATGCAGGTCATCCACATTCTGGGTGATGATACGCACGTCGTAGTCCTGCTCCAGAGAGGCCAGCAGACGATGGCCCTCGCAGGGCTCCTTGGTGACGAGCTGGCGGCGCAGACCGTTGTAAAAATTAGTGACAAGAAGAGGGTCGCGATACCAGCCCTCGGGCGTGGCGACATCCTCCACACGATACTGCTCCCAGAGACCTCCGCTGTCCCTGAAAGTACTCACGCCGCTCTCAGCACTCATACCGGCACCGGTCAGCACTACGATAGTCTTCTTTTTCATGATATCAGTCGTTTATGTATCACAGCTTTGGTGGCGAAGAATTCTTCCGAAAACCACTGCGACAACGGTTTTATATCTACGCTTTTAGACGGTTGTACCTCGTCAGTCCCTTTAAGACATACGAGATGGCCTGAAAGAGGCCGTGACCAGCGCACCAGAGTGTCGAGCGGAGCCACGGCACGCGACACGATGCAGTCGAATCTCCCGTGTATCTGCTCCACGCGTGTCCACTGCGTGGTGACATTGGTAAGACCGAGTGCCTTCACAACCTCGTCGCACACCCTGATTTTTTTTGCTATTGAGTCCACCAGATGGAAGTGCACATCGGGATAGAGTATGGCAAGGGGGATGCCCGGGAAGCCGCCTCCCGTACCCAGATCCATCACACGCATCCCGGGTGTGAGAGGCCAGGCCTTGGCAATGCCCAGAGAGTGCAGCACGTGGTGCTCGTAAAGGGCATCGATGTCCTTACGGGAAATGACGTTGATGCGTGCATTCCACTCGCGGTAGAGAGCGTCGAGAGCTGCAAAGCGCTCCTGCTGCTCTTTAGTGAGGTCGGGGAAATATCGCAGTATCACTTGCATGGAATCACAACCTCTATGGCACCAGCGGAATAGGGCGCTATCTCGTAGGGATTGAAATGGAAGAGCAGGCTGTCGCCCTCGATGAGGAAATTATCAGTGGCATAGAGTTGGCCCAGCATGAGTATCTGCGTCTTCTCCATGAGTTCCTCGTCAGTGCGGCAACCGTTCTCCTTGAGCAGTTTCTCGTGCATAGCGGGGCAGGGGTCTCCGTCGTACACCTCGCTCAGCTGGATGCGATGTCCGTCCTTGAGGGAGAAATTGAGATAGTAGCACTCGTAACCTCCGTGCGCACCGCCCTGATAGGTCTCGAAGGTGCAGAGGAATGAGATGATTCCCGAGGCTGTGTCAACGGGTTCTACGGGAGAACAGGTGACATCGTATTCGTACTCCATATCCTCATCACCGTCGCTGAGCGAAGAGAACTCTGCCAACTCCTGGCTGAACTGGCTCTCCAGCGAATCCGTGAAGAGCGCCATCGCCTCGCGGGGCGTCATACCCTTCAGGGCAAAGAGACGCTCCGTGAGTACACGGTCGATGGTCTCATTACCAGATAGAACGGCATTGACGGAGATGTGGTAGCAGGGGTATTCCTTGTCCTCAATGACACCCTTCCGTATGTTGACGCTGAGCGTGTCGAACCGAGGTGCGGAAGCAACCGTCTCAGTGCTGTCGGAGGTGCCTCCACCGAAGGTTCGGAACTGCTCGCAGGATGCCAGTAATGCAAGCATTAAGAACGAGGAAATGTAAAGAAGATGTTTCATTTTCGTGAATTTTTGTCGCAAAGATACAATTTTTTTGCATTTTGGTGGTCGGTGAGGTGTTTTTTTTGTACCTTTGTCCGTTGAAACGTCTAATAAAATCATATTTGTATGGCTAAAATTGTAACCATGGGCGAGCTGATGCTTCGTCTTTCTCCCGAGGGGAACTACCGTTTCATACAGGCTGACAGCTTCCAGATAATTCCAGGAGGCGGTGAGGCCAATGTGGCTATCTCGTGCGCCAACTACGGTCACGACTGCTACTTTGTGTCCAAGTTGCCGAAGCATGAAATAGGACAGATAGCTCTCAACGGAATGCGCCGCTACGGTGTGAACTGCGATTTCGTGGCACGGGGTGGTGACCGTGTGGGTCTCTACTATGCAGAGACGGGTGCATCGATGCGTCCCTCCAAGGTGATATATGACAGGGCACACAGTGCCATCGCTGAGGCAAAGCCCGAGGATTTCGATTTCGACAAGATATTCGAGGGTGCCGACTGGTTTCACTGGAGCGGTATCACCCCCGCCATCTCTGATGCCTCTGCAGAGTGTCTGCGCCAGGCCTGCATCGCTGCCAAGAAGCACGGTGTGACAGTGAGCGTTGACCTGAATTTCCGCAAGAAGCTGTGGACGAGCGAGAAGGCTATCTCCGTGATGCGTCCCCTGATGCAGTACGTTGACGTATGTATCGGTAACGAGGAGGATGCAGAGCTCTGTCTGGGCTTCAAGCCCGATGCCGATGTGGAGGGCGGACAGACGGACGCTGCCGGTTACGAGGGTATCTTCAAGCAGATGAAGGAGGAATTCGGATTCAAGTATGTGGTGAGCACGCTGCGTGAGAGTTTCTCCGCTACGCATAACGGCTGGAAGGCTCTCATCTACGACGGCAAGGAGTTTTACGAGAGCAAGCGCTACGATATCAATCCCATCATCGACCGTGTGGGCGGTGGTGACAGTTTCTCAGGCGGCCTGATTCACGGTCTGCTGACAAAGAAGACCCAGGGCGAGGCTCTTGAGTTTGCCGTAGCAGCCAGTGCGCTGAAGCACACCATCCCCGGTGACTTCAATCTCGTCAGCGTGGAGGAAGTGGAAGCGCTGGCAGGAGGTTCCGCAAACGGAAGAGTGCAAAGATAATTGAGAATTGATAATTGAGAATTGACAATTATGGCAAAATTTGATAAGATACAGATTCTCTCCAAGATAGCAGCTGCACCTATGGTGCCCGTGTTCTACAACAAGGACGTAGAGGTGTGCAAGAACGTGGTGAAGGCATGCTACGAAGGAGGAGTGAGAGCGTTTGAGTTCACCAACCGCGGTGACTTCGCTCAGGAAGTGTTTGCAGAACTGGTGAAGTGGGCAGACAAAGAATGCCCGGAACTGGCACTGGGAATCGGTTCAGTGGTGGATGCCCCGACAGCGGCGCTCTATCTGCAGCTGGGTGCCTGCTTCGTGGTGGGTCCGCTGTTCAATCCCGACATAGCACCCGTGTGCAACCGTCGTCTGGTGCCTTACTGCCCGGGCTGCGGCACGGTGAGCGAGATAGGCAAGGCTCAGGAGCTCGGTTGCGACCTGACAAAACTCTTCCCGGGTGATGTCTACGGTCCCAATATGGTGAAGGGACTGAAGGCTCCCATGCCCTGGTCTAAGATTATGGTGACAGGTGGTGTGTCGCCCGACAAGGACAACCTCACAGCATGGTTCAAGGCAGGCGTGTTCTGCGTGGGAATGGGTTCGAAGCTGTTCCCTTCCGACAAGGTGAAGGCAGGCGACTGGAACTATGTGGTGGAGAAGTGTAAGGAAGCACTGTCCTACATCGCTGAGGCACGCGCATAAGAGGCACTTGGATGGGTAATAAGAAAAAGGCAAACTGGAAGCTCATTCCAGGACAGCCGCTGACGGAGATGGACAAACGCATCCTCTCCTTTCAGGAGCGTGGTAAGCTGTGTCCGTCGCGTGAGCTGATAAAGACTCCGCAGCAGATAGAGGGCATCCGCAAGGCGGGTGTGCTGAACACCGCTGTGCTCGACACTGTGGCAGAGAAGATACGCGAGGGAATGACCACAGAGGAGATAGACCGCATCGTCTATGAGACGACGACGAAAGGAGGCGGTATCCCTGCTCCGCTCAACTATGAGGGATTTCCCAAGAGTTGCTGCACGAGTATTAACGAGGTGGTGTGTCACGGTGTGCCATCAGAGGATGTGGTGCTGGAGGAAGGCGATATCATCAATGTGGACTGCACCACGATACTCAACGGATATTATGCCGATGCCAGCCGTATGTTCGTGATAGGAAAGACCACTCCGCAGAAACAGAAACTGGTGGATGTGGCGTGGGAATGCCTCAAAATAGGAGAACAGGTGTGCAGCAAGCCGTATGTCTTTGTGGGCGACCTGGGAAACGCCATTGAGAAGCATGCACACAAGAACGGTTTCTCTGTGGTGAGAGACCTTTGCGGACACGGTGTGGGACTTGAGTTTCACGAAGACCCTGAAGTGGAGCACAGAGGCGCGAAGGGTACGGGTATGCTGCTTGTGCCGGGTATGACGTTCACCATCGAACCGATGATAAACATGGGCACATGGCGTGTGTTTGTCGATGAGGACGATCCCTACGGATGGGAGGTCATTTCAGATGACGAACTGCCCTCTGCCCAGTGGGAACATACCTTTGTGATGACTGAAAACGGAGTGGAAAAACTGGCATGGTGACGATATTGGCTATAGAGAGTTCGTGCGACGATACGTCTGCGGCAGTGATGCGCGACGGGGTGCTGCTGTCGAACGTGACGGCATCGCAGGTGGTGCACGAAGCATACGGAGGTGTGGTGCCGGAGCTGGCCTCCAGAGCGCATCAGAAGAATATAGTGCCCGTGGTGGACCAGGCCCTGAAGAAAGCGGGCGTGGACAAGAGCGAGGTGTCTGCTGTGGCCTTTACGCGAGGTCCCGGTCTGATGGGCTCGCTGCTCGTGGGAGTGAGTTTCGCAAAAGGACTGGCAGCGTCGCTGGGCGTTCCCATGATAGAGGTGAATCACCTGCAGGGACACATCATGGCACATTTCATACGCGAGGAGAACGAGGAACATGAATCGCCCTCGTATCCTTTCCTCTGTCTGCTCGTGAGCGGCGGTAACTCGCAGATAGTGCTGGTGAAGTCGTACAAGGAGATGGAAATCATAGGACAGACCATCGACGACGCTGCAGGAGAGGCTATCGATAAATGCTCGAAGGTGATGGGGCTGGGATATCCGGGAGGACCCATCATAGACCGTCTGGCCCGGCAGGGCAATGCCGAGGCCTATGAATTCTCGAAGCCTCAGATAGAGGGATATGACTACTCGTTCTCAGGACTGAAGACATCGTTCCTCTACCATCTGAGAGACTGGGTGAAGGAAGATCCCGATTTCGTGGAGCACCATAAGGAAGACCTGGCCGCTTCGCTGGAGAAGACCATCGTGGACATACTGATGAAGAAGCTGCGCAAGGCGGCCAAAGACCTGAAGATAAAGGAGGTGGCCGTGGCAGGCGGAGTGAGTGCGAACACGGGACTGAGAGAGGCCTTCAAGGATCACGCAAGGAGATACGGATGGAAGGTATTCATACCCAAATTCGGATACACTACCGACAATGCTGCAATGATAGCGATGGTGGGTACCTATAAGTTCCAGGATAAGGATTTCTGTCCTATGGAAGCGCCTGCTTACGCACGCACTACCATCTGAAGCCCTTCAGGAGGGGCGGTAAGCTCTTGCGAAAACACGCAAATAGGCCAGTACCTCGGGAGAGGGGGTCGGAGCTGTCACAAGAGAGGATTCGGGGTGTAGTGGTTGTGGCATAGGCTATTTGATGTTTGTGTGATGTGTGATGTGTGATTCTTTGCACATATAACGATAGGAGTGTGCAGTTTATTGCATGCTCATGTAAATATTTTATAATATAAAGTAAAAAAAAGTGATACAGAATCCGTTGTCTCACTATTTTTCACTATCTTTGCGCGCAACAAAAATAAAGTAGTAAGAAATAATATGCTCAGAATAGCTGTACAAAGCAAAGGACGCCTCTTCGAAGACACTATGGCCCTGCTCTCTGAAGCAGGCATCAAGGTGCCCTCGTCGAAGCGCACACTTTTGGTTGAAAGTCCCAATTTCCCCATCGAGGTGCTCTACCTCAGGGATGATGATATCCCGCAGTGCGTAGCCACAGGTGTGGCAGACCTCGGTATAGTGGGTCAGAATGAATTCGAGGAGCGTGGTGAGGAGGCAGATGTGGTGCGTCCTCTGGGTTTCTCCAAGTGCCGCCTCTCGCTGGCAATCCCCAAGGTGGTGGCCTATCCGGGTGTGAGATGGTTTGAGGGCAAGAAGATTGCCACCTCTTATCCCAACATCCTGCGCCGTTTCCTCAAAGCCAACAAGGTGAATGCCGATGTGCATGTCATCACCGGCAGCGTGGAGATAAGCCCGGGTATCGGACTTGCCGACTGCATATTCGATATCGTGTCGAGCGGCAGCACGCTGGTGTCGAACAATCTCTCTGAGGTGGAAGTGGTGATGAAGAGCGAGGCTCTGCTCATTGCCACCAAGGGACTCTCTGAGGAGAAGAAGGCCGTCCTCGACGAACTGCTGTTCCGCATCGAAGCCGTGAAGCAGGCTGAGGACAAGAAATACGTGATGATGAATGTGCCCACGGAGGCTCTGGACGATATCTGCCGCGTGCTGCCCGGAACGAAGGCTCCCACGGTGATGCCCCTTGCCACAGAGGGATGGAGCAGCGTACACACCGTGATAGACGAGAAGACATTCTGGGACCGTATCGCAAAGCTTAAGGAACTGGGTGCTCAGGGAATACTTGTGATGCCCATCGAAAAGATGATTCTATGAGAATAGTTACCGACAGGAGAATCCCGCCAAGGCCCCGCAAGAGTGTGGCTGAGCTGGAAGATGTCGTTCGCGCTGTGCTCAGCGATGTGAAGGCACGGGGCGATGAAGCTCTCAGGGAGTATGAGGAGAAATTCGATAAGGTGAGTCTCCCCGTTCTGGCAGTGAGTCAGGAGGAGATGGACGAGGCAGGTGCATTGGTCAGTGCAGAACTGAAAGATGCGATAGAGAAGGCCCATGCCAATATAGAGAAATTCCATGCAGAGCAGAAGTTCGAGGGCAGGAAGGTGGAAGTGACCCCCGGTGTGCAGTGCTGGCAGAAGGCTGTCGCCATCGAGAAGGTGGGACTGTATATTCCGGGCGGTACGGCACCGCTGTTCTCCACCGTGCTGATGCTGGCCACTCCTGCCAAGATAGCAGGATGCAGGGATATCGTGCTGTGCACTCCTCCCCAGAAGGACGGCAAGGTGAATCCCGCTGTGCTTGTGGCTGCAAAGGTGGCCGGTGTGAATGCCATCTATAAGCTGGGCGGTGTGCAGGCTATCGGAGCAATGTCTTACGGGACGGAGAGTGTGCCGCAGGTGAGCAAGATATTCGGTCCCGGCAACCAGTTTGTGATGACAGCCAAGATGATGGTGAGTCAGGAGGGATGCGCTATTGATATGCCTGCCGGCCCCTCTGAAGTGGCTATCGTAGCGGACAAGACATGTCACGTGGATTTCGTGGCTGCCGACCTGCTCTCTCAGGCAGAGCACGGCACCGACTCGCAGAGCGTGCTCTTCACCGACTCAATGGAGGCGGCTCAGAAGGTGAGCGACGAGGTGGAGCGTCAGTTGCAGGCTCTTCCCCGTCAGGAGATAGCAAGACAGGCTGTGGAGAACAGTGCCATTATCGTGGTGGACAATATAGAAGAGGCAATGCAGCTGTGCAACGAATATGCTCCGGAGCACTTGATTCTTGCTATGGATGATGCCGAGACGTGGGCAGCGAAGGTGGTCAACGCAGGTAGCGTATTCATCGGACACTGGGCATCAGAGAGTGCAGGAGACTATGCAAGCGGCACGAACCATACGCTTCCCACCAGCGGCTATGCCAAGGCCTATAGCGGAGTGAACCTGGATTCATATATGAGAAAGATAACCTTCCAGAAACTTTCCCGGGAGGGCATCCGTTCCATCGGCAGAGCTGTGGAACTGATGGCGGAGGCAGAAGGCCTGGAGGCACATAAAAATGCAATGACACTGAGATGCAAGAGCTTGTAAGAAAAAATATTTGGGAACTGAAACCCTACAGTTGCGCACGTGATGAGTTCCGGGGCAGGGAGGCACACACATTCCTGGATGCCAACGAAAGTCCCTACAACAGCGGCTACAACAGATATCCCGATCCTCTGCAGGAGAAGCTGAAGAAGATGATTGCGCCTCTGAAGCGTGTCTCGGAGGACGAGATATTCCTGGGTAACGGTTCGGATGAGGCTATAGACCTGGTGTATCGTGTGTTCTGTGAACCGCGTGTGGACAACGTGGTGGCAATGGCACCCAGCTACGGTATGTATGAGGTGTGTGCCAATATCAATGACGTGGAGTACAGAAAGGTGCTGCTCGACGAGCACTATCAGATACATGCCGACGATATGCTGAAGGCAGCTGACGAGCACACGAAGGTGATGTGGCTCTGCTCTCCCAACAATCCTACAGGCAACGATATAGACCGTCGCGAGGTGAAGCGTATCCTGGATGAGTTTCAGGGTATCGTGGTGGTGGACGAAGCATACGGGGACTTCTCTGAACTGAGGTCTCTGCGCGAACTGGTCCGCATGTATCCCCGTCTCATTGTGCTCAACACGTTCTCGAAGGCCTGGGCGAGTGCTTCCGTGCGTCTGGGAATGGCGTTTGCACAACCGGAAATAATAGCTCTCTTCAACAAGGTGAAGTATCCTTACAATGTCAACAACCTCACGCAGCAATATGCTATCGAACTGCTGAGCGACATCGAGAAACTGGAGCGATGGATACGCGACATCAAGCGTGAGCGCAACAATCTGCTGCCGTCGCTCAAGGAAGTGAAATGTGTGAAGCAGGTGTATCCCACGAATGCCAATTTCGTGCTTGTGAAGGTGACGGATGCAAACCGGATATACAACTTCCTCGTGGATCGCGGCATCGTGGTGCGCAACAGGAACAATGTGCAGCTCTGCGGAGACTGCCTGCGTATTACCATTGGAAATAAACAGGAAAACAACGAAATGTTGGCAGCATTGCGTTCTTTCTAACTATGAGAAGAATATTATTTATCGATCGTGACGGCACAATCCTCAAAGAACCTGAGGATGAGCAGATAGATTCCTACGAGAAGTTCCATTTCGTGGAGGGAGCCATAGGGGCCTTGTCGTTCCTGCGCAAGCATACCGACTATGAGATGGTGATGGTGTCCAATCAGGACGGACTGGGTACTGAGTCGTATCCGGAAAAGGATTTCCGGCCTACCCAGAACCTGATGCTGGAGATCCTCAAGGGAGAAGGCTTTGAGTTTGATGCCATAAAGATTGACCGTTCGTTCCCCAGCGAAGGCCTGCCGACACGCAAGCCCGGTACGGCAATGCTGACGGAGTATATCAACAATCCGGAAGTGGACATGCAGCACAGCTACGTCATAGGTGACAGGGAGAACGACAGGAAGCTGGCTGAGAATCTCGGTTGCCAGTATCTATTCCCCGACTGGCAGAAGGTGACGGAGATGGTGTTCGCTTCGGACAGGAAAGCCGTGGTGAGCCGCAAGACGAAGGAGACGGATATCCTTGTGGAGGTGGGTCTCGACGGTGAAGGAAAAGCTGACATAGACACAGGACTCGGATTTTTCGATCACATGCTGGAGCAGATAGCAAAGCACGGGAATATCGATTTAACGATACGTTGCAAGGGCGACCTCTACGTGGACGAGCATCACACGATAGAGGATACGGGACTTGCACTGGGCGAGTGTCTCCTTAAAGCACTTGGCGACAAACGCGGCATAGAGCGTTACGGTTACTGTCTGCCCATGGACGACTGCCTCTGTCAGGTGGCACTTGACTTCGGGGGCAGGCCATGGCTTGTGTGGGATGCCGAGTTCAAGAGAGAGAAGGTGGGAGAGATGCCCACGGAGATGTTCCTGCATTTCTTCAAGAGTCTCTCCGATGCCGCTCGCATGAATCTCAACATAAAGGCCGAGGGCGAAAACGAGCATCACAAGATAGAAGGCATCTTCAAGGCGCTTGCACGTGCTCTCAAGATGGCCGTGAAGCGTGATATAGAACATTTTAACCTGCCTTCTTCGAAAGGAACATTGTAGAGAGAATGAACAACAGGAATCTGACACCTATATTTCTGGCCGTGTCGATTGTGCTCGGTATATTGATAGGCACGTTCTATGCCTCTCATTTCATGGGCAACCGCCTCAATATCATCAACACTGGTACCAACAAACTGAATTATCTGCTGCAACTGGTGGATAACAACTATGTCGATACCGTCGATATGAACCAGATGGTGGAAGATGCAATGCCCCTGATACTTTCCGAGCTGGATCCTCACTCGGCTTATATCCCCGCAAAGGATGCCGAAGCTGAGACACAGGACCTGAAGGGGTCGTTCTCAGGTGTCGGTATCACATTCTCAATGGTGAACGATACCGTCAACGTGATGAGCATCATCAAGGGAGGTCCTGCCGAGAAGGTGGGGTTGATGAGCGGTGACCGCATCCTTACGGCAAACGGAGTGTCGCTCGTCAAGATGGACCAGATAGAGGTGATGCGCCACCTGAAGGGCGAGAAGGGTTCTGTGGTGCGTATCGTGGTGCGCCGTCCCGGTCAGAAGGCGTTGCGCACATTCTCTGTGGTGCGAGGAGATATTCCCGTGGTGAGTGTCGATGTGGCATACATGATGGACGACACGGTGGGATATATTCACGTGAAGAATTTCGGTGAACAGACCTACGGTGAGTTCCTCACGGCAATGGCCTCTCTCTCGATAGAGGGTATGAAGGGTCTTGTGCTCGACTTACGGGGCAACCGTGGCGGATACATGCACGTCGCCATACAGATGGCCAACGAATTCCTTACGAGGGACTGCCTCGTGGTGTATACGGAAGGAAGGAAGTCTCCCCGTGAGAACTTCCGCAGCGACGGACGGGGTTCTTTCCAGAAACTGCCGCTTGTCATTCTGGTGGATGAGATGAGTGCCTCCGCTTCGGAAATCCTGTCCGGAGCCATACAGGACAACGACAGGGGCACTATTGTAGGACGACGCACCTTCGGGAAAGGACTGGTGCAGCAGCCTATGGAATTCCGTGACGGCAGTATTGTGCGTCTCACTGTGGCCCGCTACTATACTCCCTCAGGACGCTGCATACAGAAGCCCTATGAGAAAGGCGGTGGTGAAGAGTATGAGAATGATTTGATAGCCCGTTACGAGCGTGGAGAATTCTTCTCCGAGGACAGTATCCATCAGGAAGGTGCGGAGTATAAGACGTCGCTTGGCCGCACGGTGTACGGTGGCGGAGGTATCATGCCGGATATCTTCGTAGGCGAGGACACCACGGACGTTACGTCATACTACAAGAAAGCCCTTTATCTCGGGCTCATACGTCAGTTCACCTACGACTTCACGGATCAGAACCGTCCGATACTGAGCAAGTACAGGACATCTGCCGAGCTGGCCGCTTATCTGAAGAAACAGAATCTGCTGGAGCGCTTTGCCTCCTATGCTGCGTCACACGATTTGCCACGCCGCAATCTGATGCTGTGGACAAGTGCCCGTCTTTTCGAAAGAAACATACTCTCGGGCATCATCTACAACATGCTGGATACGGAGGCCTATCAGGAGTATGTGAATCTCACGGATCCTACTGTTCTGAAGGCTCTTGAGGTGCTTCATTCCGGGACTTCTTTCCCAAGCGCCCCCACGGAAAGCGATACAGAAAGCCCACAGCCAGAATCCCTATAAAGAAGAGCAGGGTGGTGTCGCCTGTGAGATACCACCACAGGGCATGCAGTACACACACCACAGGCACAATCCACAAAGCGCCTTTGTTTCTTGATATGTTCCAATAGAGCACTGCGAAGGACAATACGCAGAGTACAATCTGTCCGTGATACAATGATTCGGGTGCCATAGTCTTTGTTTTTCTTTTATTTCATTTCAGTGCGGCCGGCAAGCGCGCGTCCCAGCGTTATCTCGTCGGCATAGTGCAGTTCGTCGTTCTGTGCAATACCTCTTGCCAGCACAGTCACTTTCGGCATCTCCTTCTCCTTTCCGTTTGCGGGGAAGAGGTTCTGTATCTGGCGGAAGATATAGAAACCGGTTGTGTCGCCTTCCATCGTGGGAGATAGTGCGAGAATCACTTCCTTGATATCTTTTTGTGCGATGCGTTCGAGCAGCGAATTTATCTCAAGGTCGCGAGGCCCTATTCCGTCCATCGGGGATATCACTCCGCCCAGCACGTGATACACGCCCCTGTACATCTGGGTAGCCTCGATGGCCATCACGTCCTCTATCGTCTGCACTACGCACACCATTGCATGGTCGCGACGGGGATTGGCGCACACCTCGCAGAGATCCGTGTTGGATATGTTGTGACATTCCCGGCAGTAGTGCACTTCCGTGCGCAGCGTCTTGAGTGCATCGGCCAGAGACAGAGTCTGAGACTCCTCCTGACGCAACAGGTGCAGTACGAGGCGCATAGCGCTCCGTCGTCCCACTCCCGGGAGGCGCGACACTTCGTCGACAGCCTTTTCTAACAGTTTAGATGGGTAGTTCGTCAAGGTGAATAACTTCTATACCTGCTCTTCTCAGCAGATCGACGCCGTCTGTGAGACGGTATTCGCGGTCGTAAACCACGCGTCGTATTCCGGATTGTATGATAAGTTTGGCACACTCGATACAGGGCGAATCCGTCACGTAGAGTGTGGCTCCGTCGCTGTTGTTGCCCGAGCGTGCTATCTTGGTGATGGCGTTTGCTTCAGCGTGCAGCACATAGGGCAGCGACACGTTGTTGTCGTCCTCGCATACGTTGGGGAAACCTGTCGGTGTGCCGTTGTATCCGTCCGAGATAATCATCTTGTCCTTCACGATGAGCGCTCCCACCTTGCGACGGACACAGTATGAATTCTCGCTCCAGATGTGTGCCATCTTGAGGTAGCGGTAATCCAGTTCCGATTGTTTTCTTTCCATATATAATATATCTTACTGTTTCTTTATTCCGTTGCGACGCAGCAGCGCATCTATGGTGGGTTCGCCTCCCCGGAAACGTTTGTAGAGCGTCATAGGATGCTCCGTACCGCCTCGTGAGAGGATGCAGTCACGGAAACGCTGTGCTGTCTCCTTATTGAAGATGCCCTCCTTTTGGAACACACTGAAAGCATCTGCATCCAGCACCTCCGCCCATTTGTATGAGTAGTATCCGGCAGCATAACCGCCTGACATTATGTGTCCGAAGCGTGTTGACATACAGCTTCCTTCCAATTGCGGAAACAGTTGTGCACGGCTCCAGGCCTTCTGTTCAAAGGCGATGACATCTTCTGTGAAGGGGTCGCTCAGAGTGTAGTATGCCATATCCAGAAGGATGAACGACACCTGTCTGATGCAGGCGTATGCCACCATGTAGTTCTTGGCTCTGAGGATACGGTCGATGAGTTCCTGCGGCAGTTCTTCCCCTGTCTCGTAGTGACGGGCAAAGGTGCGGAGGAATTTAGGTTCCATGGCGAAATTCTCCATAAACTGCGAGGGCAGTTCTACGAAGTCCCAATAGACATTGGTGCATGAGAGTCCCTCGAAACGCACCTTCGAGAGCATTCCGTGCAGAGCGTGACCGAACTCATGCAGGAAGGTCTCCACTTCGCCCAGCGTGAGCAGAGCCGGTTTGGTTTCAGTGGGCTTTGTCACATTGAGCACAATAGATACCAGCGGACGTATGTCCTTGCCGCTGTCGATGTCTATCCACTGCTCGCGGTAGGATGTCATCCATGCGCCCGACTGCTTGTTCTCCCTCGGGAAGAAGTCTGCGTAGAGCACAGCCAGGAAATCCCCGTTGGCATCTCTCACCTCGTAGGCCTTCACGTCGGGATGATACACATCTATGTCGGGATTCTCATGGAATGTGATTCCGTAGAGCTTTGTGGCAAGGCCGAAGATGCCGTCCTTCACCTGATTGAGCGGGAAGTAGGGGCGGAGCATCTCGGAGTCGAGGTCGTAGCGTGCTTTCTGCAGTTTGTAGCTGTAGTAGGAGAGGTCCCAGGGAGCCAGTTCGAAGGGTGTCTCACCGTTTCTCTGCATCTCCTCTCTTGCGAATGCCTTTATTTCCTCCATTTCCTCCCTGGCTTTAGGAAGGTAGGCCTCAAGAAGCTGCTCCACAAGATTATCCACGTGCGCCACATCTTCTGCCATACGATGCTTCAGGGCGAAGTCGGCAAATGTGTTGAAACCCAGCATCTGCGCTATCTCGCGTCGCAGGTTCACGATGTCCCTCACGATGTCCAGATTGTTCCATTCTCCGCTGGTGCAGAGTGTCGACATAGCCCTGTAGACCTTCTCTCTCAGGTCGCGACGGTCGGCATATTTGAGGAATGCGCTGTAGGAGGGTCCCTTGAGTGTCACCACCCATCCTTCCAGTCCTCTGCTCTCAGCTTCCATCCTTGCGGCATCCAGAGCGCTTTCCGGCAGTCCGCTCACTTCGTCCTCCTGTGTCAGATGCAGCGTGAAGGCGTTTGTAGCATGCAGTTCGTTCTGTGAGAACTGCAGCGTCAGCATCCCCAGTTTCTGCCTCTTCTCGGCCAGCACTTTCTTCTCGTCCTCCGGCAGCAGGGCACCGCTGCGTGTGAATCCCTCGTAGATGTCGTCCAGCAGTCGCTGTTCCTCACCTGTGAGCTGCCGGCCCGGATTGTCGTGTACAGCCTTTATCCTCTCAAAGAATCTGCGGTTCATCGCTATGCGCGAGGAGTGTTCCGAGAGCAGGGGCTGCATCTTTTCCGAGAGCTTCTCCATCTCATCTGTGCGGCATGCGGAAAGCAGGTTGAAGAATACGGATGTGGTGCGCGAGAGCAGTCTCTCGCTTCGTGTCACCACGGTGTTGTCGAAAGTGGGTGTATCCGGGTTGGAGAGCACTTTATCTATCTCCTCGTCCTCCTGTTTCATACCCTCCGTTATCGCCTCTTCGTATTCCTCAAAGCGTATGCGCGAGAAGGGTATGCTGTCGTGCGGGGTGTTGTATTTGTTCTCTATGAATATATTAGCCATGTATCGTTATTTGTTCTCGTTTGATGTCTATCTCTCCGTTCCTTGCCAGCTGGTTGAGCATCTTCGAGAGATTGAGGCGTGAGACGTCGAGTCTCTCCGCCAGTTCTGTCATCTTGATGTGCAGTGTCAGCTCTTTGCCGGCAGGATGCTTCACGCTGTTGACGAACATGCGGAATTTCTCTTCCGGACTTCGCGGTACGCTCATCGTCTCTGCTTTGCGCTGCAGCGAGGAGGAGAGCAGGGTGAGGTAGTTGATGCGTACGAGACTGTTGCGCAGCAAGTGTCTCACCACATGTTCCTTCGCTATGTATATCACTTCCAGAGCTGTCACCGCATCCCACGTCATACTCACTGTGTTATTAAGGCCGAACAGGCGTTCTGCCTCAACGAGCAACGGTCCGTCGATGGTTTCTTCCATCCACTCGTTTTCCCGCTTCACAGTGCCGCTCACTATCCACAGCAGACCCTCTGAGCGCTCGCCCCGTGTCAGCAGGCGCGTACCTGCGTCAATGGGCTCGATGCTGAGCATGAAACGGTCCTGAAACTCCAGCAGGTCTGTGCTGGAAATACCGGTGAAGAGAGGCAGGCCGACTACTCTTCCGTACATATCAGTTCGGCTTTTAGTTCGGGATGCTGCTTCAGCACCTCTTCTGCCCGTTCGCTTCCCATCACCATGAACGATGTGGCGAAGGCATCGGCCATAGCGCATGTGGGAGCTATTACCGTTGCCGATAGCACATTGTGCTGCACGGGGTATCCGGTCTTGGGATCTATCGTGTGCATGATACGCTTTCCTTCGGGTGTGACATAGTAGTTGCGGTAGTTGCCGCTGGTGGCCATCGCTCCGTCTTCCAGTTCTATCACTTTCTCTATGTCCGTATTCGTGGATGTGGGGTCGTCATCTGGTTTATTGATGCCGATGCGCCAGGCCTTTCCTTTCGCGTTCCTCCCCTGACAGGCCACTTCTCCTCCTATCTCCACCATGTAGTCCGTCACACCGTTGGCCTTCAGATATTCTGCCACCTTATCCACTCCGTAGCCCTTTGCTATTGCGGAGAGGTCCATCACGATGCCGGGATATTTCTTCTCCACGCGTCCGTCTTCCGTGAGCGCTATATTCCTGTAGCCCACCAGTGTCAGCAGTGAATCCACCTGCACAGAGTCGGGCAACTGTCCGTTCTTGAATCCGAACCCCCACGCGTTCACCAGCGGTGCCACTGTCACGTCGAAGGCTCCGTCCGTAGCCTCGCTCACGGCCATTGCCATACGCAGCACTTCCTGCAGCATGGCATCTGCCGTATCCGTCTCGTTGCGGTTGATACGCGAGAGGGTGCTCATGGGATTGAACATCGACAGGCTCATGTCCACCTGTCTCAGTTCCTCGCTATATCCTTCCCTGAGCGATGCCGTTGTTTTGTAAGTGACGTGCATCACGGTGCCGAATACCTGCATCTCCTCCTTGATGTAGCGGGCTGTTGGGTGCTTCTGCAGGTATGCCAGATATGTGCCCACGATGAGCAGCACGAGAAAGGGTAGATGCCACTTCTTCATATTTCCTTATCTGTAGAGATTTCTTGGAGGTTGTTTTTTCATTGTCTTGCCGAAGTCGAACGCCAGGTTCACAGTAGCTCCGTATGCTGACGACCCGTTGATGCCGAAGCCGGGCACATACCACGGTTCGCCCATGAAGTCGAAGTCGTTCACCGTCCTGAACTTGAAACGGAAGTTGCCTCCCAGCCTTATGAAGCTCCACAGCTTCGTCTCAAAGCCCAGCACAAGTTCCAGCCATTGTGCGTGTCCGTCAAGTCCTTCCAGATAGAGCGGAAACACCTTGTTGTAGAGCGGGTCCGTGAACTCCGGGTTGCTGAAGTCGTAGCTGAACGATGTGAAGGCGTATCTCACTCCCGCAAAGAATCTGTTGCCGTTCTGTTTCTTGTTGATGTTGTAGTCCATTCCCACGCGGAAGTAGGGTGCTGTGACGGAGAGATTGTTAGTGTTGGTCTTGCCGTCTCTGTCGCACGAACCGATACCCAGTTCTGCGATGGGGAAGTACTTCTCCTTGAAATTTATTCTGCCTGCCACCTCCATATTGGCCCACGAACCGGCAGCCTTCATTACGAATCCTACGAGGTCGGCCATCACGGCAAAACCTCCGAACACGGGTCTCGGTTCTTCCTCCACCACGATGTTTTTTCCGCGTTTGTTTTTCTTCACCTTCTGGTTCTCCTCCAGCACGTAGATACGTCCGTCAGCTCCCCGGTAGGTCTTCTTGTTGTACCCTTCCGGGAGCTTCACGCCTCCGTTTGTCTGCGCCCATGTGCCGTTTGCGGCCATTGCCAGCAGGAGAAAGGTGAATATGATGAATCTTCTCATTTGCTATATGAAAAGGCGTATGTTGTCCTCGCTGTTGTAGTACACCTGAGGATGATATATAAACACGCCCTTGAAGAGCGGTGTCTCGGGAAATCTGCTGTCGTTCTCCCACCACACTTCCTCTATTTCGTGAAACATTGCCACACCGCAGTCGGGGCTCTCGAAGTGGGGCATGTCGCTCTTGCGGATGAAGAGTGTGTCCACCTGGTGCGGTGCAGGTTCGTCGGCCGTCCCCATCCAGTGCTCATAGAGCAGGGTGTCGATGTCCTTATAGTATGACAGCTGCACCTTCAGCGTGTAGAGGTTGACACCCATGTTGTATACGGGGGTCTCTGCACCCACGGCATACACCGTCAGTGTGTCTTCCAGCACGGTGGCCAGTCCCAGTTCGCTGTAGAAGGATATGTGGCACAGTGTGGAGTTGTAGAGCGTGCATCCCGTGTCATCGCAGCCGCCCAGCGTACACACGATGCCTGCCAGCGCCACCATGATGAGACGGCGTACCTTCTTCATCATATCGTCTTGTTGATTTGGTATTTGTTGCGCTCCTGCGAAGTGCGTGAGATGAGTTCGCCCAGGAATCCTGCCACGAAGAGCTGCGTGCCCAGTATCATCATCGTCAGGGCGATGTAGAACCATGGTGTGTCAGCCACCAGCGGTGCCTTGATACCGGCACTCAGGCAGTAGAGCTTCACACCTCCCACGGCACATGCTGCCAGGAAACCTGCGAAGAACATCAGGCTGCCGATGAAGCCGAATACGTGCATGGGTTTCATGCCGAACGTGGAGAGGAACCACAGCGACATCAGGTCCAGATATCCGTTCACGAACCTGTTCCATCCCATGAACTTGGACACACCGTGCTGCCGCTTCTGATGGTGCACGGGCTTTTCGCCTATCTTGCTGTATCCGGCATTCTTCACCAGATAAGGGATGTATCTGTGCATCTCGCCATACACCTCGATGTGCTTCACCACATCCAGGCGATAGGCCTTCAGGCCGCAGTTGAAATCGTGCAGATTGTGTATACCGCTCACCCTGCGTGCCGTTGCGTTGAAAAGTTTTGTGGGTATGGTCTTAGAGAGCGGGTCGCCCTTGCTGCGGTTCTGCTTGTAGCCCGACACCATGTCGTAGCCGTCTTCCTTTATCATGCGGTAGAGCGCGGGTATCTCGTCAGGCGAGTCCTGAAGGTCGGCATCCATGGTGATTACCACGTCGCCCTTGGCCATCTCGAAACCGCAGTAGAGGGCAGGACTCTTGCCGTAGTTGCGCCTGAATTCCACACCGTGCACCGTATCGGGATGCTCCCTATGGAGTTCTTCTATCACCTTCTGACTGTTGTCCGTGCTACCGTCGTTGGCGAATATCACCTCGTAGGTGAATCCGTTCTCTTTCATCACGCGCTCTATCCATTCGTAGAGCTCGCGCAGACTCTCGTCTTCGTTCCAAAGAGGTATTACTACACTTATGTCCATATTATATATAGTGCATTTTGAGTGCAAAGATACTAATTTTTCATGAAATTTCTCAAAAAAAGTGCTCACTAGTGTGCTTAATTATCTTTTTTTTTCGTACCTTTGCACCCGCAAACACGGGAAAGTCCTGTACGGCATGCTCCCTCGGAACTCCCCCAGGGCTTGACCGCAGCAAGGGTACTTGGTTGTAGCGGCGCGATGCAGCTAGCTTTCCCACCCGCCTCTTTAGCTCAGTTGGCCAGAGCACGTGATTTGTAATCTCGGGGTCGTTGGTTCGAATCCGACAAGAGGCTCAAGAAAAGGAGAAGTGAGGTAGAAAGAGCCTCACTTCTTTTCTTTTTATATCTACGACTATGAAGAAGACCGAGCACGAACTTCTGGTGCGCCGTCTGCAGCGCATGGACGACGGAGAGTATTGGGATGCCTTTGCCCGCTACTACGGTGAGTCGCCCCGTGAGTTTCTCGTCACGCTGCTGCGCGGCATGGGGGAGAGGGATCCTTTACGCAGCGATGTCTTCCTCAGCCTCCTTCCCTCGTTTTCCGAGATAGACAGGCAGAAGACGGCAGAGCGTCTCATCGACAGTTACGACGAACCATCCTCGCTGCTCTCACTGCTGCATCATCTGGGATATGACGAACCGGCCTCCCTTATACCTCTTTTAATCAAGCATCAGGGCATGCCTTCGGCTTTCCTGCTTCTCAGGGCGCTGCGCTATGTGGAGGAGGACCGCGAACTGCTCATGCGTGTGGCCCGTTTCCTCTTGCGCAGGGACGATGCCGTTGCCTTCAATCTGGCCAGTGTGATGCGCCTTTCCTTCAATCTGGAGTCGTTGCGAGGCACATTCTCTCTTCGCCTGGAGCCTTGGCAGCTTGATAAGATGGAGAACGACTGGAACTTCTTCTCCCAGCAGATGAAGATGTAGGGCCATTCCAATAAAATTAAGTCATTTTTCCCAAAGTAACAACTTGCCAACTTGTTAAGTTGTATACTTGTCAACTAAATTTCGTATTTTTGCAATGCTATAACCTCAAATCTATGCCCAAAAACACCTTCATACATCGGGTGTTCGACCTGTATTACGACGGGTTTCGGCAGATGCGGCTGGGACGCACGCTGTGGCTCGTCATCATAGTGAAACTGTTCATAATATTCATCATACTGAAACTGTTCTTCTTCCCCGACTTCCTGAAACAGCACGCAGAGGAGGGTAGGGAGGCAGACTATGTGGCATCGCAAATACTTAATCCATAGAATATCATGCAAAACATTCTGTTATCAACGCTTGCGGAGACCGTGGACTGGTCGAGAGCGCAGTTTGCCCTGACGGCAATATACCACTGGCTGTTCGTGCCGCTGACGCTGGGACTTGCTGTCATCATGGGTATCATGGAGACATGCTATTATCGAACGAAGAAACCCTTCTGGCGCCGCACAGCGATATTCTGGCAGCGGCTCTTCGGTGTGAACTTTGCGATGGGTGTGGCCACGGGTATCATACTGGAATTCGAGTTCGGCACCAACTGGTCGAACTACTCATGGTTCGTGGGCGACATCTTCGGAGCTCCGCTTGCTGTGGAGGGTATCGTGGCATTCTTCATGGAGTCGACCTTCGTGGCCGTGATGTATTTCGGATGGGAGAAGGTGTCGCGCGGTTTCCATCTGGCCTCGACATGGCTCACGGGACTGGGTGCGACGATATCAGCCTGGTGGATACTGGTGGCAAACGCATGGATGCAGTATCCGGTGGGCTGCGAATTCAATCCTGACACGATGCGCAACGAGATGACATCGTTTGCCGATGTGGCGCTGTCGCCCTTCGCTGTGTCGAAATTCTGCCATACGGTGACCTCTGCATGGATCGTAGGCGCTGTGTTCTGCGTGGCTGTGTGCTGCTGGTATCTCATGAAGAAGCGCGAGGAGGAGATGGCGCTCAAGAGCATGAGGATAGGAGCGTGGGTAGGTCTTGCAGCTGCCCTGCTGACAGCGGCTACGGGACACAAGTCGGCACAGGATGTGGCTGCCGCACAACCCATGAAACTGGCGGCAATGGAAGCGCTCTACGACGGCGGACGGGGACAGGGCCTTAAAATAGTGGAAGGCATAGAGGTGCCGTACGCCCTCTCCTTCATGGCAACGAACGACTTCAACGGCTACGTGCCCGGCATCAACGACATATTGAAAGGATACGTGCGCGAGGACGGTACAAAAGAACCATCGGCCCAGGAGAAGATAATGAGAGGACAGCTGGCCATCGCAGCGCTGCAGAACTACCGACGCGATGCAGCGGACGAGAAGGCGTTCCTTGCAGGCGAGGCTCCAGACCTTAACTTCACATGGCGCAAGGAACAGCAGCTGGCAATACTGAAAGAGAATATGCCGTATTTCGGCTACGGATACATCAAGGATGAGGCCGAACTGGTGCCGCCCGTCGCTGCCAACTTCTGGGCGTTCCGCATCATGGTGGGAATGGGCTCTCTGCTGATACTGTTCTTCACCGCAGTGCTCGCAGCATCGTACGGGTTCCCCAAGAAGCTGTGGGAGAAGAGAAGCCTGACATCGCTGCCCAAGTGGCACTACTGGACGGCCATCGCCCTGCTGCCGCTGACATACATAGCATCAGAGTGCGGATGGATGGTGGCAGAACTGGGTCGCCAGCCGTGGACCATACAGGACATGCTGCCCGTGGGTGCATCGGTGAGCAACTTGGGTGCGTCAAGTGTGATGACGACATTCTGCATCTTTCTCGTGCTCTTCACGGTGCTGCTTGCCGTGGAGGTGAATATCATGCTGAAGCAGATTAAGAAGGGAGCTTGAATAATGCATAATTCATAATTCATAATGCATAATGCATAATTGATAATTGACAATTGATAATTTAGAGATTATGACATACGTATTTTTGCAGCAGTATTGGTGGTTTATCGTGTCGCTCTTGGGAGCCATACTGGTGTTCCTGCTGTTTGTGCAGGGTGCCAATTCGATGGTGAACAGTCTCGGGGCGACGGACGCAGGGCGACGTCTGGTGATTAACTCAACTGGGCGCAAGTGGGAATTCACATTCACCACGCTGGTGACATTCGGAGGTGCGTTCTTCGCATCGTTCCCGCTGTTTTATTCCACCTCGTTCGGTGGTGCTTACTGGTTGTGGATGGCTATCCTGCTGACATTCGTGTTGCAGGCGGTGAGCTATGAGTTCCAGAACAAACTGGGCAACATACTGGGCCCGTCGGTGTTCCGCTTCTTCCTCGTGCTCAACGGCATTGTGGGACCGCTCCTGCTGGGCGGTGCTGTGGCGACATTCTTCGAGGGTTCGAACTTCATCGTGGAGAAGAGTAATATGATAGACGCGGGAGCCCTGACACCCGTGATAAGTCGCTGGGCAAATGCTTCGCACGGACTGGATGCCCTGCTGAATCCGCACGTGCTGGTGCTGGGTCTGGCCGTGGTGTTCCTTGCACGCACGCTCGGCATACTGTATGTTATGAACAACGTGGCTGACGAGGATATACGCAGGAGAGGTCGCACGCGGCTGCTAAGCACAGCAGGAGTGTTTGTGCTGCTCTTCGTGTACTATCTCGTGCATTTGCTGCTCAAGGACGGCTATGCCGTGGATGCAAGCGGAGTGGTGACGGTGGAGCCGTATAAGTATCTGGGGAACTTCCTCGCGATGTGGCCCCTCACGGTGGTGCTGCTTGCGGGCGTAGCGGGTGTGCTCTACGGTATCGGCAAGACGTTGTTCGTGAAGGACTATTATTGCGGTATTTGGCCTGCAGGCGCGGGAACGGTGATGACGGTGCTCGCACTGCTGCTGTGCGCAGGGTGGGGGCAGACTGCCTACTATCCCTCCACGGCAGACCTGCAGTCGTCGCTCACCATAGCCAATTCGTGCAGCAGCGAGTTCACTCTGTGCACAATGTTCTACGTGTCGCTGCTGGTGCCTTTTGTCCTGGCGTATATCGTGTACTGCTGGTATAAGATTGATGCAAAAAAGCTGGATAAGGAGGAAATAGCGAGCGGTCACGCTTATTGAAAAAATGGGAAATGTCAATTTTATCCTATTAAATGTCAATTTTGTCGCATCGAAATAGAACAATAAACCGTACCTTTGCACCCGTAAAAGTGTAAAAAAGCGGAAAATGAAGCAGATTCCCATTGAGTCGTTTAATCTCCAGATGCTGAACGTGGGTCTGGCGCATCACAACGGAGACTGGAACTGGAAGGAAGTGAGTTCCCCGTTCACGCGTATCTTTTACGTGACGGAAGGCGAGGCGCAGCTGCACCTGCCGGAAGAGACCGTGACACTGCGTCCGGGATATATGTATATCATCCCGCCCTACACGAAGCATTCGTATCAGTGCGAAGGACCGTTCACGCACTACTACCTGCACGTGTACGAGGGTTTCAAGAACGAGATGAACATGATGGAGCTCTACGAATTCCCCACGGAAGTGAAAGCCGGCAGGGATGAGAATCAAATCTTCCGGGGACTGTGCGAAGACTATCCCGACGCATGTCTGCCGGAAAGCAATCCCAACTCGTATGACAACGCAGCGAAATTCACCGACTACGTGCAGCGCTACCGTGATATGCCGCTGTGGCGGAAGATGGGACTGAGGGGTGCTCTGCTGCTGCTCTTTTCCCGTTTCATGCGCGAGGTGGTACCGCACTCGTGGACTACGGACGAGAGGATAAAGAATGTGCTGGGCTACATCCACGCACATATCGGTGAGAACATCGATGTGGAGAAGCTGTCGGGAGTGGCGTGCATCACAAAACCGTATCTGATACGCCTGTTCAAGAAGGAATTCGGTCTGTCTCCCTTGCAGTATATCAACACAAAGAAAGTGGAGAGAGCTCAGTTGATGCTCTACACCACAGACCAGCCGGTGAAGGAGGTGGCCTACTCTCTGGGATTCACGGATCACAGTTATTTCATACGTGTGTTTCGCAAACAGACGGGAGTGACACCGCAGGAATACAGGGACAGGATGAGAAAGTAGAACCTTAACGTTAACCTTAACCTTAAAGAAAAAAGGAAATGAAAAAGAACACCGTGGCTCTAAGCCTTATCTTCTGCCTGTTTTTTCTATGGGCGATAAGCAGTAATCTGCTGCCTACAATGATAAGGCAGCTGATGAAGACATGCGAACTGAACACCTTCGAGGCCTCGTTTACGGAGAGCGCCTACTGGCTTGCGTATTTCATCTGTCCCATACCCATCGCCATGTTCATGCGCAGGTACAGCTACCGCGTGGGTATCATTGCGGGACTGCTGATAGCGGCTGTGGGAGGACTGCTGTTCTTCCCTGCAGCACTGGTGAAGAGCTATGCCGTGTATCTGTGCATTTTCTTCGTCATCGCCACTGGTATGTGTTTTCTGGAGACTGCAGCGAATCCGTATGTCACGGTGCTGGGAGAGGCTAGGACATCATCGCGCAGACTGAATCTGGCGCAGTCGTTCAACGGACTGGGAGCATTCGTCTCGGCAATGTTTCTGAGTAAACTGGTGCTGAGCGGACAGACATACACCCGAGCCACCTTGCCGGTGGACTATCCAGGAGGATGGGAGGGATATATACAGATGGAGACAGACGCAATAAAGATGCCGTATCTGCTGCTGGCCATCGTGCTGTTGGGAGTGGCGGCACTGCTCACGTGGGTGAAACTGCCCAAAGTGGAGGAAGATAGCGGCAGGGAAAGGAAGAAGCTGATAGACTTCTCTGTGCTGAAGAAAGGACATCTGAGATGGGGAGTGATAGCACAGTTCTTCTACAATGGCGGACAGACAGCAATCAACAGTCTATTTCTCGTCTACTGCTGCACGTATGCGGGTATCAACGAAGAAACCGCCACTACATTCTTCGGACTCTACATGCTGGCATTCCTCGTGGGACGCTGGATGGGCACATTGCTGATGGGGCGCTTCGCTCCGGAGCACATGCTGACGGTATACGCCATTGCGAATATCATACTGTGCGTGGTAATCATCATCTACGGAGGATACGTGGGACTGTATGCCATGCTGGCAGTGTCGTTCTTCATGTCGATAATATATCCGACACAGTTCTCGCTGGCATTGCGGGGACTGGGAGCTCAGACGAAATCGGGTGCCGCATTCCTGGTGATGGCCATCGTGGGAAATGCGTGTGTGCCGCAGTTCACGGCTTTTGTGATGAACAGATATGACTACATCTATCAGGTGGCATACGTGGTGCCGATGATATGTTTTGCCGTGTGTGCCTATTACGGCTGCAGGTATGGGAAACTGATACAGAAAAAATAATATAGAATTATGCGTTATAAGGAATTAGGACATACAGGGATGCATATCTCGCATCTGGGATTCGGTGCATCGTCGCTGGGAAGCGTTTTTCGCGAGACCAACGAGAAGGAGAGTTTTGAAGCCGTGGAGGCTGCGATAGAAGGAGGAATCAACTTCATCGACGTGAGTCCCTATTACGGCCATTACAAGGCGGAAACGGTGCTGGGAAAGGCTCTGCGTAAAATACCGCGCGATAAGTACTATCTGAGTACGAAGGTGGGCAGATACGGCAAGGACGGTGTGAACACGTGGGACTACTCCGCACGCCGTGCCACGGACAGCGTGTACGAGAGTATGGAGCGGCTCGGTATCGACCATATAGACCTCATCAACGTGCACGACATCGAGTTTCAGGCTGCGCTGCCGGGAGGACTGCAGAAAGTGGTGGAGGAAACACTGCCGGCACTTGTGGAACTGAGGGAGAAGGGCGTTGTAGGACACGTGGGTATCACAGACCTGCAACTGAAGAATCTCCAGTGGGTGGTGGAGCACTGTGAAGAGGGCACGGTGGAGAGCATATTGAATTTCTGTCATTACACACTGAACGACGACGCCCTGTCGGACAGTATTGATTTCTTCGAGCAGCGCGGTATCGGTATCATCAACGCCTCACCGCTGTCAATGGGTCTGCTTTCGCAGCGCGGTGTGCCCTCGTGGCATCCTGCCCCGAAAACATTGGTGGATGCCTGCCAGCGTGCCGCAGAGCATTGCAGCAAGAAGGGATATCCTATCGAACAGCTCGCTGTGCAATACTCCGTGAGCAATCCGCGCATCGCTTCCACGCTGTTCTCGTCGGCCAATCCCGATAATGTGCGTCGCAATATACAGTGGGCAAACGAAGAACCGGACTGGCAGCTCGTGCGCGAAGTGCAGGAGATAATAGGCGACCAGAAGCGTGTGACGTGGGCAAATTCGTGAATTAGTTGACAAGTTGTTAGTTGACGAGTTGACAAGTTGTTAGTAATATGGTAATTGTTGATGCACATTCGCACCTGTGGCTCAGGCAGGATACACAGATAGACGGCAAACGCATTTTGTCGCTGGAGAACGGACGTAGCATATTCTTCGACGAAGAAGTGCAAATGTTGCCGCCGTTTATGATAGACGGCAGGAATACAGCGGAAGTGTTCCTCTCCAATATGAACTATGCGCAGGTAGGAGCCGCAGTGGTGGTGCAGGAACTGATAGACGGCAATCAGAACGAATACCTTGCAGAGGTGCAGCGCAAATATCCGGAGCGCTTCTTCTGTATGGGTATGGCTTGGAACGAAGACGAGGCGAAGACGGTGGCCGAGATGGGGCTGAAAGGTATCGCGTTTCCCGGACACCGTATGAAACAGCCTCTCACGGAACTGATGCCCGTATTCCGTCTGATGGAGCAACGCGGAATGGTGCTGTCGATGTGTCTGGCAGACGATGAGCGGCAGATAGGAGAGATGCGCGAGGTGATACAGGAGTGCCCGGAACTGCGTGTGGCAATCGGTCATTTCGGAATGCCGACAACGGACTCCTTCTGCAGTCAGGTGATGCTGGCCCGTGAAGGAAGGAATGTGATGGTGGAGTCGGGCGGTATAACGTGGCTTTACAATGCGGAATTCTATCCTTATCCTACAGCTGTCCGTCGTATCTGCGAGGCAAAGGACTGGGTGGGCATCGAACATCTGATGTGGGGCTCGGACTATCCGCGCACCATTACGGCAATCACCTATCGCATGTCATACGACTTTGTGACTAAGAGCAAGGAACTGAGCGATGAAGAAAAACGGCTCTTCCTTGGCGAGAATGCATTTCGCTTCTACGGTTTTGAGAATCTTCCGAATTTACCTTATATAAAAAATATGTCAGAATGAAAGCAATACAGATAACACACAATCAGGAACTGAATATCATTGATGTGGAGATGCCGCAGTCGCCGCTTGCCGGGGAAGTGCTCCTGAAACTCTGCTACGTGGGTTTTTGCGGTAGCGACATCAATACATTCATGGGACGCAATACGATGGCTTTGAATCCTGTTATACCGGGCCATGAAATAGGTGCCGTAATAGAAGCTGTTGGAAGCGGCGTGCCCGAGACGTTGAAACCCGGTATGGTGGTGACGTGCAATCCCTATACCAACTGCGGAAAGTGTGCGTCCTGCAGAAATATGCGTGTGAATGCGTGTGAACACAACGAGACGCTCGGTGTGCAGCGCAATGGAGCGATGAAGGAGTATATCGTACTGCCGTGGGAGAAGGTGATTCCGGCCGGCAGTCTCTCGCCGCGCACCACTGCGCTGGTGGAACCCATGTCTGTAGGATTTCATGCGGTGAGTCGCGCACAGGTGACGGATATCGATGTGGTGATGGTGATAGGTTGCGGAATGGTGGGCATGGGTGCTATTGTACGTTCTGCCATGCGAGGAGCAACGGTGATTGCTGCGGACATCGATGACGAGAAACTGGCTCTTGCCAAGAAGATGGGAGCCGCCTACACCGTAAACACTCTTGCGGAGGATGTTCATCAGCGTTTGCAGGAGATTACTGGCGGTTTCGGTCCGGATGTGGTGATAGAGGCAGTGGGCAGTGTGCCTACCTATCAGATGGCAATCAACGAGGTGGCATTCACGGGTCGTGTGGCTTGTATCGGATATGCCAAGTCGGAGGTTTCGTTCCAGACGAAATATTTCGTGCAGAAGGAACTCGATATACGCGGTTCGCGCAACGCACAACCCAGTGATTTTCGCGCAGTGATAAATTATCTTGAGCGCGGCACATGTCCCGTGGACTCCCTGATAACTAAGGAAATATGTCCGGAAGAAGCTCTGGAGACAATGCGCTGGTGGAGCGAGAATCCCGGCAAGGTGTTCCGTATTCTTGTTAAGTTCTGATGCTATGGAAGGTTACGTTCAGACTATTTCGAATGGCAGGATAAAACGTTATGTGCAGTATCTGGAAATCAGCAGTGACCCGGAACTGATAGAACTCTATCGCAAATATCATTCAGAGGCCCATCACTGGAAGGAGATACGCGAGGGAATACGGCAGGTGGGTATTCTCGAAATGGAGATATATCTCATCGGAAATCATCTCACCATGATAGTTGATGCTCCGGCAGACTTTGATTGGGAGAAGTCGATGAGCCGTCTTGCCACATTGCCTCGTCAGGCGGAGTGGGAGGCTTTCGTGTCGAAGTTCCAAGGCTGTGATGCCGATGCGAAGAGTACGGATAAGTGGTATCCGATGGAGCGTATTTTCCGGTTGTACGACTGAGCGCGGGAACTCTTCTGAGGGGCATATCTTTTCTGCCAAAATGGCGTAAAGAATGACTTTTTGTACGTATTTCGGCTTTTAGCACGGAGTTTGCGTAGTGGTGGTGTGAAAACAAAAACCAATAAAAACCACTACTACTATGATGACAGCAAACAATAATCAACAGCAGGAGCAGAAAGCTCTTGAACTGTATGCACGCAACCTTGTGGAGGAGGCTCGTAAGGGTAAGCTCGATCCCGTGATAGGTCGTGACGAGGAGATACGTCGCGTGCTTCAGATACTTTCCCGACGCACGAAGAACAACCCCGTGCTTATCGGTGAACCGGGTACTGGTAAGACCGCCATTGTGGAAGGTCTTGCGCACCGTATCTTGCGTGGTGATGTGCCGGAGAATCTGAAAAACAAACAACTGTACAGTCTTGACATGGGTGCTCTGATTGCCGGTGCGAAATACCAGGGAGAATTTGAGGAGCGCCTGAAGAAGGTGGTGAAGGAGGTAGTCGAGTCGGAGGGTAATATCATCCTCTTCATCGATGAGATTCACACTCTTGTGGGCGCAGGACAGACGCAGGGCGCAATGGATGCAGCAAACATTCTGAAGCCCGCTCTTGCGCGTGGTGAGTTGCGCTCTATCGGTGCCACTACGCTGGACGAATACCAGAAGTATTTTGAAAAGGATAAGGCTCTTGAGCGACGTTTCCAGACCGTCCTCGTGGACGAGCCCGATACGATGGCTTCCATCAGTATCCTGCGTGGCTTGAAAGAACGCTATGAGCAGCATCACAGAGTGCGTATTCAGGATGATGCCATCATTGCTGCCGTGTCGCTATCTCACCGTTATATCACGGAACGTTTCCTGCCCGATAAAGCTATCGACCTGATGGATGAGGCTGCTGCCAAGCTGCGTATGGAGCGCGACAGCGTACCCGAAGCATTGGACGAACTTACGCGTCGTTTGCGCCAACTTGAAATCGAACGCGAGGCAATCAAACGCGAGAAGGATGAGGTGAAACTCAAGAAACTGGAGGCCGACATAGATGCTCTCAAGCGCGAAGAAGGCAAGATGCGTCAGCAATGGGAGGAAGAGAAGAAAGAGGCCAATCGTGTGCAGACCATAAAAGACCAGATGGCATCGCTCAAACAGGAAGCAGAACAGCGTGAACGCGAGGGCGACTATGCACGTGTGGCAGAGATACGTTATTCAAAACTGCCGTCTCTTGAAAAGGAAATGCAGCGCGCACAGAATGCCGCACCGGCTGGTTCTGCGCTTCTCAAGGAGGAGGTGACTCCCGATGACATTGCAGATGTCGTAAGTCGCTGGACCGGTATCCCTGTGTCGAAGATGATGCAATCGGAACGCGAAAAACTCCTTACACTTGAAGACGAACTTCATAAGAGAGTCATTGGTCAGGAAGAAGCTATACATGCTGTGGCTGATGCCGTGAGAAGGAGCAGGGCAGGATTGCAGGATCCGAAGCGTCCTATCGGCAGTTTCATCTTCCTGGGTACTACCGGTGTGGGTAAGACCGAACTGGCACGTGCTCTTGCCGAGACACTGTTCGATGATGAGAGTATGATGACACGTATCGATATGTCGGAGTATCAGGAGAAGTTCTCTGTATCCCGACTCATTGGCGCCCCTCCAGGATATGTCGGCTACGATGAGGGCGGTCAGTTGACAGAGGCCGTCAGACGTAAACCATATTCTGTTGTCTTGTTCGATGAGATAGAGAAGGCTCATCCCGATGTCTTCAATACTCTTCTGCAAGTGCTGGACGACGGACGTCTGACTGATTCCAAGGGACGTACGGTCAACTTCAAGAACACTCTTATCATCATGACGTCCAACTACACTCGTGAGCAACTCTTCCAGACTGTGCGTCCGGAGTTCCTCAACCGTGTGGATGATATCATCACATTTGAGTCGCTCTCAAAGGAACAGGTGAAAGCTATCGTCAATCTGCAGCTCGACACACTCAAGCGTCGTCTCTCGGAGAGCCAGATTTCTGTGGAGGTGCCCGACGATGTTGTCAACTTCCTTGCAGAGAAAGGTTACGACCCAAGTTTCGGAGCCCGTCCTGTGAAGCGTGCTTTGCAGCACTATCTGCTCAACGACCTGTCCAAGTCCCTGCTTTCAGGTGAGGTGGACAAGACGCGCCCGATAAAGATAAAAGTTGCTTCCGAAGAGTCGCTGGCTTTCAGCAACTAACGGATAAACAGCATCTCGCGATACTTGGGCAGAGGCCACAATTCGTCGTCAACAATCAGCTCTAGCTTATCCACGTGCTTACGTATGTCCTCGATGAGAGGTGCTACGTTGTCGTGGTAAGCTATTGCTTTTTCTCTCACGTCATCCAGTCTGTTGGCCACCTTACGTGCATCGATAAGTCGTTGCACGTTTTCTGTGATATATGCAGAGTGTTCCGAGATGTCCTTGATGAGCAGGATGTTGTTGCTGCTGAGAGCTTTGGCTTCCGTGCCGGAGAAGACACTTGCCACGCGACTCACATTCTCTATGAGCTGGCTCTGATAGCGGGTTGCCACGGGGATGATGTGGTTGAGACAGAGGTCACCGAAGATACGTGCTTCAATCTGTATCTTCTTGATGTAGGTCTCAAGTTTGATTTCCGTGCGGGCACGCAGTTCGCCTTCAGTCATCACTTTCTGGCTTTGGAACATCGTTACGGTCTCTTTGTCCAGATAATGGTCGAGCATGAGAGGGGCAGATGTCTCAGTGTCGAGTCCGCGTCGTTTTGCTTCTTCTTTCCATTCGTCGGAATAACCGTTACCGTCGAAGCGCACAGGTTTGCACGTCTTGATATCGTCGCGCAGCACACAGATGATAGCTTTCGTCATCTCCATACCTGAAGCGATGAGTTTGTCGACACGTGTACGGAAACTGGTGAGTGCTTCCGCCATTGCAGTGTTGAGTACAATCATTGCTGCGGCACAGTTGGCCTGGCTTCCCACAGCGCGGAACTCAAAGCGGTTGCCCGTGAAGGCAAACGGCGACGTGCGATTACGATCGGTGTTGTCGCGTGAGAGTTGCGGTATCTGCGGGATATCGAGCAGGATGGCCTGTTTGCCGGAAAGGTTGAAGATAGTGTTGTCGTCACTCTCTTCCAGGCGATTGAGCACTTCTGTGAGTTGTGCGCCAAGGAATGCGGAAACGATAGCTGGCGGTGCCTCGTGGCCTCCCAGACGATGTGCATTCGTGGCCGAAATGATGGATGCTTTCAGCAGTCCGTTGTGACGATAAACGGCCATCAGAGTCTCTACAACGAAAGTGATGAAACGCAGATTGTCCATCGGTGTCTTGCCGGGACCGTGCAACAGTATTCCTGTGTCGGTGGCCAGACTCCAGTTGTTGTGCTTACCGGATCCGTTGATTCCCTTGAAGGGTTTTTCGTGCAACAGACAACGGAAACCGTGCTTGCGTGCCACCTTCTGCATCAGACTCATCAGCAGCATGTTGTGGTCTACGGCAAGATTCGTCTCCTCGAAGATGGGAGCCAGTTCAAACTGATTGGGGGCCACCTCGTTGTGACGGGTCTTGCAGGGAATGCCGAGTTCCAGGGCTTGTATCTCAAGATCTTTCATGAAGGCTGCCACCCGTTCGGGAATTGCTCCGAAGTAGTGGTCGTCCATCTGCTGGTCTTTGGCGCTGGAGTGTCCCATCAGTGTGCGTCCGGTGAGCAGCATATCGGGACGTGCTCCATAGAGATCGGCATCCATGAGGAAGTATTCCTGTTCCCAACCGAGATTGGAAACAACCTTGTTCACTTTGGGGTAGAAGTAGCGTGCCACTTGTGTGGCGGCTTTGTCAACAGCCTTGAGAGCCTTCTTCAACGGAGCCTTGTAATCAAGCGCTTCACCTGTGTATGAGATAAATACGGTGGGTATCATCAGTGTGTCGCCCATAACAAAGACGGGTGAGGCAGGATCCCATGCCGAATATCCGCGTGCCTCGAAGGTGGAGCGTATACCTCCGGAAGGGAATGATGAGGCATCCGGTTCCTGCTGCACAAGCTGCTTGCCGGTGAACTCCTCTACGAGTCCTCCCTTGCCGTCGTGCTCTACGAAACCGTCGTGCTTTTCCGCAGTTCCTTCTGTGAGAGGCTGGAACCAGTGTGTGCAATGCGTCACTCCAAGTTCCATCGCCCACTTCTTCATACCGGCTGCTACGGCATCGGCTGTGTCAAGATCGAGTGTGGCACCGTTGTCGATGACGTCACACATCTTCTTATACACCTTTGCAGGCAGATAACGATACATCTTCTCTTTGTTGAAGACATACTTGGCAAAAAACTCGCTCGGGCGTTCTGCGCGATTGGGTATATCAATTGCCTTCTTTCTGAATGCCTCTCCCACGATGCGGAAACGGATGCTACTGGACATATATGCTGTTTTTTTATTATACGATTATATTGTTTGTTCTTCTTTAGTCGATGAAACGTTTTGTGAGCCCGTCAAACGCTTCTATTCTTCTGTCTCTCAGGAACGGCCACCAACGGCGCACCTGCTCGCTGCGTGCCATATCTACATCTGCCACGACAGCCGCTTCTTCTTCCTGAGGTGCTTCATAAACGATTTCTCCCTGCGGACCGGCAACGAAACTGGTACCCCAGAATTGTATTCCTTTTGTCTGTCCGGACGGGTCGGGTTCGTGTCCGCAGCGGTTTACTGCTATCACGGGCAGTCCGTTAGCTACGGCATGCCCTCTCTGCACGGTTTGCCATGCGATGCGCTGGCGTTCCTGTTCTTCGGGTGTGTCGCTGCTTTCGTAACCGATGGCTGTCGGGTATATGAGTATTTCGGCACCGTGCAGCGCCATAAGTCTTGCTCCTTCAGGATACCATTGATCCCAGCACACCTGTACGCCCAGCATTCCCACTGATGTCTTGATGGGCCAGAATCCCTGGTCACCGGGAGTGAAGTAGAACTTCTCGTAGTAAGCCGGGTCGTCCGGAATGTGCATCTTTCGGTATTTTCCCGCAATGCTGCCGTCGCGTTCGAAGACCACAGCCGTGTTGTGATACAATCCCGCTGCTCTGCGCTCGAAGAGCGATGTGACGAGCACGATACCGTTTCGTTTAGCTATTTCTCCGTAGAATTCTGTCGAAGGCCCGGGTATGGGTTCTGCAAGTGCACACATATCCACCGACTCCGTCTGGCAGAAATAGAGTGTGTTGTGCAGTTCCTGCAGCACTACGAGTTCTGCGCCCTTTCGGCTGACTTCGTCAATACGCTCTGCGAGTTTGCGTTTATTGGCTTCGCTGTCAGCGCAGCATTTGATTTGTATGATACCGACTTTCATTCTGCTTCCTTTTTTATGAGTGGAAACTGCATGGTGCAGCAATGCAGGCTGCCGTTCTGTGTGAGCAGTATGCGGCAGTTGATGCCCACGATTTCTCTTTCCGGGAAAACACTCTGCAGAGTCTTCCGAGCTCTTTCGTTGTCGTCCCCGTTTTCATAGAAGGGCACCAGCACGGCACCGTTCATGATGAGGAAATTGACGTGATAGGGTGGTAGCGGCACAAGAGTATAGGGCTTGCCCTCCATCGTACGCAGAGCTTTCAGTTCCGTTAGAAGGGCTTCGTCGCCCTCTCCGTAGACGATTACGTCATTGGGAGCAAAACGTGCCAGCGTGTCGATGTGACCGTCCGTGTCGTCATGTTCCAGTCCGCCGTTCTCCAGCCATAGGATTCGTTTGGCTCCAAGACTGTTGATAAATACGCTTTCGATATCTTCTCCGGCTTTGCGTCTGTTGGGGTTTTTGTTGCATCTCACGGTGGTGAGTATGGTGCCCCGACCGTCCGATTCGATGCTGCCGCCTTCCAGTTCTACGTCCAGATGGTCTTCGTATATGCCGTCTACGGCCCATTGTATATGGGTGTTGATGGCGTTGTCGAGCTCTGCCTCAAACTTGCCTCCCCATGCGTTGAAACGGAAGTCCAGCAATCGTCTCTCGCCGTCTTCCTCCACGGAGATGAAGGCGTGGTCGCGCGCCCATGTGTCGTTCGTCGGACACATTATTATCTTTGCTTCGATGCCGTTCAGCAGGTTTCGCACGTGTTCCGGTTCGGGAGTGACAATCCACAGCGTCTCACGTTTTGCAATCTCGCTGGCGATGTTCACATAACATTTTTCCACGTCCTCCAGAGAGTCGCACCAGTCGGTTCCTTCATGTGGCCATGTAAGGAGTACGGCTTCTTGTGGTTCCCATTCTGCTGGCAGTCGTCTCATGTCGCTATACGTTTAAATATATGTGCGCGTGCGCCCGAAATATGGTGCAAAAGTAGTCAAAAAATCGCAAATAAGGGAAAAAAGCGCCCGACGATGCTCCACAACACTTAATTTTTTTGTACTTTTGTGGCCGAAAACAGATATATCACGTGAGTGTGAAAGTCAGGGAAGTAATCGATGCCCTTGAACATTTCGCGCCTCTGCCCCTGCAAGAGAGCTATGATAATGCTGGACTTCAGTGCGGATTGACAGAGACGGAGGTTTCAGGGGCCTTATTGTGTTTGGACGTCACGGAAGACGTGCTTCACGAGGCTGTGGATTTGGGTTGCAACATGATTGTGTCTCATCATCCTCTGCTCTTCCGTGCTCTCAAGTGTGTTTCCGATGCCACTGATGTGGAGCGTTGCCTTCGTCTGGCCATCCAGAACGACATTGCCATCTATGCCGCCCACACCAATCTCGACAATGCAGAGGACGGTGTGAACTACATGATAGCAGAGAAACTGGGGCTCATCGATGTCGTTCCCATGCAGGGCGGAGGAGTGTTGGGCTATCTTCCTGTGGAGGAGCAGGCCGAGTTTTTCCTGGAGCGTGTCAAGGAAACCTTCCGTTGCTCGTGTCTGATGCACAACGAGATGCTTTCCCGTCCGATAGGCAGTGTGGCCATATGTGGAGGTGCCGGAGATTTCGCGATAGACGAGGCCGTACGTCAGGAGGCTGACGCATTCCTCACGGGTGAGATGCATTATCATCGTTATTTCGGTTATGATGATAAGATACAGATTGCCGTCCTGGGTCACTACGAGAGCGAGCAATACACCGTCGAACTCCTGCAGCGCGTTCTTGAGGAGCGCCTGCCCGAGCTTTCACTCTATATGACAGAAATAAATACAAACCCTATAAAATATCTGATTTAGAATGGCAAGAGACAACAAGAAAAATGTCGCTGACCTCAAGGTGGAGGAGAAGCTGAAGAATCTGTATAAGCTGCAGACGCTTCTCTCGGAGATTGACAAGATACGTACCATCCGCGGCGAACTGCCCGAGGAGGTGCGCGACCTCGAGGATGAAATCGAGGGCCTCACCACCCGTATCGAGAACATCAACAACGACATCATCACGCTGAAGAAGGAAGTGAGCGAGCGCCAGGCAAACATCAAGGAGAACGAGATGAATATCGAGCGCTTCAAGACGCAGATTGACAACGTGCGCAACAACCGCGAGTACGACAACCTCTCCAAGCAGATTGAGTATGCCGAGCTCGACATTCAGCTCAACGAGAAGAAAATCAACGAGGCCAAGGAGCGTATCAAGGCCAAGGAGGAAGAGGCTCTGCGCAACAACACCCTCGTGAACGACCGCCGTGCAGACCTTGACGCCAAGCGTGTGGAGCTGGAGGAGGTTACCAAGGAGACCCGCGAGGAGGAAGAGAAGCTCAAGGAGCAGGCTCAGGCTACGGAGCTCACCATCGAGACGCGTCTGCTGACAGCATTCAAGCGCATCCGTAAGAACTGCCGCAACGGTCTCGGCGTGGTCTATGTGCAGCGTGATGCCTGCGGTGGCTGCTTCAACAAGATTCCGCCCCAGCGTCAGCTTGATATCCGCATGCGCAAGAAGATTATCGTGTGCGAATACTGCGGCCGTATCATGATTGATCCCGAACTGGCAGGTGTACAGGTGACCGTCGCAACGGACGACAAGCCGAAACGCCGCCGTTCTGTGCGCAAGACAGACGAGTAGGGCATATCCCCCTTACAAATCGTTATATTTCGGCACGCTCCTCCTGATGTGGGGCGTGTCGTTTTCGTCTATCTCCACGCTCCAGTGCTCCATACCGTTGCTGATGAACAGACGGGGCACACGCAGCACCATATTATACCGTATAGCCTGGTCGAGCACGCGCTCCGTCAGCGGTACGTACGGCGCCTTGTATTCGATGATGATGGCGGGACGTCCTTCCGTGTCGTAGAAGATGCTGTCGCAGCGTCTGCGCATACCGTTCTGCTCTATTGCTATCTCGTTGCCCAGCCGTGCTGCGGGATAGCCCAGTTCGCCCGTCATCCAGTGGCAGAACGTCTGTCGCACCCATTCCTCGGGAGTGAATTTCACCCACTTTCCTCTCAGCGTGTCCCACACCTTCACGACGCCGCGCTGTTTCGTCAGCGTGAGCTTCGCAGGTGGCATATTGAGTGTGTGCTTCACAGCGTCTGTCTTGTGTTTGTTCGCAAAAGTATGAAAAAACCTTGAAAGAACGAAAAAAACTTCCGTCCTTTGCGCCCTATCCTTTGCTCTTTTTTGTATTTTTGCAATTGAATATGGCTCAGAGTCGCGTCACAGGACCTGCCGTTGAGGATATCATGCGTGATGTCAGGAGCGGTGTCGTTGCCCCCATCTATTTGCTGGAGGGCGAAGAACCGTTCTTCATCGACCGTCTTTCTTCTTTCCTCTTCGACACGTTGGCTCCCGAGGGACAGCGCGACTTCGACGCTGAGATATTCTACGGTCTGGAGTCGGATGCCAAGCGCATTGCCGATTCGTGCCGTCAGTTCCCCGTCATGGGCGGACGCCGTGTAGTTCTGGTACGCGAGGCGCAGCAGATGCGCGGCAATCTGGACGCTCTGGAGGCCTACGCCAAGAATCCTTCGCCCACCACCGTGCTCATCCTCTGTCACAAGGGCGGGGTGATGGACAGCCGCAAGTCGGCTTCCAAAGCTGTTGCCAAGGCAGGCGTTGTCTTTGAGAGCAAACGCATCTACGACACGTCGATGCCCGGGTTTGTCACTCGCACGGCAAAGGAGAAGGGTGCCGACATAGAGACGAAGGCTGTGGAGATGCTCGTGGAGTTTGTGGGGCTCGACCTCGCCCGCATGGACAGCGAGATAAGCAAGCTCTGCAATGCCCTCCCGCAGGGCGAGCGACGCATCACTGCGATGATGGTGGAGGAGCAAACCGGCCTTTCGCGTGAGTATAATAATTACGAACTGGTGTCCGCGCTTGCACGCAGGAACAAAGCTCAGGCGCTGAAAATCGTAAAATATTTTAACAGCAATCCCCGTTCTTTTGCTATTTCGCCCACGCTTTCCGTTCTCTACGGTTTCTATTCCGATCTGATGCTCACGTTCTACGCTCCCGACAAGACGGAGAAGGGTGTGGCCGCGTGGCTCGGACAGCCCGACTGGAAGGTGCGCAAGGACATCGTGCCGGGCATGAAAACGTATCCTGCAAAAAAGGTGTTGAACATTTTGCATGAGATACGCCAAACGGACGGTAAGTCGAAGGGGGTGGGAGGCTGCAGAATGGCTCCCGGCGACCTTCTTCTGGAGCTCGTTTTGTTCATTCTGCAATAGTTTTCACTCTATCTCGACGTTTTTTCCAAACACAAATTTTGTGGCCTAACCCCTAAGAATAGAGGGCTTTTTGCCGTTTTCTCCCTTCGTGAGAATTGCGTGGACGGGAGAGTTTTGTCAGTGATTCGAACCCAAATAGAGCACGAAAATTTGAGATTTTTACGTTTACAAACCTAAACGGGCGCTTCACATTTACAAACGCAAAAGAAAGCACTCCCGGTCACAAAATTGAATATTTAAATTTTTAAACCGGAGCGAGGAGAGGGCCGGTATAGATGTAAATGTTAAATCACATCTTGATAGCCTGTTTTTGCCCCGCATAAATAGCACGACATCTTTTGTGTGGTTTATTTGCACTAAATCAATAAGATAGTACATTCGTATTAAGCCAAAGGAGTCTTAAGAAAGTGTTAATATGGGCGAATAATCTTTCAAAGCGGCAAAAAGTGCCTGTTTTCGGCCGTTTTTACGTATATAACTATCGGTCTATATGATTTTTATGCATTTTTAAGTGAACAGTCAACTTGAAGTGCGGATGTTAAAATACAGATATGTAAACGCTGTGAACGGCACCCTGATGATTACAGATATAAATCTGAGGATGTGAATAAAATTTATTGATGCCGAATTTAAATTTTCGTTCCCGAATTGTTGCTTGTTTGGATTATTTTTCGTACCTTTGCCTCCGAAAATTTACTCGTCGCCTCTTTCGGGGTGCATCGTTTTTTTTTGATTATGAAAGACCGCATCAAACTCATCATGGAGCAGCAAGGTTGCACTCAGGTGGACTTTGCTCACAGGATAGGTATCGCTCCCGCCACCCTCTCCGGCATCTTCAACGGGCGCACCCAGCCCACCTTGGCCACCGCGAGTGCCATCCACGAGTGCTTCCCGGAGATCAGTCTCAACTGGCTCATGTTCGGCGAGGGTGAGATGAAGCTGTCCTCCACCTCTGATAATGCGCTCGCGCGCGCGGATGCGCGTCCGCAAGATGGCGACGATGCGGGGGTCTTCGGCGACCTCTTCAGCCAGATGTCTGCGCAGCCTTCCGGCCCCTCCTCGCAGGGTGCCAGGAGCAAGATGCACAGTCAGGCGCAGGAGTCGGTAAAAAATGTTGACAAAAAAGAGCGCAGGATTTCGGAGATTCGGGTGTTCTTTGACGACGGCACCTACGAGATTTACCAGACTTTCAAATCCTAGGCCTCAATACTTCGTATTTTCATCTTTGATGTCTTTTTCCCGTCTCTGACGGCATATTTGCGCTGTAAGAGTACGAAAAAAGGGCTGAAATTGCCGTATTTTGAAAAAAATCACGACCTTTGCAGCCGTAAACGTTAATTATGTTTAAATGAAAATGAAAAAGATACTTCTGTTGCTCGTTGCCGTGCTGATAAGTTTTGCCGTGAGTGCCAATCCCGACAGCACGCAAGTCAGGAGAAAGCGTGTGGGCGTCGTGCTCAGCGGCGGCGGTGCCAAGGGAATGGCGCACATCGGTGTGCTCAAGGTGCTGGAGAAGGCCGGCATCCCCGTGGACGTCATCACCGGTACGTCTATGGGCAGCATCATCGGCGGTCTCTACGCCATCGGATACAACGCCGATGCGCTCGATTCGCTGGTGCTCAGGCAGGACTGGGGCTATGTCATCACCGACAAGGAAAATCTGCGCAACCAGAGTCTCGACGACCGCAGCAAGAGCAACACATACCTCTTCTCGACGGGTTTTGCCTTTGGCAAGCACGACAAGAACGCTGGCGGACTGGTGAAGGGTAAGAACCTGGCCGAACTGTTCCAGCGCGTCTGCATGGGCTACAACGACTCCCTCGACTTCAACAAGGACCTTTGCATCCCCTTTGCTTGCGTGGCCACCAACATCGTGGACAACAGCGAGGTGGACTTCCACAGCGGACGTCTCTGGCAGTGTATGCGTGCCTCAATGGCCATTCCCGCTGTGTTCTCGCCCGTGAGAATGGGCGACATGGTGCTGGTGGACGGCGGCCTGAAGAACAACTATCCCGCCGACCTCGCCCGCGAGATGGGTGCCGAGGTCATCATCGGTGTCACCGTGCAGGGCGATGCCAAGACCGCAGAAGACCTGACCGGCACGTTGAGCGTCATCGGACAGATTGTCGATGTGAACTGTAAGAACAAGGTGGAGGAGAACCTCGCCATCACCGACCTCCATATGAGGGTCGACGTGAGGGGCTACAGCACGGGCAGTTTCACCACGGAAGCCATTGATTCGCTCATCCGTCGCGGTGAGCGGGCCGGCAACGAAAACTGGGATGCTATCATCGCCCTGAAGAAGAAGATAGGCATCGACGACAGTTTCCGCCCCGTCATCCATCAGCCGCTGCGCCCCAAGGTGCTCACGGAGAAGCAATACGTCAAGAGCTACGACTTCGGCAATCTGACGAAGCACGACGAGCGCTTCCTGCGCCGCAAATTCAATCTGGACAAGAACGACAGCATCGACGCCACCACCGTGCAGCTCATCACGACGAGCCTGCGCATGGATCTCTTCTATCAGAGTGCTGAGTGTGACGTGATCCCCGAGAGCGACGGCGTGCGCGTGCACCTTTCGGTGGGCAACCGCAAGTCGATGATGCTCCACATAGGTGCCCGCTACGACCAGGAGGAGCACGCTGCCCTGCAGTTGGGCGCCACCGTGCCTCTGAGGACCTCCATTCCTGTGAACACGGAGCTCACCGTGCGTCTGGGCAAGCGTATCTTTGCGCGGGGAGATTTCACTGTGCATCCCGCCTTCTTCACGCGTCCCAAGCTCAGCTACACCTTCCGCCACTACGATGTGGACGTCTTCAAGAATGGTGACCTCGATTTCGACGTGCGCTACAACCAGTCGCAGGCCGAATTCACGCCCTTCAACTTCGACCTGCGCAATTTCAACGTGCAGGTGGGTTTGCGCTGGGACTACGTGCACTATCTCGACAAGCTCGGTTCCGACCATGCCGTGCGTCTGACGCTGCCCAACCAGCATTTCGTCAGCTATCGCACCCGTGTCAACTACAACAGCGAGGACCATTGGTATTTCCCCACGCAGGGCGCACGCTTCAAGGCTGAATACGCCTATGTCACCAACGATTTCACGCAGCTCGACGTGCTCGACGACTTCGGCAACAAGGTGGGGAAGACCTCCGGTATGCACGAGGTTAGCGCCGACTGGCGTATGTCGTTCACCATCGGTAAGCGTTTCACGCTGCAGCCCATGTTCTACGGCCGTCTGCTCTTCGGCGACGAGGTGCCCACCATCTTCGGCAACACTGTCGGAGGCAGCTGGTTCGGTCACTACATCGAGCAGCAGATGCCCTTTGCCGGCATAGGCAATATGGAGTTCGTCAAGCAGCATTTCGTGGCTGCACAGCTGCAGGCCCAGGAGCGCATCGGCAAGAATCACTACATCATCGTGCGCGCGGCCGTCGGTGCCCATTCGGGAAAGCTGGGTCAGATTTTCGACAACAGGGCCCTCATCGGCGGTCAGATTGCCTACTACTACAACACCATGTTCGGTCCCCTCGGTGCGGCTTTCGGCTACAGCAACCACACCAAGAAGCTGGACTTCTTCCTCAACCTCGGACATGAGTTCTAGGCCTTGCTAACTTAAACGCCTTGCACCCGTGAGACGCCAGATACTCCTGTTTTCGGCCATCCTCCTCGCCGTCCTCTGCGGCGTGTATGTGCTGTGTCGCGGCGGCAATGCGCCATTCCAGGCGGCTCCCGGGGCAGAATGTATCCCGCAGGAGCCCGACTACCGCGACTCCGTGATGTGGATCCTTGCCGACGGAGACACAGCGGGCACGGGAGCCGACATCTTCTATGTCGTGTCCACGTGGGAGGAGGACTGGACCACCGCCGACGGTGCCCTCTGTCACTATGCCGACGTCTGGAATCCCGTGCATCGCGAGCGTATGTCCCGTGAGATGCTCCGCGTTGCGGCCTATATGGCTCCCGGCAACCGTTTCTATGCGCCCTTCTACCGTCACACCACCATGGAGACGTGGCTGACGCAGAGCGAGGACACCATCTTTCGCCGCACTCGTGTGCCCATGGGTGATGTGTGCGCAGCTTTCGACCTCTTCCAGAGCCGTCGCGACAGGAGCCGTCCTCTCATCATTGCGGGTTTCAGTCAGGGCGGCAAGGCTGTGGTGGAGCTGCTCAAGCATATCGGCGACGACACCTATGCGCAGTTGGCTGCCGCTTATGTGCTGGGCTATAAGGTGACGCCTGCGGACACTGCCGTGTGCCGCCGCATCCGTCCTGCCCTGTCTGCTGACGATACGGGTGTCACTGTCTGCTACAATACGGTGAAGGATGTGAAGTATGTCCAGCCTGTCATTGCCTCTTCGTGCATTGCCATCAACCCTGTGAACTGGCGCACCGATGCCACTCCCGCCACGCTCCACGACACTGTCACCGTCACTCTCTCGCCCGAGTATCATGTCCTTGTGGTGAGCGGCTACAGCGGTTCGGAGTACAGGCCTTACAGGAATTTCCTCAATGTGGGCGACATCCACAGCTGCGAGCCCTGGCTCTATAGCGAGTGTCTGCAGCGCAACATTGCTCTCCGCACCTCCTCCTGGCGCTCTCGGCCACGCTGATGCATGTCTGAGAACAGTCTGAGAACAGTCTGAGGAGTTTGACGGCGCCTTCGGAATACTCCGATTTTTTAGAGGGGGCGCCTCAAATTTCCATGTTTTCTGATGCAAAAGTGCCATACGAGCATCACAATATAGCTTATTACGACAAATTCGTGAATTTTTCCGAAGTACAAAAGTTTGCGAAAACGCAGGTAAAAGTACCGAAAATAGCATTTCTCACTCGTTTTTGAGGCGAAAAACGGCCTTTTTGAGACTGTATTTGTCACGATTTTAGATTTGAAGCCTAATAGCTCCACTTTTGTCTGCCGCCTAACTTATTGTATATTTGCTTTTTAGGTGAGATGACTATTTGTCTGTGGTTACAGTTACTGTTATTACAGTTTATTTTTAAGGGGTATCACTTTTCTTTATTATGTGCAGCAGCTGGCCTGGAATGTATTTGCCGAGACGGACAAAGTGGCCACAGAACAGGATTTCAATCATGGCGTGGACGCACTGCTGGCGCAATGCTCGGCACTTTTCGAAGAGCAACTGAAAGGGCTCACCGGCTATCAGATGAATTTTCTGCGTGCCTTGTGTGAGGGTGTGAATACGGATTTCGGCAGTAAAGCCATACTTGAAAGATACAATCTCGGCAGCAAGTCGAACATCTCGCGTATCAAGACGACATTGCAAGCAAAGGAGATGATAGATTATGATGCGGAGGGTGTTTATCTGGAGGACCCGGTATTCAAGATATGGTTCAAACGAAACGTGAATTATTGACAATTAGTTTACCATTTACTGATTAAAGAAGACAAGGGACTAAGGTCTAAAGACTAAAATGTAAGTTTGGGAAACTATTTGCCACCTTTCCTCTGATAGAAGGAGAGAAAGAAGGATGAGGGCTGATGGATGAGGGGAAGCACACAAAAACGATGTCGCGGATATCGCGAGAAAAACAAACAGAGCTGCAACATTCCGTTGCAGCTCTGCTGTCTTATAGGAAGAGTGGGGGAGAATTACTCGCCCTTCTTCATCTTAGCCTTCAACTCAGCCAGAGCGTCGATGTCACCGAGAGTGGTGGCAGCAGCCTGATTCTGAATGGTGGGAGTCTCGTCCTTCTTGCTGTTCTTCTTGGCAGCAGAAGCGGCAGCCTTCTTCTCAGCACGGGCAGCATCCTCGAAGATGCGGCTGTGAGAGACGATGATGCGGCGGCTCTCCTTGTTGAACTCAATCACCTTGAACTGGAGCTTCTCACCGGCCTTGGCCTGAGTGCCGTCCTCCTTCTGCAGGTGCTTGGGAGTGGCAAAGCCCTCAACGCCGTACTCGAGCTGTACAACAGCGCCCTTGTCCATCAGTTCGGTGATGGTACCCTCGTGGATGCTGTCAACGGTGAATACTGTCTCGAAGACATCCCAGGGGTTCTCCTCCAGCTGCTTGTGACCCAGAGAGAGACGACGGTTGGTCTTGTCGATTTCCAGCACGCAAACCTCGAGCTCCTGACCTACCTTGGTGAACTCGCTGGGGTGCTTAACCTTCTTGGTCCAAGAGAGGTCGCTGATGTGGATGAGACCGTCGACGCCCTCCTCGAGCTCAACGAATACACCGAAGTTGGTGAAGTTGCGCACCTTGGCGGTGTGCTTGGAACCGACGGGATACTTCGTCTCGATGGTCTCCCAGGGATCGTCCTTGAGCTGCTTGAGACCGAGGCTCATCTTGCGCTCGTCGCGGTCGAGAGTGAGGATGACAGCCTCTACCTCGTCGCCGACCTTCATGAAGTCGTTGGCAGAGTGGAGGTGCTGGCTCCATGACATCTCGCTGACGTGGATGAGACCCTCTACACCGGGAGCAACCTCTACGAATGCTCCGTAGTCGGCCATCACGACAACCTTACCCTTGATCTTGTCGCCAACCTTGAGGTTGGGATCGAGAGCCTCCCAGGGATGAGGAGTGAGCTGCTTGAGACCCAGAGCAATGCGCTTCTTCTCCTCGTCGAAGTCGATGATAACGACATTGATCTTCTGGTCGAGCTCTACCACCTCGTGAGGATCGCTCACGCGGCCCCAGGAGAGGTCGGTGATGTGGATGAGACCGTCAACGCCGCCCAGGTCGATGAACACACCGTAGTTGGTGATGTTCTTAACGACACCTTCGAGCACCTGACCCTTCTCCAGCTTGCCGATAATCTCCATACGCTGCTTCTCCAGCTCGGCCTCGATGAGAGCCTTGTGGCTGACAACAACGTTGCGGTATTCCTGATTGATCTTGACAATCTTGAACTCCATGGTCTTGCCCACGAAGATATCGTAGTCGCGGATAGGCTTCACGTCGATCTGGCTGCCGGGGAGGAAGGCCTCGATGCCGAAGACATCGACAATCATGCCACCCTTCGTGCGGCACTTGATGTAGCCCTGGATGATCTCCTCAGACTCGAGAGCCTGATTGACGCGATCCCAGCTGCGGCTGGCGCGTGCCTTGCGGTGAGAGAGCAGCAACTGGCCCTTTCTGTCTTCCTGATTCTCGATGTAGACTTCAACCTTGTCGCCTACCTTGAGGTCGGGATTGTAGCGGAACTCGCTCATGGGGATGATACCATCGCTCTTGTAGCCGATGTTGACCACCACCTCGCGCTTGTTCATAGCGATGACGGTGCCGTCCACTACGTCGTGCTCACCGACGTTGTTCATTGATTTGTTGTAAGCTTCATCTTGAGTCTCACGGCTCTGATCTGAAGCGACGCTCCCATTCTCGTATGCTTCCCAATCGAAGTCTGCAACGGGGGCAATGTTCTTGTAATCTGCCATAATTGGTACAGATAGTTTTTGTTAAAGGGTTAATAATAAATTATAAATCTCTTGCGTGTTAAGACAAACACGGGCGCAAAAATACGACAATTTCCCCGGGCGGCCAAATTTTATATACATAAAAATGAAGAAAAACAACCTTTTTTGCCCCGGGGAGCGTCTTATAAGCAAAAAAATGTGTAACTTTACGCAAAAATAAACGCGAAAAGAGATGAAAAGAACATTGTTTTGCCTGCTGGCCGTGATGCCCCTGCTGCCGCTTGTGCAGAAAGCGGAGGCCGCCGACTACGAGACGCTCTCGATGGAGAAAATAGAGAATCCCATGCTGTGGGCCGACGTGCCCGACCCGGACGTGGTGAGAGTGGGAGACACATTCTACATGGTGTCCACGACGATGCATCTGATGCCGGGAGCACCGGTGATGGCATCCCAAGACCTTAAGAACTGGGAAACAGTGGGATACATCTTCGACAGGCTCACCGATTCGCCCAAGTACGACCTGCTGCAGGGCACCGCCTACGGACGCGGACAATGGGCCACATCGCTGAAATACCACAACGGCAGATTCTATGCCCTGATGGCCCCCAACGAGGGCGGAGAGATGGGACGCACGTATATCTTCACAGCAGAGAAGGCGGAGGGGCCGTGGACGCTCGTCTCGCGTATGCGTCACTTCCACGACTGCTCGCTCTTCTTCGACGACGACGGGCGCGTGTACGTGTTCTACGGCACGGGCGAGATGATGGAGCTCAAGAGCGACCTCTCGGACGTGATAGAGGGTACGCACCGCCGTATCTTCCAGCGCGAAGCGGACGAGAGGGGTTTGCTGGAGGGCTCGCGCATGATAAAGCACGGAGGGCGCTACTACCTCTTGATGATATCGCACGTGTACGCACCCGGGAAGCATCGCAGGGAGGTGTGCTACCGGGCTGATAATGTGCAGGGACCGTATGAGAAGCAGGTGATACTGGAAAGTCCCTTCGGAGGCTTCTCCTACGAGGCGCAGGGCACCATCGTGGACAGTCCCGACGGCGACTGGTACGGCATCATATTCCAGGACCGCGGAGGAGTGGGGCGCGTGCTGACAGTGATGCCCTGCAGATGGATAAACGGATGGCCGATGCTGGGCGACGAGGACGGCAAGGTGCCCGAGAGGGTGCGTCCCGTGGTGGCCGGACAGCCGGAAGGTGCGATAGTGAAGTCGGACGACTTCTCCTCGGACAAACTGGGGCTGCACTGGCAGTGGAACCACAACCCGGTGAACGAAGCGTGGTCGCTCAAGGAGCGCGAAGGCTGGCTCAGACTAAAGACATCGCGCGTGGTGGACAACCTCTATCTGGCGCCCAACACGCTGACACAGCGTATGGAAGGTCCGGCGTGCAGCGGCGCTGTGGTGATGGACCTGGCAAAGATGCGCGACGGCGACAGAGCCGGTTTTGCGGCATTCAACAGCACTACGGGCGCTCTTCTCATCAAGAAGATCGGCAAAAAACTCACGCTGGAGATGAGCGAACAGAGCGTGACACTGTCGGAGAGGGACAAAGAGGTGACGGCCGTTGAGGAAAAGACCGTGGAAAGCGTTGCGCTGCAGCAGACGAAGGTGTGGCTCCGCATCGATGCCGATTTTCGTCCTGCAGAGGGAGGAGGATATGGCGGAAAGGATACGGCAAGATTTTATTACAGTCTGGACGGCGAGACGTGGACAAAGATCGGAAACGACTACCGTCTGCTCTTCGACTGGCAGCGGTTCTTCATGGGATCGAAGTTCGGCATATTCTGCTACGCCACCAAAAAGAAAGGCGGCTACGTGGATGTAGACGCCTTCCTGTATTCCCGCGAGAAGTAATCTCAGCGAAGTACGACTCTGGCTTTCTTGCCCTCCCGGACAACGTAGATGCCCGGACGGACGGCCTTTGTGCGGCGTCCCGAGAGGTCGTAGGTCTCACTTGCAGACGTCTCGTTGTCAGCGGCTTCCAATTCTGACACATCGGCATACTGCTCAGTGTCGTCGATGGTGAAATTGCGGGTGCCGGCCCTGAGATTCACGCTGCCGTCAGCTTTTACGGCCTTGCCCGCGTAGATACCTACGGTGATGCTGCCGCCTTCGTGATAGAAGTTGCCGCTGTCCTCGTCCTCGTGTTCGGTTGTCTCGCCCGTGGAGGTGTCGCCGTCGAGTTCCACCTGTATGGCGTCGTCTCCTGCGCTCTCAATATTCAGGCTGCCGCCCTCCATGTAGAAATAGTTCTTGCAATGTATGCCGTCCTTCACGGCCCCCGTGATGTTGAGCGCGAGATTCTTCACCTCGACGTATTCCTTGCTGTAGATGCCGTGACGGGAGTTGCCTACGATATTGAGTGTGCCCTTGCCCTTGAACTTGGTGTGTCCCTTGCAATGGAAGCAGCCGTTGTAGTTCTCGTTGGCACCGTCGGTGAGAGTGTTCACCTTGTTCTTCTTGGCGCTGACGGCCACACGTTTGCCGTTCTGTATGTTGACGGCAGGTCCGGAGGGATTGGTGAGTGTCACGCCGCCGAGTTCGACGGTGCATTTGTAGGAGCCCTCCAGATAGAACTCCCCGTCGGACGACGTGCCCGAGATGGAATAGAATATCTCTCCGTCGGGATTGTCGGCAGTGGCATCCGCTCCTGAGAAGTCTGCGCTCTGTATGATTTTCACGTGGGATGACGTGCCGCTCTCAACGGTGACGTACTGGCTGATGTTGGATGCTACGCTCACGGTGGCGGACAGGCCGTTGTAGAAGACCTCCACGGTGTTGTCGTCGACAGCTATGGCGGCAGAGGAACAGACAAGGGAGAGGAGCGTGAGAAGCAGGGTGTGCAGATGTTGTTTCATTGTGGTTGTTTTGTTTTTCGCGTGCAAAGGTACGCCGATATCATTCACACATTTTATTATAGGACATCTTTTTTCCGTAAAAGTTTAAATAGCAGCAAAAAAAACCGCTGCAACGGGAGTGCAGCGGTTTGCGTATTATATGTATATATAAGGTTAAGGCTTCTTCTGGGTGATTGTCATCACAACGGGCTCGGCCTTGCCGTTGAGGTCGCTGAAGGTGACAGTAGCCTCGCGAGCGGCTTCGGTCGTGTTCTGGGCAACGGTCAGCGTGAAACCGCCGACTGACTCCACACAGGAAATCCAGTCTGCGGAGGAGGATGCGATAATCTGCTTCACATTGGTCTTGAACAGTGCGGTGTAGGACTTCTTGGCGGCATCGGCGCTGTACTTCTCCTTATCCTTGGTGAAAGTGGTGGCGGTGAGCTCCAGGATGGGATTTCCGCTCTGCTTGATTGTCATCAGGGCGAGAAGTTCGCCGTTTGCGGCATTTGTCAGCTGGATGGTGCCCTCGCGATCGTCGTAGCCCTCGTTGACCATGATGTCGTAGTAGATGGTCTTCTCGTCGATGTTGTTGGCATCCTTGGTGACGGCAAGATCCTCATGAGACTTGATCCAGCTGTTGTCGGAGATGAACTCTACGTAGTCGATATTCTGTCTGATATTGAAGGACACTGCGGTGGGCTCGCTGCCGTCCACTTCACGTGTGACACCGTCGGTCACTTCGAAGACCCATTTTTCCTTCTGGACGATGGTGAGCGTCTGGCTTTCCTCGGAATCGGCATCCTTGATGTTGACAACGGCAGTGCGCTCGTATTCGGTGGTGTTCACCTTGGCGCTGAACAGCAGATAGGGGAATGCCGTGTCGGCGTCCTTGAGCTCTACGAACTCGAGCCAGTCGTCGCCGGTCTCCACGTCAACATCCAACTCTACATTTGCTGCGATGTTCACATTGAGCATACCGCCTGTGCAGGGCACGGTGTATGTATCCTGACTCAGCTTGACAACAACGGCACCCTCCTGGGTGATGGTGAACGTCAGCTGCTTGTCGCCGCTTGTAACGAGGATGTGACCTACGCGGTTCTCGCTGGTGAGGTTGGCATCCAGGATGAAGGCAATATTGTTCTCAGCTGCCTCGTAGGATGTCTTGGTGAGATTAATCCATTCAACATCGGTGGTGACGTTCCAATTGGCGGTGGCGGTGACAAGCACGCTCTCCACGGCGCGGTCGCTGCTGTAAGTAACTTCTGTCTGGTCGCTCGAGAGCTGGCTTACGACACTGTCATCGTCGGAGCAAGACACCATGAAAGCGCTCATTAGCACCACAATGACGGATAAAAATAGATGTTTCATTAGTCTATTGAGATTTAAAATTAGTTCGTCTTTTTTATACGTTTTTGTCCACACTTTACGGTAGTGAGTCCGAAAACTCACACCAATAACGATGCAAAAATACATTTTTTTCTCTAAACGACAAGAAAATGTGGAAAAACTTTTGAGGAATTGTGAAAAAAACGTAATTTTGTGGTGTGAATAATGACTTTATAACATATTTGATATGGGAAGAATCAAGAATATCGGTGTGTTGACGAGCGGTGGAGACGCACCTGGAATGAATGCGGCCATCCGTGCGGTGACCAGAGCAGGTATTGCAGCCGGTTACGGAGTGTATGGAATCTACCGCGGGTACGAGGGTCTCATCAACGGAGAGATTAAGGAGCTGCACACGGAAGACGTGTCGGGCATCATCGGACGGGGCGGCACGATACTGCGTACTGCGCGTTCGGAGGAATTCCGCACGGAAGAGGGCAGGGCCAAGGCCTACGAGAATATGAAGAAGTTCGGCATAGACGCTCTCATCGTGATAGGCGGCAACGGAAGCCTGAGCGGTGCAAGGCAGTTTGCCGAGGAACACGACGTGCCGTGCATCGGTCTTCCCGGCACGATTGACAACGACCTCAACGGTACGGATCTCACCATCGGCTACGATACGACGTTGAACACTATCATGGAATGCGTGGACAAGATACGCGACACGGCCAATTCCCACGAGCGCATCTTCTTCGTGGAGGTGATGGGCAGGGATGCCGGTTTCCTGGCGCAGAACAGCGCCATAGCGGCAGGTGCGGAGGCAGCCATCATCCCGGAGGACTCAACGGGTGCCGACCAACTGGAAACGTTCATAGGCCGCGGTATCAGAAAATCGAAGAAGTCGTGCATCGTGATAGTGTCGGAGAGCCCGAAATGCGGCGCAATGTACTATGCCGAGAAGGTGAAGAAGGAGCATCCGGAATTTGACGTGAGGGTGTCGATTCTCGGCCATTTGCAGCGAGGCGGTTCACCGGTGGCAGGCGACAGAATACTGGCTTCGGTGCTCGGCGTAGGTGCCGTCAAGGCTTTGCAGGACGGCTTGCGCAACGTGATGATGGGCATACACAACAGTTCGATTGTGCATGTGCCTTTCAGTGCAGCGATAAAGAGCGACAAACCTGTGTCGGCGGCTTCTATCGAGGCGCTTCAGATTCTTTCGACTTAGGCAGGGCGTAGCATTGCTCGCGGAGCCACAGTGTCCACTCCTTTGCCGTGCGGGAATTGTCGAAAGCGGTGTAGGGGATGGGCTTCCCTATGAAGATATTATAGTGCTTGCCGCGCGATGTCTTCACCATCTGACGGGGAAGCAGCAGAAGGCCGATATTGAATTTAATACCCAGTTTGCGGCGGAGCAGTTCCACAGCGTAGAAGGTGCGGCTGTTGCGTCCGTCGAAATACATGGGCACGATGTCGCGCTTTGCGGCAACGGCCTGGGTGATGACGCTTTTCTTCCATTCCGTGTCCTGCACGCGTCCGTCGATGTAGCGCGAACAGAGACCTGCGGGGAATGTCATCAACTGGACGTCGGGGGACAGATATGCCTGCGAGATGGCTTCCATGTCTTCACGCTTCTGACGTCCCAGCGTGTTGACGGGAAGGAAGACGGGTCGCAGATTTTCGATATGCATCAGCATGTCGTTGACAATGACCTTGATATTCTTGAACTTCCTTCCGAGGATGCTGATATAGCAGATGCCGTCGAAGGCCCCGAGGGGATGGTTTGATACGAAGAGATAGTGCCCGTCGGGGTCGATGTCGTCAAGACCGTGCACGTCGAATGTGACATCGAGCACCTTTGTCATACCCTGCGCAAATTCCACACCCTCGCACTGACGTATGGGGGGCAGCACAAATTCATTCATATCCTTCTGGCAGATAAGCCATTTGAGGAAACTGATAGCCAGGCGGGGAATCTTCTTATAATGGTTGGGAAGCTTGGTCTGAAGCAGTTTGTCTACATCAATAGTCATCGTTTTCTTGAATTTTAAGGGCAAAGATATAAATTTTTTCTTGAAAGCGCGGCATAATTCACAAAAAAGTGATACCTTTGCGCCGCAAAAGAATCATCAGGGGTGCGAATCCGTTGGATTTTGCTGAGAATATACCCTTCCTGATCTGATCCGGACAATACCGGCGCAAGAGAGTATGAACTTTTAATGCAAAGTAGCATGAGGAAAATTTTTGTGGCTGTGGCCGTGACGGCTGTAGCAAGTGGCGCCTGGGCGCAGAAATCAATCAGTGTGGACAGCCTCGATTACGAGGAAATGGATGAGGTGCAGGTGATAGCTACCCGCGCCACGAAGACAACACCTGTGGCCTTCACGAATATGGCCAAGGAAGAAATCCGTAAAGTGAATCTGGGAAAAGACCTGCCGGAGATTCTCTCCGTGACACCGTCAGTGGTGACAACCAGCGATGCCGGAGCCGGAATAGGCTACACGACGATGAGAGTGAGAGGTACGGACGGCAGCCGTATCAATGTGACGGCAAACGGAATACCCATCAATGACGCCGAGAGCCACAATGTGTTCTGGGTGAATATGCCGGACCTGGCATCAAGTCTGAAGAGCATACAGATACAGAGAGGAGTGGGTACGTCCACCAACGGTGCCGGAGCATTCGGTGCAACGGTGAATATGGTGACGACGGATTTCAATGTGAAACCGTATGCGGAACTGGCTGGCTCGTACGGTTCGTTCAACACCAACAAACAAACCCTGAAACTGGGGACCGGTCTGATAAACGACCACTGGACCTTTGATGTGCGTCTTAGCCATATAGGGTCGGACGGCTATTTGGACCGTGCTTCCGTACAGCTCTTAAGTTACTATGCACAAGTGGGTTATTACAACGGGGGAACGAGCATAAAACTGCTCACTTTCGGAGGAAAAGAACGTACATATCATGCATGGAACTATCCCACGAAAGAAGAAACTGCTCTCTACGGACGTCGCTATAATTCATGCGGATACATGTTTACAGACAGCAGGGGACGCATGCATTTCTACGATGACCAGACGGATAACTATTTCCAGCATCATTATCAGTTGCTCTTTTCCCATCAGTTCAACAGTAGCTGGTATTTCAATGCTGCGGCACACTTCACGAAAGGTGACGGATATTATCAGGAATACATCAAGGATGCCGATCTTACCATATATAAACTCTTGCCGGCAGTGTCGGATATGACCCGCAAGAAATCTATGGATAACGGTTTCGGAGGCGGTGTGTTTGACGTGACATATAAAAACGACCGTCTGCAGACCACTTTAGGGGGCGGTGTGAACAAGTATACGGGATGGAACTACGGTCAGGTGCTTTCCGTGCAAAACACCCAAAACCAGTTTGTGAACGCAAATCATGAGTTCTATCGCTACAGAGGTGAGAAGTGGGACGGCAATCTATATGCAAAAGCCGACTACAATTTCTGCAAAGGACTGAACGGATATCTTGATTTGCAATGGCGTCATATCGACTACAGATTGCGTGGAGAGAACGAGCGCTGGGATTACAACGTCGGTGCACCGCAGAATCTTAACATTACTCGCGTCTATGACTTCTTTAACCCCAAGGTGGGCCTGAATTATCAGTTCAGGAAGAATCACAGGGTATATGCCTCGTGGAGCGTGGCTCATAAGGAACCTACCCGCAACAACTTCATTACCGACCTCAACGTGAAACCGGTCAGCGAACGACTCTTTGACTATGAGGCAGGTTACGAGTTTAGTAATGAATGGTTGCATGCCGGTGCGAATCTGTATTATATGGATTATAAGGACCAGCTCGTTCTTACGGGTAAACTAAACGAAATAGGAGAGCCGTTGTCGGAAAATGTGCCGGAGAGTTATCGTATGGGTGTGGAACTGAGTTTCGGCCTGAAGACAAAAGTGGGATTCTCGTGGGACATTTCTGCAACTCTTTCCCGCAATCGTGTGAAGAATTTCTTGGAGACGCTTGCTGTAAACGACTATGACGCAGATTGGAACTACGTAGGTTCCCGTCCTGCAGAATTGGTTTATCACGGCGACACACATCTCGCATTTTCACCGGATTACACTTTCGTGAACGTGTTCCGTTATTCTATTAAGGGATTTGATGTGTCGGCTCAGACAAACTTCGTCTCCAAGCAGTATATGAGTAATGCAGACCAGGAAGACTGCACTCTGGATGCATACTGTACGACAAATCTGGCTCTGAGCTACAGCTGGAAGAATCTGCGACACTTCAAGGGTATCACGATAGGATGTACCGTATATAATATATTCAACGCAGAGTACGATAATAACGGTTGGGCGGCATCGGAGCGTGCATACGTGAACGGTGTGGATCAGGGACGAGTGAATTATTCGGGATATGCAGCGCAGGCGGGAACGAACGTGCTGGGTAATGTCTGCCTGCAATTTTAAATGGATATAGACACTGTCATAGAAATATTCGGCACTCTGGTAGGGCTTTTATATCTCTACTGGGAGTATAAGGCGAGTCGCAAGGTGTGGTATGCCGGTATTGCCATGCCTGCGATATCCCTTTGGGTGTACTGGAAATCAGGACTCTATGCCGACTTCGGGATAAACGTGTATTATCTTGTCGCTGCATTATACGGTTTATGGCTGTGGCGAAAGAATCAGGGGAACGCACAGTATGCACCAATCACGGCGATGCCTGCGAGAATGCTCATTCCTCTGGTGGCGGCCTTTACGGTAGTGTTCATACCTGTAGGATTGATGCTGGACAACTATACTCCGAGCGATGTCCCCTGGTGGGATTCGTTCACTACGGCACTGTCGGTGGCGGGGCTGTGGATGCTTGCCCGCAAGTGGGTGGAACAATGGATTCCCTGGATAGTGGTGGATGCCGTGTCCTCTGCACTTTACGTATATAAGGGTATATATTTTTATGCCATTTTGTATGGATTGTATACCGCAGTGGCAGTAATGGGTTATATTGCATGGAAAAAGAAAATGCTGTCATCTTAGGTGCGGGTGATTTCCCGAAGCACCCGATACCTCTTCGCCTTCTTCGGGAGGCAGAGAGAGTGGTTTGCTGTGACGGTGCAGCAAAGACGTACATAGAAAAAGAGGGATGCCTGCCCTGGCGCATTGTGGGCGATGGGGACTCGCTGACGCCGGAACTGCGGGAACGCTATCATGATATTGTCCGTAGCTACAGCGAACAGGAAAACAATGACCAGACAAAGGCAACGCTCTATCTAAAGGAACACGGTATCTGTGATATTGTATATCTCGGGGCGACAGGGCGCAGGGAAGATCATACGATAGGTAATGTTTCCTTGCTTATGGAGTATATGAAGATGGGACTTCGGGTTAAGATGTTTACAGACGACGGGGTGTTTATTCCGGTCAAGGGCTATTTCTCGGACAGAATGCTTCCGGAGTGCCTTGCGGGAGCAAAGACAATAAGTATATTCTCATTTGGGGCAAAAGGGCTGAAAGGTGAGGGACTTATGTATCCTCTGTATGATTTCACCAGCTGGTGGCAGGGCACGCTGAACAGGGTGACAGGCACATCGTTCTCCATCACGGGAGAGGGGAACTTCCTTTTGTTCTTTCCATATTGTTCTGAGGCCAAATAATTTATACTTCCAAGATTTTTTGTGCAAGAATGGTGCGTATGTCGAAAAATATACGTACCTTTGCGTAAACTTTGGAGAATTAGCTTGTCAGTGAAACAGCTCATAGCACCGGTGGATGTGAGTGACCTCAAAAGGGAACTTGCTCCAAAATACTTGTTACGCAAGACGAATCATGGCGATAATGAGGTATATCTCATACGTGCGAGTGATTGTCCTTGTGTGATGCGTGAAATAGGCAGGGTGAGAGAGGAGGCTTTTCGTCGTAGTGGCACGGGGACGGGACTTGAAACGGATGTGACTCACGCAGATGAGGAGTGTCTGCAGATGCTCGTATGGAATCCGGAAGGAGAGGAGATTGCGGGCGGTTATCGTATGATAGAAGGTGAGAGGTGGCCAATGAAGGCAGACGGACAGCCGGATCTGGCAACAAGTCATCTCTTCAGTTTCTCGGAGGAATTTCTTCGCGACTACAAAGATAGTACCCTTGAGGTTGCGCGTTCGTACGTTACAACCGGTTATCAGCGCAATGCACCCCGCAATAAGAGTATCTATATCATGGATAATCTTTGGGATGGAATAGGAGCATTTCTCGTGAGTCATCCCGAGATAAAATATCTCTTTGGAAAGGTTACTATATCAGCAGGATTCAACCACCGTGCGATGGAGATGATGCTTTTCTTCCTGAAGAAATATTTCCAGGCAAAGAAGCCTCTCATTGCACCTCATGTGCCGATAGAGAAGAGTGTCCCTGAGAGTGAGTTTGAAGTGCTGTTTGACGGCCTTGGTTTTGAAGACGGCTACAGAGTGTTGAAGCGTGAGATAAAGGCGTTGGGAGAGAGAATACCTCCTATGATAAATTCTTACATGATGCTTGCTCCTACAATGCAGTATTTCGGAAGTACTGTAGACGAAGATTTTGCCGGTGCAATAGAAAGTGCGATACTCGTCGCTGTGGATGAGATGAGCGAAGAGAAAAAGGCTCGACACATGAACGTGTGATGAGTAGTGCTAGTTGGCCATATAGGATATTTAAGGCTTATTTTAAGCTACTTAACAATAAATTACTCTATCGTAAGGTCTATCTCCTAGGTAAGGAAAATATCCCTGAAAACGGAGACATGCTGATGGTGGTGAGTAATCATCAGAATAATGCCAACGATGCGATAGGGCTGATTCTGGTCTTTAAGAACAAACAGTTTCCTACGACTTTTACGAGCGGAGTTTTCCTCTCAAAGGTTTCTTTCTTGGGTAATTTTTTTTACAGTTTGGGCATGCTCCCAGCTTACAGGGCTGACTATGAGGGGCTGGAGAATGTAGAGAAAAATGAAGCCTCGATGGAGGAGATGAAACGTAGGTTGAGGGAGGGGCATCCGGTTATAATTTATCCTGAGGGTACGGGACAGTTCGGCCATTATATAGGTCGTTTCATTCCCAATTATCTGCACCTCGCTTTTCAGGCTGCAGAAGCTGACGGATGGAAGTATGATGTAAAGGTGCTGCCTGCAGCAAATCATTATAGCGATTATTTTGACGTCCAGACGGAGTTTATGATACGTATAGCACCTCCGTTTTCTCTCAAACCGTACTACAAACGTTATCAGGAGAGGCCCCGCACAACAGTAAGGGAAATAAATGAGATATTATTCCAACGTGTCCGGGAGATGATGCTGCATGTTGATGATGTCGGACACTATGAGGAGATAGATTTTCTTAGAAACAGCGCCTTTGGCGATTCTTTTGCCGGAGGGAAACTGCCTCTTCCGGAACGTTTGAAAAAAGATCAGCGTTTTGTGGAACTCATAGAGAATTGTGGCGAAAAGGATATCTATGAGAAGACAGCAGAATTGAAAAGACTGGAGGAAAAATACAAGCTGAAGGATCAATGGGTGGCAGAATCGGCGGGCTGGACGAGAACAGTCCTGGATGCTGTCATCGAACTTTTGCTGTTGCCTCTCTGGCTGGTGGGGCTTTGGCCTTTTGGATTGTTCTATTGGTTGCCAACACTCTTGTTGAGCGACAACTTGATGTACACGAATACGTATCGTGTGCTTGTGAATAGCCTTTTGCTGGTACCTTTTGCAATATTGGTAACTTTGTCTCTAGTGGGAGGAATATTTGGAATGTGGTGGCTGGCTGTATTGTGGATTCTGCTATGGGTTCCAATTGATAGGTTTGAGTGGTGGATGTGGTCAAGATTTAAGCGGACAAGAGGACGCGTTTTCTTGCTTACTCATTTGAATGAAAGGGCAAAAATGATGGCTGCGAGAGACAACATCGCAACATATGTCCACTTTTCTTAATTATTTTATCATCTATATCAAATTATTTTCGTACCTTTGCTCGCGAAAAACGTGCGTATATGATAAAGGTGCAAGTTAAAAAGGTTAGTTCGAATGAAGAGATGACTCTCTTTGTGCGCTTTCCTTTTTCCCTGTACAGGGGCTGTGAACAGTTTGTTCCGGATTTGAATCGTGATGTCTACGATACGTTTAATCCGAAGAAAAACAGTGCATTAGCTATTGCCAAGGTGCAGCCCTTCCTTGCATGGCAGAATGGTGAAGTGGTGGGCCGTATTGCGGGTATCATAAACCAGAATGCGAATAAGAAGTGGGGCACAAGAAATGTTCGATTTGGATTCATTGATTTCATAGACGATTTGAACGTTTCCCGTGCTTTGATAGAAGCCGTGGAGAAATGGGGAGCGGAGCAGGGTATGGAGCGTATTCAAGGTCCGATGGGTATTACAGATTTTGACAAAGAGGGAATGCTCGTGGAGGACTTTGAAAGAGAGGGGATGATGACGGAGATATACAACTATCCCTACTATCCGGAGCACATGAAGGCGCTTGGTTTTGAAAAAGAGGCAGACTGGTTGCACATCCGTGTGGCTGTTCCCTCAGAAGTGCCTGTTAAGTATGCTCGTGTAGCGGCGCTTTCGGGAGAGATGTTCGGTTTGCATGTGGTAAAATATAACAGCACGCAATTGCTGGGAGAAAAGGGACATGAGGTGTTTCGCCTGATGAATAAGGCATATGAGCCGTTATTCGGATTCACGGCATTCACGGAGAATCAGATTAATGATTTTCTCAAGCAATACGTGCCCATTATCGACACTGAGCTTATCCCTTGCGTTGTCAACGGAGATAACGAATTGGTTGCTGCAGCGGTGACAATACCGTCCCTTTCCAAGGCAATGAAGAAAGTGAACGGTCACTTGCTGCCATTGGGCTGGTGGCACATTATGCGTGCGCTGAAGTGGAGGCATGAGGATACGGTGCAGCTGCTTTTGATAGCTGTGCGTCCGGATCTTCAGGGCATGGGTGTGAATGCTCTTATATTCAACGATTTAATTCCTGTGTTTAATCGCAAGGGATTTAGATATGCAGAAACGGGTCCTCAATTGGAGGATAACGTCAAAGAACTTTCCCAGTGGAAGCCTCTCGGGCCGGAGAAAATCAAGAGGCGCAGATGCTGGTGCAAAGAAATAGGAAAATGAGTATCATAAGTGGAAAATGAAATAATAGTGAAATGGAAAACAAAGTAGTTATTACAGGTATGGGAATATGGTCCTGTCTGGGCCAGACATTGGATGATGTCCGTCAGAGCCTTTATGATGGCAAGAGCGGAATTATTTTCTCCGAGGAGAGAAAGGCAGCAGGATTTCGCAGCGGCCTTTGTACCAATGTTCCCAAGCCAGATTTGAAACCGTTTGTTCCTCGCAACATGCGTATGTTCATGCCGGAGGAGGCACAGTATGCTTATATGGCAACAAAGGATGCTTTGGAGCAGGCCGGTATTGATCAGGATTATCTGGACAAGCATGATGTAGGTATAATTTACGGCAATGACAGTGTTGCAGAGGCAACAATGGTTGCTTTGGATAAATTCCGTCAGTGTGGTGACACAGCGAGCTGTGGTAGCGGTGCTATCTTCCAGTCGATGAACTCCACAATTACGATGAATCTTGCTTGTCTGTTCAGACTGCGTGGTATCAATCTGACTTCTTCTGCAGCCTGTGCATCTTCTTCAATTGCAATTGGTAATGCCTATCTGTTGATTAAGAACGGTTTGCAGGATTGTGTTATTTGCGGTGGCGGCCAGGAGAACAATATGTACTGCGTGGCATCTTTTGATGGTATTCAGGCTTTCTCTACAAGAGAGGATGAGCCTCTCAAGGCCTGTCGTCCGTTTGACAAGAACCGCAACGGACTTGTACCCGGCGGTGGTGCTGCAACATTGATTCTTGAGAGCGAGGAGCACGCCAAGAAGCGTGGTGCCAAGATTTTGGCAGAGATTGTAGGTTGGGGATTCAGCGGTAATGGTGACCATATCTCTACACCCAATGTAGAGGGTCCTCGCAAGAGTCTGGAAATGGCTTTGCGCCTTTCTGGGGTAAGTCCAACGGAGATAGGCTATGTGAATGCTCATGCAACATCCACTCATGCCGGTGACGGACGTGAGGCTATGGCTATTGCTCAGGCATTCGGCGACTACAGGGTTCCTGTGACAAGTACAAAGTCTCAAACCGGTCACGAGATGTGGGCTGCAGGTGCAGCAGAGTGTATTTATTCTATGCTCATGATGAAGAACGGTTTCATTGCCGGCAACCTGAACTTTGAGGAGCCCGACGAAGAGACTGCCTGCGTGAACGTTATTCCCGAGACGATAGAGAAGCATTTCGATATGTTCCTGTCCAACAGTTTCGGATTTGGCGGCACGAACTCCACCCTGATTGTCAAGAATGTGGACTAAACAATATAGAAAAAACAATAATTTTTAAACCAAACAAAAAAATTGAATTATGACACGCGAAGACATTATTGCAAAGGTACAATCTACTTTGGCAGAAGAGTTTGAAGTAGAAGAAAGTGTTATCACTGATGACGCTGTTATCTACGACACTCTCCAGTTGGATAGCCTCTCTTTGGTTGACCTCGTTGCTGTTATTCAGTACACCTTCAAAGTGAAGATTCCTGTTGAGGATCTGCCTAAGGTTAAGACCTTCAAGGATCTGTACGATTACATTGAATCTCATCAGTAAGAAGAGGGAATGCCCTATTCAATAGAAGAACTGATACCTCAGCGTGCCCCCATTCGGATGGTGGACGTTTTGGTGCGTGCCTCGGAAGATGAAGCAGTTTGCCGTTACACCGTAAAGGAAGGCAACTTCTTCATCGAGTCCGACGGCCGCCTCTCTGAGGTGGCGCTTGTTGAGCATATCGCTCAGAGTGCTTCTGCTCATGCCGGTTGGAAGGCAAGAGAAACAGGTGCTACAGAGGCACCTATTGGATATATTGGTGAGGTAAAGAATTTCCACCTGTACCAGCGTCCGAAAGTGGGTGATGTGCTTGAGACTGTGGTTTCAATGGGACCGGAGGTGCAGGGCGTCACTCTGATGCGCGGGGAAACAAGAGTGGGAGATGAAGTGGTTGCAGACACTCAAATGAAAATATATGTTCCTGAATAATAACTTCTACAAGATTATCTCTGTTGAGAGAGAGGAGGAAATGAAGGGCAGTGTGTGTCTGGAGCTTCTTCCAGAATGCAGTGTCTACGATGGTCACTTCCCGGGCAAACCCGTTTGTCCCGGAGTTTGTAACATGGAGACCATCAAAGAATGTGTATGTATGGTACTTCAGAAAAACGACCTGCGCTATGAGAGCATTAAACTGTGTCGTCTGACGGCTGTCGCCACACCGGCGGTGTGTCCCAGAATTACAGTCGAAGTGTCTGCAGAGGCTAAGGGTGGCGGCTACGTGGTTCAAGGAGTTGTCCGCGATGAGCAGCAAAAATATATGGAACTGAAAGGGGTATTAGTGTGACACAACTGTTTGTTAGTATATATCATTATTTCAAGAACCATCGCCTCCTCATGTGGCTGTCGATGGTCTTTTTGTTTTTTCTGTTAGGATATTTCTCCTCAAAGATATATCTTGAGGAAGACCTTAACAAGTTGATGCCATCGTCTCGTAATGAAGACGGTAGTATTAAACTGGCGTTTTCATCCTTACGTATCAAGGATAAGACTTTTGTGCTGTTCCAGGGTGAGGACAAAGACGAGCTCATCAGCGTTTGTGATGAATTCGTTGATTCTTTGCTGATTCCACAGGAGAATCTACCTGAGGAAGAGCGTACGATAGACGATGTGTTCTATCAGATTAATGAGGATTTGATGTTCGATGCTGTCGACTATCTCACAGAGCATTTGCCGGCATACGTGGACGAGTCCTGCTACGAGGCATTCGATACGCTGCTCACAGAGGAACATATGCGTTATCAGATGGCTAAGAATGTGGAGGATATGCAGAGCGATGTGGCCGACATATTTCCACAGCTTCTGGAGATGGACCCCATCGGTATGCGTTCTGTGATGGAGAAAAAGATAGCTCCGCTCCTAAGCAGTACCGGGGGAGGTTACAGTACGGTAGACGGTCATATTTTTGTTCCGGACTCAACCGTCTGTCTGGCTATCATCACACCGAAATTCTCTGCGACAAATACGGGGCAGGGCAGTAGTCTCTTTGAGACTCTCAATAAACGGATAGAACAATTCCGCGAGACACATCCGCAGGTTAATATATCATATCATGGTACGCCCGCGAACGGATATTATAACTCTTCCACAATCAAGGGCGACCTTTTGACAACGATATTGGGCTCTCTGGTGCTGGTACTCATAGTCCTTGGTCTTTGTCTTCGCTCATGGTCTGCGTTGCCTCTGTTGGTGTTGCCGGTTGCATTCGGCACATTCTTCGGTCTCACGATGATGTATTTCATCAAGGGACAGTTCTCTTTGATGGCTCTCGGTATTGGTGCTATCGTACTGGGTGTGGCTATGAGCTATGCACTGCATGTCATCACCCACTTCAAGTATTCCGGAAACAGTGAGATGGTGCTCCGCGAGGAGACAAAGCCGGTACTTCTTGGATGCATCACAACGATAGGCAGTTTCATAGGATTATTGTTCGTGAAGACCGACCTTCTTCAGGATTTCGGCCTTTTTGCAGCTTTTGCCATCGTCGGCACCACGTTGTTCTCGCTGATATATCTCCCGCATCTTTTGGATATCGGCAAGACGCGCAAGGGTGAGAGGGCTTTTGCTATTATGGACAAGCTGAGTGCCTATCCTTTCGACAAGAGTAAGGTGCTTGCCTGTGTCATCGGTACGATATCCGCCGTCTGTGTGCTGGCATATCTGATTAAAGGCACGGACTTCGATGCCGATATGAACAATCTCGGATATGTGTCTGAGATGACATCCAAGAGCAAAGAACTCCTGAGTGAGAAAACGGCTACCGGCGACGAGTCCACATATTTTGCATCCCAAGGTGCGACAGCTGAGGAGGCGGTTGAGAAATTCTCTCTGTTGGAGGCAAAACTTGATTCGCTTGAAAAGGAGGGCCTCGTGAGCGGGTATACTCACACGGGTGTTCTCTTCGTTCCGCTCGAAGTGCAGGAGAAGCGCATTGAGGCATGGAAGGAGTTCTGGAACGAGGAGCGTCTCTCCAAGGTGAAGCGTCTCGTCGATGCCACAGCTCCCCGGGCCGGTCTTTCTGCGGACGGCTTTGCTCCTTTCTTTGAGGCTGCTACGAGGGACTACGAACCGGATGCTCTCTACGAGGCGGATATCATTCCCTACGGTTATCTTTCCACGCTTATTGAGGAGACCTATGGAGGACAGTATCTGGTGCTCTCCAGTGTGCGATATAAGCCCGACAGTCTGGATGCCACATTCCTGCGCATCTGCGATGCTGTCACCAAGGACGACAATCTTATGGTGCTCGACACCTATTATTATACGCGCGATACATTGCGTCAGCTCAACGAGGATTTCAATGTACTTCAGTGGATAAGCATGGGATTCGTATTCCTGGTGTTGCTGTTCAGTTTCCATTTCAACTGGAAATACACGCTTTTGGGCTTTTTCCCGATTGTGCTTTCGTGGCTCATCGTATTGGGTGCAATGGCTATCTTCGGAGTGCGTTTCAACCTTATCAACATCATCATATCCACGTTCATATTCGGTATTGGTGTTGACTACAGCATATTCATCATGTCGGGTCTCATTCATGAGAACGACGGTAATGACAAGGTTCTCGGCCGTCACAAGACAGCCATTATGTTCTCTGCCTTTATCCTTGTAGTTACGGTGGCTTCCATGTTGTTGGCGAAGCATCCTGCTATTCAGAGCGTGGGATTTGCCACACTCGTAGGTATGGTGAGTGCTGTGGTGTTGAGTTATGTGGCACAGCCCGCAATATTCCGTTATGTACGACGTCGTCATAATAGGTAGTGGATTAGGAGGTTTGGCCTGTGGCCATACACTTGCCCGCAAAGGGTTGAAGGTTGTCGTTCTGGAGCGTCAGGGACAGCCGGGCGGTTCGTTGCAGAGCTACCTGCGCAAAGGCCGTCATTTCGACACGGGGATGCACTATGTCGGCGGTTTGGACGAAGGACAGGCTCTCCATAATCTTTTCGCAGACCTCAACCTGTTGTCGCTTCCCTGGAAACGTCTCGATCCGGAGGGGTTCGACAAGGTGACGATAGAGGGGAGCACATTCCTCTACAAGGAGGGCTTCGAGCGCTTTGCAGAGAATCTTTCGCATGACTTCCCGCACGAGAGGGAAGCGCTTCACACTTATGTCCGTGCTCTGCGCGAAATGGGTGAGAGAGACGGAGTGAATATTTCTGCATGGACATGGCTCAATGAACTTTTCCACGACCCTCTGCTGATAGACGTACTTTCGGGTACCTGTCTCAAGATGGAACTGCGTCGCGACACTCTTCCTCTCTTTTCTTTTGTCCACAATCAGGGACCTTTCATCGAAAGCAGCTGGCGTCTCGACGGACCCGGTTCGCTGATGGTCGACAGACTCATCGGGGATATCAGATCGTACGGCGGTGAGGTGCTCTGCGGCGAGGAGGTGGAGGAACTCGTCGAGCGTGACGAACTGATTGCCGCTGCGCGCACTTCCTTGGGAAATGTCTACGAAGGCCGCTTCTTCATTTCCGATGCCCATCCTGTCACCACACTCTCGTGGATTAAGGAGAGCCGCAAGATAAAAGGTGTCTTCCGTCGTCGCATGGCATCGGTGCCCAATTCTTTCGGCATGTTCACCGTTTCCGTGGTGACGAAGAAGGGTGCTCTTCCTGCTTTTAACCATAATAAATATATATACGCGCGAGGAGATGTTTGGGGACAGCATGAATGTCCGCAGCGTCCTGTCGGTGCCGTGCTGGTCACCAATCCTGCGTCCGACCAGATAGATATTCTCACTCCCACGCTGTTCGGGACATGGAGCCGCTGGAGCGACACATCTGTCGGTCGGAGAGGGGAGGACTACAAGGCTCTCAAGGGTGTTTTCGCTGAGGAGTGTATTGCACTCGCGGAAACACAGTTGCCGGGTCTCTCGTCGCAGATAGAGGAGATATACACATCCTCTCCGCTCACGTGGCGCGATTACAACAAGACACCGGAGGGTAGCGCCTACGGAATGCGCAAGGACTGGCAGAATCCTCTTATGACGATACTCTCTCCCAAGATGTCGGTGGGCAACCTGTTCCTCACGGGACAGAATGTAGTGCTCCACGGACTGATGGGAGTGACCCGTACGGCGCAGTTTACGTGTGAACAAGTGATAAACAGTTTGTAACGAAATAAAACATTACGAGATGAAATACGCATTGATTACAGGTGGAAGTCGCGGTATCGGCCGTGCAGTTTCCGTTAAGATGGCTTCTTTGGGCTATCATGTGTTGATTAACTATGCCGGCAACACTGCAGCCGCCGAGGAAACGCTCCGTATGGTGCGCGAGGCCGGTAGCGACGGCACGCTGATGAAGTTCGACGTTTCCGACGCAGAGGCTTCCCGCAAGGCTATTGAGGAGTGGCAGACGAGCCACGAGGACGAGTATATCGAGGTGCTGTTCAACAATGCCGGCATCCGTCGCGACAACGTGATGGCGCTGATGCCCCGCGAGGACTGGAACCGTGTGCTCACCATCACTCTCGACGGCTTCTACAATGTGACGCAGCCTCTCCTGGCTCCGATGCAGTTCCACAAGTTCGGCCGTATCATCAACATGGCTTCGGTGAGCGGTTTGAAGGGCCTTCCCGGTCAGACCAACTACTCCGCTGCCAAGGGTGGCATCATTGCTGCCACGAAAGCTCTCGCTCAGGAGGTGGCTAAGAAGAATGTCACGGTCAACGCCATTGCTCCCGGTTTCATCAAGACCGACATGGTGGAGGGTCTCGACGAGGCAACGCTCAAGAAAACAATTCCTGCCGGTCGTTTCGGTCGTCCCGAAGAGGTGGCTGAAGTGGTGGCATTCCTCGCTTCCGAGGGTGCTTCATATGTCACTGGCAATGTGATAAGCATTAACGGCGGTCTCTACACTTAATCCCGAAAAAATCGTAAGACGATGAAACATATACTTTTAGCATTCTTCTGTCTGCTCTCCTCGTTCATGTGGGCGCAGCAGAGCGATTATCAGAAGGCCTGTGCCAAGTACAAGACAGTGCAGACGGTGACAGCCAAGTGCCAGCGTGTGCGCCACAAGAAAGTGGTGGCAAAGGACGAGGTTCTTCAGGGTTCTTTCAGTATGTCGCGTCCCGACAAGGTGAATATCACGATGGACGGCGGCAAGGAAGCCCTCGATATGAACGGCACGCAGTTCACGATGACGATGAAGGGCAAGCCCCACAAGACGTCTTCCAAGACCAATGTGCAGTTCAAGACCTTCCAGGCTGTTTGGGAGAGCATTCTCGCCGGCGGTACCGACCTGTCCAAGACCAGCGACCTCGAGATGAAGAAGGAGGACGGCGATATTCTCATCACCATCACCCCGAAGGCCGATGCCAAGACAGCCAAGCGTATGATGTTCACTTCTTTTCTGCTTGTGATTGACGGCAAGAACGGTGAAATAAAGTCTCTTCGCATGAACGAGAGGGGCGACAACTACACACTCTACACATTCTCCGACTACCAGTGGAAATAAAGGATATCTGCCGCGTGCCGGTGAAGTTTTCCGAACTGGATCCCATGCATCGTGTGTGGCACGGCAACTATGTCAAGTATCTGGAGGACGGGCGCGAGAGTTTCGGGCGTCACTATCCCGGGTGCGACTACACGGTGATGATGCAGACCGGCATCACAGCTCCCATCTTCGACGTGCACTACCGTTGTCTGGCTCCCCTGGAGATGAACGATGTGGCGGTGATACACACCACCTACGTCCACAAGCGCGGTGCACGTCTGGATTACCGCTACAAAATTTTCCGTGAAAGGGATGGCGCACTGTGTCTCGAAGGCACCACAACGCAGCTTTTCATCGACAAAGAGGGTGCTCAGATGCTGGATGAACCGTTCTTTTTTGTTGACTGGAAGAAAAAAATGGGCTTTTAAGGTAATTTTTTAAGTAAAAGTTTGGCGAAGTCAGAAAAAGGCTATACCTTTGTGCCCTGTTTGGAAGTAACACATAGAAAATAACGCAATAAAGATACGAGTATGTCTAAGATTTGTCAGATTACAGGCAAGACAGCGATGATTGGCAACAATGTGTCGCACTCAAAGCGTCGCACCAAGCGCACTTTCGACGTGAACCTCTTCACCAAGAAGTTCTACTACGTGGAGGAGGATTGCTGGATCAGCCTGAACATTTGTGCCAACGGCCTGCGCTACATCAATAAGGTCGGACTGGATGCTGCCCTCAAGAACGCTGTTGCTAAGGGCTATTGTGATTGGAAAAACATTCGTGTAATCGGCTAAAAGGAAAGCGTGTCAGTTTTGCCGACGAGGCAGAGCTGGCATAGAAACAGAAGACTATGGCAAAGAAGGCTAAAGGCAACAGAGTTCAAGTGATTCTGGAGTGCACAGAGATGAAGGAGAGCGGTCTGCCCGGAACTTCTCGTTACATTACGACGAAGAACCGTAAGAACACCCCCGACCGTATGGAGTTGAAGAAGTACAACCCCATCCTCAAGAGAATGACTATTCACAAGGAAATCAAGTAATCCACACTTAATAACATTACACTACTATGGCAAAGAAAACAGTGGCCACGCTTCAGACTGGCAAGACCGACGGACGTTCTTACACCAAGGTTATTAAGATGGTAAAGAACGCAGCTGGCACCTATAGCTTCAACGAGCAGATGGTACCCAACGAGGCTGTAAAGGATTTCTTCAAAAACTAAAGAAGAACCAAACAGAAAAGATACAAGGGAGTGAAAACCGTTTGGTTCTCATTCCCTTTTTTGCTTTTTTATGGGATTTTTCGGATTTTTCAAAAAGGAACAGAAAGAGACCCTCGACCAGGGACTGGAGAAGACAAAAGAGTCTTTTCTCGGTAAGCTGACGCGCAGCATTGCAGGGCGCGACACTGTGGACGAGGATGTGCTCGACAATCTCGAAGAGGTGCTTGTGACGAGCGATGTGGGTGTGGACACCACGCTCAACATCATACGCCGTATTGAGGCCCGTGTGAAGCGCGACAAATACGTCACCACGAGTGAACTGCAGCATATCCTGCGCGACGAGATAGCCTCTCTCCTCGAGGAGAACAATACTTCCGACACAGAGGGCTTTGTCATCCCCGACGGGACGAAACCCTATGTCATCATGGTGGTGGGCGTCAACGGAGTGGGCAAGACCACAACGATAGGCAAACTGGCCTACCAGTTCAAGGAGGCCGGTCTGAAGGTGGTGCTCGGTGCCGCTGACACGTTCCGCGCCGCCGCAGTGGAGCAGATAGTCATCTGGGGCGAGAGAGTGGGAGTGCCCGTAGTGCGTCAGCAGATGGGCAGCGACCCCGCTTCCGTGGCCTACGACACGCTGCAGAGCGCTGTGGCTCAGGGAGCCGACGTGGTGCTCATCGACACGGCAGGCCGTCTCCACAACAAGAAGGGGCTCATGGATGAGCTCTCCAAGATAAAGCGTGTGATGCAGAAACTCGTTCCCGACGCACCTCACGATGTGATGCTGGTGCTCGACGGCAGCACGGGACAGAACGCCTTCGAACAGGCGAAGCAGTTTACGGCAGCCACCGACGTCACCTCAATGGCCATCACCAAGCTCGACGGCACAGCTAAGGGCGGTGTGGTGATTGGCATCAGCGACCAGTTCAAGATACCCGTACGCTATATAGGTCTGGGCGAGGGCATGGCAGATCTCCAACCGTTCAATCGCAGAGCATTCGTTGATTCGCTGTTCAGTTGATATTATCACCCTGGGATGCAGTAAGAATCTCGTGGATTCCGAGCGTCTTATCCGTCAGCTTGAGGCTGAGGGTTTTGATGTACACCACGACCCCGAGATGCCCGGCGGTGATGTGGCAATTGTCAACACCTGCGGATTTATCGGCGATGCCAAGGAGGAGAGCATCAATGTCATCCTCGAGCAGATAGAGCGCAAGAAGGAGGGCAGGCTGCGCCGTCTCTACGTGATGGGATGCCTCTCTCAGCGCTATCTGGAGGAACTGCAGGGAGAACTTCCCGAGGTGGACCGCTTCTACGGTAAGTTCGACTGGGACGGCATCGTCCGCGATTTGGGTGCCAGCGTGCGCAGCGACCTCATGTGCGAGCGCCGCGTCACCACGCCTTCCCACTACGCATATCTCAAGATTTCCGAGGGCTGCAACCGCCATTGCGCCTATTGTGCCATTCCCATCATCACGGGCCGTCACGTCTCCCGTCCCGTTGAGGACATCGTGGAGGAGGTGCGCTATCTCGTGAGCCGGGGTGTGAAGGAACTGCAGGTGATAGCCCAGGAACTCACCTACTACGGTCTCGACCTCTACGGCGAGCGCCGCATAGCACAGCTTGTCGAGGCCGTTGCCGCTGTCGATGGTGTGGAGTGGATACGTCTCCACTACGCATATCCCACCGACTTCCCCATGGAGCTCCTCGATGTCATGCGCAACAATCCCAAGGTGTGCCGCTATCTCGACATCGCCTTGCAGCATATCGCCGATCCCGTGCTCGAAAAGATGCACCGCCACATCACAGCGGATCAGACGCGCCGCCTCATAAGCGACATACGCGCCGCCGTGCCCGGCATACATCTGCGCACCACGATGATGGTGGGCCATCCGGGAGAGACGGAGGAGGCCTTCAACGAACTCCTCGACTTCGTGCGCGAGGTACGTTTCGAGCGTCTCGGTGCCTTTGCCTACAGTGAGGAGGAGGGCACGTGGAGTGCCGACCACTACAGCGACGACATTCCCGAGGAGACCAAGCAGGCACGCCTCTCCAAACTCATGCGTGTGCAGCAGCGCATCTCCTCCGAGGTGCAGGGCGAGAAGGTGGGGCAGCAGTTGCGCGTCATCATCGACCGCCGCGAGGGCGACTATTGGGTGGGACGCACCGAGTTCGATTCTCCCGAGGTGGATCCCGAGGTGCTCATCGCCGTTGCCGATGCACCCGATGTCCAGGCGGGACGTTTCTACGATGTGAAGGTCACATCAGCAGATGATTTCGATTTATATTCTACTATACTATGAACAACAAGGAATTCCTATCAACCGTAATGCGTAAGGGACAGTTTCCTTCGCGTGTAGTGAACCAACAGGTGGCAGCTCTCGTGAGCGAACTCACGGCAGCCCTTGAAGACGAACAGACGGTGAGCATCTCCTCATTTGGCAATTTCGAGGTGAAGAAGCGTCTGGAGCGCGTCATTGTCAATCCCACCACCGGCCAGCGTATGCTTGTGCCGCCAAAACTTGTAGTGGCCTTCAAACCCAGTCAGATACTGAAGTCAAAGATTTAGTCCTTAACGAGTTTATATCATGGAACAGAAAATTTCGCAGTTAGAACTCGCTGCCAAGATGGCAAAGCGAACCGGTATCACAAAGCAGGATACCGAAAATTTCGTGCGTATCTTCTTCGAGACCATACGCGAAGGTCTCATGCAGGATAAACTCGTCAAGGTGAAGGGACTCGGCACCTTCAAGCTCATCGAGGTGAGCGATCGCGAGAGCGTAGATGTCAACACCGGTGAACGTATCCGTATTGAGGGCCACACCAAGGTGACATTCACTCCCGACGCTTCCCTGCGCGACCAGGTGAACCGCCCGTTCTCCGAGTTCGAGACGACAGTGCTCGCCGATTCCACTTCTCAGGAGGATATGGAGCGCATCGACACTCCCGCAGTGCCTCCCGTGAAGAAGACCGAGGAGCCTGCTCCCGTACAGAAACCCGAGCCGAAGCCCGAACCGAAGCCCGAGCCGAAACCCGAACCGAAGCCCGAACCCAAGCCCGAACCGAAGCCCGCAAAGGAGGAGAAGGCCCCCGAACAGAAAGCTCCCGAGGCCGCTGCTCCCGTGCAGCAGAGCGAGGGCTCTTCGTGGTGGAAGTGGCTGCTCATCATCGTGCTGCTGTTCATCGTGGGCGGCGTGTGCTACTATTTCGGCACACAGCGCGGAACCAACGAGGTCACCGAACCTGCTGTGGACGACGAACCCGTAGTGGAAGAGGAGGTGATTGTGGCAGAACCCACTCCCGAGGAGCTTGCCAAGAACTATCCTCAGGTGGAGGGCGGCGACTATTGGATTGTGGGCGAGGTCTGCGTGCATGAGATGCAGGTGGGCGAGGGTCTTCTGAAGATAGCCCGTAAAGAACTTGGTAACAGCGACTTGATGGAATATATTATAGTGTTCAATGATATAAAGAACCCCGATATCATTCCTCCCGGCGCTCAGATTCGCATCCCCAAAATGGTGCGCAAGGATAAATGATGAGACGACTCCTGCTGGGTGTCAGCCTGCTCATGACGGTGTTCACGACGGCCCCTGCCGCCTTGAATCCGGGTACGGAGTATTACATCTGGCTTAACATCTACGAGAAGCTGCTGGGCTCCAACGAGGCCGGCAGCGGTCCCGCCCTGTCGGCTTACGGCACCCGCTCCGACGGTTATGTCTTCGTGGCTGAGGAGTCGGGCCAGTCCGGCTACGTATTGCTGCGTCAGAAGAGCAGCGGCAAGTATCTGGCTGCCAGTTCGGCCAACGCGTGGAGTATGACACTGGAGTCGAAGTCCACAGCCGACCGCTTCTGCTGGCAGGCAGACGAGGGTGCCTACGTGCATATTGTCAGCAAGAAGAACGGCAAGTGCGTCGGCATAGACGGTGCCCAGAAGAGTAAGGACTACGTCAGCGTCTACTACGACAAGCGCAAGGGCAGTCACACACAGTTCTCCGTCATTCCCGCCGTGGGAAGCAGTTGGGAGGAAGCGCGCGAAGCCTGGCAGTCGCAGGAGTACACCAATGCACAGGGTGTCAGGGAAGTGGATTTCTGCCGTCTCAGCGGCAGGAGTCTCGACTGCAGCGATGCAATAGACATCCACATCACGTCTAACGACAATCCGATGACTGGCAGCACTGTCAATCTCGGCAGCGAGCGTACGTGGCTCATTTTCGACAATATCGTGCCGAGCGAGGTCATCAGCAAGTATCTCAAGTATGTGACCGTCTCCGGTGAGAAAGCCCGTAACAACGTCAACTGCCGCGTGGCCATCTATCTCAACGGCGCCGCCGTCATTCCCCTGCCCGCGGTGCCTATGACATGCGAGGGCACTTCCGGCGATTTCACTCTGGCTGTTGGCAATCACAGCGACCTTGGCGGGCAGAGCAACACGATGACATCCTTCACTCTGCGTCGCGGCTATATGGCCACGCTGGCTTCCGGCACAGGAGGCAGCGGACACAGCCGCGTCTATGTGGCCGACCATGCCGACCAGGTGGTCACTCTGCCTGCGTCGCTCAGCCGCCGCGTCTCGTCCGTCAACATCAAGCCCTGGCAGTATGTCTCCAAGAAAGGCTGGGCTGACACGGGCGGCGCCACGAAGGGTCCTCAGCTGCGTGCCACGTGGTATTGGTCGTGGAGTGCCGGCTACAGTTCCACCTCCAATATGGAGTATGTGCCCTGCCGCCAGCATCGCTACTGGCCCGGCGCCTCCGACGTGAACAACAAGACGGCGACGGCATCCATGTCGCTCAACGAGCCCGACCATTCCGAGCAGCACACCAGCAGTATATGCTCCTGCGGGGGCACCATCGATGCCTGGACGGCCTATCAGCTGAACGATGATTTCCAGGCGGGAGGAGGACGTATCGGTTCGCCGCAACCTACCGACTTCGATTATCTTAAGAACTACTGCAGCTATGTGGACAACAACGACAACCACTCGCGCTGCGACTTCGTGGTGACGCACGCCTACTGGGACATCGGCAGCCGCGATGCCGACACCTACGCCAAGTATATGACGGACCAGTGCTGGACCATCTGGAACACCACCGGCCGCCCCGTATGGCTCTCCGAGATGGAGATAGGCGCCTCGTGGCACAGTTCCACCTCGTCGGTCATCAACAGCTACGACAAGTCGCGTGCCTATCTGCAGGCCCTGCTGGTGCGTCTGGAGGAGAGCAACTACATAGAGCGCTATGCCATCTATTCCTTCGACTACTGGCGCAATAATATGTTCTACGACGACGGAGGCATCACGCCTGCCGGAGAGGTCTATCGCGACCATCGCTCCACCTTTGCCTACCGTGCCGAGAACACCAAGGCTCCCGCGTGGTGGGCTCCCGGAGTGAAGACTCCCACGCTGGACTATCGCATCAACGAGGATGACGGCACGCTGACATTCCTCATCGGCAACACCAACGGCGATGCCACGGAGCAGATGACGCTGGAGCGCAGGACCGGGGGTGGGGAATGGACTGCCCTGGCTGTGTTCGACAGCCGTCCCGACTTCGAGGGCAGCAGCATGGAATACACCGTGCCTCTCACCGCCATACAGCGCTACACGGACAGCTTCCGTCTGACGGCCACCACGCTCTATGGCGGCGAGGCCACCAGCAGCGAGCTCAGTACCGGCTACATCACCAATCCCCACATACAGACCTCCACCAAGGATGCCGTTCCGGGATGGGTGTGTGAGCGCAGCGCCGCCAACGGTTATACGAAGGCCACCGGCGACACCTATCTCGAGGTGTGGTCTCCCACGGCGGAGATAATGGCTTTCGACTATCATCAGGATATCGACAACCTGCCCGCCGGTGTGTACGAACTGAGGGCTGTGTGCTTCAATTCGTCGAACGAAGTCAGCGGAGCCTCTGTTAACGGCAACGTGGGTCTCTATGCCCGTGCCGAGGATGTGGAGTATTTCGCACCCGTCACCGTCGATTCGGAGATTGACTACGGACGCGAGACCGTCATCGACCGTATTGTGGTGCGCGGCGGCACGCTGCGTATCGGCATCAGGAATCAGGGTGTGATGACAGCCCGCTGGGCCGGTGCCGACGATTTCCAGCTTGTCCGTCTTGGCACTGAGGATGAGGTGCTTGGCGGCGAGGGCGACCGGTTCCTTGCCGATGCGGCGCAGCGTCGCGACGAGCAGTTGGCGGCAGTATGTCCCGATGAGGAGCAGGGCGGCAGAGATGCTTCGTCACTGATAAAGAACACCGACTGCCTGCGTGCCGACCTCTACGGCTGGACGACGCACAACCAGGAGACCCGCAGCGGTCAGTCCTGGGACGGCGACAGCGGCAACTCATATTTCGATGTCTACAGTCAGGGTTCTCTGGAGTCGTCGATGTCGCAGACTGTCGAGTATCTTCCGGCCGGTGACTTCACGCTGAGTGCCTTGATGCGCTGCGCCACGGGTCAGAATGTCACGTTGCAGGCTGTGCACCGTTCCCGCAGCGGTGAGGAGACTGTTTATCAGGAGACTCTCACGGGCATTGGCGACCAGACGGTGGACGGCAGCCCTTATCAGCGCGGTTGGCAGAAGGTGACCTTGCCTGTGTTCACGGCCCAGAGCGGCGACAGGCTTACTGTCAATGCCTTTATCAGTGCGCAGACCACGGCCTGGTGGAGTGTGGACCATTTCATGCTGCATTGGGACGATGCCGGTTCCACGGGAGTGGATGAAGTGAAGAGTGAAGAGTTAAGAGTGAAGAGTGAAGAATCCGATGGTGTGTGGTACGACCTGAGCGGCCGCAGACTGAGTTCGAGGCCCACGAAGAAGGGCATCTACATCAACAGGGGCAGGAAGGTTCTCTTCTAGACAGAGTAGGGGACACAAAATTTGATGTCTCGAATGTCTCGGATGTCTCGGGAACAAAAAACGGCACCCTTTCGGATGCCATTTTTAGTGAAGAGTGAAGAGGCGCCCTTCGAATACTCCGATTATTCCGAATACTCCGAATATTCCGATTTTTTGGGGCGCCTTCGTTCTTCACTCTTACATCTTACTTCTTACATCTCTCACGGCTTTCCGATTCTTTCCTTTATGACGCTAAGCATTTCCGGTGTCAGAGGTCTCCGATGATGGTAGCCGCGTCTTTTCAGGCGCTTTTCGAGCGTAAGATGGTGTCCGAACTTTAGCTCCATTTCCTTGCGGAAAAGGAAGCGCCTGTGTGAATCACAATACTCATCGCCGTAGTATTCTTCGGCAAGGCTGGTGAGGGATACCTTCTTCTTATACGTCCCTCTTACTTTCTTCAGTATTTTCTTTGATGTTTTCATAATCAATCCTCCTTTTTTGGAACTCTGTATTTGCCATGCGAAAACTCTTCCCATCCACGCGCCTTGATATCTCTGGACACGGTCTTCGGGTTTAGTTTTTTCAGCAGTTCTATTGAATTTATCACCGCCCTCACGTTGACGATTTCCCCGGCGTGCGACTTCTCGTACTCAACAAAGGCCATCTCCCGCTCGTTGAAGACACCCAGAGCGGATGACGCACCGATTGTCTGCTTGTATGCCAGACGTATCTCCTCACGGTGCGATTTGCTGTTGGCGTTCAGCCGGGTCTGTATCGCTATGGCGCATTCCATCGAACGATTTATCCACCAGCGCACCACATCGAAGATCCTGTGCATTGTCTCGTGGTATTTTGCGTCCCGTTCCCCTTCGGGGATTTCTGCGAGTCCGTTAGCGACATAGAGCAGATAGCACATTCCCTGAGCAACCTCGAAGGCTCTGGAGCAACAATCGTCAGCTATTTCACCAATTCGCGATAAATCGCTCTTAATCTCCTTACCGAATGAGACAATTGCAGGTATGCAGAGCGCATGACGTTCGCGCTCTCTTTGCAGACTGATATTATACTCTTCAACGGTAGGAGCACTGCCGTCACTGTCTTTTGCGCTTTCATACACGCGCTCATCACTTTCTTTATCATTGTTTTGGTTTTCGTTTTGGTTTTCGTTAAATCGGTTGTCAAAATTACGTAGCCTGTTCGCTCCCCTGAGAAGTATCTTCACTTGCTCTTCCGTCCACGAAGGGGATTTGTAAGGACCTTCCTTGACCTCATCCTTGGGCTCGCCCAGAATCGTCACGACACCTCGCGATAGTGTACCGTCCGAATCGCAATGGCTGAAAACCTTATACATCGGGTCCTCAGTGCCTCCGATGTTTGTGAATATCTTCATCGATTCAACAAAATAGATCTTGGAAGATGTTTCGTGAAGGAACGGCTCACCTGTTCCGTCGTAGCCCTTTTTCATCATGTCGAGCGTCACAGAGTAGTAGGCTGAACCTATCTTCTTACCCAACTCACCACATTCAGAGCACGAAATATATATCGCACCACCGCCGTTTATCTGCATCTGTTTGAGCAGCGCAATGGATGTCGGGATGGAGTCGAAGATGCGTATCACCTCTCTTGGTGGAGCCATCTCTTTCTGTTCCTTCTCGCTGAGCAGAGAGTAGTCGGCAGCCCTTTTCACTGCGGCATTTTTCTCTGCAATATCTTTGCTGAGGAAAAGCTCTTCCAGCGAACGCAGAACAATGCTCTTGCCGCGTCTCGAGCCGCCCAT